>CAZCOG010000043.1:0-58018 GCA_964500445.1 uncultured Persicitalea sp. | reverse complement strand
AGGTCTTTCAATATAGGCAATGTTTCCAGCCGCACTCGAAACACTGCCGGGCAGAATCCGAGAGTAAACGCGCTGGCGAATTATTAAAATTCAGCTGCCAGTAGCAACCACTCCGGGCGGGCCATGAAGTTTCAGTTCCAGACAGAATTTTGGTTACTCGGGTAAACGTACAGTTATCCGGGCAGGAGGCTTTTTGTTCTTTTTTTTACAGAAACCTGATACTCATGATTCTTCAATACAAATTTTTCTATCGAGAATATCCACCAAAATAAAGTGGGCTAAGTGCTTAAATTTCAATACATAATAATTTCAATTAACTGATGGTTGTGGGGTTCAGTCGCCCGTGTGTGCGGCCCACGATCGGCCCGAGCTACCACAGCCATCAGTTTTATTTTTCACCAATTTCTTAACCTAAAAAAACGCAGATGAGGAAAACTGTACTAATGCTCTTCGCGGTGTGCCTGTGTTCAACGCTGAGCTTTGCTCAGAGCCGGACACTGAGCGGCACGATTACCGCCATCGAAGACGGGCAGGGCCTGCCAGGTGCTTCCCTTATTTATAAAGGCACCAACATCGGGGCCAATGCCGACGCGGATGGTAAATTTACTATGAAAGTACCAGGCGACGGTATTTTGGTGGTGTCGTTTGTGGGTTTTCTGCCTAAGGAAGTTCCTATTGGCAACCAGACCACTTTTGAGATTCAGCTCGCCACTGACACTCGCCAATTAGCCGAGGTAGTCGTGACGGCCTTCGGTATTGAGCGTGAGAAGAAAGCGCTGGGTTATAGTGTGCAGGAAGTCAAGGGCAGCAGCCTGACCGAATCGCGATCCACCAATGTGGTCAACGGGCTGTCGGGTAAAATTGCGGGTGTCCGCATTCAGTCCAACGGCGGGCCGGGCAGCGGTTCCACGATTCAGATTCGCGGCTCCTCGTCTGTTTCCGGCAATAACCAGCCACTGATCGTCATCGACGGGGTACCCATGGATCAAAGCGCCAGCAAACAATTCGGCGGCGGTATTTCGGAAATCAATCCCGATGATATCAAAGAAATGTCCGTACTGAAAGGACCAAACGCGGCGGCGCTTTACGGTTCGCGTGCGGCCAATGGCGTTATCCTGGTTACGACCAAAAATGGTCAGGGGACCAAGGGCTTGGGTATTGCTTTTAACTCAAACGTTACCTTCGAGCGGCCCTGGATCAAGCCTGATTTCCAGAATACTTATGGCGGAGGCAATGGCTATCGTACCTGGTATAACGATGGATGGAGTGGCTCGATCACCGATCCCGAACAGATCCAACAGTATCGCGCCGTATATGATGACCGTTACCCGTTGGCGGGTTCGGCCGGCACAGATGAAAGCTGGGGTGCGCCGATGGATGGCCGCCTGGTGCGGCAGTGGTGGACAGGTACCGATGTGGCCCCGCTCACGCCGCAGCCCAACAACTGGGAAGAGTACTGGAATACCGGCTCTACGGTCAATAATAGTATTGCGCTTTCGGGTGGCAATGACAAAGGCTTTTTCCGCTTGTCGATGGGCCGGGTTGATCAGAAAGGGATCATGTATTACAACGATTATCACCGGACTAACTTCCGAATCAATTCTGGATACAACCTGGCCAAAAACCTGAGCATCACGATGGCGGGTGAGTACATCAACACGGGTGCCCGCAACCGTAGTTATACCTCTGGCCAGCAGTTCATCTGGTCGCACCGCAGTGTGTCCTGGGCGCAGCTACGCGATTATGAGCAATACGAAGATGTACACATTCAACGGGCCGTAGCCGGAAAAACGCCCGATAGCGATCCCCCCAACTGGCAGCATACCTACTTTACGAATCCGTACTATATTGAGAAAAACCTCCCTAACGGCAACGACAAAAACCGCTTGCTGGGCAACATCGCTCTGAACTACAAAATTCTGCCTTCGCTGAGCCTGATGGTTCGGACCGGTACTGATTCCTACACGGATACCCGTATCAATGTAGCCAACTTCGAGCGAACCCGCAATGGCAACACAACGCCCGGTGCGTACAGCGAAACCGTGCTGAGTAGCCAGGAAACGAACCACGATTTTATTTTTACCTTCAATAAGGATATCACACCCGATTTTTCGACTACTGTGCAGTTTGGGGGAATTGACCGCATAAATTCTTACAAGCGCAACTACTTCAACGTAGGCGCTCTGGTGGTAGATGGAATCTATAATGCGGGCAACTCGGTACCGAGCCGCAACGTGATCGAAAGCGATATCAGGAAATCAGAAGTACAGAGCCTGTTCGCTGCGGCCAACTTTGGCTGGCGCGACATGGTGTTCCTCGACCTGACGGCCCGCAACGACTGGTCAAGTACCTTGCCAAGCGGCGCGCGCTCCTACTTTTACCCATCGGCCTCGGTGAGCGCCGTAGTGTCGGATTTGTTGAATGTAAAAAGCGATATTTTGACTTTTGCAAAGGTTCGTGCCAGCCTGGCCCAGGTAGGTAACGACGCCGATCCTTATCGTTTGGCGCAGATATTTGAGTCGAATGGATCGTGGAACGGCTCCCTGCCCAAGTTCAACGAAAGTACCCAAATAGCCAACTCTTCGCTGAAACCCGAAATCACAACAGGACTGGAATTTGGCGCTGACCTGCGCTTCTTCCGCGGGAAAGTCGGGTTGGATGCAACATACTATGAGCAAACCACCCGCAACCAGATTCTGGGTGTAGAAATTTCCAAGGCCAGCGGCTACAATACCCGGCTACTCAATGCGGGTGAAATCACTAACAAAGGCATCGAACTGACCCTCTCAGGAACACCCGTGAAGCTCGATAACGGATTTAGCTGGGATGTTTCGCTGAACTACGCCCGCAACCGCAACAAGGTGGTTGAACTCGCCGAGGGCCTTACCACCTACATCCTGGCTTCGCAGCGCGGCATGACCTCTGAGGCCCGGGTAGGCCAGCCTTATGGTACTTTGTATGGCAACGCCTTTTTGCGCTCGCCCGATGGAGAGATTGTATACGGTGACAACGGTTTGCCGCGTCTGCAGTCAACTCAGCAGATTATTGGCAACATTCAGCCCAAGTTCACGGGGGGGATGCTCAATACGTTCAACTTCAAGGGTTTTACCCTGACCGCCTTGCTGGATGTTCGGATAGGAGGAGATATCTACGACGAGGGAACGGGTACGGGGCGCTGGACAGGCCAATACGCCGAAACTGCCCTCGGACGCGAAGAAGGAGTAATTGGGAAGGGCGTACGCGAACTAACCGCTGCTGATGGCACTAAGAGCTATGTTCCTAACGATATCATCGTAACAGCCAACCAGTTGTATGGCTACAATAACCCCCGTAACTACCACGAAGCCGCCATTTTCGACGCCAGCTATGTGAAACTACGTGAGGTGTCATTAGGCTATAACATTCCGCTGTCGGTGATTCAGAAACTGCACCTGCAATCGGCCAAGTTGTCGCTGGTGGGACGCAACGTCTGGATGATCTTCAAGAATACCCCGCACGTCGATCCTGAGTTCGACGCTAAGGGCGGCAATGCCCAGGGCTTCGGCTACGGCGAACTACCCAGTTCCCGCAGCCTGGGCGTAAATCTGTCGCTCTCATTCTGATTAGCTATCGGCCGGCTGCCGTCACAGGGCACCCCAGTCAGCAGTCGGCTGCTTTCATCAATTCAAGAAACGATTTTTCAAAGCAGTCTTTATTTAGCTGAAAGCTAACAACCTGATTATGAAAAAATATATCAATAAAAAAACTTTTGCATCCCTGGCTTTGGTAGGAGCGCTGAGCATTACGAGCTGCACCAAAGACTTCGACGAACTCAATACCAACCCCAATAGCCCGACGCAAATCGGGGCGCAGTACCTGCTGCCTTCGGGTATCGAGTCATCCGTTGACCGCTACTGGGGGGGGCGCACCCGCTTCGAGCGGCTTAACATCGACGCTGCCGAGCTGTACGTACAGCATTTCACGCGGAATATCTATTCCAACGAAGGAGATAATTTCAGCGTGTCGCCTGCCCTGGTAGCTAACAACTGGAAAAGCTTTTTCAATGATGCGTTGCTGAATTTTCAGCGAATCATTATTCAGTCGAAAGCGGATGGTACCAAGCCGAACGCCAACTATGAAGGGGTAGCCCTGGTAATGCGCTCCTGGGTGTTCTCGCTGCTGACGGATATGTATGGCCCGATTCCCTACACGGAGGCCTTGGCTGGTACGGCTGAGACGCCCATCTATAAGCCTGCTTATGATCCTATGGAAAAGGTGTACGCCGGACTTTTGAATGATCTGAAAACTGCCAACGAAAGGTTGTCGGTTTCCGGTCCGGCCATCGCCGGGGATATTCTGTATAACGGCGATATTCTGAAGTGGAAAAAATTTGCCAACTCGTTGCGGCTGCGGTTGGCTAACCGCCAGGCGGCCAAGAAATCTGCCGAGTCAAAAGCCATTATGGCTGAAATCCTGGGTGATGCGAACAAGTACCCCATCTTCACCAGCAATGCCGACAACGCTGCGCTGCAAACTACTTCCGTACTGCCCAGCAATAACGAGTGGAATCAGGTGATGGTGCAGGATGGACGAACCGACTGGAACATCAGTTCGACTCTGGCTGACAAGCTAAACTCGCTTGGCGACACGCGTATTACAGTATATGCCAACCCGAATAAGGATGGCAAGTACCAGGGCCACCCCAACGGACTGCCCGATGCTATAGCAACTGGCTACCTGGCGACAAGCTCCACCATTGGTAGTTACTTTGTGAAGGTCGATGCACCGGAGGTTATCATGACTTATTCGGAGTTGAACTTTATCCTGGCCGAAGCTGCTCTGGATGGCGACATCAGCGGCGACGCCAAGGCCTATTTCGAAAAGGGCGTGGCAGCTTCTTTCGCGCAGTACGGCCTGACAGTTCCCGGCGATTACTTCACCAAGGTCGGGGCGGTAACCCGAGCTAAGGTACTTGAGCAGAAGTGGATTGCTCTTTTTGGTCAGGGTGTTGAAGCCTGGATCGAAAAGCGTCGCACGGGGTTGCCAGCGTTTCCCGCTTTCGATAGCCGCGCTGTGCTGGATAACGACGGCATTATGCCAACTCGCTTCCCCTACCCGAACTCGGAGTACTCCCTGAACCAGGCCAATGTGGAAGCCGCCGTGGGCCTGATCGGCGGAACAAACGACATGAAGACAAAGCTCTGGTGGGCAGAAAATTAATTGATAATTGGCAATGGGTGGCGGATGATTCTGGTTCGCTACCCTCGCTCTCATAACTTATATCTAATACTTCATATTTATGAAAAAGATACTTTCATATTCTCTGGTACTGTTGGTGGCGGTTTCTTTCGCTGCCTGTAAAGTAGATGACCCCTTTGTAGATCGGGTAGTGGCACCCGTGTTGGTTGATATCGTTGGCGCTTCGTTTGGGGCACCTATCGCAAGTGAACCTACGGTATCTTATCCAGCCAGTGGCAAAGTCATGCTGACCGCCCGTTTGCTGGAACTCGACAAGAGCGGAATTCTGGACAAGAATATTGGTATTGACTCTATTCCGGTGGCAAACATTCCCATGAAAATTACATTGCGCAGCGGCACATCATTGGGTGAAGTTACTTCGAATGCACAGGGTGTTGTGTCACTTGAAAAGACCTGGGCCGATCTTGGAGTTCCGTCGCCTAAGGCCGGTACAGTGGTCAAGATTTCGTGGTCGGGAAGCTACAAGGGAATCGCTTTTACCCGATTATCTCAAGTGCAGGCAAAGTAATATTAACTAAAAAGAGCGGAGCTAAATAGCTGGTAATGCCCATTTTACTAGACTCCCTGACGAAAATTGCAGTTAGGGTAGTTTAAATTAGAATATTTTACAAATCTTTAACTATGCGGAATAATTTCCTAATAGTCAATGTGTTCTATTCTTAAAAAAAGTGTCTAATTTCGTTCTTGCAAAAGAATGATGCAGTTTTCAACCTTTACACAAAATCAACCTTTATAATCCTACTCAATCCCATGTCACAAAACATCGACCGCCGCAGCTTGTTGAAATCGGGCCTTCTCACTCTGGGTGGAATGGCCGTTGCTCCTCACCTAAAGGCCGGTGCGTTCGCCAATGCGCCCCTTTACCTCGACCGCTCCAACCGGATATACCGCAGCCCGTTGCTGCGCGAGCATTTCCTGAACGGACAATCCTTCGAGAAACTGGATGCCTCGAAAATGATCGCGAAGCTGAATGCCAACGAGAACCCTTATGGTCCTCCCGCTGCGGCGATGGAGGCAGTGAAGGAATCTGTGAACGGCGGCAACCGCTATGCGTGGCGTGAGTTATACGACCTGATCGGCAAGATAGCCAAGAAGGAAGGCGTGAAGCCCGAGAATATTATGATGGGCCCCGGTTCGTCCGATCTGCTGGAAAAAGTAGCTATCGTGCTCTTCAAAAACGGTGGAAACGTTGTATCGGCAGATCCTTCCTACATGTCGCTCATGAACGTGGCCAAATCGGTGGGAGGAACCTGGAAAGCCGTTCCCTGCAACGACGACTGGTCGCACAACCTTAAAGCGATGGAGGCGGCAATCGATAAGGACACGAAGCTTGTCTATATCTGTAACCCCAATAACCCTGTGGCAATGATCACGCCCGGTAAAGAGTTGGAAGATTTCTGCTCGCGCGTATCCGAGAAAGTACCCATCTTTATTGATGAAGCCTACATTGAACTGGCCGTAGGTGCTGATACAAAGAGTATGGTTGGTTTGTTGCAGAAAAACAAAAATGTCATCATTGCCCGCACCTTCTCCAAGATTATGGGTATGGCGGGTCTCCGTATAGGCTATATCGCCGCTCAGACTGCCTTCCTGGATCAGATTCAGGATATTACGCGTGGTGGTATGGGCATTGCTTACACGTCGATCGCAGCTGCTTCTGCGGCTATGGATGATAAGAATTTCCAGGACAATACCCGCAAACTCAATCATGAGGCAAAGCAGTACCTGTTCGCCAGTCTCGACAAAATGGGCTATAAGTACATTCCATCTTACACCAACTTTGTGATGTTCCCCATCAGCATGGATGGTAAGGAGTACCTTAAGAAGATGGGTGAGAAAGGCGTCATGGTGCGCTCATTCGACATCAAAGACCAAACTTACTGCCGTGTCAGCATAGGTACTATGGACGAAATGAAAATGTTCGTCAGCGCGCTGCAGGACATTAGTTAATACTATCTTTTTCGACCCTTTGATGGATTTGATGTCTCGCTTGTACGATACTTCAAGGCAGCCATCAAAGGGTCTTTTTATTGCCCGTTCAGCCCACCAGCTTTCTTAAACCATTATCATGAGCGACGCCTTACAAAAAACAATTACCCTGATATTATTGATTGTCCTCGGTCTTATTATCCGGGGCAAATTCAAGAATAAAGAACAGTTGAACGGGATCAAGGAAATCATTCTTTCTGTGGCCCTGCCCGCAACGATTTTCATCGCCATGATGAAAATTCATGTGGAAGCCTCGCTCTTCTTTATTCCGATTGCCGCCCTGGCATTCAACTTCTTTGTCTACTATTCTTCCCCACTGGTATTTAATTTTTTCGGCGTTGAAAAGGAGAGTTCTACCGGACGCACGCTGATGATGCTTTTGCCTTCGCTGGCTCCAGGGCTGTCGGCCTTCCCATTCATTGCCGAGTTCCTTGGGGAGCAGGGACTGGCCAAAGCGGCTATGGCCGATGTAGGAAACAAGTTTTTCGTGTTGATTTTCCTATACATCATCGCGATGAATATGTTCCTGAAAAACAGCGTCAATGAATCGACCGATATGAAAGGGAAGATCAGGGATTTACTGCTTAGCCTGGTGAAGGAACCCATTAATATTCTGCTGGTTCTGGCCATTGTACTGCTTAGTTTTGGGGTTAGCTACGCTACGTTACCGCCCGTTATCGCCGACTTATTTGACAAAACCAGCGCCATGATGACGCCCCTCGTCCTGATTTTCATTGGCCTGGCGGTCCAGTTAAAGGAAGGTCGGAAGCGGTTGGTAATGACTATGCTGCTATTCCGGGCGGGAATCTCGTTGTTTTTTAGTGCCGCGCTCATTTCGCTGTTCAATATCGGCGACACGACCATGGTACTTCTGGCCGTAGTACTGCCGCTTAGTTCGGCGAGTTTCTGGCCCTTTGCTCACATTTCGGTTTTCAATCTGCGCGAAGAATCAAAAGGAATGTCAAAGGAGCGTCGCACATTTGACGTAGAACTGGCTGTGCTAATCCTCGCTTTCTCGCTGCCCTTTTCTACAATAATTATCCTGGGAATCCTGTCTACGGGTACACTATTCACGCATCTGTCGACAATCCTCATTGCTGGTGCCGTGCTTACGGCACTGGGCATCATTCCAAATCTGGTCACTAAGGCAGCCTTCAAACCTTCACCTTCCGAGGCATAACCGCTGCTTAGTACCCCATTTAATCCCCTATTTATGAGCAAATCGCTAGCTTTCTTTTTTTTTTTCGCAGTAGGCACTTTATCGGTAAAGGCTCAGAAATCAGCAACCGTAAGTGCGGAGAACAGCGCTGTAAGCCAGATTCAGAAGGCTAAACGAACCAAAGGCAAATCCAATTGGCTCACAGCGCTATACCTGCGTTCGGTCGAGCCAACCAACACTAGCCACCAAGACTGGCCGTTGATACCTGCTCAATTGCTGGAAGGGCATCCTGCGCTTTGTGTCGACACGCCTGACGGACCGAAGATGGTATCGCAACTCAAAAAGGGGGATGTACTGTACCGTTATGAGCCTGCAACCCAGCTGGTGGGCACCTGGGAGGTAAGAATTGTACAGCGAAAGGCTCGGCGGATCGATTCGATTTACCTGGTAGAAAGTGAGAGAAGCTCGTCGCTGGTAGAAACGGGAATTGCTTTGGACAGATAATACTTAATAAGAAAAAAGGCTCTCGATAGAGCCTTTTTTCTTATTAAGTATTATCTCAACTTTCCCACCCCTGGCGGGCATGACTTCCATCGCAGTAAGGTTTGTTTTGTGAATAACCACAGCGACAGAAGGCCGTCACATTCTTTTTCCTTTCTTCTCTTCCCAAAGAATCCTTTACCAAAACTTCTCCGTGAAGTAAAAGAGGGCCGTTGGGTTGCATCTCAATCACGATTGGCTCGTTCACAGGAGCCACCGGATTCCCGTTCCGAGCTTGCGCGCGATCCAACCGATAGCTCAATGCGCCAGAAGGGCATTTCTCAACCTGGTCAATTATCGTTTCAGTATCGGCTCCCTGAATGTTGACCCAGGGCCTTTTCTGGGGGTCGAAAACTGCGGGGAGACCGCGAAAACAAATGGCAGAGTGAATGCACTTGTGCGGCTGCCATACTACCGTCACTTCTCCGTTCGTGTAGTTTTTTGTAATTCTTTTTTCCATATTTAATAAAACCTCCCCACGTACTTGTTCTCCACTATGGCCTTTCGCATTTGGTAAGGGTCGATGGGGCCTTGCTTGGCATAAACGATCTTGCCTCCCGGCTCCACCAGGATCGTGTAGGGCAGCGCCCCCTGCCAGTTGGGATCGATGGCTTCGATCAGTTTATACTTATCCTCAAAGTTAATGAGGTAGTTGGTATTCGAGGCGTACTTTCCCTGTAAAAATTTCAGTACTTTGTCTTTTTTATCGGGATTGTCGGCACTAATGGATACAAACTCGAAGTCGCGGCCACGGTACATATGATGCATAGTCATGAAGTCGGGAAACTCCGCCACACAAGGGCCGCACCAGGTAGCCCACACATTGATAAGCCGCAATTTGTCGGAGTCATTATTGATTAACTTCCTGATACCCGCCTCGTCAATCATTTCCAGAGCAACGGGTTCTTTGGCCCACTTATCGCGCTCGGTAGCTACACCTTTCTCTTTTTCAGCCCATTTAAGCGAGCAGCCAAAAGTCTTTGTTGTGGGCACAGGAACGGGCTTTCCGGCCAGCAAAGCTTCAATGGCGTTGCGGGCGTCCTGGTTTTTTGGGGTACCGGACGGTTTCTCTACATCGTCGATGCGGCCCACGTAACGGAGTTTTCTTTCTCTGTCAAAAATAAAAATGTGCGGGGTCGCTACCGGACCGTAAGCATTAGCTACGGCCTGGGTGTCGCCATCGTAGAGGTAGGGGAAATTATAGTTTTTCTCCTTCGCCCGGATTTTCATTTCTTCGTAAGTATCGCTCAGGTCCGTGTAGCCCAGTTCGTCGAGCCGAATGGCCGAGGGATCATTGGATGAAATTGCCACCAACTGCAAACCCTTACCGCCGTAATCTTTTACAAGTCGAATAACTCGATCTTCGTACGCCTGCGCCGTCGGACAGTGGTTACAGGTAAACAGAATAGCCAGGACAGGAGCTTTGGCAAAATCTTTCAGGGAATAGCTTTTGCCGTCCACACCTGGCAAGTTGAAGTCGGGGGCAGGAGTACCTATTTCCAGCGTGGGAGCATGGTTCTGCGCTGTTGTTTTATTTTGGGTACATACAGTCAGGACAAAGAGCCCGCTTACGAAGAAGAGAAATTTTTGCATAACTTTAAGAATTGAGATCATTCATGTACTTGCCTCATTCAAAACACAGTGAGTAATGAAAATTACTGCCGCTTTTTGAAGTAATGAAATTATAACTGAACATTATTTGTGGAAGGTCAGCCAATTTCTGGCTAAGATTGTACTCCTGAATTTTGATCAAAATACTTTGTAATGAACAAGAAGACGCGTTTTATACTTTTTTTAATGCTGGCCGGAGCTACAATCGCTGAAGCCCAGACTACTAATTGGAAGCCAGTCGGCAAGAAAATCAAAACCCAGTGGGCCAGCCAGGTAGACCCGGCCAAGCCTCTGCCCGAGTACCCTCGTCCGCATCTCATACGCCCCGGCTGGCAGAATCTGAATGGGCTGTGGGACTACGCCATCACGCCAAAAACCATTTCGGATACACCTCCGGCAGCATTTGATGGGAAAATCCTGGTACCCTTCGCCGTAGAATCATCGCTGTCGGGCGTGGGCCGCACGGTAGGTAAGGATAGCCTGCTGTGGTATCGCACGAGTATTCCATTTTCTTCTAAACTTAAAAACGAAAAGGCCCTGTTGCATTTTGGGGCCGTGGACTGGGAGTGCGATGTCTATGTCAATGGCAAGAAGGCCGGTTCGCACCAGGGTGGTTATGATCCTTTTTCGTTTGATATTACACCATTTTTGGTAAAGGGCGAGCAGCAGGAAATTGTGGTGCGCGTATGGGATCCCACCAGCGACGGCCCGCAGCCGCGTGGCAAGCAAATCAAGGAGCCAAGAGGAATTTGGTACACGCCCGTGACGGGTATCTGGCAGACTGTCTGGCTGGAAAAAGTACCTACAAGCTATATTGAATCTACCAGGAATACCCCCGATATTGATAAGAATAGCGTAACTGTTTCGGCTGTTGCGCAAAATGCCGAAGCTGGCGATATACTGCGTATCCGCGCCTGGGATAAAACCACGATGATGTCGGAGAAGGAAATAGCACTTGACGCGACCGCTGAACTACCCGTGGTGAACACAGTACTTTGGGAGCCAGGCAAACCTTACCTCTACGAACTGACAGTAGCTCTGGTACGCAAAAATAAAGTGGTAGATGAGGTAAGAAGCTACTTCGCGATGCGTAAAATCAGCCGGCAAGCCGACGCGCAGGGTATCCAGCGGATGCTCGTCAACGACAAGTTTGTGTTTCAGTACGGTCCGCTCGATCAGGGGTGGTGGCCCGACGGCCTGTATACCGCGCCCACGGACTCGGCGCTGCTGTTCGACATCCAGAAGACCCGGGACATGGGCTTCAATATGATTCGCAAGCATGTGAAAGTGGAGCCGGCGCGCTGGTACTATCACTGCGACCGTTTGGGGATGCTCGTATGGCAGGATATGCCCAGCGGCGATTTAGGCAACCAGTGGGAGTCACGGCCCGGGGTCGAGGGGAAGGGTACCGAAAAAGACCGTACTTCGTTGTCGGAAAGCATCTTCCGTCGCGAGTGGAAAGCTATTATGGATGCCAATCATAATTTCCCCTGCATTGTAGTGTGGGTACCTTTTAACGAAGCCTGGGGACAGTTCAAAACCGAGGAAATCACTAAATGGACGGCAGAATATGACCCCAGCCGCTTGGTCAATAGCGCCAGTGGGGGCAATTTTCATTACGTAGGCGATATTATCGATATTCATAACTACCCCAGCCCCGTGATGCCCGCGCCAAAACTTTACGGCAAGGAGCAGGTCATTGTGCTGGGAGAATTCGGGGGGCTGGGGCTTCCCATCGAGGGGCACACCTGGCAGGAAAAGAATAACTGGGGCTACCAGACTTTCAAAAATGCCGACGAACTGTACGAGCGATACAAAGGCTTCATGGACGATATGGTCGGATTGATAAAAAATGGTCTCTCGGCGGCAGTTTACACCCAGACTACGGACGTGGAAATCGAAACCAATGGACTGATGACCTACGACCGTGAGGTGATCAAAGTACCCGTCGAGAAAATTGAGTCGGCAAACGGCAAACTCTATAATTCATCTTTGGTAAAGATGAAGAAGTAAGTACTTTGTACTCCAATCGTCATTCTGTATCTACCGGTCGATTTCTCCCAAATTGAGATCCAGCGAGCCGATTACCGCTATCAGGTCGGCGATCAGTCCGCCTTTGGAGATTTCGGCGATGACCGAAAGGTTATGAAAGCAGCATGACCGCGCTTTGCAGCGCACGGGAACGTCGGCGCGACCATCGGAGCGAAAGAAATACCCTAGCTCGCCCTTGGGGTTCTCTGCCCGAACGTAGAAGTCCATGGCTTTGGGACGGATTTTCTTGGGTACCAGGGCTTGCGGGTCGAAGTCGCGGTTACGAGCGTGTACCTTGGTCAGTTTTTCCAGGCACTGCTCGATGATTTTGACCGATTCCCAGCACTCGGCCACACGCACCCAGTTACGATCCCAGCAGTCGCCCAGAGTACCGACTTCGCCCTTGCCGATAGGAATATCGAAATCCAGTTCGGGGTAGGCAGAGTATCCATCTACGCGCCGCAGGTCATAGCGCAAGCCCGAGCCGCGCAGGATCGGTCCCGTGCAGCCATAATTGATGGCCGTAGCCAATGGTAGTACGCCAACATTGGCGGTTCTTTCAATAAAAATCTTGTTTTCGATTACAAGTTGCTGTAGCTCGACGAGCTTGGGCTTGAGGTACTTGATAAATTCCCCGCATCGCTCCTCAAAGCCGACGGGCAGGTCATAAAACAAGCCGCCAATCCAGATATAATTATACAGCATCCGCGCCCCGCAGGTCCATTCCAGCAAGCGCAGAATCTGCTCACGGTCGCGCATCATCCACAGGAAAGGCGTGTAGGCTCCGATGTCCAAAGCGTAAGTACCGATCGCAATAAAATGCGACGCCAGGCGATTCAGCTCGGCTACCAGCACGCGGATATACTCAACGCGAGGCGGAATATCGTTTTCTATCCCCAACATACGCTCTACGCCCATCACGTAGGCATGTTCGGAATTCATGGCCGCCGTGTAGTCCATGCGATCCACGTAGGGAGTAATCTGATTGAAGGGCAATGATTCGGCGTGCTTCTCGAAGCAGCGGTGCAGGTAGCCCAGGTGCGGCACCACGTCCACCACGACTTCGCCGTCGGTAATCACTTCCAGTCGCAATACGCCATGCGTGGACGGGTGTTGCGGACCGACGTTCAGCACCATTTCTTCCTTTCGCAAGTCGCCGGGCAGGTACTTGTTAGGCTCCGAGTTGGCGAGGTGCTCGGGTTGGAAGTCGTATTGGATGGTGTCGTTCATGGGTCAAATATAAGCAGGAAAGCAGGAGGGAGGAAACCGGGTTGAGAATATTAAAAGAGTAAAATTCGTATTTGCCTTTCCTTTCCTCCTTTTATTCATTCCTCCTTTTCTTCTTCCAGAAAATGTTAAAAAAGACCCCGATTCTTCCCTTCATCCTTATCACCAGCCTATTTTTGATGTGGGGCCTGGCCAATAACATGACCGATACGCTGCTCTCGGCTTTTAAGCGGATCATGAGCATGACCGACTTCCAAACTACCTTCGTGCAGTACGCTTTTTACGGAGCCTATTTCTGCCTGGCGATTCCGGCGGCTATTTTAATTAAAAAGTATACTTATAAAACAGGTATCCTCATTGGCTTGGGGATGTTTATCGGCGGTTCGTTACTATTCTATCCGGCCAGCAAAACGATGGTGTACGGGCATTTCCTGGCTGCACTGTTTATTCTGGCGGGTGGGTTGTCGCTGCTGGAAACGGCAGCTAACCCCTATATCATCGCCATGGGGCCGGAGGAAACCGGGACGCAGCGACTCAACCTGGCGCAATCGTTCAATCCCATCGGTTCCATTATCGGAGTTGGACTCAGCAAATTATTTATTTTATCAAAACTTAACGTAGCGGGCGAGGCCGAACGCGCTTCCATGACGCCCGAGCAACTGCAGGCGATTCAGTCGGAAGAGCTCACGGGCGTGATGGGGCCTTACGTAGGAGTAGCTTTTTTCCTGGTACTTATCTGGCTTCTGATTTTCTTTAATAAAATGCCCACTGCTTCCGATGAGAACAGCAGGTTCGACTTTCGGGATGCCTGGGGGCGACTACGTCAGAAACGGCATTATGTCTGGTCCGTTGTGGCTATGTTTTTCTACATTGGGGCCCAAATCGGCATTTGGTCGTTTACGATTCGCTATGTGATGAAAGAACTCGATCTCAACGAAGAACAGGCGTCTAGTTACTATATGGCCGCACTAGTACTGTTTCTATTATCCCGTTTTGTTTGTACCTACCTGATGCGATTCATCACGCCGCGTCGCCTGCTGACAAGTCTGGCAGTTTTTGCCATGATCCTTACAGCAACTGCGATGGCGATGGGTGGCTACGTAGGCGTTTATGCACTGGTAGGCATCTCGGGCTGTATGTCGCTGATGTTCCCAACCATTTACGGACTGGGCTTGCAAGGTTTGGGGCAGGATACCAAAATCGGTGGGTCGGGCCTTATCATGGCCATTCTGGGAGGTGCAGTGCTAACGGGCGTACAGGGGCAAATCTCCGACGCCACGGGCAGCATCAATACGGCTTTTGTCGTTCCGTTGTTGTGCTTCGCCGTGGTGGTGTACTTTGCTTTACGGGAGGCGAAGGTAGCTCCTCAAAAGGGTTAATTTTTTCAATAAAAAAGGCTGCTCTCACATTTGAGAGCAGCCTTTTTTATTGAACGCTTAGCAGTACTACAAAGAATTGATCCATTTGCCCAACTTTTCTACTTCGTCCTTAGGTACCTGCGTCATGGGAGCCATCGGTGGATAGCCGGGCCAGTGTTCGGGCTTGGGGCTATAAACAAGCTCCACAATCTGGGCGACGGAGTATTTCTTCTTGGCTACTTCCGAGTAAGCCGGGCCGACCAGCCGATCATAAGGTTTGTGGCAAGCTGAGCAGGTATTCTTGTTAAGCAAAGCCGCAATGTCAGCCGGAACGGGCTTTTGCTTGGGAGCTTCTTCGACTTTGGGAGCAGCTGGTTGCTTTTCCGAAATCTCGGCAACAGTTTTTCCGGCAGTTTCGGGTACTCCCTCGGTGAGGGCAGTGCTGGTACCGTGCTCTGAATCAGCGTTTTCGGTGATGGAAAGCGAATTGATCGAGTCAGGATCAACTTTCTGATTTTGACCTCCCCGGCCAGCGAAGGTCTCATCGTTATCCGAACGTGCGACAAAGTTTCCATTTCCGGCAGCTTCCTCGCGTTCGGAACGGCCCTCACCATAGAATTTGTCGTACTGAGCCTTATCCTCCTTCGAGGAACAATTCGCCCCGGCGTACCCAATAAAGGCGATTGAAGCCAGGAGAGTGAGTTTTCTGAGTGTCATGAGAATTCTGATTTTGATAAAAAGTAGGTAGAGGAAGAATTTTAAAAAATTATGCCTAAATCCAATCGGGTAGGCAGTGGATTTGAATGAGTGGTCAATAAAATACAAACCTCGCATTTTTTCTTAATTCAAAAAGAAAAAAATGGATTTAGCGCAGAAATTAGACTACCAAAGCTCACCTGATAGACTATTAGGTGAAGGAATTTGTTTTTTTGAAAAAATGATTTTGCAAACTTGGCGATAAATCTTACTTTTGCAATCCTATTTGTAAAAACGAAGAAACGCAATGGCTAAGAAAGGCAATAGAGTACAGGTAATACTGGAATGCACCGAGCAAAAGGGATCGGGCGTACCGGGGATGTCGCGCTACGTCACCACCAAAAACCGCAAGAATACGCCCACTCGTATCGAGTTGAAGAAATTCAATCCTTATATGCGTAAATATACGCTGCACAAGGAGATTAAATAATTTATAAAACATTAACCGCACAGAGACATGGCTAAGAAAGTAGTTGCAACCCTGAAAAAAGAAGGTGGCCGTACCTTCGCCAAGGTAATTAAGGCGGTAAAGTCGCCCAAAACCGGAGCCTATACTTTTAAAGAGGAAATGGTACCGACTGACCTGGTTCAGGACACTTTGAAGAAATAAGTAAGATCAGCCCAATGGGCCTACTTTGCGATTCAATGCACGAAAAGTCCCACGCGGGACTTTTTTTGTTTTAAATTTGGGACAACATCACTCATTCCTCTCGACATATAACCGTGGGCAACCACAAAGCGCATGGCCCTATTTGGTTTTTTTTCCAAAGAAAAAAAGGAAACTCTCGATAAAGGACTGGAAAAGTCCAAGGACAGTATTTTTAGCAAACTCGCTCGCGCGGTGGTCGGTAAGGACACCGTGGACGAGGATGTGTTGGACGAATTAGAAGAGATCCTGATTACTTCCGATGTGGGCGTAGGGACCACCGTTAAGATTATTCGCCGTATCGAGGCACGCGTAGCCGCCGACAAGTACACTTCTACGGGTGAGCTGGACAAAATCCTGCGCGAGGAAGTTGCCGCGTTGCTTTCCGAAAATCCCAGCGTCGGCGTGACTGACAGCTTCGAAACCGAGCATTTGCCCAAGCCTTATGTAATTATGGTAGTTGGTGTCAACGGCGTAGGTAAGACAACTACCATCGGTAAGCTGGCGCATCAGTTTCAGCAGCGGGGCCGCAAAGTAGTTCTGGGGGCCGCCGATACCTTTCGCGCTGCTGCGGTAGCGCAACTCAAACTTTGGGGTGAACGGGTAGGTGTCCCTGTCATAGACCATGGTATGAACACCGATCCTTCGGCGGTAGCCTTCGACGCCCTGAAAAAAGGTGTGGAAATTGGGGCCGACGTCATTATTATCGACACCGCTGGCCGACTACATACCAAAGTCAATCTGATGAACGAATTGGGCAAGATCAAGCGTGTCATGCAGAAAGTACTGCCCGACGCTCCGCACGAAGTGATGTTGGTACTTGATGGCAGCACGGGCCAAAACGCCGTGATCCAGGCTCGTGAATTTACCAAAGTTACGGACATCACTTCTCTGGCCGTGACCAAACTCGATGGTACCGCCAAGGGTGGCGTCGTTGTCGGTATTTCCGACGAGTTTCAGATTCCCGTCAAGTACATTGGGGTAGGGGAGAAGATGGACGACCTGCAGGTCTTCGACCGCGAGGAATTTGTGGACTCGTTATTTAAGAGGTAGTTTATCTCTCTTTGGCTACACCAAAGTTTTGCTCATTTAATCTGTATTAAGCGCCAGTACGGCGGTCCTTCCTGCGTCACTCTTCCGGATGCGTCGAGGGACTGCAAGGTGACCCGGTACGGTCCGCCGGGAGCTATTCCTGGCACGAAGAAATTGTATATGTGCTTTCCGGTGGTCGTTGGGAGTGGCTTCACGGTAGAATAGTATTGTTGAGAACTACTGCCCGTTGAAGTGATTTTCAATCGCAGATTGTCAGCAGGTTTATAGAGAAAGAGCATCACCTCCTGATTTTTGACCAGGGCGAGTGGTTCTTTGAGTGAACAATAGTCAGACCCTCCGACAATTTTGCTGATTTCCAGCTCGGCAACGGGTTTGCCAGTCACTTCGATAAGCTGGCAGATTCTACCACCAAAACGGTTGATAGCCTGAATCACATATCGACCATCGCGAGCGGCCGGAATAGTAAAGCTGATTCTGTTGCCATAAGGATCAAATCTTACGTCGTTCAGTGGTAGTTCGTGGTCAGTGGAGTCCAGCATTTTGATAGTAATTCCATCCTGGAATAGGTTGCGACCCGTCATAATGAATTCTTCGCCGGCAATCAGTTTCGGCACTCCGTTTTTTTCTCCATCGTTGAAGGCCATCTGACCCGCTATGAAAGTCACAGGCTGAGGAAGATCTATTGTTCTGCCCTCTTTTGTGATCAAAGCTACCCGATAAGTGCCGGGAACTACCCTTGATCCGAAGGTGTAAACATGGATTGTAAGCAGGTTCATTTGAGCGAGCGAACTACCCCATGAGCGTGATAAAAAGCGGAGATAAGGATTATCGCCCACCAGCCTAGGCGATAGGCTGTCGATGACCGAGGTTTCTTGCGTATCGATATTTGTAAGCCGCACCTCGACAGGCAAGTCGTTGGCGTATAGATTCTTGAAAAGAATCGCTAAATTAACGACTCCTGATTCCTTTGGCGGATTACTGGCCCAGCCCTCAGCGTCAATTTCCAGCGGACCCGCCGGAAGGAATTCCAGGCGGTAGGATTCCACTACCTGAGCGGGCTGCGAGTCGGTAGAGGTACCAATGCCTAACAATTCTATCTTACGATACTCCGGATCTGGTTCAGCAAATACATTGGCCCAATTGGTGTATCCCGCGAAGACGTTGCCTGCTACTTCTATTTGTGGACTTCCCATCGGGGGTAGTATAGGGGGTAGTTTGACCCTGATTGTTTTGCTTTTCTGGTCAATAGAAACATCTTCCGCCGGAATCCCCGGAAAGCTAATTGAGGTGATACGAGGCTCTCCCGCAAAGCGGGGGTTGGGAATGAGCGGGAAACAACCTGCCACAAAAGCGAGCAGTGCGGCCCAGACGAGGTAGTTGGCAGAGCGTTTCATCTTGACCTTACATTTAATAGTTGGAGTTGTTTCGGGTATAAAAATAGCGAAAACCTAGATTAATACTACCCGTTGAGAGTGAGGGAGTAAAATTGTAATTAAAAAAACTACCCTTCCCAATGGTAGGAGTGCCTGGGTTGGTTTGAGTAATTGATTCAGAATTACGCCAGCCTGCCGAAAGGCTGATCGGATTGGTGAAAGCAAAGCCGCCGTACAAAGCCCATTTTGGTAAAACTAACCATGCCACACCAGCGCTTACATTTGCTCCAAGTGTGAAAGTATTTGTTTGGTACTTTGTATAAATCTGATTTCCATTCTGCTCGCCATCCTGATTTTGTAAACGGTAGCTAAGTCCGAAACCGGGACGTATGTAAAGCGAAAACTTATCAGATAACGACTTATAATGCTCTACAAAACGCTCGCCGCCAAAAGCAATACTGCGTAAAGTGCGGAGAGGCTCGCTAGTATTAATGGATTCCCGGATTTTGCGCAATGAAAGAGATTGATTCAATGTCCACCCGACGGCTCTATTGTTTCGGGTAAAATGCCCTGAACTGTAACTGAGGTTGTGGGAGTAATCGCCGTACTTAATATCATTATATGAACTGAGGTATTTGCTATCACTTAGAGCAAGATTGAATCCTCCCTGAACGAATCTCTGCTCGGTCTCAAATTGGGCCAGTGAGGTAATCGGCAAGAGCAGATAAGTGAATAAAACTAGAAGATTTTTCATGGCGGCTTCAATTGGTTTTAGGAGGAAGATACTTTGCGATTCTAATGGTAAAATATCCCGGAAACATGGTTGAAAAGCCCGTAGAGAACAGGAACTGCCCTCCCGAACTGCCTTCGAAATCAGAGTACGAAGCATTGAGCGATAAAATATTCGCGTAGCCTTCAATCGCCAAACGTCGCTTTGGAAAAAAATAGACTAATCCTGGCTTTAAACTCAATTTGTATTCCCAGCTATGACCCTTATCGAGGTTATCAGTGGTTGAGGAAATTTTAGATTTTTGCCAGTTGTAAGTAGGGCCAACTTCGGCGTGCAAAAACACAGCCCATCGCTCGCCTATGGGCTTGTACTTTCTGATAAATGGTAGAAGCCCGATTGATTGATTAGTAATCTTTTGTTGGTATTCGGAGTTTGGCGCGGATGTGAGTTCATAGGAGTACTTTTGCCAAGCGAAACTGTACCTACCTCCCAAACCGATCATGGTGGTCGAATTTACAAATTTTCCCCACTGCAATTCAGGAGAAATAACGTGCTGACTATTATTTGAAGTCGTTGTGCCATAATTGTTTCGGCTGCTGCTGGTGTTTCCTTCGACATTTATCGTTCCTCCCAAGTACTTGGTACCATCCTGCACTTGTGCCCGCGCTACAGGTAGTCCGGCAAGCCAGCTAATTATGCCTAAAAGCAATAGTTTTTTCATAATCCACTGTGGTTTTGTTCTGGTTGGAAAGATACCGACATTAATAAATTCCGGCAAAGAATTAAGAAAAATTAAGTAAATATTTATAACTGATAATCAGCGCCTATCATTAAGTCCTACTTCTAAGTATAGCTTTATACAGGAAGTAGTTGTAAAGTAAGCCGTACTCTGGAATTTTCAGGAAAAGGCGAAGGTGGAAAAGTGGGAGACAGGAATTGTCGGAAATGAGAGAAGAAATATCTGTAAGGTCTGTAAGATAGTACTTTGTGTGAAAAGACTGACTTTTTTTTACAATCCAAACATAAAAAAGGGTTGAAAATAAGGAACACTATTTTCCTATTTTCAACCCAGTAATTGCGTCAGCTTGACCCTGCCATTCTTAACCGTTGCCTTGCTCTGTCATATCGGTTGACTGTTGGCTCTTTTCCCATTCCGCTATCTGCCGTACCAGCACCTCGTTGATACGTACGTAACTTTCGTGTGTCCAACCCGCGACGTGGGGCGTAAGCACGGTGTACGGCGACGACCGCAGGTAATCAAAAGATTCCTGCTGCGGATTGGTGAGTTGGCTGAGCTTTTCGTTTTCCAGCACATCAAGACAAGCTCCCAGAATTTTGTCACTCTTCATAGCCTGCACCAGGGCTTTGGCATTTACGATTTCGCCACGTGATACATTGACCAAATAAAAGGGTTTGCTGAAAGCCGCGATGAATTTGGCGTTTACCATATCGCGGGTCAGCTCAGTGAGAGGAATGTGCAAACTCAGCACGTCGGCTTCGCGCTGAATTTCGGCTATGCTGGATTCTTTGGCGTAGCGATCGCCGTAGTTATCACGGTACTTGTCGTAGGCCAGCACCTGGCAGCCAAAGCCGCTTAGTCGTTGGGCAGTGGCACTGCCATTATTACCGTAGCCAATAAGGCCGACCGTCATACCCATCAGCTCTACACCTCGATTGCCTTCGCGATCCCATATAGCCTGGCGAACTTCCCGGTCGGCTTTGTTGAGGTTATTGAACAACATCAACAACATGCCAATCGTATGTTCGGCTACGGCGTCGCGGTTGCCTGCCCCGGCGTGAAACAGTTGAATTCCCATCCGGTCGGTGGCCTCGGCGTCGATGAGATCCAACCCGGCTCCGGCTCGGGCAATGAATTTCAACTGGGCAGCCTGTGTTAGTATTTCTTCATCAATGCGGGTTTTGCTGCGGATAATCAGGCCGTCATAGTTGGCCAGGTTTGATATGATATCATTACGACGGAAGTCGGGATAGTAATCGTAGCTCCATCCCTGCGCCTCAAGCATGGCGAATAAGGAAGGATGCATTTGGTCAGCAATCAGTATTTTCATGGGAGCAGGGGGATTTTTTGTAAATTGCCAGCCGTCGAACGGGGTACTTTGTCAAAAGTACCGCCTGGCGGCTTTGTTCGTTCTTGGTTGGGTTTGGTTTTAATAGTAAATCGCTCGATTAAGTATGTTCTGGTAGAGTGCCAACAAATTTATGCCTTTCGATCAAAGATTCGGGCATAAAGCGCTTTTATCAGCCTGGGACAACGACGAAAGCTACACCTAATATCGATCAAAACTGATTCATTGGTTTTCATGAGTGATTTACAAGACCGAAAGCCCGTCATCGGGATCACGATGGGCGATTATAACGGCATTGGGCCGGAAGTGATCCTGAAAGCCCTGGAAGGCAATCAATTGTCGAAGTACTGCACACCAATCGTGTATGGTTCTCTGCGGGTGCTCAACCGCTACCGCCATCTTTTACGAATGAAAGAATGGAACCTTCAGAATATTCACAGAACTGATCAGGCAAATCCTAAAAACACCAATGTAATTACGTGCTGGAATGACCAGAAGACCGAGGCCGAGCCGGGTAAAGTAAGTCCTGAGGCCGGGCAAGGAGCGTTCAATGCGCTGAAAAGGGCGACTGACGACCTGCGGGCGGGATATATTGATGCTCTGGTGACCGCCCCGATCAATAAGGATACCATGCAGAGCGAGAATTTCAAGTTTCCCGGACATACCGAGTATCTGGCCGCGGCTTTCGATACCAAAGAAGCACTTATGTTCATGGTAGCTGACGATTTTCGGGTAGGTGTGCTGACGGGGCACATTCCGTTGGAGAAGGTGAAAACGCAGATTACGAATGAGAAACTAAGCAACAAAATCAATCAAATGCTACATTCACTTCGGAGCGATTTTGGGATAGTCAAGCCGCGCCTGGCCGTGCTGGGCCTGAATCCTCATGCAGGCGAAAACGGCCTGCTGGGTACCGAAGAAAAAGACATCATCGAACCCACACTAATCCGATTTCGTGAAAAGGGAGAACTGGTTTTTGGTCCCTTTCCGGCGGATGGTTTCTTTGCTACTGCTGGTTACCGGCAATACGACGCCGTGCTGGCCATGTACCATGATCAGGGGCTAATTCCTTTTAAAACCATTGCTTTCAACGAAGGCGTCAACTTTACAGCCGGGCTTCCGGCCGTGCGTACATCGCCGGACCATGGCACGGCTTACGATATCGCAGGCAAGAATGTGGCCGATCCGGGTTCCATGCTGGCCGCCATTTATCTGGCAGGCGACGTGTGGGAATATCGCCAGGAAGCCGCTGATTTGGCCAAAAACGCTCTGGTGTATAAGCCGCAAGCTTCTGAAAGCCAGGCACCAGGAAAAGCTAAAAAGTCCAATCGGTATAGGTAACTCTATTGTTTAGGTGTTTATACGTTTAGTCGTTTGATTATATAATTGAAAACGAATTATTCTATAAAATCCATTTGATAATCAGTGAATTATATTAGATAACTCCACAACTAGACACAAGCAGATGCTCAAATCAATGACTGGCTACGGAACGGCCAATGTAGAGTCTGATAGGATGACAGTAACCGTCGAAATCAAGACGCTGAATTCCAAATTTCTTGATATTTATTGCCGGATTCCTCGCCAGTACTCAGAGCGTGAAATTGAAATAAGAAATCGCCTGACCCAGCAGCTGGAGCGTGGCAAGGTGGAATTAAGCTTATCCGTTCAGCCTAAGGGGCAGGGAGCAGGAACGACTGTAGTGAACCGGGCTTTGGTCAACGCCTATTATCAGGATCTGAATCTGACGTCCAAAGGCTTAGGTTTTGATGCCAATCCCACCGAACTACTTAGTCTGGCCCTGCAAATGCCTAATGCCTACCAAACCGCCGTGGCCGACGAGAGTAGCCGAGACCAGGAATGGGAACTCATCCAGCAGGCAGTGACGCAGGCTATCGAGAAGTGTAACGATTTCCGGCAGCAGGAAGGACAGTTGACAGCCGACAAACTGCTGGACTATGTAGAGGCTATTCGTACGCTACTGGCGAAAGTAGCGGAGCAGGATGTCCACCGCATTCCCGCCGTGCGGGAACGCCTGGAAAAGCAGGTAAGTGACCTGATGGCCGCCGACAACTTTGATCCCAATCGTTTCGAGCAGGAATTGATTTACTATATTGAGAAATACGACATTTCGGAAGAGAAAGTTCGGCTGACTAACCATCTGGATTACTTTACTGAAACATTGAAATCAGCGGACAGTAATGGCAAGAAATTGAATTTCATTTCTCAGGAAATTGGGCGGGAGATTAATACCATTGGTTCCAAAGCAAATGATGCCATTGTACAGCGACTGGTAGTACAAATGAAGGACGAACTAGAGAAGATTAAGGAGCAGACCCTGAATATCGTATAGGCATGAGGGCGAAGTTGACAGCGGATTTTTTCCAAAAGCACGACACCCTCACGCTGTCTCAACTTTTGCTCGGCTGCGAACTAGTGCACGAAAGTAGTGCCGGACGCACGGCAGGGGTGATCGTCGAAACTGAGGCTTACTTATGGGGAGACCCGGCCTGCCATGCTTACCGTCGGCAGACCAGGCGCAATGCTGCTATGTTTGGTCCACCGGGACATTTGTACGTTTATTTGATTTATGGAATGTACTACTGCGTCAACGTCGTGGGTGGCCCGGCGGGTGAAGGGGAAGCCGTGCTGATCCGTGCTCTGGAACCCACCGAAGGTCTGGACTTGATGCAGGAAAGGCGTGATCTCAATCCCAAAACATTACAGCCGCTCCTGAAAACGCGTAAAAAGCCACTAGCCGAAAAAGATTTGTGCAACGGTCCCGGGAAGCTGGTGCAGGCCATGGGCATTCGGCCCGAACACAACATGCTTTCCTTATGGGAGAGTGCCATCTATATCACTCCGCCCGTCTTTTCTGACTTTGAGATGGTCACAACTACCCGCATCGGCATTACGCTGGGAGCGGATTTGCCCTATCGTTTTTACTTGAAAGGTAACAACTACGTTAGCAAACTCTGATAAAACTGGCTTGATTCTGCCATACCCTGTACTTAGTATTCTGGCTAACTCCTGATTTCTGAGTTAAATTATCTGCGTTTCGCAGGGTCAAAGGCAGCTAACAATCTACTGCGAGGTGAACAGCTTTGAAGAGTAAATTTTTTTTCCTGAGCAACATAATTCAGTTATTAGTCAGTGACTTTTCGTTATTGACTATCAGCTTTTTAGTTTCTATCTTGATCAGAAACGCTGACAGCTACGGTCTCTTACAAAATTTCTCTCGGTAAAAGAATCCCCTTTGCGCAATTTATTCCTCAAATAGGGATATGGGTAGGTAGTTTGACAATTTAGCTAACCCTTCACGGCAATCTGCCCGATTATAGACTATTTAGGTAGCTGTGTTTTCCCTGTTATAATAAAGTAAAATGTTGTCAGCTAGCCCTGTACAAATTCTTTTGTATGCATGAAATGATATTTTTTAAGGAATTATTTTAAAAAATCGCTGGATTTTTAACAAAATTGTTACTAAGTTAAAACTTTTAGTCACATATTTAGTATATTGGATTAAGGGAATTCTGGGTTTATTGTGTTAATGGCGAAGTTTTTTTATAGATAGTAATCCAAAGCGGTTCGTATTGACGTATGTTCTAACTGATATCGATTCGACCGCCTAGAGCCTATTCTCAATATTTCCGGAATTGCTCTCTCATTCCATTAAGTCCTCTCTTCCTGCTTAAATAGTACGATTGCCATTGTAAGGGATTGCTATGCCGCATTGCGCCAGCATTCTCAGACACCAGAATTTGTATTGCTGATTGTCAGCAATACCTCACTTCTATATCATTTAGTAAAATAAGCATCAAATGATCAGAAATTTTTACTTCAATTCTTCTTAAAGAGTCCTTCCGTACGAAACATAGGTTTCACTCTCTAGCCCATCCAATCCTCTTGCGGAAAGGTACTTAGTCTTTGCCTTTTCCATATACAACGCTACTGCTAAGGACGCTTTCCTTATTCCGTATTTCCAAGACCTTACCTTTTCTTATTGCTCACTTTTTACTTTTTTCATTATGCGAATGATTCCTATACCATTTGGGTCGCTCAGAACTGGCTTGCTGAGTTGTGCCCTGCTGCTGACGACAATCGTCGGCTACGCATCCAGCCACCGCGAAGCCCCGCTCATTTCGCAGGATCCTTTGGCTGACAATACCGACGTATATGCCTTCAAGAGTCCTGATGATCCTAATATGATTACGATCATCGCGAACTACATTCCGTTTGAGTCGCCCGAAGGGGGCCCCAACTACTACAACTTTGGCACCAATGTCCGTTACGAGATTCATATCAAGAACCGGGCAGACACGCCGGGTGACGACATTACCTACCGCTTTACTTTCTATCAGGTTAACGAGGATCCCACTACTTTCTTCAATATCCGCTTGGGTAAGCAAAACCTCAAAACTACCTACAAGTGCGAAAAGAGCATGGATGGCGGAAAGACGTTTATGTCTATCGTTTCCAATGGCGTTGTGCCACCCAACAACATTGGCCCTCGATCTATTGAAGGCGCTGCGGGCCTAAATAATACCTATGATGCCCTAATGCAGAATTCGATCATGACGGCTACCACCGGAGAGAAAGTATTCGCCGGCCCTGTGGATGATCCTTTCTTCGTTGATCTGGCAGGAGCTTTCGATGTAGGAAATTTCCGGCCAGAGGGTAATACGGTTAATCCTCCCAAAGATGGCCTTAACCGCTTTAACGTACACACGATTGCCTTAAAGATACCGGTTCATATGCTGCAAAAAGATGGCAAGACCGTAGATCAGGCGGCTAACATACTTGATGGTAACTACGTGATTGGGGTGTGGGCTTCGGCCAGCCGCCAGATGATCGAAACGATTTACGATGGCGGCGACATGGCCGGTGATGGCAAGTTTGTGCAGGTTTCGCGTCTCGGTATGCCACTGACTAACGAAGCCGTAATTCCCATTGGCATGAAGGATCGCTGGAATGCTACCAGCCCTTATGGTGGAGCTGATTTGCAGTTTGCCAAGTACTTCACCAACCCTGAGTTGGCTCTTTATATGGACGACTCAAAATTTGGTGGCGCAGTACCTTCACTGAACGCCCTGCGTATTCAGACCATGGCACTTGGTGCGTTCGATTTCCGAAATGGTAAGCCCGGTTTGTATGGATTGAAGGGCAATTCGGCACTTAATGGAACTGCTCTTGCAGAAGCGGCTTTTGGTGGTATATTATTGCCGGATGCTCAGAGCCCCCGCGCGGTAGATTTGCTGCCGATTTTCTATACCGGAGTACCTAATTTGCCTCCCTACCAATTGGCAACTGGCAAAAGTGGTAATCCATTGGCGGCCGGCAAACCTTTCATCAATAACTTCCTGCCTACCTTGGGCGATATGCTTCGCCTGAATATGGCGGTTCCTGCCACCCCACGTAATGACCCTAAGTTTAGTCACCTGGGCCTGATAAGTGCCGCTGTCCTGGGACTTACCGATCCTGCTTACAACACCGACACGAAAGTACAGTTCATTCCAAATATGGATGGCTTCCCCAACGGGCGCCGTCTTGAGGATGACGTAACTACCATTGAATTGCAAGCCGTTTCAGGCGCTGTGCTGGCCGCTGTAGGGCTATGGTACGACGACTTTAAACCTGGTACAACCGCCAGTCCGGTGACGCCCCAATTGGTGAGTGTGCTTGGCTTTACGGCTGGCCCAACCATGAATGATACAGGGTTCTCTAGCACTTTCCCCTACATGGCTAAACCCTGGCGTGGATTCGACTACCCACAAAAAGACAGATTCTGATAATCACTCTAACCAAAATGAGCAAAATGAAAAATCTCTTATATTATATCGCAATGCTTCTGGCGGTGGTGTGTCTTCAGCCTTCGTCGGCGGTAGCTTCCTCGCACCGTGAAGCTCCCCTGATCTCCAACGATCCGTTGGCCGATAATACCGACCTCTACGCTTTCAGGAGTCCGGCCAACGACCAAAACGTAGTACTGATCGCCAACT
Source organism: uncultured Persicitalea sp. (assembly GCA_964500445.1). Taxonomy (GTDB): domain Bacteria; phylum Bacteroidota; class Bacteroidia; order Cytophagales; family Spirosomataceae; genus Persicitalea. Next base: position 30,221 of record CAZCOG010000043.1, on the reverse strand, counting down.
ATATTCCATTCGAACATCCCGCTGGCGGACCCAACTGGTATTCATTCGGTGAACGGATACGGTATGAAGTTCATGTGGACAACAACGCAGGTACTCCCGGCTCGGAGATTATATATCGCTTCGAGTTCAAGCAGATGAACGAGGACCCAACTACTTTCTTCAACATCCGTTTGGGTAAAGAAAATCTGAAAACTACCTATACCTGCCAACGCAGTATGGATGGCGGCCGTACTTTTCAGACAATCATCTCGAATGGGATAGTTCCACCGCCTAACATTGGTCCTCGTTCCATCGAGAACGGTACTGTTGGCTTGGGTACTACCTATGACAAGCAGGTTGAAAAAGGAATTATGACCGCAAGTACCGGAGAAAAGATTTTTGCCGGACCAGTGGATGATCCTTTCTTCGTTGATTTAGGTATTTTCGATCTGGGAGCAATTCGTTCTGAAAACCCCCGTGACGCCGTGTCGAGGTTCAACTGTCACTCTATTGTAATTGAGGTACCTATTGCTACCCTGCAACGCGATCATAAGCCAGTATCGGCAGCCAAAAATATTTTGGATGGTGACTATGTAATTGGTGTGTATGCCTCGGCCAGCCGCCAGATGATCAAGACACTTTATGCAGGAGGTGACGTAGGTTACGATGGTGAGTACCGTCAGGTTTCGCGTCTGGGTATGCCTTTAACTAACGAAGCTATTATTCCAATCGGCATGAAGGATCGGTGGAATGCCACCAAGCCCAGCGACGATCTGCAGTTTGCCAAGTACTTCACCAACCCCGAGTTGGCGCTTTACATGGATGACTCTCAGTTCGGAACAGCTGTACCGGGTTTAGCTCCACTGCGTATCCAAACCAAGTCGCTTGGTTCCTTCGATTTCCGTAACGGTAAGCCCGGTCTCTTCGGTTTAAAAGGCAATCCGGCACTCGCTGGAACGGCTCTTGCCGAGGCAGCTTTCGGTGGTATTTTACTGCCTGATAATCAAAGCCCCCGTGCGGTAGATTTGCTGCCTATTTTCTATACCGGAGTACCTAACCTTCCTCCTTACCAGTTAGCTACTGGTAAAGCGGGCAATCCTCTTGCTGCCGGCAAACCCTTTATCAATAACTTCCTGCCTTCGCTAGGAGATTGGCTGCGCTTGAATATGGCCGTTCCCGTGACTCCCCGAACCAGTGCAGACTTCAGCTCGCTTGGCCTAATTCAGGCAGCGGTGCTCGGCCTGACCGATGCGCGCTACAACGCTACGAAGGATGTACAGATGATCCCGAACATGGATGGTTTTCCAAATGGACGCCGCCTTGAAGACGACGTGACGACAATTGAATTGCAAGCGGTAGGTGGTGCAGTACTGGCGGCGGTTGGCCTTTGGTACGACGATTTCATTCCTGGTACCACGGCTAGTCCCGTAACGCCCATGTTAGGAAATGTACTGGGCTTCAAAGCAGGTCCAACCCAAAATGACAAAGCGTTCAAAACTGTGTTCCCTTATGAAGCGGAACCATGGAGAGGATTCCAGGGGCCGAGTTACGAAGGGGAAAAAGTGGATACGCCTACGGCACCGGATACCAAGTTTGCAGTAACTGTGGTTAGGTTCGCCTGTTCCAATGGCGACATTGAATTCGGAGTTATGAACGCCGCTGCCGGCAAGACAGTAGAGTATTCTGCTGCGGGTGTGACTCCTTATACTACTAATCCACGTCAACGCGTAGAACAGGAATTATTCTGGGATAATAATAGTAGCGGAGTACTGAACATCAAAGCCCGCTATGTAGGAGAACCTGATTCAGAGGTTAGCATGCAATATGACTTCCGCAAACAATGCGGCCGGGCGCGTATCGCTTCTGAACCAACCAGTACTTCGGCTTCATTCGCCATAAACGTGCTGGGTAATCCTACCAATAAGGATGTTGTTTCTTTCGACTTGCGGGGCAATGCCGGTGAGGCAATGGAGATTGGCGTTTCTGATGCCAGTGGACGAACCCTAAGCCATGCGGCATTCAATGCGACTGGAAATGTGGAGCGCAGAAGTGTAAGGATTGGTCGTGCGCCCGGTATCTACTTCCTGAAAGTGGGTACGCCGAAGGAAACCCGGACGATCAAACTACTTCGCGAGTAGAAAGCGAATAGCTCTTGGTTTAAATTATCAACCAGTGAGTAGAAATGGATAGGTTATGCCGGAGATAAGTGCACGAAATAAGATTTTCTGTGTGTTTATCTCCGGTTAACTTTTTAGGCATTAAAAAATAGTATCAATATGAAAATTAAGAGTTCCAATTCTATTCGTTACCTGTTTTGGGTACTTTCTCTTTGCTATAGCACTTTTTTTATAGCGGGTTGCTCGGATAAGGCAAGCAAAACTGAAAATACTGCCGAGACTTCTCCGATGGCCATCCCACCGCTTTACCAACGGACAGGTGAACTAGCCAAGGCAGATGAGTGGCCCCGCACAATTGAGAAAGTGGACGAGCTCAAAGCCAAGCTGGCCAAAGACCCCAACGACGTAAAAGCACGGCTGCAAATTGCTACAATATATATGGCGGAGGCCCGCATCACAGGCGAACATCCCTATTATTACCCAGCTGTATTGAAAATCCTGGATGGTGTGCTGAGCATTGATCCCCGCAATTTCGAGGCAACGACGTTCAAGGCGTCAGTCAAGATGTCGCAACACCAATTTGCCGAAGCGCGCGATCTCGCCGAACAAGCCCGACAAATCAATCCTGACAATGCCTACGTGTACGGTGTGCTGGTAGACGCTAATGTCGAGCTGGGCGACTACGAGCAAGCAGTAGCGATGTCGGACAAGATGCAAGCCATGAAACCCTCGCTCGAATCTTATTCGCGGGCTTCGTACTTGCGGGAGATTTACGGTAACTACCCCGGCGCTATTTCAGCCATGCAGTTGGCCGTCGATGCCGGATTGCCGGGCTCTGAGCCCTACTGCTGGTCCAAAAATACGTTGGCTCATCTTTACACGATTACAGGCCAGCTTGACAAAGCGGAACGGGAATACGCCGAGATACTGGCTATTCGCCCCAGCTATGCTTTCGCGCTGGGCGGACAAGCTCATGTGCAGAGATTGCGGAAAGAATACGACAAAGCTCTTACTACACTGAATCAGGCTGCAGCTATTATGCCGGAATTTTCGTTTCACGAAGAAATGGCCGAAATCTACGCTTTACAGGGCGACGAGAAAAAGGCCGCCGACAAGTATGCTGAAGTAATAACTATGCTGGACGAAGACGCGCAGTCGGGCCACTCGGTAGACCTGGAAATGTGCAAGCTATATACTAAATTGGGTAAACTGGATTCGGCGGCGGTCTACGGTCAGCGTGAATACAGTAAGCGTTCTAAAAATATTGATATCAATCACGCGATGGCGGCGGTGGCCTTCAAGCAGAACAATATGGGTAAAGCCCAGGAATACATAGAAGTAGCTATGCGCACGGGAAGTAAAAATCCTGAATTGCTGCGCCAGGCAAGTGAAATCAAATTGGCAATGGGCAATGAGCAGGAAAGTAAAAAACTGATTGCCGAAGCCCGTAAGGTGAATCCGAATCCGGTACTTTAAGCGGAATTTTTGCAGAATTTCTTTTGAAACCCTTCTCCAAAAGCACTGGGAGAAGGGTTTTTGTTTTATGCTGCAAAACGTATATTTGTAAATAGCGTTTGCAAAAGCTTTATTTTCAATAATCTTTTATGAAGAAGATTCTGGTCGTGGGTATGGGCAAAGTAGGTTCGCTGGTCGGAACTCTGCTAAATAAGCGATTTGAGGTTACGGGCCTGGACAAAGAGCAACCCGTCGTCCCATTTCCCTTCCCGGTAGTCGAAGGCGATGTAGCGGATGTGGCGTCTCTGGAAAAGACAATGGGGGACTTTGATGCGGTAGTTTCCTGCATGCCCTATAACCTTAATCTTCCTATTGCCAAATTGGCGTACAAACTGGGTATTCATTACTTCGACCTGACCGAGGACGTCCCCACTACCACCGCCATCCGGGAAATGGCTCGCGACAGCCGGGGTGTCATGGCTCCGCAGTGCGGCCTGGCACCGGGCTTCATTGGCATCGTGGGGTCTGATCTGGCCGCTCGCTTCACCCGACTCCGCGACATAGAACTGCGTGTAGGAGCGTTGCCCCGCTATCCCAATGGCCTGATGGGATACTCCTTTACCTGGTCTCCGGCGGGCGTCATAAACGAGTACATCAACGATGCCGAAGTGATACACAATGGCGCTCGCAAAACGGTTTCCTCGCTGGATGGCATCGAGGTAATCAACATTGAAGGGCAGGAATTTGAAGCTTTCACTACCTCGGGTGGGCTGGGTACCATGTGTGAAACCTATGAGGGCCGGGTAGATACGCTCAACTACAAGACCATCCGTTATCCCGGTCACGCCAAACTCATGCGATTTTTGCTTTATGAACTAATCCTGAAAAACAAACGGGAACTCATCGAGCAAATCCTTACCGAGGCTAAGCCACCCGTACAGGAAGATGTCGTGTATGTATATGCCGTAGTCGAAGGCTGGAAAAACGGCCAACTCGCCCGCGAAGAATTCTACCAAGCCTACCATCCCATCCAGATCGACGGCCAGCACTGGCGGGCCATCTCTTGGACCACAGCGGCCTCCGTAGCGGCAGTAGTAGAAATGGTAGCTAACGGTAGTTTGCCTCAACATGGGTTTATCCGGCAGGAGGATATTTCCTTGGGCGATTTTCTGGAAACGGAGAATGGGAGTTTTTACAAAAAGAGGTAAAGTCGGCAAGCAATTTGTTTGAAACTCTTAACCATCAACCCTTCAATCTCATTGAATAACTTTCTGAATATTCTAAATATTACTTCTCAAAACCCTGCCCTAAGTACCGGTCAGGAGTTCTGGGAAGGAAATGGACCACAATTGGAATCCTACTCTCCGGTAGATGGGCAACGCATTGCTTCGACGAAAGAGGCATCGCAGGAAGACTACGACCGCGTGATTTCGACAGCGCAGGCTGCTTTTCGAGAATGGCGTATGAAACCGGCACCGCTGCGGGGCGAAATCGTTCGGCAGATGGGGGAGCGATTCAGGCAAAATAAACAGGCCCTGGGCGAACTCGTCAGCTACGAAATGGGGAAGAGCCTGCAGGAAGGCCTGGGGGAAGTGCAGGAAATCATCGACATCTGTGACTTTGCCGTTGGGCTTTCCCGACAATTGTATGGCCTCACTATGCAGAGCGAGCGCCCCGCGCACCGAATGTACGAGCAGTGGCACCCGCTGGGGGTAGTCGGCATTATTTCTGCCTTTAACTTTCCGGTGGCCGTTTGGTCCTGGAATGCCATGATCGCCTGGGTTTGTGGCGACGTATGCATCTGGAAGCCTTCTGAAAAAACGCCGCTTACGGCCATCGCCTGCCAGAATATCATTCGTGAAGTACTAAAAGCCAACAAAGTACCCGAGGGAGTTTCGTGTTTGGTTGTGGGTGGGCGCAACGTAGGTGAATGGATCGCCGCCGACGCCCGTATTGCCCTGGTTTCGGCTACGGGCAGCACGCGCATGGGTAAGGCGGTGGCTGAGGCTGTCGGACGACGATTGGGTAAAAGCCTATTGGAATTGGGCGGCAACAACGCCATTATTGTGACGCCGGAAGCTGATTTGTCGGTTGCGATCCCGGCTATTGTGTTCGGGGCAGTTGGTACCGCCGGACAACGCTGCACGAGTACCAGGCGGCTCATCGTCCATACGAGTATCTATGATGATGTGAAGCAGCGGTTGCAAAAGGCCTATAACCAACTTCGTATAGGTGACCCGTTAGATATAAACTACCACGTCGGGCCACTTATTGATCAAGAGGCTGTTGCAGGCTACGAATCTGCAATAGAAAAAATTAAGGCGCATGGTGGTAGTTTTATAATGGAACCGGAAGTACTTGCGGGTGGAGAATTTGGCTCGGGTTGCTATGTGCGTCCCTGCATTGCGGAAGCCAAAAACGACTGGGACATCGTGCAGCAGGAAACATTTGCCCCAATTTTATACTTGATAAAGTATGATACGCTGGATGAAGCCATCGAAATTCAGAATGGTGTACCACAGGGACTTTCATCGGCTATTTTTACCCTCAATATGCGCGAGGCGGAACAATTTCTCTCGGCGTCGGGTAGCGACTGCGGTATTGCCAACGTTAATATTGGTACTTCGGGCGCCGAAATTGGCGGAGCCTTCGGTGGGGAAAAGGAAACCGGGGGCGGACGGGAATCCGGTTCTGATGCATGGAAAGCCTACATGCGCCGTCAAACTAATACGCTGAATTATGGCACGAATTTGCCCTTGGCCCAAGGAATTACTTTCGAACTTTGAGATCGTTTTTTGGAAAAGTAAAGATAGATAATCCGTTCGGGAGGGATATTTGCTATTTTTGTGATTATTTTCAAAAAGCTTTTACCAATGAATGAGTTGAGCGGCAAAGAATTCAAGCTGTCCTCCGCGCAGGTATCCTCTAATGTGGCGGACGAAGTAGTCATCCTGAATCACGACAAAGGTGTGTATTATGGCCTCGGTGAAGTAGGAGCGGCTATATGGAGCGCGCTGGAGAGCGGTCCCAAGTCGTTCGACGAACTGTGTGAATTAATCACGGCGGAATATGAAGTGGACAAAGAAACCTGCGAAACGGATGTCGCCGCCCTGCTAAACGAACTGATGCACGAAAAGTTGGTCGAAACCGATTCTTAGACAAACATTCCGTTGCGACAGAGAAAAACGCTTTGGGAAAAAGCCCAAAAACTAAGGGCTGAACAGTGGGTTTTTCTGGCGAAAGCCGTTGCCACGTTACTCATTATTAAAGTGGGGCTGAAACTGTTACCATTCAGTAAATTTAAAAAAGTGTTCTCTCGAATGACAACTATCGAGAGGAATCATATCCGCAGCGACCAGTATATTGAACTTACCGCCTGGGCAGTACGGACTGCGGCCCACGTTTTGCCTGTTTCGCTTACTTGCCTTCCTCAGGCTTTGGCTGTCAAGTACTTGCTTCGGAATTATTCGAATCTGCCTTTGAACATTGGTGTGCAACAGTCGGCCGCAGAAGGATTTGAAGCCCACGCCTGGGTCGAGCGGGCAGGGCGAATTATCATCGGAGAATGGCCCGAAGGCAAAACGTACCGCGCCCTGTGGGTGTGGGAATGATCCTGGCAAACCAACCCACTCATGTCGCTTTACCAAGCATTCAATTTACGTATACACTCAGAAATACATCTGCCGGAATTGGTTCCGGCAGCAAGCTCTGAAAAAGCACCTGATGTCAAGATAGTGCGTTCAACGGTACATTTTCCCGAACTGACACCCACTTCCATTCATCGCCGCGGGATTATGGCTCAGAGTGCCGAGGGCGAGGACGGGGCTATCTATCTGCGCTGGGAGGGCGTTGCCGGGTACAAAGCAGTGAACGGTGACACATTATACATTGACCCCTATACGGATGATGAGGAGCTGCTGAGCCTTTTTACGGTGAGTGAGGCTCTGGGCTGTATACTTTTTCAACGCGGGCTTCTGCTGCTACACGCCAGTTCAGTACAGGTAGGAGATGTGGCGTATAGCTTTCTGGGAGAGCCAGGTGCGGGAAAATCCACCACGGCGACTGCTTTCGTCAAGCATGGAGCTCACCTGCTTAGTGACGATCTCACGGCTATCTGTTTCGATGACAACAATCGTCCCTTTGTACTTCCGGCTTATCCCCAGCTAAAAATCTGGGAAAATACCGTAAACGGACTGGATTTTGACAAATCGAAGCTTACACCCGTAGCCGAAGGTATCAACAAGTTTTCCTTGCGTCCCGGCAGTGATTTTCCCACAGAACCCATACCACTGGCAAAAATTTTCCTGTTGCATAACCTGCCTGAACTTCCTGCCACCCAAAAATTTTCACCGGTCGAAGTTCCGATTGAGCTGGTGCGTCACTTTCCTCTCAGTGCTCATTTATTGCGAGGCAAAGTACACCAGAGGCATTTTCAACAGAGCTCCTGGTGTGCTGCCCATTCCCAGATATGGAACAAACGGCGTCCCGAAGGTTTTAAGGCTTTGGAAAAATGGGTGCTGACCAATACTTGATGGTATGAAGACTACGGATGTCGATAATCGCTTTTCACCTGAACTGGCTCTGCTGGTTTCTTCTTGTATCAGTAAATCTGAGGGGGAAGTACAGTCATCCGAAATCCGTGGTAGTAAATTGTTGTCGCTTGCCCAGTGGCATAATGTTCGTCCCTCGTTGCTTGCTGCTGTCAACTCTTATCCACAAGAGTGGGTAGGGGCACTACGTCAGGAATGTATGGAAATTACGCTTTCTAACTTGATCAATACGCGGGAGACAATTCGCCTGAGCGAGTTACTGGAAGCAGAAGGTATTTCTGCCTATGGATATAAAGGCTGTTTATGGGCCGAATGGCTGTATGGGCAACAAGGACATAGAGAATATGGCGATATTGATCTACTGGTTAGCCAAGCGGATTGCTTGCCTGCTTTGCGCGTAGTGGCTGACGCGGGCTATAAAGCAGACCCTTATCGTCAGTATTTGTTAAATAGTCCAGCCTCATTGCGGAATGCCTTTTTTCGCACAGATTACCATGTGCCGATGTTACGAAAGGAAAAGGGAAGCTCGTTGGAGTTTGTCTTAGAGATGCACTGGCGAGTGGCCTATCCGCGCTTGAAGTTTAATTTTCCAGAGTCAGAGTGGTCTGACTTTCAGCAAAGATTAAATATCCAAAATGGATCTATTTTAGGTTTTTCGAATGAATACCAACTTTTACTGCTGATTATGCATCACGGTGGAAAAGAGGAGTGGTTGAAATTAAAATATTTGGCTGATTTGGCTGCTTACCTGAATCGATACGGCGACAATACCAACTGGACATTAGTCGAAGAATTAGCCAGCCAAAAAGGTATGTTGAAACTGGTGTGGCAGGGCCTGGGGATGCTTAGAGGAATGGGTATGGAATGGAAGGATGGCTGGCCTGAAACTACGCCTGTGCCGATTCATCAAGAGCTTTTACACAAATGGGAAAGGATGCCTAAAGCAGCCAGTAACTCCAGCCTTTCTTATTTTTTTCACACACTGACCATGCGCGATACATTCCGTCAAAAACTAAGGATCGGAATTTCTCACCTTAACTATGCCTTTGAATTTAAGCTGCTATACCATAAATTATTATGGTATACCAAGTACTCAAAATAAGAAAGGAGCCGACAATCGTATGACTGTCGGCTCCTTTCTTATTTTAAAGAGGTATTTTTAGGCTTTCGGTTCTACCACCGGGCTGTCAGTTTCTAACTCTACCGTGCTTTCATTCTTATTTGCCGCTTCGGCTAATTTTTCTTCTTCCGCATGCTTTACCGCTTCTTCGTGAACGGCGGCTTCTTCGCGAGAGCGACGGTTGACATAAGCCTGGTAGTTTGTTTCCTTTTCGTAAGGACGCTTCCCGATCAACGCTTCCAAATCGCTTTGGAACAGAATTTCCTTTTCCAGCAATTCTTGGGCTATTACTTCTAGCGCCTCGCGTTTGTCACGGAGCAGGTTTAATACATGCTGGTAAGCTTTATCAACCAAAAGTCGTACTTCATGGTCAATCTTTTCTGCTGTGTTTTCTGAGTAAGGCTTCGTAAAAGCATAGTCCGATTGCTTGGAATCGTAAAACGAGATGTTGCCTATCTTATCGTTCATGCCGTACATAGTGACCATACTGTAGGCCACCTTTGTAACGCGTTCCAGATCACTCAGCGCGCCGGTCGAAATCTTACCGAAAACTACATCTTCAGCCGCGCGACCGCCCAGGGTCATGCACATTTCGTCGAAGAGTTGTTCGGTACGATACAGATACTGCTCACGCGGCAAGTACTGCGCGTAGCCCAATGCAGCCACTCCCCGGGGAACAATCGTTACTTTTACCAGCGGGTCGGCATGTTCGAGGAACCAGCCCGCTACTGCGTGGCCCGCTTCGTGATACGCTACGATTTGCTTTTCTTCGGGTGAGATCAGTTTGTTTTTCTTTTCCAGACCACCGATTACCCGGTCCATCGCGTCCTGGAAATCCTGCATGGTTACGCTCTCGCGGTCGCGACGGGCAGCGATAAGGGCCGCTTCGTTACAGACGTTGGCAATTTCTGCCCCGGCAAAGCCCGGCGTTTGGGCGGCCAATTTCTGGATATCCACATCTTCCGAAATTTTGATCGGTTTCAAGTGAACTTTAAAAATAGCCTCCCGGCCAATGACATCGGGCTTGTCCACCGAAATCTGACGGTCGAAGCGACCAGGTCGTAACAGGGCCGAATCCAGCACGTCGGGACGGTTGGTGGCTGCCACGATAATGATACCAGAATCGGTAGCAAAACCATCCATTTCCACCAGCAGTGAGTTTAGTGTGTTCTCTCGCTCATCATTGGAGCCGGGCATGCCGCCTCGTCCGCGCGAGCGACCCACAGCGTCGATTTCGTCAATGAAAATGATACAAGGAGCCTTTTCCTTGGCTTGTTTGAAAAGATCACGCACACGGGCAGCACCAACTCCCACAAACATTTCCACAAAATCGGAACCTGATAACGAAAAGAAAGGTACTTCGGCCTCACCAGCCACGGCCTTGGCCAACAGTGTTTTACCAGTACCAGGAGGACCTACCAGCAATGCGCCCTTGGGAATCTTAGCCCCAAGTTTTTTGAATTTGTCAGGACTTTTCAGGTAATCTACGATTTCCTTAATTTCTTCCTTGGCTTCATCCAGTCCGGCCACATCGTTAAAGGTGATTTTTACCTTATTTTCTGCGTCAAAAAGCGTGGCTCGTGAACGGCCAATGTTAAACAGCTGTCCACCAGGCCCTACGCCGCCGGACATCCGGCCCAGCAGGAAATACATGACCACGATCATGACAATGAAAAATCCCCAGGTACCTATCCAACTCGACCAGTCACCTCGCGTATCGATCTTGTATTCGATTTTCTCTCCATCCGGAACTCCCTCCTGGATCTTTTCGAGGTCTTTTTTAAAGGTCTCGGCAGAAGTAATCTGGAACTGATAATGCGGAGCGGCTTCGCCACCGAAGTAATTGTTCTCCTTAGCGATAACCTGGTACTTGTCTTTGCGAAGTGCTTCGGGTTTCAGCGTTACTTCCACCTTGTTGTCGTTCACAATCGTAACGCGGGCCACTTCCTTATCGGCCACCATCTTCTCAAAACGCTTTTGACTAATATCACGCAGCGTAGTGGATTTATTCAAATACGTAATCCCCAGAATCGTCGCGATCAGGGCCGCAATTATCCAGCCTTGGTACCCGCGTTGCGGGCTTTTCGGGTTCAGGGGATTTCTTTTATTATCGTTATCAGACATTATAGTTTAGCATTAGTATAAATTTGGTACTTATCAACGTCAACCAGGGGATTAATGTTCAGCTTGGCAAAGTGCCCATAAGTACGTATCCCCAAATTGCTTAGGCGGCGGTCTCCTCGATCAGGGTGCGCTCGGCATCACCCCACAGTTCTTCGATGTCGTAGTATTGACGACGATCTTTCTTAAATACGTGCGCTACGACATCCACGTAATCGATTAAAATCCACTCGCGGTTTTCTTTTCCTTCTTTATGCCACGGGTCTTCGGCAATGGCCTTATGCACTTCAAATTCCACAGAATCGGCAATAGCGTCGATTTGGGTGTCAGAAGTTCCCGAACAGATTACAAAATAATCAGCGATGGCATTTTTTACCTGACGAAGATCCAGGATAGCGACGTCTTGGCCCTTCTTCTCTATCATTCCTTTGACGACAAGTTGGGAGAGGTCTTGTGAAGATACTTCTTTATTTTTGCGTTGTTTCATGCATTGTGTTTAACAGTAATGGGCCGGAAAACAAGGTTTGTCTTTGACCATAAATAAAAGTATAAATTTTTACAAAAGAAGTGTACGATTCTTGCACAAAAACTCTGATTTTCGGTAAAAAGATTGTGTATCTGCCAACTTGTCACTCTACCAACGACATTGCGGCTGAATTAGTACGCCATGAAAAGGTAGCAGAAGGGACAGTAATAATCACTGACGAGCAGACTGCCGGACGTGGGCAGCACGGCACCAGCTGGCTGACAAATCGTGGCCAGAACTTCACACTTTCGCTGGTGCTGATGCCTACTTTCCTATCCCTTTCGGAGCACTTTCTGCTTAGTCAGTCCATTGCTCTGGGAATCAGAAATTATTTAGCAGATTTTGTCAGTACTATTAGGATAAAATGGCCTAATGATTTGTACATAAGTGATTTGAAGGTAGGGGGCATTCTGATTGAAAATGCTTTGCAAGGTACCCGAATAGCGCATTCGATCGTCGGGATTGGGCTAAATATTAATCAATCCAGCTTTCCGGCCGTTGCTGCGGGTCGTGTTACATCATTACGTTTGGAGACCGGACAAACTTTCCACCTGGCAGAGCAACTTCCCCGGTTGATGCTGGAATTGGAGAAGTCTTATTTGAAGCTCCGAACGGGCCATGTGGAAGGCATTCGCCGGGAGTATAATGAGCACTTGCTGGGAATAGGACAAAAGCGAATCTACGGCGTAGGTGGCCAGTTAATAGAAGGCACTATTCTGGGCGTGAGCCTCACCGGAAAACTACGGCTCGAATTAGACAATGGCGAAATACGCGAGTTTGATATTAAGGAAATCAAATGGCAGTGGGCGGATTGACCCTGGCCCGCCAACCCAAAAATACCATCGCCAGAGAGCAGATGCCCAGTCCGAGCGATTCGCGGGCGAGTTCTATGTTCAGGCTATGCATTTCTAGTTCGCCGAAAAAAACACCCTCGAATGCGGGTGGCCATTGAAGGATGGCTCCTACCAAATAAGCGGCGGCCATAATGAAGAAAACCCACGAAGGCCATAGTTCGCGATGAGCCATATAACATGCCAAAGCCGCCATCGAATAAACAGGAACCCAAATCTGAGGATCGGGATCGTTAAACTGAAAATAGGAAAATAGCACGAATACAAAGCCAAGTAAGGCAATGATGATTTTCATGGTAGTGGCAGGTTAAGTACTCTTACTGAAAGTTTTTTATTTAAAGAAAACTACCCCCCCAGGGATACCCATCATGCACAAAAAAAGCGGTGAAGAGTGCTCTTCACCGCTTCGGTATATGTGTATAGTAAGTAATTAATTCTGCTTGATAATCTTGTGGGTTTTGCGTCCGTTTGGTGTAGTCAATGTGCAAATATAAACGCCTTCGGGCAGTGAATCCGACTCGAAGGTCAGGCGGTGAGTACCTTCCGATTGCTCTTTGTTGGTGAGAAGCCGGGAAATAGTCACCCCACGCAAGTCAACGATGCTGACGCTCACGGTCGAAGCTTCAGGAATAGTATACTCGATCAAGGTATTCTGCGCAAAAGGATTAGGATAGGAACCGAGCGCAAACACATTCTCTTCCCAGGCCTTACGATCCATTTCTACGGCTTTGCATGGCGCAATTGTAGCTTCAAAAACTGCTCCCGGCTTCACCTCAAAGCCGGCGGTAAGAGTGACTGACTGGCCCGCGCGGTAAGCTACGTCACCTGATTGCACAAGATTGGCAGCAGTAAGATGCTGGCTGGCCTGCTCCACAACTTTTGCACCCGAAAGGGGCGCTGTTAATGTAGTGGTGGTGGGACAGTCCTGCGCCTGGGCTAGTGTAGCTAAAACTGATAATGCGCCCACAAAAAAAGTAGTGATTTTTTTCATTGCTTAAGGCTATTTTTATGGTTGTGGTTTTAGTTCGTTAGTATAACCTACGTTATTTTCAACTCAAATATAATTTTTTAGTCTGGAAAAGACTATTCTGACTGTCAGATATTTCAATAAAAATTATCTAGCGGTTGTATTTTACTCGTTAGAGAGAAATAGCTACTGCGCACAGTATTTACTGCTGGCGGCGACGGCTTCGGCGTAACCCAGCCGCTCGGCTTGCTTGAAACTTAGACAGGCCAGTTCTTTCTCCCCATTTTCGTACTGGCTTAATCCCAGCCCATAAAATGCCTTGCCAAACTTCGGGTCAGTGCGTGTGGCCCGGGTAAAAGCGAGGGTCGCTTGCTCATACTCTTGCTGGCGATAAAGGGTATTTCCCAGGTTGTACCAGGCCAGCGGATTGTCCTCATCGAGCTGCACGGCTTTTTCAAAATCCTGAATAGCCCGGGGAATCTGGTCCATTAGCGCGTACACTTGCCCACGATTCAGGTAGATATCAGCAGTATCCGGCGCGAGTTGCGCAGCCCGACTGTAATCCGTAAGGGCGGAATCAAGTTGATTTTGGGCAGAAAATAGAAGAGCCCGGTTGAAATAGGGAAGGTACAGGTTAGGGGCGATCTGAATAGCCTGTCGGTAATCGAGCATGGCATTTGGATATTCCTTCAGCTCAAAATAGGCCACGCCCCGACTATTAAAGGCCTCCGCGTTTTCCAGGTCTTTTTCAATGGCCTGATTAAGGTAGTCAATTCCCTCACGAGTTTTGCCTTCACGCAGCAGTACTTTGCCTTTTTCGAGATAGGCATCGGAAGAGTTCTGGCAAGAAAACAAGAGAAGAAAAGCCAAGAAGAAGGCTATGTGTCTATATAACTTGTTGATTGAAGGTAGTTTGAAAGGAAAAAGAAGAGGCATTGTCAGTTGTCAATTATTCATTGATTCAAAAAGGCTGGCGTAAAAGTACGGTAGAAAGCTTTGCGGATGGTTTTTTCTTGTTTAGAAAATGTCCTTATCTTTGCACGGGCAAATCGGAACTACCAGCTCCTGCTGAATCCCCCAGGTCTTGACAGAAGCAAGGGTAGGTGGTCGTAGCGGTGAGATTCTCGGTTTGCCTTTTTTTGTGCCCTAAAACCTAACTTTTTTATAGAATCACATGAAATTTTTCATTGACACGGCCAACCTGGCTGAAATTAAAGAAGCCCAGTCTCTGGGCGTATTGGATGGCGTGACGACCAACCCTTCGCTGATGGCCAAGGAAGGCATCACGGGTAAAGACAACATATTCGGCCATTACAAAGCCATTTGTGATATTGTAGATGGTGACGTGAGCGCCGAGGTGATATCCACTGATTTCGACGGTATCGTCCGCGAAGGAGAAGAATTGGTTGAAATCGACGATAAGATTGTGGTGAAAGTGCCGATGATCCAGGAAGGCGTAAAGGCGCTGAAGTACTTTTCCAATAAGGGTATCCGCACCAATTGCACACTGGTTTTTTCGGCAGGGCAGGCTCTATTGGCTGCCAAAGCCGGAGCTACCTATGTGTCACCTTTCATCGGCCGTCTTGACGATATCTCCACCGATGGCATTGCCCTTATCGAGCAAATAGTGCTGATTTATCGCAATTACAGCTACGATACGCAGGTACTGGCCGCCTCCATCCGCCACCCGATGCACATCATACAGTGTGCTGAAATTGGTGCCGATGTCATGACTGGGTCTCTTAGCAGCATTCTGGCCTTACTAAAGCATCCCCTTACCGATAGTGGCCTGGAAAAATTCCTGGCTGATTATCAGAAAGGAAACAAGTAAAGAAGATTATTGATTTGTTAATGCCTTGATTTATGGGAAGCATACTGTCACATCAGCATTGTTCTCATTAATCAAGGCATTGCTAAATAAAAGTAGCGCTGTAAATGAATAGCCGACAGACTCATTTGGGCGGCGTCCGTAACAAATCGACACACTGACAACAATGAGTATTTCTTCCGAACCCGTCGTAATGCTGGAGCGCGCGGATATTTACCAGGGCGACAAACCCGTACTGGCGGATGTGAATTTTCATATCGATAAGGGTGAGTTTGTGTACCTGATCGGGCGTACGGGTAGTGGCAAGAGTTCTCTGCTCAAAACCCTTTATGCTGATCTCTGGCTGCAGACCGGCTCGGCAAAAGTGGCAGGCTATGAACTACATAAGATCAAGCGTAGCGACATCCCCTTCCTGCGTCGCCGCATCGGTATAGTATTCCAGGATTTTCAGTTGCTCACCGATCGCTCGGTTGAGGAAAACCTGACCTTTGTGCTGCGGGCAACGGGCTGGCAGGAAAAAGCCGACATCGCACGCCGGATTTCTGAAGTACTTATGCAAGTCGGACTGGGTACTTCACCCAAAAAAATGCCGCACCAGCTTTCGGGTGGCGAGCAGCAGCGCGTGGTCATCGCGCGTGCCATGTTGAACGAGCCCCAAATCCTGATTGCCGATGAGCCAACCGGAAATCTTGACCCAGAGGTGAGTAATCAGATCATGGAGGTTTTTAAGACCATCAACAACGCCGGAACCGCCGTGCTGATGGCTACCCACGATTACACCTTGCTCGACAAGTACCCCGCCCGAATTGTGCGTTGTGAAGATGGTGAAGTCAGGTCCAGCTAATTTTATCTTTTCTTCAACTCCGACCCGGATTTTAAAACTTCATCGCCGTCTTCCTGCTCAATGAGGTAAGCGGGTTCGTCGTCACTGGCGTTGCGGGTTATTTCGCTGCCTTTAGTGGTACGTGTTACTTTTTCGGTGAATTTTTCTTTGATTTTGCCCGTAGCTTCTCCCTTGCCCCATTCCCACGTTACTGAGTCGCCTTTTTTGTAAGCCATGATTTGTTTGGTTTGTAAAATGGGCATGATCTTACAAAAAATATTCCAGACCATCACACTCGGTGTGTTCGGCTCAGAAGTACCTTTATTAAAAAAGCGCCCGACTTGTGATCGGGCGCCAAGAAATGGATCGGGACCAAAAATGCCTAACTGACTAGGAAATTGACCGCTTGCTTCAGCGTTCGCTCGCTCTGGCTTTGTGGGTCTGTGTAAGAGCGCTCACCTACCTCAATGGTGAGTTCTTTACCCATCAGTTGCTTCGTGTCCAAATCTTTGCCCGCTTTGGCATCGATCCCCACTGCTTCGAATAAGCCAATGATGGCGGGCATACCTGCCTCCGACTGGTAAAAACGGTGCGATACATAACCTTCATCGTTCTCAAAGCGAACAGCAAAAAAAGGGATACCCTTGTACTCGCTGCTGCCCTCTTCGATATCAGTAATCTTAACTTGCTGTGGTCCATCCTCCAGCAGTGCTTTTTCCTGCCCTTTTTCTACTGCGATTTTCATAGTACTTTCTTTATGTTTTACTTATGTCATAAACTGGCAAAAAATATATTTGTTTATAAACATAAAAATCATTCCATGCTTATCTGGTTGGCATAAGTTTTATTTTTTTTCTCTCACCTTATCAACAACCTAGAAATATTCAATCATGCAAGATCCACGACACGACGAAGACAACCACATTCAGGACCTCGCAGGCAGCGAGGCCATCGAAAAATTACAGGAGCTGGCTGACGGTACTTGTATGTTTTCTACTTTCAGTACTTCTGGTCCGCTGCCCAGCCGTCCGATGGCATTACAGGGCGTTGAGGATGATGGGGCGCTCTACTTTTTCAGCGCTGAGTCATCCAATAAGAATAAAGAGATAGCCGCCGACCCGAGTGTTCAGCTTTTCTTCTGCAAAGAAAGTAGCTCTGAGTACCTGAGTGTTTATGGCAAAGCGACTATTAATCGGGATCGCGAAAAAATCGAAAAGTACTGGAATTCCTTCATCAAAGTATGGTTTCAGGGGGGGAAGGACGATCCGGCTCTGACAGTGATACGTATTGAGCCGGAGGATGTCCGTTATTGGGACACCAAAAATAATCGTATGGTGTCATTTCTGAAAATGGCTGCCTCGCTAATCACCGGAGACACTATGGATGACGGAGTAGAAGGAAAGTTGAAAGTATAGCTATTTCAGGATCAATGACGGCAAAACGAGCGCAAAAATTAATTTTGCGCTCGTTTTGCTTAAACCTACAATAATTTGTTTTCGATTGCGATAGGCAGAAATCAAAGACGTGACTCGGAAGAATTCCATGCTTGGCCGTTGAAATCTAATCGATTAAGGTATAGTACACGTCATGAGAACGGTCGCTTTTTTCAGTCTTCTTAAAAAAATATTGCTCAAGCGTACGTTCCTATTTGAAAATGTACTTACTTTGCAATTCAAAGTACTCTGTTATTCCGATGGAAGACGATCAACTGCAAGCCTTACACGAGATCAGGAGCATCATGGATCGCTCTACCCGGTTTCAGTCTCTGAGCGGGTTATCGGGGATTTTTGTGGGCTTGTGTGCACTGGCGGGGGCTGGCGCAGTTCAGTGGTACCTAACTGTACACGAATTACAATATCCCGCGCTGTACCAGGAAGCGCTGGCACCCGAAACGATTTGGTTTGTGGTGCTGGCAGCTGCGGCGGTATTTTGTCTGGCGGCTGCGACCGTGCTTTACTTTACTAGTCTTAAGGCTCGGAAAGCCCGCCAATCAGTCTGGACGTTGCAAGCGAAGAGGCTATTGCTCAACTTTTGCCTGCCAATGGGAGTGGGGGGAGCTTTTTGCGGCGTCCTGCTTTTCCATGACATCGGGTACCTGGTGGCTCCGGCCATGCTGCTTTTTTATGGCCTGGCCCTCATCAATGCCAGCAAGTACGCTTTTGCCGACCTCCGCTCGCTGGGCGTGTTCGAGCTTGGGCTCGGGCTGGTCAGCAGTTTCAAGGTCGAGTACGGACTATTAGCCTGGACGCTGGGATTTGGTTTGCTGCACGTGTTCTACGGAAGCGTGATTTATTATAAGTACGAAAAATACAACGATTAAAGCTTTTCTGGCTGAGACCGAAATACATAACACACCAAAAAACTAGATGATGGAACACGCCATAGATTACCTGAAAAATATCAACAAGGCTTTCGAGAGCCGCGCGCGGCTGGGGATCATGTCGGTGCTGATGGTAGAGGAGGAGGTCGACTTTTCTTTTCTTAAAGAAACACTCGATCTCACTGACGGCAACCTGTCCAGCCATTTGCGGGCCCTAGAAGAGGCCAGTTATGTGAATGTAGAAAAGCAGTTTATTGGCCGCCGGCCCAATACCCGGTATTCGGCTACTGCCAAGGGTAAAAATGCTTTTAAGAGCCATCTCGACGCCTTGGAAAAATTGATTCGGGACAATAAACCGTAATTTTTTTGCGCAATAACTTTGAAAAACAAAGTACTCTGGATAACAACAAATCAAAAACAAACCATTCTCATGAAAAACGAAATTCTTTCCAGTTTGGACAATCCCCGCGTCCTCGAGAAACTGTACCAGGAAAACAAGGCTGCTTTCCGGCGCGAATTCAACGAGCTGTATCCCCAGCTTACCAATACCAGTGTGGCTGATTTCTGGCACGAGCGATTGAACTACGAATCTGAAAAGATTTTTTTGACCAATCGAACCGAGCTGATATTCGTGATTGTCACGACTTTACTCGCGGGCATTGGGGTCAAGTTGCCGGAGATTTTCTCTATTGATGAGGAGTTTTTCTATCCGAGAAATATTGGGTTTCTGGTATTCCCGTTCCTGACTGCCTACTTCGTTTGGAAAAATAAGCTTACGGGCAAAAAAATCGCCCTTCTGGCCGGAGTTATGGTACTGTCGATGCTATTTATCAATCTGCTGCCAGGCGCACTGAACGGCAGCGCCCGTCCGAGCGACACCTTGTTGCTGTCATGCATTCACCTGCTTTTGTTTTTGTGGGCTGCGACGGGTTTTGCTTTCGCGGGAGAGCGGACAGGAAGCTTCAAAAAGCGGCTTGGGTACCTGAGCTACAATGGTGACTTGGTAGTGATGTCGGCACTTCTGCTGATTTCGGGCGGTATTCTGACGGCTATCACCATCGGACTTTTTTCGCTGATCGGATATAATATTGCAGATTTTTATTTTCAGTATATCGTCGTTTTCGGCCTTCCGGCGGTACCCATCATAGGTACGGTCCTGACGCAAAATATCCCTGAACTGGTGCAAAAAGTTTCGCCCATTATCGCCCGCCTTTTCAGTCCCCTGGTGTTGGTGATGCTGCTGGTGTACTTGGGCGCCATCGTTTTTTCGGGCAAAGATCCTTACAATGACCGGGAATTTCTGCTGATTTTCAATATCCTGTTGATTGGGGTGATGGCGCTTATTTTCTTTTCAGTAGCGGAGCGAGCCAAAGTTTCCGCCAACCGCTACGAAATCATGGTACTATTCCTGCTTTCCGCCGTGACGATCCTGGTCAATGGCATCGCACTTTCGGCCATCGTATTCCGCATTTCGGAGTGGGGCTTCACGCCCAACCGAACTGCAGTGCTGGGCGCGAATATCCTGATCCTGATCAACCTGATGCTGGTGACCGGCAAACTGGTGAAAGTACTTACCCGGGATGCTGATCTTGATGAAGTAGGTAGGTCAATTTCAGCCTTCCTGCCCGTTTACTGGGGCTGGACGGCAGTGGTTACTTTTCTGTTTCCTGTGATTTTCGGGTTCAAATAAGGGCTAACTCGAATAGCTTCTTTGTCTTATCAATTGATGAATATTTCTGACAAACTCGACCAGGTCCATTTACGGGTAAAGCAAAATCGGTGGCACCGGTACTTCTCCATTTTCTGTCGCATTGCTTTGGCTGCCGGGTTTTTGCCCTCGGGATTTGTGAAAATCAACGGCGAGCGGTTTACCGATTTGTCCAATAATCAGCCGATGGGCCACTACCTAGAAGCATTGTTCCATACGGGCTATTATTATCCTTTCATTGGCGTAATGCAAATGACGGCGGCCGTTCTGTTGCTCATCCCGCGCACGGTAACGCTCGGAGCGCTCATCTACTTTCCCATTATCCTCAATATCTGTATCCTTTCGCTGGCCGTGCGTTTCGACGGGTCGCATATTACGGCTCCTTTGATGGTGCTGGCCAATCTGTACCTGCTTTGCTGGAATTACGACAAGATAAAATACATTTTTCCTTTCAACAGAACTACCCTGGACTTCACCCTGAGGCAGGAAAAACTCAGCAACAGATTTCCGATTGCTTTTTTCACGGGCGTGGCGGCCACCTTTGTCTTCGTAGTTTTGGTATACCTAAAAGCCCACGACGTAATGCCCCGCAATACGATAACCGGATGCAAGAAGCAATTTGCAGGGAGCAATAGGACCAAGGCAGGGAATAGTTTTTGTGAGTGTATTCACACCTACGGGCAACCGCTCGACCAATGTTTGGCTGCGTATGAGAAAGCCCGGGATGATTAATCCCAAACCCTAAACTACCTCACCATGAATGATCCTTATGATTTAAACCGCTTTTTGACGGCCCAGAAAAGTACCTACGAAACTGCTTTGAGCGAAATCCGCAACGGCCGCAAGCAAAGCCACTGGATGTGGTTTATCTTTCCCCAAATCGTCGGCTTGGGCCGGACCGAAACCTCACAAACCTACGCGATCAAAAGTCGGGAGGAGGCGATAGCGTATCTGGATCACCCCACGTTGGGCGAGCGGTTGCGGGAAGCTTCTGAGGCATTACTTTCTCTGAAAAACAAATCGGCTACCGAAGTATTCGGCACGCCGGACGATCTGAAACTGCGTTCCAGAATGACGCTTTTCAAATCGGTCAGTACCGACAATGAAGTCTTTTTGCAAGTACTGGATCGATTTTATGGAGGCGAGGAAGACCCGCAGACTGTTCGGATTCTGAGTAAGATGTAGAGGATGCCAAGCTGATTATTGCTCAATTGACTTCCAGGTTTCTCAGCAGACTGGTGATTTCGGCGATGCAATTTTTCTGATTGGTATCGCTTCCGGCGGGGTAAGGAACCGCTTCGAGCAGGCAAACGGAATCGATACCAGAAATTTCCACGGCCTCTACTACATGCTTTTGAATTTCCTTCATAAGCACGATTATTATTTCGGGCTTGTACAATTTCAGACGTTCGACCAAAGATGGAACTGCCTTTTGCCGCCCTATTTTTCTTTCATCCTTGTCACTTCTGTTGATAGCAACAAGACTTAAATGATCGAGGTAGCAGCCGATTGATTTGAAAAAAGTAAGAAAGTCCTGAGCAGAGTCAAAACTACCATAGACTACTTCAAAGGCCGTGAAAATGGTCCGAAAGAGGTTATTATCAGCAAAATAAAAATGTTGAGTCAATTTCCCTGAACTATTGAATCCCGGTGCTTCGGCTATGAAGAGGATCTTTATGTTTTCGGGTTTGTGAGATTCGAGGAGCGGGCTCATGGATTGATATTGACTGTGTACTTACCAGAAATTCTGTAATCACCATTTGGACTCGCCACCAATGGCTGCGGGGAGAATCCACGGACAAGAAGACTTTAACGCTCACGCTACCGCTGGTTTCAGCTGGCGAAAACCAACTCTAAGGCAGCGCAAACGCCACATAACTATCTCCCTTCTTTGTGCCCAGTTTCGTGCCCCCGCAGGCGATGACGACGTACTGCTTACCGTCTGCTTCGTATACCGAAGGCGTGGCGAAGCCTGCGGCGGGTAGTTCGGTTTGGAATAGTAGTTTTCCGGTGCGCTTGTCGAAGGCGCGGAACATGCCATCGCGGGTGGCGGCGATGAAAAGTACCCCCCCGGCGGTCACGACCGGGCCGCCATAATTCTCGCAACCCGTGGGCGGGATGCCCTGGGCGGTGAGTTCCTTGAATTCACCGAGGACGATTTTCCACTCGTACTCGCCCGTGTTCAGATTAAGGGCGCTGAGCTGGCCCCAGGGGGGGCTGATGGCCGGGTAACCGTCCTCAGACAAGAACTTGTTGTAGCCCTTCATCTTAAACGGGAGCGGGAAAAGGGCCGCTTTGGTGTCGCCGCCCGCTTCCTTTTTTTCTTCATCGAATAAAAAAGCCAGCAACGCGCGACGTTCGTCGTCTTTCAGGTACGAGAATCCGGGCATCATGCCTTTGCCATTCTTTACGATGGCATTTACAAAAGCGTGGTCGCGACGGGTGCCAACATCCACCAGTGAGGGGTAGCCGCTGGCAGGATTGCCTTTGCGCTCGGCTCCGTGGCAGCCGGCGCAGTTGATTTTATAAACCTTTTGACCCTGAGTTAGTCCGGCGAGGTCCTTCGCTTTGGGCGTGGGCAGCATCTTCATTTCCCAGGCCATCTCGTTGGAATTGATGAATAGCAGCCCCGTTTCGGCGTCGTAGGCCGGGCCGCCCCATTCGCCGCCGCCATCGAAACCAGGAAATATGAGCGTGCCTTCCTGGCTCGGCAGCTCAAACTGATCCTTGTGCCGCATTTTTGCCAGCCGTGCCTTCAATTCGTCTCTGTCTTTCGCGTAAGGATTTACATCGTTGTCGCCAATAGTCTGGCGGGAAAACGGTGCGGGCTTCAGCGGCACGGGTTGCGTGGCCCAGGGCTTTTCACCCGGCAGGGCATTGTGGGTAGGTACGGACCGTTCCTGAATGGGGAACAAGGATTTGCCCGTCACCCGGTCGAATACAAACACGAAGCCCGACTTGGTAATCTGGGCCACGGCGTCGATGAGTCGGGGCCGACCGTCGGGACCGTCGCGTCGGATTTGTACTAAGGTAGGAGGAGAGGGTAAGTCGCGGTCCCAGACGTCGTGGTGGACAAACTGAAAATGCCACTTGCGTTTACCCGTAGCTGCGTCCAGCGCCAGCAGGCAGTTGGCGTAGAGATTCTGGCCGGGGCGATTGCCGCCGTAGAAATCATAACCCGCCGAGCCCGTCGGCACGTAGATAATGCCGCGCTCGCGGTCGATGGCCATACCCGCCCAGTTGTTGGCCGCGCCGACGTCGGTATTCTTCCAGTTTTCCTTGCCCCATGTTTCGTAGCCTGCCTCACCGGGATGCGGGATTGTGCGGAATGTCCAGGCCAGTTTGCCCGTCCGCACATTGAAAGCCCGCACGTGGCCCGGCGCGGCGTCAGGTCCTTCGGAAAGGCGCACGGGCATCACAATCAGATCTTTGTAAATCGTACCGGGGGTGTTGGAGCAGATAAACTTGTTCTGGGCGATTTCGGGTAGTCCTAATCGCAGACTTACGCGCCCGCTGTCGCCGAATGTTTCGATCACCTTGCCCGTCATCGCATTCAGGGCATAGAGCCATGGCCCGGCGGAATACAGAATGCGCTTATCGTCGCCATCGGCCCAATAGGTAACGCCACGGCTGGTATTGGCCGCTGATGCTTCTCGTGAGTCGCTGAACTGCCAAAGTTGCTTACCCGTTGCCGCATCTAACGCGAAGACTTTTACCGAGGCCGTGGTGGCGTACATCACACCGTCGACAATGATAGGATTGCACTGGATTTGCCCCGAAGTATCTTTGGTATGGTACTCCCAGGCTACCCCTAAATTCTTGACGTTTTCGGTAGTGATTTGTTTCAAGGGCGAGTAGTGTGCCCGATCAGGACCGCCCAAATACTCACGCCATTCAGAAGTAGCAAGGGAAGGGTTTTGAATAAAATTAAAGAGCAGAAAACTACCCAGCAAGACGACGATAACGGAAATCAGAATTTTGGTATTCATAAAAAAGCGAGGATTTTACCTTTTTTGAATAAAGGAAAATCCTCGCTCGAATTACTTGATAGGCCCGGCTAAGTATCCGTCAGAACCAGCCGGCCCCCAAATGGCGGAAAGGCCAGGGAATAGCGACGATGATCAGCACAAGACCCATGGCATAATAAAACAGAATAGTACGATGCTTGGCACCTGCCTCGACTTTCCGTGAGCGCACGCGGCCGACAGTAATGAGGATAATCGCCACCAGCATCATGGCAATATGCTCCACCGTAAAAAAGCGGTAGAGTTTCTCGCCCATCATGCTGAAATCCACCTTAGGACTAATGAAATAGAGAATCAAGCCGAGCAGCAGCTGAATATGGCACGAAATTAGAGCGAAGGTATAAATCTTGCTGTCGCCGTATTCGTTATTTTGCCATTTGGAAATGGCGATACCGATGGCGGCAATCAGCAGCGCCAGCACCACGTAGCGAAGTCCCGAGTGCGCGTGGACAAGAGCGTTCATAGTTTTTAGGGATTTTGGTTGGAAATGCGGCAAAGATAGGGGTTGGCTCCCGGCTTTTGGCCATCCGCTCCCGGCTTTTTTGGGAGACTATTTGATGCATTTTCTCACTTAATCATTGCTGAATAAGCGAATTTAGAAATAGATGGCCTATATTGGTTTTTGTTCATTTATAAAGATATAATCCGACCGAGGCGTCGGACCGTGCCGAAAGCCTACCGCCGATGGCCCTCCAACTTATGATACTCTACAACACCACCTATAATATCAGCCGCCTGGCCGAGCAAGATTGGCTCGACTGGATGAAAACCGTGCAGATTCCGGCCATGATGGCTACCGGACTACCGACCGAAAACAAACTGCTACGGCTCCTGACCGAGATCGAAAATGAGGGTGTGACCTATTCCTTGCAGTACTCTTTCCGCACGATGGAAGATTATCTGGCGTATCAGACTGAACATCAGGCAGAATTTCAGCAACGCCATCACGACCGTTATAAAGATCGTTACGTATCGTTCAGGACGCTTCTGGAAGAAATTTAACAGAATGATAAAATTTGGAATTTGAATTTTTCGAAAAAATACCCACAAAGTACTTGACATTGCGCCGGAAATTACCTTGATTTATTACCCGATACATCGGGAGGTTTTTGTTTCACTTAACCCTATGTGCTTATGAAATTGCAGATGCAAGCCATCCACTTCGACGCCGACGCGAGTCTGTTGGCATTTATCCAGCAAAAAATGGATAAACTCGATACATTTTACGACCGTATCACGAGTGGAGAAGTATTCCTTAAACTGGATGGACACGAAACGAATAAAGTCCATACCAAACTGCTCGAGGTAAAATTGTATGTGCCCGGAGGTACTATGTTTGTGAAAGAACAGGGCTCGACGTTTGAGGAAGCCACCGATCTGGCTGTCGAAACACTGAAAATTCAGGTTAAAAAATTCAAAAACAAACGCCGCGAAACCCGCGCCCCCAAAGTAACTGACGTGGCCGCATTAGTGGAAGAAGAAAGCGAAATAGAAGAAGTATAGGCTCCAATAGCGGCCTGCAAAAAGCGAAATCATCAACTGGTGATTTCGCTTTTTGTATATAAGGACTTTGGTAACCGAATAGGGGTATTTGGACTAATCCTTTTTTGTGCGGGTATGAGTTTGGTTGACATGCCAGAATATATGACAAGCATTTTTACAAATGAAGGGGTATTCACAACTGTTTTTGATAGTTTTACCGCTTCTTGACGAAGTCTGACAGACAGTAAAGACTAATAATTTCTTTGTCAAGTAGGTGTAGTACAAAAAGAAGTTTTAATAGATATTAACTTACTTATAAGCTGTTCATGCGACCCATTTTGATTTTAGGGGGAATTATCCTTGCGCTTGTCTTGGGCAAGCTGTTTTTGTTCCCCAAGTCCGACGACGAAAAGGGAGGAAAAGAAAAAGGTGGGGCAACCGCTTCGAAAGGAGGGAAAGGTGGAGGCGGAGCCGTTCCGGTGGAGATTTATCTTGCCAAAATGGAAAAGATGGACAATATCCTTTACGCCCCCGGTACCGTGGTTCCTAATGAGGAGGTGGAGTTGAAAGCCGAAATGGCCGGACGACTTATTCAACTCAATCTCCGGGAAGGTGCGACAGTGAAGAAAGGACAACTTATTGCCAAGATCAACGACAAGGAATTACAGGCACAATTAGCCAAACTGGAATATAATGCCGCCTTGACCCGCAATCGGGAGGAGCGCCAGAAGAAACTGCTGAAAATCGAAGCAATCAGCCAGGAAGAATACGAGATTGCGATGAACAATGTCAGTACTTCGCAGGCCGACAGGGAACTGATTATGGCACAACTGGAAAAAACCGAAATCCGTGCGCCGTTCAGTGGGACTATCGGACTGAAAAATATTAGTGAAGGTGCCTATCTGTCACCCGGTACTCCGGTCGTAACTTTGGTACAGACCAATCCGGTGAAGGTTGATTTTACCATTCCTGAAAGGTATGCCCGCGATATCCGCTTGGGCAGCACGGTGCAACTAGGGCTCGACGGCGATGCCGCCCGCTATCCGGCCCGTGTAGTAGCTCTCGATCCTAAGGTTGATGAAAACCTGCGCACTCAGCGAGTCCGGGCCATTCTGCCCAATCCGGGGCGGCTTTTTGTGCCGGGAATGTTTGTGAAAGTGCAGGTGGATCTCAGCGATAATTCGACCGCCATCATGATTCCAACCGACGCTATTGTCCCTGTGTTGAAAGGCAAGAAGGTTTTTGTGGTCAAGAACGGAAAAGCTCAGGAAGTAATGGTCACGACCGGCCTGCGTACCGACACAAAAGTCCAGGTCACCGAAGGTTTGTCAACGGGCGATTCCCTGATTGTTACGGGTATTATGGCTTTAAAGCCGGATGTGGCCGTGACAGTAAACTAGCAGGCTAAGATATTGGTATGCTGTTGAATGTTAATACAGGCTCATAAAAAAGGGCTTACCTTTTGAGTGGAAGCCCTTCTTTCTACTAGGTAAGCACCAGGCAAGAAAAGCCAATTACCTGTGACTTTTACGCCATCATTGCCTGCGCCCGCTCGATGGCCTTATTCTCCTTCCACTCTTTCCATTTCGGGCCAAGCAGCGAATTCATGCCCTTGTCCACTACGGTGTGGCGGGCGAGGTTCATGCCGCCTTTCAGGAGTGTGAATACTGAGTCGTTGGCGCGCAGGGCGAGGCCGAAGCCGCCATCAACGTATTTGATATAATGCCACCATAACGATGGAATGAAGACCGTCTCGCCGTGGCCGAGAATGGTTTCGTAACCTTGGGCTTTGTCAAAAGCCGGAAAACGTTCCAGATCAGGATTCAAGGGATGGACGTGGCTCATCACCGTGAAGGGGTGCTGGTAGAGACGGGTACTTTCCGAGGGCGGAAATAAAATAATTTTCTTACGGGTCTGGAACTGCGAGAGAAACACATGGGAGCAATCCATATCGTAGTGCAGGTTCACTTCCGAATTCTGACCGCCAAAAAACATGAATTTGTAGCTCTTTACGAAACCATCCATGATAGTCGGGAATCGTACGTCAGCGTTGAGTTCGGGGATTTTCTTGAAAATATCAAAAAGAAAAATCCGCAGGTCCGTCGGCCCTTTTTCAATCAGCGAAAGGTACTCGCCGAAAGGCATAGTGGCCGCATTCTGGAAGTACTTATCGGGATCGTGGATGTGGTTGTCCACAAGCGGCACTTCGAGGTCGCCGTGGTTTTCACGGAACCACTCGAAAGTCCACTTTTGCGTAGCGGGCCAGTCTTTTATCAGGTCGGTAAACACTACGGGACGGCGGGGTTTAAGGTAGTTTTCGATGAATTCCTCGCGGGTCAGCCCCGTACGTCGATCAATTTGCGTTAATTTCATAGCTGTGAGAGGTTTGGTACTTCTGTTGAAGTACCTGATTGTAGCATGACATTTCAGAATGCAAATTTATACTTTCTGCAACGAACTTCGGCAAAAAAAGCTTTCTAATCCATTACAATTAGTAGCGCTGGTATTAATCGGTGCAATTAGCCCTTACTGGTAAAAATGAGCAAATAGCCACCCAATTGCTCAGAACTGCCTAACTTGCGAGTCGTTATCGGAATTTCTGAAAAAAGACAATTCTGCTCGCACATTGCCACTGTCGTCGGCGATATATAAACAAAACGTTGTAATTTAGACAGCTCAGGCACTATTGATTATCCTTTACCAAATTATCCATTAAATAAAATGAGGGAACAAAGCACCGAATTTCTTTACAAATATCTTAATAATGCATCTCCAACGGGTTTCGAATCGCCCGGACAGCAGATCTGGCTCGACTACATCAAGCCCTATATCCAAGAGCAGATCATCGACACTTACGGTACTGCGGTAGGCGTAGTCAATCCGGGTCAGGATTACAAAGTGGTCATCGAGGCGCATTCGGACGAGATTGCGTGGTTTGTTAACTACATCAACGAAGATGGCTATATCTACGTTCGCCGCAACGGTGGTTCCGATGCCGCTATTGCTCCTTCCATGCGTGTAAATCTGCACACGCCGAATGGTCCGGTACCTGGCGTATTTGGCTGGCCGGCTATTCACGTGCGCGAGGTGTCCAAAGACCGCGTGCCGAAACCCCACGAGCTGTTCATCGATGTGGGGGCGGCTAATAAAAGTGAAGTAGAAGGAATGGGTATTCATGTCGGTACGGTTGTCACTTTTGCCGACGGCTTAATGGAAATGAATGACCGATACTACGTGGGCCGTGCGCTGGACAACCGGGTAGGTGGTTTTATGATCGCCGAGGTAGCCCGGCTATTGCACGAGAACGAGGTCAAGCTTCCTTTTACGCTCTACGTTGTGAATGCCGTACAGGAAGAGATCGGGCTACGCGGGGCCGAGATGATCTCACGGCGGCTGAAGCCCGATCTGGCCATCATTACTGACGTGACTCACGACACGCAGTCGCCGATGTATAACAAAACACAGCAAGGCGATCTCAAATGCGGCCTTGGCCCGGTACTTTGCTACGGTCCGGCCGTCCAAAACAATGTTCGTGACCACATCATTGCGGTGGCTAACGAAAAGGAAATTCCTTTCCAGCGTCAGGCTGTGAGCCGCTCTACGGGAACCGATACCGATTCATTCGCTTACTCCGCCGAAGGCGTGGCGTCGGCGCTGATTTCGCTGCCGTTGAAGTACATGCACACTACCATCGAAACAGTGCATAAAGACGACGTGCAGAACGTCATCAAGCTAATGTACGAGACGCTACTAAGCTTGAAAGGCGGAGAAGATTATCGGTATATCAAGTAAGTAATCAGATCAAGCATAGCAAAAGAGCCTTCGGAGGAAATTTCCTTCGAAGGCTCTTTTGCTATCTTAAAGTGTCGCACAGTATGAAGTACTTTCCACCAGTTTTCTGGCGCTCCATTAGTTATCCGTTTCAGGATCGACGGGCTTGTTGGCCGGGCTTTTGGCAGATCTTCCGATGACCCGCTTGCGTGTGCCAGCTGTGGCCGTTTTGGATTTAGCGGGGCGGGCGGGCTTCTTGGTCGTAGTCTTGGGAGCGGCTTTAGTTTCAAGCATTTCCGTGACTTCGGGTTCTACAGCATTGGCGATAGTGTTTTCCAGGGCCTCCTCCATAGTTTCGGTTGCGTCGGCAGAGGCATCACGCGCGGCTTTTTGCGAGTCTAGTTCCAGCTTGCGGGCTTCCTTGGTTTCTTTGACACTCGAACCTTTGGCTTCGGCTGATTTGCCGGATCGTCGTTTTGCTTTTGATTTCTTGGATTTAGTAGTTTTATCCCCGGCTTTCTTTGCTTCTTTTTCTAATTTTTTAGCCTCCTTTTCGGCCTTCTTATTCTGCTTGTCGA
>CAZCOG010000042.1:0-58398 GCA_964500445.1 uncultured Persicitalea sp. | reverse complement strand
GTACTAATTAGAAATAATTAGCAGCCTGATTGAGATGAAGGCTTTGAAAAGGGCATAAAAAATCCCCGCACGATATCGTGCGGGGATGTGTCCCGGTACCCGGAGCCGGAGTCGAACCGGCACGGGTGTAACCCCATTGGTGTTTGAGACCAACGCGTCTACCAATTCCGCCATCCGGGCCAATTGCTTGCGCTTTGGGAGGGCAAAAATAGGCAGAAAGGTAGATTTCCCAAGCAAGTCCCGGAAAAATATTTGTCTATTCGTACCGCAAAGCCTCTATGGGGTCTAGTTTCGAAGCTTTTATTGCCGGATAAATACCCGAAATAACGCCCACCAACACACAAACTACGATTCCCATGAACATCCAGAACCAGGGTACTATGAAAACGCTGTCGGTGCTAATAGAGTTGGAAATGATGTTGCCGATCATAATTCCCAAAAGCAGCCCGGCCAAGCCCCCCAGAATACAAATGACAATGGCTTCCATCAAAAACTGGAAACGGATTACTCTGGGCGTAGCGCCGAGCGACTTTCGGATGCCAATCTCACGGGTACGCTCGGTGACTGAAACCATCATAATATTCATGAGAGCAATGGAAGCACCTAACAAAGTAATGATACCGATACCGAAGCCCCCCATACGCAGGTAGCCGGTGATGTTTTCGAAATCCTTAGCCAGCGCATCGGCCCGCTCGATTTCAAACGAATCGGGCTTGCCCAGTTCGTCGCCCCGGATTCGACGCATCAGGCCGCGCGCTTCTTCGATGATATACTCGCTATCGTTAACTTCCGGCGCTGAAGCAGTAATCTGGAAGGTAAGTTCTCGGTTGGCAGCCAATGCGCGGCCCGTTTCCAATGGGACCAGGATAATCCGGTCAGCATCTGTCCCGCCGCCAAGCGACCCTTTTTTTTCTAAAACCCCGACAATTTTAAACTGCCCGCCCATGAAGCTGATAATTTTGTTCATGGGATCTTCCCTGGGAAAAAGTGTCTTGACTATCTCCTGCCCTACAATGGCCACGTTGAGGGAGTTTTCCAGGTCGCTCTTCGAGAAATTGCGTCCTCGGTCAATCTTATACCCTTTTATAGCTAAAAAATCTTCATCTGCTCCCGTAATAACCACATTGGGATTTGTTTTCTCTGACAGGTACTTCACCTGAATAGCTCCCCCAATACGGGACGACAGCGAAACCATGGCTCCGTACTCGTTTTTAAACTTATCTGAGAACATAGAGGCTTGCCGGTAGTTGATGTCTTCATACTGCCTCCGCCTGCGCCCGCCTGACCTTCGGTTGTCACTCGAATAATTACTGACATCGAACGTATTAGCTCCCAAATCAGCAAAGCTGCTGTCAACCGAACTTTGGATACCGTCGATGGCGGTCAGGATACCCACCAGGGAGGTGATTCCGATGGCAATGATAAGGGCCGTCAAGACGGTGCGGAGCATATTGGATTGGATAGACCGCAGTCCTTCCAGGAAGTTTTCTAAGATATTCATTGGCCCAGGGCTACTATTTGCACAATAATTGCTATATATTCGTTATGAAAAATATCAATAAATTTAATAAGGTAAATCTGCACAGGATGCGTCAGAGTATCAAGCCGATGATACGGCTGTTTGTTCCGCTTATCATTTTTTTAACTGTTTCTTCCTATTCAATGGCCAACCGGCTGCTGATTCCGATGGATAATACTCAAAAAAACCATTTGAAAGCATACGGGGTGGCCTTTTGGGTACTGAAAGCTTATAATACCGAAATAGACTGGCTGCTCAATTACAGAGGCGGTAGTTTTATGGTTACCTACACCCAGAAATTTGCAACCGAGATGACCATCCGCGGCGTGAGTTTCGAGGTAATTTCCGAAGGAAATGCCGCTCAGATCCTGAGCGAAATCGCGTCTCCTGATGCAAATATGGATGCCGTAAAACTACAAAAGCCACCGAAGATAGCCGTCTATTCTCCTAAGTCCAAACAACCCTGGGATGATGCCGTGACGATGGTACTTACCTACGCTGAGATTCCTTACGACGTTGTGTTCGACGAAGAAGTACTGAACGGAAAACTCCCTGAGTACGATTGGCTGCACCTGCACCACGAGGACTTTACGGGCCAGTATGGAAAATTTTATTCTTTCAAGGATTATCCCTGGTATCGCGAACAGAAACGTGAAGCCGAGCAGATAGCTGACAAGTTTAACTTCGCGAAAGTTTCGTCCATGAAATTGGCCGTAGTCAAGAAAATCCAGGAGTTCGTTGCCGGAGGCGGCTTTATGTTCGCCATGTGCAATGCTACCGATACCTATGACCTGGCCATCGCCGCCGCCGGAGTGGACATCGTTGAGTCTCCCTACGATGGCGATCCCGCCGATCCCAACGCCAACGCTAAACTCAATTACGACGACACCTTCGCCTTTAAAGACTTTAAGGTTTACACCGATCCGTACATGATCGAGTTTTCAACCATTGATAATCAGCCACAGGAGCGCGGCATGAACGAAGACAACGATTATTTTACGCTTTTCCAGTTCTCGGCCAAATGGGACCCGATCCCCACCATGCTTACCCAGAACCATGAAACGCTCATCAAAGGTTTTCTGGGGCAAACTACGGCTTACAAAAACCAGTACATTAAGCCGGAGGTAGTCGTTATGGCCGAAACGAAGCAGGCTCACGAAGCCCGATATATTCACGGCACTTACGGCAAAGGCTTCTTTACTTTTTACGGAGGCCACGATCCCGAAGACTACCAGCACCGAATCGGAGAAGAGCCCACCGATCTGAATTTGCACCCCAATTCAGCGGGCTATCGGCTCATCTTGAACAATATCTTGTTTCCTGCGGCGAAGAAAAAGAAGTTGAAAACATAATCGATGGTACTTCAAGGTGTTTAATTGGGGAGTTGTTTAGGAGTTTAGCTTCACCGAAGTTCGTTATCCCGTTGAACTATAAAATTTCACAATCGGTACCACTCCCCGGCTACGCTTCTGGCTTCTACTTCATCTTCAATCGAATCTGGCAATTCGGGAAAAAAGTCGATTCCCGTAAGCCTTTCGACCTGATCAATGGACACGACGAATTTCGTTAATGATGCCTGGGATGGTTTGTTATCCATCAAAAATGCGATACCTTTTACGTAAGGTGGATTGACATAAAGTACCACCTTATAAAATTGCTTGGGTACAGCCACCTTGTTCAGCCGACCGATGGTGGGCAAGCCAGGTTGTAGCACCGGGCCCGTTACGACGTAGATTTTCTTGTATTTGTAAGCCCAGGCTCGTACCAGTTTTTCCAGCTCGAGCCAAATCCCTCGGTTGAACTGGGGTTGTTGCGGGCAGATGTTACTCATATAAAAGGTTTCTTTCATTACCTGATAAGAGTTCTTGAAATCGGCGGCGGGCGCCAGGTGCCCACGGTCGTAGCCACTGCGGATATAATCGCTGCTTACCGCCGTGCCACTTTTAACTGCCGGGTCGGGCATAAATTCATTTTCACGTTCTTCTTTACCTTCAATTTGCTCCTGTTGTAAGGTATAGGCCACCCAGGCAGGTAGTTCGTATTTTTCCACGTATTTTAAAGTATAGCCAACCCGCCTCACCAGCTGGTCGTTGGAGCCAATGGCAGGCAGAAAAAAATCGCGTTGATTGACGATGCGTGTCAACTCAGCGGCAGAAATTTCTGCCTCCTGCCTTTTAATTTTTTCCTTAAAACCAGGAGAAGTTTTTTTTGCCTTATCTGAACCAGCCGAATTCGCAGAGGGTTGAGTATCCGCAGCCAAGGTATCGTAGTCAATTGGCTCGGGAGCTTTGTAGGGATTATGGTCCGATGAATTCTCGTCAGTAAATATTGATTTAATATTCTCCCAGAAAGCTACGACCGGTTGGCTCTTGCCACGGTAATGGAGAAAAAGTCCGATCGTGAAAAATACAATCAGGAGCAGTAAAGTATTGTTAGGCATTCTGAAACCTCGCCGCCGATATTGAGTCATTTCGCATTTTTTTCACAAAGGTACAAAAGCGAAATTCTCCCGTGCCTCATTCTAATGATGCCCCATCACTATTCCTATTCCTAAATAGCTCAGGCTGCCGGGCCAACACCGTTATAGTTTTACATATCAAGTACTTATGCGTATTGTTATTATTGGGGGCGGTGCATCAGGCTTTTTAGCCGCCATAACAGCTGCTGAACACAGGCACGATGCGGAGGTAATTATTCTTGAAAAGAATCGAACGGTCCTGAACAAGGTACGTATTTCTGGCGGGGGACGCTGCAACGTTGCACACGCATGTTTTGATAACCGTCTATTGGTAAAAAACTACCCCAGGGGTGAGCGATTCTTAAAGAAACTCCTGCCCCACTTTGACACTCAATCCACGGTAGATTGGTTCGCCGCCCGGAATGTTTCCCTGAAAACGGAAGGCGACGGGCGCATGTTTCCTGTTAGTAATTCGTCAGAAACGATTGTAAACTGCCTGCTGAATGAAGCAAGAAAAAATGGTGTACAGATCAGGATAAGTACAGCCGTCAAATCCTTCTTCTACCAGCAGGAAGGGCAAAGTTTTGTTCTGAATTTAACCGATGACACTACTTTGGTGGCCGACAGACTCCTGATAGCCTCAGGCGGACATCCCAAACTTGAAGGCTTTAATTGGATAGCCGAACATGCCCATGCGGTGGAACATCCGGTACCTTCGCTTTTTACCTTCAATGCTCCCGGCAATTATCTGCTTCAATTATCGGGCGTTTCGGTCCAGGACGCACAGGTCAAAATTATGGGTACCAAACTGGAATGGCGCGGTCCGGTACTTATTACCCATTGGGGATTCAGTGGTCCGGCTGTGTTGAAATTATCCGCCTGGGGAGCGCGGGTGCTGGCAGACAGGCAATATAGTTTTTTCTGCCGCATCAATTGGGTACCTCAACAAACTGAGGCTGAGGCGCGGGCGTGGCTGATGCAGGAAAAGGCCGCAAATCCCAAACAAATGGTTGCAACCCAGGCCCGCTTCGGCCTGCCATTACGGCTTTGGCGGGCTTTTCTGGAAAATTCTGAAATCGACGCCACAGTTCGCTGGGCAGACATTTCAAATAAATCTCTGAACCGATTGATTAATACTTTGACGAACAGCCAGTTTAAAGTCAATGGGAAAAGTACTTACAAGGAGGAATTTGTAACAGCGGGCGGGGTCGATCTGTCAGAAGTGAATCAAACTACCCTGGAAAGCAATCGTGTACCTGGATTGTACTTTGCGGGTGAAGTACTGAACGTCGATGGCATCACCGGTGGCTTTAATTTTCAAAATGCGTGGACAACTGGCTATATTGCCGGGAAAAATATAGCTTTGAATTGACGCTCATCTTGAGCAGATTCTTAGCAGTCAGAACCCTTTTCTCTTAATTTTTTGTCCGCCTGAACATAACAGGCTGCCGACAGTCACTTAGCTTTCCGAACATAATGAATTACTCCCAAATAAAGGAAACATCCGACTTCCTGAATGACCTCACCCACAACTTTGTGCCCGAAATCGGTATCATTCTGGGTACCGGGCTTGGCTCACTTGTCGACGACATTGAGGTGGAACATGAGATAGCTTATGCCGATATTCCCAATTTTCCGGTAGCCACGGTCGAATTTCACTCCGGCAAGCTGTTTTTTGGTACTTTGTCAGGAAAAAGAGTCGTATGTATGCAGGGGCGCTTTCATTATTACGAAGGCTATACGATGCAGCAGGTTGCTTTCCCAGTTCGGGTTATGAAGCTTCTGGGCGTTCATACATTGATGGTTTCCAATGCGGCAGGGGGCATGAATGACCTCTACAAGCTAAGTGACCTGATGATCATCAAGGATCACATCAGTCTCTTTCTGCCCCAAAATCCGTTGACCGGCCCGAACCTTGATGAACTCGGTGATCGTTTCCCTGATATGTGTGATCCTTACGATCCGGCTTTGGTATCTATGGCGCTGGGGATAGCGCGTGAAAAAAATCTGAATATTCATGCCGGAGTTTACGTCAGTGTCCCCGGCCCGCATCTGGAAACCCGGGCGGAATACCGAATGCTGCGCATGTTGGGAGCCGATGCAGTAGGCATGAGTACTGTTCCCGAAATTCTGGCCGCCCGGCAAATGCACCTGCGCTGTTTTGGTTTATCAGTTATCACCGACATGGGCATTCCTGAAAAATTAGAAAAGGCAGATATTGCCAAGATCATCGCTGCGGCTAAAAAGGCTGAGCCCAATATGACACTGATAATAAAAGAAATGATTGCGCAGTTATAGAATATTAGAATGCAGAAAAACTTGTCTTTCGTTTGGCAAGTACTTATTGACCTTTTTCAATCAAAATGAAATTCCTTTCTCTTCGATTACTTTTAGTAGTTTGCTCGATAACGGCCTTTCTATTCGGCTGCGGTCGCACGGAACATAAGGGAGTACCCGAAGTAGTTCCGGATGGTATGGTGTTCGTGCCCGCAGGAGTAGATGAAGATGGCGAAGAAATAAATGCTTTTTTCATCGACAAGACACCCGTTACAGTAGCCCAGTTCGATGAATTCGTGAAGGCCACAAAGTTTGTCACCCAGGCCGAGCGCTTTGGCGATGCCGGGGTATTCGATGTCAAGACCGGAACCTGGTCCTTAGTCAAAGGCGCCAATTATTTGCATCCTTTCGGCCCGGATGGCCCCGATGCTCAGCCGGATCACCCGGTTACGCAGGTGTCATGGAACGATGCAACGGCATACGCCAAATGGGCGGGCAAAAGGCTCCCGGCCCCCAAAGAATGGTTTTCGGCAGCTAGGTATGGGCTGGAAGAAAAAGAGATTTACTCGTGGGGCGGAGAAAACTGGATTCAGAATGGCCAGTACAAAGCCAATTTCTGGCAGGGTAGTTTTCCTACCTATAATACCGTAGAAGATGGTTTTTTATACACATCGCCTGTCGGTAAGTTTGGAGTAAATAAATTGGGCATGGCCGACATGGGCGGCAATGTGTGGCAATGGACTACAAAATGGAAAGACCCGGCAGTAACGGATGAAACGGGCGAAAAAATACAGGTAGGGGGTTCCTACCTGTGCGATCCGGCTGTTTGCCACGGCTTCAAGCTTGGCAACACTGCTTCTTCTACGACTGAAACAAGCCTTTGTCATGTAGGCTTCCGCTGCGTAAAAGACCTTAACTAATTTTTACGACCTCAGCAGGGATGTTATGCTGACTAATAACGTCGCGGGTATAGCGAACGTGACCGCGTGGGGCCATCAAGTACAGCTTCCCGCCTTTCATGCTGGCAAGTTCGCTCAATAATTTCCACTTCGAAATATCCTTCATCATTTTATCATTCTTGAGGGATACCTCCAGATAGTGTTTATTGAACATGTTAGTCCCCGTTACGTCGGGCGTAAACACCTGATTGTCTTGGGTCCGCTCATAGGACTTGGGTGTGTCAAAGCCTTCGATATTAGCTTTGATTTCTTTGAATCCGTGGGATTGCGCCCATTTGACTACGCTTTCGATGAATCCGTCTTTTTCCATATAGGCATAAAATTATTCGCTCTCCTGGCTAATAAAGAAAGCGATGTGAATAAATAAAATCTGTAAATATGAGGGTTGTTGGGAGAAAGAATCTGCTACGAAACAGAATCAGAAAATTCAGTTTTGATGCAAGGTACCAAAAAAAAGCCTAAAATACAATTTTTCTTATAGAATCTCCGCCAAATTTAACTCCCCTTCATTGTATCTTTTCCTACTACCCTCTTCTCTATGAGTACCGCATGCTCGGAGGGTTGAATATGAGTACCGTCCGAATTAGCGTAAATCTTAGTAAATTCAGCTCCAAAATACAATATTATCGAGGAATAATACACCCAAAGTAATAGAATAATTATTGAGGCGGAAGTACCGTAGGTGGCCCCCAAGTCAGACTTGCCGATATAAAAGCTGATCCCGAATTTGCCGATTCCAAACAAAACTGCGGTGAATGCTGCTCCCACGAAGCATTCTTTCCAGCGAAGTTTGCCATCGGGTAGTACTTTAAAAATTACCGCGAAAAGGGTAGTAATAACAAGGAGCGAAATCCCAAGGTTCAGAACATAGAAAAAGATGACCGATGCCTCAGAAAAATATTTTTCCAGACTTTGCCCTAATAAATCAAGCAGGGCATTCACGCCAAGCGAAACCAGGAGCAGAAAGCCCAAAGTAAGGATCAGAGAAAAAGAAAGCAGGCGTGTCTTAAGATATTTAAGCCATCCCTTTTCGGGTCGCGCTTCAATCGACCAGATATAATTGATAGAGCTTTGAATTTCGGCAAAAACTCCCGTGGCACCAACCAACAAAGTACCTATTCCGATAGCTGCTGCTACGCCCGATTTGTCAGAAAGACTGGCGTTTTTCAATATTTCCTGCAATTGAGTAGCAGCCTGCGGACCTACCAGCCCGTTAATTTGATCAAAGACCTGCCCCTGGATTGCGTCTCTCCCAAAAAAAATGCTGAGTATCGTAATCATGACCAGCAGCATAGGTGCCAGGGAGAATATGGTATAATAAGATAATGCTGCGCTCAATTTCATGCCCTGATCGTCGATAAACTGCGTTCCGGCATCCTTAATAATATCAAAGTACTTCTTTACAGGTTCAGGTATATTCATTTTCTGTGGATTATTATTTAGTAAAGAGTGTATCTACCAGTCCATTTGTTCATCCTGAAAGGACCGGTAAGCACGGCTCAACTCTTGGTGAGCCTTACTATTTTGCTGATTTGCAGCTAGCTCTATTCCTTTTCGGTAGGTTGTTTCTGCCTTACTATTCTCCTCTAAGCTGCTAAAAAATTGTGCCGCATGGTAGTAAGTAGGCAAATACTCAGCATGTTCAGCCAGAAGTCGGTTATACATTTCCAACGCTTTGGTAGCATCAAATTTCTGGTACTCTAAGGCCAAAGCATACAAATTGAAGGGGTCGTCGGGGTCTTCTTCGTAAAATCCTAGTAGTTTTTCAAGGAACGATGTTTCCATACAAAAGTGTTATGCTTGCATACTATTCTTATATTTCCGTATATTCGCAATCACTAAATTACTTTCAAAGAAGTCAACAATATACATGACTACCGAACTATGAAAATACTTGTTTGTATAACTTCTGTGCCGGATACTACGGCGAAGATAAGCTTTACTGAGGACAACACGCAATTCAACAAAACGGGCGTACAGTATATAATTGGTCCCTATGACGACTATGCTCTGGCTCGCGCCGTCGAGTTAAAAGAACAACATGGCGGCAGCTTAACAGTGCTGAACGTCGGCACCAGCGACAGCGACACCCAAATTCGCAAAGCCTTAGCCATTGGTGCTGACGATGCCATTCGCATCGACGCCGAACCGACTGATTCTTATTTCGTGGCTGCTCAGATTGCGGACATTGCGCAAAAGAATCCCTATGATCTTATTTTAATGGGTCGCGAATCCATTGATTTCAACAGCGGCGTAGTCCATGGTCTTGTAGGTGAGATGCTGGGAATTCCTTCTTACTCACCTGTTATGAAACTTGACATAAATGGTGGCAAGGCGGAATTTGCCCGGGAAATCGACGGTGGTAAAGAATACCTGGAAGCCGATCTGCCTTTGGTTTTAGGCTGCCAGGAACCCATAGCCGAGTGGAAAATCCCGAATATGCGTGGCATTATGACTGCCCGCTCCAAGCCTTTGAATGTGGTGCAAGCTACGCCGGTGGAAGATATGACTATCTTGAAAAAGTACTCACTACCCGCTCCTAAGGGTGAATGCAAAATGATCCCGGCTGAGGAAGCTGAACAACTGATAACGTTGCTCAGGACAGAAGCAAAAGTCCTATAAAAAATGGGTGAAGAGTGATAAGTGAAATTTTCACTCTTCCTAATATCGGTGCCGCATTAAGGCTCTGGATCCACACGCATAATTCATCACTCATCAATTAACATTAAAAACATGTCTGTCCTAATATTCGTAGAACTCGATAACGGCTCCATCAAAAAATCTTCGCTGGAAGCCATTTATTACGGCGCAAAAGTGGCCGAAAGTACCCAAACTACGGCTACGGTGTTGGCTATCGGCTCCGCTGACAGCAGTGCTCTGAAAGACGCTGGAAAATTTGGAGCCAAAAAAGTACTGCATGCCAACGACGAGAAACTAGCGCATGAAAACAGCCTTGCCTACGCCGATGTGCTGGTACAAGCCGTTGAGCATGAAGGCAGTAAAATTGTCATTATGGCTAAGTCGGGTTTGGGAGACGCCGTGGCGGCCCGGGCGGCCGCTAAACTTAAAGCTGGTATCATTTCGGGGGTTACCGAACTACCGGACACCAGTGCGGAGTTCACAGTGACCCGTGCAATTTATACCGGAAAAGCCTTCGCAACGGTAGAATTGAATTCTGACGTGAAGGTACTTGTCGTTCGAAAGAACGCGGTAGAAGCTGCGGAAACCGACGGCGAAGCCAGCATGGAGGCATTCAACCCTACCCTACGCGAAACTGATTTTGCGGCTACGGTCAAAAAAGTCGAGAAAGCCAGTTCTGAATTATCGCTTACCGACGCAGATATTATTGTATCGGGCGGAAGGGGCATGAAGGGCCCCGATCATTGGGAGCCGCTGCTGGAACTGGCCGATGCCCTGGGCGCAGCCACCGGTTGCTCTAAGCCTGTTTCTGACTTGGACTGGCGGCCTCATCACGAACACATTGGCCAAACAGGTATCAAAGTAGCTCCGAACCTTTATATTGCTTGCGGTATTTCGGGAGCTATCCAGCATTTGGCTGGCGTCAACGGGTCCAAATGCATTGTAGTTATTAATAAAGATCCGGAGGCACCTTTTTTCAAAGCCGCTGATTACGGCATTGTCGGCGACGTTTTTGACGTACTGCCCCGATTGACGAAGGCTATAGAAGCTGCGAAATAAGCACAATCCTGAAATTCGACCCGTCCGGCATTTTTTAATGCAGGGCGGGTTTTCTATTTTTGCGTTTTTATTTTCCTGGGGAGTCTAAGCCGATGTTTTCGCCTCTCACCCGACTTCAACTTTGTCTAGTGAAAAAAATAAAATTAGAAATATTGGGCCTTTCGCCCAGCCAATCGCAGACGGGCTCCTTCGCACTCGTACTTGGTGAAGAACTGGGTAACCGTCGATTACCGATTATTA
The DNA here is from genome assembly GCA_964500445.1 of uncultured Persicitalea sp. Lineage (GTDB taxonomy): Bacteria > Bacteroidota > Bacteroidia > Cytophagales > Spirosomataceae > Persicitalea. Next base: position 47,246 of record CAZCOG010000042.1, on the reverse strand, counting down.
TTGGGGTATTTGAAGCGCAGGCTATCGCGGTTCAAATCGAAAACATTATCCCCAACCGGCCCATGACCCACGATTTATTCAAGTCGTTCGCCGATGGACTCAATTATACTTTGAAGGAGATTATTATTTCTGACCTGAGTGAGGGGATTTTTTACGCCAAGATTATCTGCGGAGACGATCTGCGCGAGGTTGAAATAGATTCCCGTCCTTCCGATGCCATCGCTATTGGCCTGCGTTTCGGTGTACCAATCTACACTTTTGAGTCCATTCTTTCGGAAGCAGGAATCGTGGCAAGCGCTCTGAACGAAGAAGAGGAAACGGACGAAGACGATATGGTACGTGAGACACTACGGACCAAGGGTTCTTTCAACGAGCAGATCCGGGACATGTCGAACGATGTACTGCAGAAAATGCTGGACGAAGCCCTTGCAAAGGAAGAATACGAAAAAGCAGCCAAGATCCGGGACGAATTGGAAAAGCGTAACTAAAATAGTGGACGTTTGGATTTGACGCCTTGTGCCTAACTCTTAAGTATCCTGTTTGCAATAGTGAACTTAGCGGGAGTACTTTGGGCAAAGGTGATCGTCATTAATTCGAAGTTCAGACTTTCGTTAAAAATCGTTAAGCCTACCAGACTTCGTGGGGACACTGGATTTAAATCAGTAGTTTTGCGATAAGTCGCCTACCGGGAATTGTATCAATGGCCAAGAAGAAAAAGATTGGGAGCTACCCCAACACTATGATAATCATCAGCCTGACAGCGGCGCTTTTCCTGATCGGGTTCTGCGCAATGCTGGTGATTCAATCCAAAAAACTCGTTTCGATTATCCGCGAAAACATCGACGTAAGTGTTTTTGTGGATAAAAGTTTGACTGAGGCAGGTCGTGATTCTATCCTCATGGAAGTACGGCAGAAGCCATACGTCCAGACTTTGGGTGACAGCGCGGATATTACTTTCGTTTCGAAAGAGCAGGCCGCCAAGGATTTTATGAAAGGTACCAAGGAGGATTTCACGGCCTTTCTGGGCGAAAACCCGCTACGCGACAGCTACCGCGTAAAAGTGAAGGAAGACTATTTTGAGGAGTCCAGGCTCAAAGCCATACAGCAGGATCTGGAAAAAATAAATGGTGTGTATGAGGTAGTGTACCAGGAAAATCTGGCCGATGCTATCAATAAAAACATCACCAAACTTTACATCGTCCTGGCTTCCTTTGCGCTAGTGATGCTGATAATCATTGTCTTGCTGATAAATAATACCATCAAACTTGCCATATATTCGCAACGTTTTTTGATCAGGAGTATGCAGTTGGTAGGCGCGACAAATGGGTTTATCCAACGCCCTTTTTTACTACGCGGAGCGACGCAAGGTGTCGTAAGCGCTCTTGTCGCCTCCTTTTTTCTCGTTATTTTAGAACAGGTAGCGGTCAGGAACGTAGAAGGTATGGCACAGCTGCAGGAATACAATAAACTAGGCGTTGTGCTGGTATTGTTGGTCATTTTAGGAATTTTGATCGGCGTTGTCAGCACCACGCAATCCCTGCACCGGTACCTGAAAATGTCCTTGGACGAACTTTACTAACGGGCCGCCTAGCTCCGATTGGATCGTCAGCCCGGTCTGGTTTATCTGGCAATTTTGTCGGTAAAAAAATATTTATCATTCATCATTAAAAAAATGACTCCTAACAAAGATCACTTACCCTTCCATGCGGCTAACTACCGTTTTATGCTCATTGGTTTGGGCGTTATTTTACTAGGCTTCGTCGTGATGAGTCTGGATAAAGAAGAGTTTGGCTTCGGAGTGCTGGGGCTGACAGTCGGGCCGATCATCACAGTGGCGGGTTTTATCTTCGAATTCTGGGCCATCCTGCGTAAACCAGCGAATCAATGACCATTTGGCAGGCTATTATTTTAGCCATTATTGAAGGTATTACCGAGTTTTTGCCCATTTCCTCCACGGGCCACATGATCATCGCCTCTTCGGTCATGGGTATCAGCCATTCCGAATTTGTCAAAATGTTCACTGTGAATATTCAATTCGGAGCTATTCTTTCGGTAATTGTACTTTATACGCGCCGTTTCCTGCAAACTACCGATTTCTATTATAAGCTGTTTGTGGCCTTCCTGCCCGCTGCTGTTATCGGCTTCCTGCTGAATGATTATATCGACGCTCTGCTGGAAAATGTGGTGGTGGTTGCCATTATGCTTTTGGTGGGCGGCATTGTGCTGGTTTTTATCGACCGTATCGCCCAAGATCATCCCAAAGACCGCGAAATAACTTATCCCGAAGCGCTGAAAATTGGTTTCTTTCAATGTATTGCCATGATTCCCGGCGTGTCACGATCGGCGGCAACTATTATCGGCGGAATGTTCCAGGGACTCACGCGCAAGCAGTCGGCAGAGTTTTCTTTTTTCCTGGCTGTACCTACCATGGCTGCAGCAGCGGGCTATAAATTTTTGAAAACTTACGAAATTATTCAGGCTGAGGATATCAAAATCCTGTTGCTAGGTAATTTGGTGGCTTTCATCGTCGCCATGGCTGCCATTAAGTTTTTTATCAATTTTTTGACAAAATACGGCTTCAAGTTGTTTGGCTACTACCGCATCGTACTGGGAATCATCCTTTTGGTTTTGATCGCAATGGGCTATGAGTTGGACATTGTCTAGGCATGAAGCAAAATCTGCAAAATCCAGAAGTACCCGATGAGGGTGAGCTGATTCTGATCGACAAACCATTGACCTGGACTTCCTTCGATGTAGTCAAGAAGTTGAAGTGGGGTTGTAAATTCAAAAAAATCGGTCACGCCGGAACACTCGACCCTCTCGCCACGGGACTGCTGATTCTGTGCACAGGGCGAATGACAAAAAAAATAGACTCCTACCAGGCCCAGGAAAAAGAATACGAAGGAACGCTGGTACTTGGGAAAACTACCCCGTCGGTAGATTTAGAAACCGATTTTGACCAGGAATTCCCCACCCAACACATCACCGAAGCCGACCTGGCCAACACCGCCCGCCGGCTCACGGGTACTTTGCAGCAACTACCTCCGATTTACTCGGCGGTGCGCGTGGATGGTGAGCGACTTTACAAAAAAGCCCGTCGGGGCGAATCAGTTGAAATCAAACCCCGGGAAGTAACAGTAGCACTTTTTGAAGTCAATTCCGAAAATTTTCCCGAAATTCAGTTCCGAATAATCTGTTCCAAAGGTACTTATGTACGAAGTCTGGTAAGAGATTTTGGCAAGTTACTGAACAGCGGAGCCTACCTTTCCGCTCTGCGGCGTACCCGTATAGGGGAATACCGAGTAGCCGACGCGAGCCAATTGGAAGACTATATTCAGAAAAAAAGAGCCGAACTTGGCTTTGATAAGACGCCATGAAGGTTTACCACACGCTGGAATCTTTTACTCCTCTTCAAAATGCGGTCGTTACAAGCGGCACTTTTGATGGTGTTCATCAGGGACACCGCAAAATTTTAAGCCGACTGTCGCAAGTTTCGAAACAATTGCAAGGCGAAACGGTAGTATTGACCTTTTGGCCTCACCCGCGTATGGTTGTTTCGGAAGACAGCCATGGCCTGCAACTGCTCTCGACAATCGAGGAAAAAATTGAACTTTTCCGCGAGTTAAAAATTGACCACCTCATCATTCTGCCGTTCACCCGCGCCTTCTCGGAACTTAGTCCCACAGCTTTTATCCGACAAGTATTGGTAGAAAGTATCGGCACGAAACGCTTTGTGATTGGTTATGACCACCGCTTTGGAAGAAATCGTGAGGGCAGCTTCGAGTTTCTGCAAAGGATAGCTCCGGACTATGGCTTTAAAGTAGAAGAAATCTCCCGCCAGGATATTGACGAACTTGCCATCAGCTCTACCCGCATCCGAAAGGCGCTGTTGGCAGGTGACGTTGAAATAGCCAACGGGTTGCTGGGGCGCCCTTATTCCTTTTCAGGGGTAGTAGTAAAAGGGAAACAGCTGGGCCGGACACTCGGCTACCCGACGGCCAACATCGAAGTAAAGGAAAACTATAAACTCATTCCGGCCAACGGTGTATACGCAGTAGTAGTTAAACACAAGGAAAGTACCCATCAGGGGATGCTCAATATCGGTACCAGACCTACCGTAGACGGTACCAGCCGCACCATTGAGGTAAACCTCTTTAACTTCAACCAGGATATATACGGCGAAAGGCTGAGCGTCGAATTGATAGCGTATCTGCGCCCCGAATTAAAATTTGCGAATTTGGATGATCTCGTTACCCAGATTTCCGAAGATCAAAGACAAGCCACAAAGTACCTGAATATTTGAATGATCAAGAGAAAAATACACTCTCTCCATCATTCCATTTATCCGCGCTCAACTTATCCGCACATAGCTACCAAGTACTTTTAACAGAGAACCGTATTTTTTCAATATCTCCAGTACAGCGTCATCTTCATGATGTCCTTCGAATTCCACAAAAAACCAATAGCGGAACGAAGAACCTTGCCGTAGCGGACGGCTTTCGATCTTAGTGAGGTTGATACCCCGATCGTAAAAATCTTTCAGGAAGTCAAAAAGCACGCCGGGCTTATTGGTATTGGGCAGATTGGCGATGATGGTAGTCTTGTCCGCCTGGCTTTTCTGGTTCTGAAAATCTTTCGAGATAATCAGGAAGCGGGTCCGGTTCTGGTCGCTGTTGCCGATATTATCAAATAACACTGGAACGCCGTAGAGTCGCGCCGCGATGTGGGAGCAGATTGCGGCAGATTCGGGTTCAGCGAAAGCCAGTTTGGCTGCTTTCGAGGTAGACTCTACCGGAATCAGTTCTACGCGATTATCTTCGAAGTACTCCCGTAAAAAAGTACTACATTGCCGAAAGGCAATGTCTTTGGAATAGATCCGGCGAATCTGCGTCAGCGAATCGTTGAGAGACGCAAAACCAAAATGGATGGAGAGTAACACCTCGGCAGCAATGTGCAGTTCTTTCTCGCGCAGCAAATCCACGGTCTCCCCTACCATGCCTTCCTGGTTATTTTCCAGCGGTACCACGCCGAAGCGGGCACGCCCGGTTTCTACGGCGTCAAAAATAGAATGAATCGTAGGCAGCACCAGGTACTCGCTCATACCACCAAAACGACTTTCGGCAGCCTGATGGGTAAAACTACCTTCGGGGCCCAGAAAAGCGATGCGCTCGGGCAGTTCCAGATTCCGGGCGACAGCAAAAATTTCCAGAAAAATCGCTTCAATTGCTGATCGTGAGAGCAGCCCATCGTTCAGCTTGCTAAGACGATCCAAAATTTGCTTTTCGCGCTCGGGGCGGTAAATAACGGTCTTCTGTGAACGTTTTAACTCGCCTACTGCTTTCACATACCCCATCCGCTCGTTAAGGAGCGACAGTAGTTCATTATCAAGGGTATCGATGCGTTTTCTTAATTCCTGTAAATCCAATTTTTAGAATGATGAGTGATGAACGATGAGTGATGAGTGATTTATCACTAGTAGCCAGCGTATTAGCCTTACGGTGCGCTAGCCCATTCATCACTCATCATTTATCATTAAATTAGGCTGCCATTTCCTCCACGTTCTTCTCTACTTTCAGATTGTCGATAATGAAGCGCTGACGATCGGGAGAGTTTTTGCCCATAAAATAGGTCAGGAGTTTTTGGATCGAGGTTTCTTTTTGCAGAATGATCGGTTCCAGCAACATATCCTCACCAATGAATTTGCCGAATTCCTCGGGCGAAATTTCTCCCAAGCCCTTGAAACGGGTGATTTCGGGTTTGCTGCCGAGCTTCTCAATGGCCGCTTGTTTTTCTTCTTCTGAATAGCAATAGATGGTTTCCTTCTTGTTCCTGACCCGGAAAAGGGGTGTTTCCAAAATGTAAAGGTGGCCGTTTCTGACCAAATCAGGAAAAAATTGCAGGAAAAAAGTCATAATCAGCAGCCGGATGTGCATTCCGTCCACGTCGGCATCGGTCGCAATCACGATACGGTTAAACCGCAGGTTCTCGATCCCATTCTCGATGTCCAGAGCGTGCTGGAGCAGGTTGAATTCTTCGTTTTCGTACACGACTTTTTTGGTCAAACCAAAGCAGTTGAGTGGTTTACCGCGCAGGCTAAAAACGGCCTGGGTTTGCACGTCGCGTGACTTGGTGATCGAGCCACTGGCGGAGTCGCCCTCGGTGATGAACAGCGTAGTGCTGAACCTGAGCTCCTCCAATTTAGTATCGGTAAGGTGCTGGCGGCAGTCGCGTAGTTTTTTATTGTGCAGATTAGCCTTTTTGGCCCGTTCGTTAGCCAGCTTTTTAATTCCGGCCAGTTCCTTACGTTCCTTTTCCGACTGCTCGATTCGCTTCTTGATGGCATCCCGTGTTTCGGGGTGCATATGTAGGTAGTTATCAATCCGCTCTTTGATAAAATCATTGACAAACGAGCGCACCGACTGGCTGCTGGGATCAGGAGAAAGCGTATTAGAACCGAGTTTGGTCTTGGTTTGGGATTCGAAAATGGGTTCTTGTACCCTGATAGCGATGGCTGCCACGATGGAACTGCGCACGTCTTCAGTCGCATAGTCCTTGCCAAAGTGTTCGCGCATTACTTTCACAATGGACTCCTTGAAAGCATTGAGGTGCGTCCCGCCCTGCGTAGTATACTGGCCATTCACAAAAGAATAGTACTCTTCCCCGTATTGATTGCCATGAGTCATGGCCAGTTCGATGTCATCGCCTTTCAAATGGATGATGGGATAGCGTATCGCCTCCTCATCAGATTTATCGCGCAACAGATCCAGCAGACCATTCTGGGAAAAGTACTTTTGCCCGTTGAAAGAAATGGTCAGACCCGCATTCAGGTAGCAGTAGTTACGAATCATGCTATCCAGGTACTGCGGGATGTACTTGAAGTTCTTGAATATCTGCCCGTCCGGTTCGAAGGCGATAAAAGTACCATTTCGCTGGGAGGTAGTTTCTTCTTTGGACTCTTTGATTAATACGCCCTCCTCAAACTCCGCCCATTTTGTTTTCCCGTCCCGGTAAGACTGCACTTTGAAATAATTGGAAAGCGCATTGACCGCCTTGGTACCTACGCCGTTTAGCCCCACTGATTTTTGAAAAGCACCCGAATCGTACTTACCTCCGGTGTTGATTTTTGATACACAGTCGATGACGGCACCAAGCGGGATACCGCGTCCATAGTCACGGACTTCCACCCGGTGTTCCGAAATCTTGATTTCGATAGTCTTGCCGTTGCCCATCATGTGCTCGTCGATGGAGTTGTCCATGATTTCTTTGACCAGGACATAGATACCATCGTCTACCGAGGCGCCGTCGCCAAGTTTGCCAATATACATGCCGGGACGGAGCCGGATATGTTCTTTCCAGTCTAAGGACCGGATGCTGCTTTCGTCGTAAGTTACGTTATTTTCTGCCATAGAAGGCGTGGCCTTTTTATATTAATAAATTGAGAATGGATAATGATAAGGAATATAGCTGCGTTAACAAAGATAATACGTCTGATAATTTCCAAAAAATAGAAAATCTTTATAAAAAGGAAAAATCTGCTTTACTTTGCCCTTTCAAATTTACATACACGCATTGTACTTTTAAAAGACCACCCGTTTTTCTTCTGCCGCCGGAATTCAACTTAACGTCACATTTCCGTCAGCCATTTCATCACGAATCTCCCATCATGAACCTGAACACCGTCGCAATGTATCAGAAAAATCTTCTGAATATCACATTCGCGTTATTTTTAGCCATTTCTACGTCCTACGCCCAGGTAACGGCCCCTGCCCCAACGGGACCAACAAGTACCCCCACCTCGGCACCAGCGGGCAACCAGGGCAATGGCGCCAACACGCCAGCTCAAGGCCAACCGCAGCAAGGCAATACCCGAACTGTCACTCTTCCCAACGGTCAGCAAAGGCAGGTTCCGGTCAACAGTCAGGGAAATGTAGTGGGTCCGAATGGCCAGGTAATACAAACTACCACCAACGCGCAGGGCGAAGTAGTACCCATTGATCCGCAGTCACAAGCTGAAAAAGCTTTGAAAACGGCGGAAGAAACGGCCAACGACCAAAAACGCCAGGCGAGAACTCAGGCTGAAATCGCCCGCCAGGAGCTTCGTCAAAGCATCTTTGGCTATTCGCTGTTTGCCGACAGTAGCTTCTCTCCCATCCCTCAGCAATCCATTGCCACTCCCAGCGACTACACCATTGGCCCGGGGGATAATCTTACCCTATCCATCTATGGATATGCCCAGTATCCCGACCAGGATCTGGAGGTAAACCGTGACGGGGACGTGAACATACCAAGAGTAGGAGTAGTGAATCTGGCGGGAAAAACCATTCAGGAAGCTCAGAAAATACTTATGGGACGTTTTTCCAGTTTTGTGCCGGGTATGCTAGGTACTGGAGGCAACGCTTCACGCACCAAGTTACTGCTTACGCTTGGACAAATCCGGCAGGTAAATGTATTCGTAACCGGAGAAGTCGTTCGCCCGGGTAGTTACTCGCTCAACTCGCTTTCTTCAGCTTTCAATGCCCTCTACTTCGCGGGAGGTCCCAACGAAATCGGTACTTTCCGAGAGGTGCGAGTCATTCGCGGCGGTAAGGTAGTGTCTACATTTGATATCTACGATATTCTCCTCAACGGCACATCTGAGGGTGCCATTCGGGTGCAGGATAACGATATTGTGAATGTAGGTTTTGTAAAAAAGAGAATTGAAATCACCGGAAACGTGATGCGCCCCAAACTTTACGAAGCGAAAGGAGATGAAAAGCTGGGAGATATAATCCGCTACGCGGGTGGCTTCACCGACAACGCTTACCGGGCTCGCGTAACCATCAGGCGCATTTCAGACAAAGGGCAGCGTCTTATACTACAAGTGGAGAACTCCGAATTCGATAACTTCGAACTGGTAGCTGGTGATGTGATCGAGGTACAGGCCGTACTTGACCGTTTTGAGAATATTGTGACGCTGGAAGGAGCCGTGATGCGGCCTGGTGATTATTCGATCGACAGCAACCCTACCCTGAAATCACTTCTGGAAAATGCACAGGGGCTTCGGGAAGATGCCTTTACGGGCCGGATCACGGTGATGCGGACCCGCGCCGACCAATCGGTACAGAATATACCGTTGAATCTGCGTGACATCATGAACGGTGAAGCCGAGGACCTCCTACTTACCCGACTGGACCGGGTCATCATTCCTTCCCAGTTCGACATGGTGCAGCCGTCTTACGTGCAGATTTCGGGTGAGGTAAATAATATTGAGGAAACAACCCCTAACGATCCGACCGTTATCAATGGACCCGATGTGGCGGCAAACACAAATAGTTTACGTTTCCCGTATATGTCTAACATGACGCTGGAAGACCTGATTCTGATGGGGGGAGGCTTCAAAGAATCGGCCAAAGCTTCGCAGGTAGAGGTAATCCGCCGGGTGCGTAATTCCGACGCCAAGGCCGCCGATGCCAATATTTCAGAACATTTTGAATTTGATGTGAGCCGTGATCTTAGCCTTGATGGCAACGATACGAACTTTCCGTTATACCCATTCGATGAAGTTATCGTCAGGAAATCGCCTAACTACCAGGAACAACAATATGTGATCCTGCAAGGCGAGGTTTTAAACCCTGGTAGATACGCAATAGTCAGCAAAAATGATAAGGTTTCTGATTTGGTTAAGAGATCGGGTGGTTTAACCGATTTAGCTTATGTGAAGGGAGCAACCCTGATTCGCAGCCGCGTGATATCAGAATTCGAAGCGCAGCAAACAGCCAACGCACTTGGGCAGATCGCCACAGAAGTACGAAAAGGTTCTTTTAATGTAGCTACGGGTCAGGAAATCCGGCAGGAGTTTGTGGGAATTAATCTTGAAAAAATCCTGCAAAACCCTGACTCTGACGAAAATATCATTATTCAGGAAGGCGACATTCTGAGCATTCCGAAACGATTGGAAACGGTACAGGTGCAGGGCGCATTGCTTTATCCCAATACCGTGAAGTACAATGAAGACATGAATTTTCTCGACTACATTTCTCAGGCAGGCGGATTCACCAGAGCTTCACTACGTCGTTCGGCTTATATAAAGTACCCCAATGGTTCAGTGGATCGTACGCGTCGCTTCCTGATGTTCAACGTCTATCCTAAGGTAGAGCCTGGCTCTGAAATTTATGTACCAGTGAAAGGTGCGGCTTCCCTCACGCCTCAGCAAATCCTGCAACAGGGTATTTCTATTACCTCGACTTTGTTCACCCTCATCCTGTCGGTTCTTGCCTTCCGCAACATCCGTTAACACAACGCATCTGAAATGGCCCAAGAAATAATTAAAGAAAGATATCCTGAGAGCCTGCCCGAAGATCAGATCTCACCCAAAGTGGTGGTATTAAAGGTGGTATCGGCCAAGGATGCCTTGGTTAGAAACTGGAAAATCATCCTGGTACTTTGCCTGCTTGGCTACGGTATTGGGTACGCCCTGGATATTTACCTTAAGAAACCTGTTCAGTACGAAGCCAACATCCTGTTCAACCTGGGGGCAGGTAGTTCGTCTACTTCTCAGTTTGGCCAAATGGCCGGTATGTTCGGACTGGGCGGTGCCCCGGACGCCAATGTTTACACAGGAGAAAACTTCCTGTACTTTGTCAATTCCCGTCCTGTATTGGAGCGGGCTCTAATGAAAGAGGTTGAGGTGGGTGACAAGAAAATGTTGTTAGCCAACTTTGTCATCGACTCCAGTACGATTAGAGAAGAGGAATGGAAGGACAATCCAAAGCTCGAAAACTTTCATTTTAAGAGCGACAGCATTAATGGTTTCTCCGATTTTGAACACCGGGCTCTCAATACGGTAGTAGACGTAGTTAAAGTAGCCACTGTCGTTTATGAACCCGACCGTAAATCGTCTTTCCTGATGCTTACGGTACACTTCAAAAGTGAATTGCTGGCTGAGCGTTGGGCCAATACTATGCTGGAAACTGTGGAGGAAGTTTATACGGAAAACCAGACCTCCAAAACACGCAAGACGCTCAGATTGCTGCAAAGTCGCGCTGATTCGCTGAATCGTATCTTGACTGGTGCTGAAAACAATCTGGCTCGTCAAATGGCCTACAGTGAGAATATCGTGGTACCCGAAGGCCAAGCCCGCGTCACCAAATTACAGCGCAACTCCCAGTTCATTACGCAACTCTACGCCGAAGCGATGCGCAACGTGGAAGCAATGAAAGTTTCACTGGTACAGGAAGCCCCCCTGTTTACAATCATCGAACCCGTCAAGCAACCTCTGGACATGAAGGCCGACGAAGGTAAGCGGGCCCAAATCGGCCTGCTGATTGGTTTGGTACTGGCATTTGTCATCGTGTACTTTAAGGGAGTATACGCAGATGTTATGGCGGACGATAGAATATAAATAATTATGGCGTATCGTACTACAATTAAGGCAGGAGGCTCGGGTACCGACTACTGGCTCGACCTGTGGCGAAACCGGCAATTACTATGGATTCTCTCCAAGCGGGATATTTCTGTTCGTTATAAGCAAACTTTATTGGGCATCGCATGGAGCGTAGTTCGCCCTTTGATGACGATGCTGGTAATGGCAACGGTTTTCAGCCTGGTAGCCAAGCTTCCGCCCGACCCGAACATTCCCTATCCGCTTATGATCCTGGGCGGATTAACAATCTGGACCTTTTTCTCCGGGGCATTCAGTCAGGTAAGTAGCAGCATCGTACTTAATTCCAATCTGGTATCGAAGGTTTATTTTCCAAGATTGCTCATGCCGCTGAGTGCAGTAGCGGTTGGTTTTATCGATTTTTTGATTTCGCTGGTACTTTTCATTGGCTTGAGTTTTTATTACAACTATCCGCCCAGCGCTAACATCATTTTCCTGCCTTTCTTCCTAATTCTCACTTTTATTTCTGCGCTGGGTTTTGGGCTTTTCTTTTCGGTGATTAATGTTCGTTTTCGCGACATAGCCCAGCTTATCCCGTTTATCGTTCAGGTAGGTATGTATGCCTGCCCTATTGCTTACAGTACACGACTCGTCCGGGACTCTTTGCCTCAGTACTATAAGTACTACATTTTAAACCCCGCCGTGGGTATTATCGACGGCTTCAAGTGGTGTCTGTTGGGAGATAATTCTTACTTTGATCCTAACAGCCTGTATTCTACATTAATTGTATCAATAATAGCATTGTTTCTCTCTGTTATGTACTTTCGCAAGAAGGAGAATACTTTCGTAGATTATATTTGATACGCAGCGACTGTTTATGCACGTCATTACAGCTGAAAATATCAGCAAAAAGTATATTATCGACCACCAGGGCACCCGAAAGCCTTCCAGTCTTCGGGATGCGGTGTCCGATACTTTTGAGCAGCTCTTTAGCAAGAAGGATAAAGCCGCTGCTTCCGACCGGAAAGAGGAGTTCTGGGCATTGAAAGATGTAAGCTTTAACATCGACCAGGGCGACCGCATTGGCATCGTAGGCCATAACGGGGCGGGCAAATCTACTTTGCTCAAAATCCTGAGCCGCATAACCGATCCTACTACGGGTCAGATTTCCATCAACGGTCGGGTTGCGAGTTTGCTGGAGGTGGGCACCGGGTTTCATCCTGAACTGACGGGCCGCGAGAACATCTTTCTGAACGGGGCTATTCTGGGGATGAACAAGAGCGAGATCAAGCAGTCCTTCGATGCGATCGTTGATTTTGCCGGCGTAGAGAAATTCCTGGATACTCCCGTGAAGCGCTACTCCTCAGGCATGTATGTGCGGTTGGGCTTTGCTATTGCCGCTCACCTCGAACCCGAAATCATGATCATCGACGAGGTACTTGCCGTGGGTGACGCCGAGTTCCAGAAAAAGTGCCTGGGTAAGATGCGCGACGTCTCTGAAAGTGGTCGCACATTATTGTTCGTCAGCCACAATCTTACCGCCATACAAGCTCTCTGCAATAAGTCCTTTTATTTTGAAAAGGGGCGTTTGCTGGATCAGGGCGAAACTTCCCATATCGTAACTACCTATCTGAGCCGGGTGTCGCAGAAAAAGTTGGAACGTCAGTGGGATGATATGAACACCGCCCCCGGCAACGATCAGATCAGAGTGAAGAGCTTCAAACTGGTTCCTGACTACCTCGACGATCTGATGCACATTGATGTCAGAACATCGATGGAAATTCAGTTTGAGTTCTGGAATATGATCGAGGATGCGAAGCTGAATCTAAGCCTGCACCTGTACTCCTATACAGGCGAGTGTATTTTTAACGTCGGTACGGCATCCCAATCCTTTGCGAGGGGGCTAATATACGGAGCGCTGGAAATTCCCGGCCATTTTCTGAACGATGGTTCTTACATGATTTCGATTATGGTAGTGAAAGATACCAGTAGTGTGATTTATAACATGGAAGAAGCCCTGACTTTCGACGTGGAGGATTACCGTGAAGGTGTGACCTGGTACGGCAAGTGGCCCGGCTACATCCGCCCGCAATTGAATTTTTCCCTGAATCAGGCTGAATCCGTCGTGAATGATTAACGTTACCAAGTCTTTCCTTCCTGATCGGGAAGAGTATATCAAATACATCCACCAAATCTGGGATCGGGTGCAGCTCACCAACAACGGTCCGCTGCTGCAAGAGCTCGAAAAGGAACTGAAAGCGTACCTGGGCGTTGAGAACCTGTACTTCTGTGGCAATGGCACTATTGTGTTGCAGATTGCCCTGAAAGTACTGGAAATCACGAAAGAGGTCATTACTACCCCTTTCTCTTATGTCGCCACAACCAATTCCATTTTGTGGGAAAATTGCACTCCCGTATTTGTGGATATTGATCGGGATACCTATAATATCGACCCTACTCTGATCGAAGCCGCCATTACGCCCGACACGCAGGCGATTATGGCCACGCACGTATACGGAAATCCCTGCGCGGTGGAAGAAATCGAGGCAATAGCCAAGCGGCATTCCCTTAAAGTGATTTACGATGCGGCTCATGCTTTTGGCGTAAAGTACCAGGGACGATCTTTACTTTCTTATGGGGACCTAAGTACCTGTAGCTTCCATGCTACCAAGGTTTTCCACACGGTTGAAGGCGGGGCTCTTGTTTCCAATCACCCCGAATTGCACGAAAAGATTCATTTACTGCGAGCATTTGGACACCGTGGCGACGAGGAATATTATTTCGCGGGCATCAACGGCAAGAATTCCGAATTCCACGCTGCTATGGGGCTATGCAACCTGCCACACGTCCCGGAGATTATTGCAGCCCGGAAGAATGTTTTCGCGCAGTACGACGCGCAGTTGAACTGGAAAAAACTGGAAAAACCAAAAATCGCCCCAGGCATCGAGTACAACTATGCCTACTACCCAGTTCTATTTGAATCTTACGATGTCATGCGGAAAGTACAGGCAGCTTTGTTAGAAAACGAAATTGCTCCCCGCCGTTATTTCTATCCCTCGCTGAACACACTTTCTTTTCTCCGTGAATACCAACCCTGCCCGGTATCGGAAGATATCTCCTCTCGGATTCTAAGCCTGCCTTTATACGTTGGGCAGCCGGCCACAGAGATCGAAAAAATTAGCCAGGTGATTAACCAAACCCTTTGACTCAATTGTCGTGGCGTTGATCTATTGGATTTGCTTCTTTCTTTTTGTAGGTGCTATTGGCATGGTAGCCAAGCGCATTTGTCAGCCTTCGCTTACCGAGTGGCTGCTTTGCTCTTTTGTTCTGTTTGTGGCTTGCGTCATTCCTACTGGTTTTATTCTTTCAGCCCTCGATCTCACTGCTCAGACTTTCGCCTGGATCATCGGGAATTTTCTATTGTTGGGGGCCCATTATCTTCTGTGGCAGCGATTAATTGGTCAGCAAGAACAAATTTCCATTCGGAGCATTCTTCGGAACCGCGCCGTTACTTTTAAAACCTGGTTTCGGGAGCTTTCGCCTTACCTCAAATTCCTCTTCACGCTGATGCTGGGTACCCTGCTCGTTATCGGCGTCACCAACCTGCTGCTGGTGCTTTTTACTGTCCCCAACGAATGGGACAGCATGACCGGCCACCTCAACCGCGCGGTGCGCTACATTCAGCGCGGGACGATGGAGCATTTCGGTGGTACCAATTGGAATATGGACACCTATCCGAAAAGCGTGACGGCTATCCAAATTTATAGCTATTTGATTTCGGGTAAAATTGAGAATGCCTTCAAGCTAATCCATCATACTGCTTATTGGATTACGCTGGTGGCTGTTTTTGGCACGGCCCAGCGGATTGGGCGAAACCTGTCGGCCAGCTTTTTCTGCGCTCTGGCCTACAGTCTCTTCCTGGATTTTCTTATGCAGGCCATTACTACCGAAACCGACATCGTTCTCACGGCCTATCTTAGCTGTCTGCTCTATTTTCTGTATAGCTACCACGCTACCCGGCAGGATAAGTACCTGTATCTGGCGGGTTTGGTATTTGGGATCACGCTTGGCCATAAGGTTACATTCGTGCTGCTACTCCCATCGGTATTCGTGATTATGATTTATACGGTATTTTTGGCATCAGAAGTTAAAGTATTCTTTCAAAGAACGGTAAAGCTGGGGCTGGCCATCGTTCTGGCGGTACTTATTTATGCCTTACCAACAGGATATATCAAGAATATTCAGGTTTTTGGCCATCCCATTGGCCCGCCTACTGCCTTAAAGCACCAGTCCGTCGAAAGAGCAGGAAGCTTGAAAAATTTGATTGAGCAGGGGAGCCGAAATCTTGTTCGGTATAGCTACGATTTTTTCAACCTCGACGGTATTCGCAACGCACAGTGGGGGTATGATCTTAATACCCAGATTCGCAAGCCGATTGTTTTGCTGGAAGACAAACTGGGGATGCGACTGGACGAAGAAACGGATTTCTCCATAGTACCTTTCAGCTTTCAGCGTCGTTTCGAGTTTTATAATGCCAACCCCTACTGGGGGGTATTCGGTTTCGCTCTGCTTCTACCTCTTGTTTTACTCACATTCCTGAGAGTTTTTCGTTCGCGACCGCACTGGTTTTTGGCAGCGGCTATTGTCCTCCATTTTATAGCCATTTCTTATTCAGCACCTTACGACCCATTTAAAGGAAGGTACTTTATCGAAACGGGCTTGTTCGGATCGCTGTTTTTATTGATGCTTTTTTCCAATCACCGGCTTTCTATCCTGAAACCCCGGCGGTTCGTTTGGAAGTCATATGTCGGCCTGGTCGTGACTTTAGCCTGTATTTCAGCAGTGATGTCGGTTTATCTTAACATTCGGTGCCTGCCACTTCCGGCTTATGGCTACGAATCGGCCTTCTCGACGGAGCGGATCAAATTCCAAACCTTCGCCCGGCCCGATACTTATCAGCCCTACCTGAAATTTGATTCAATAGTACCACCCGACGCCACGGTGGCTTTGGGAACAATCAACGATGATTTCGAGTATCCTTTGTACGGAGAAGATTTGACCAGAAAGCTCATTTCCATCAATCCCTTCGAGCAGGGCGTACAACCCATCCCGCCTGAGGCCGATTATTTGTTTTTTGACAAAAGTGTCATCCTTCCCAAGCCAGGTGACGTACGTTTGGGCACCGATACGACAATGACCGATCTTATTGTTAAAGGAGAAGATTATTATTTGCGGAAATTAAAATAGTTACAGTTACATTTATTAATTTTGCGCTTTATTCGCCTGATTCAGGCATAGCTTATTATACAACACAACGCACGGTGCCCTCCCTGCGGTGGGCACAATAACTCAACTATCCACTAAAATCACTCACTAGAAAATTTGACGCACACTTGAAACTTGCAATAATGCAACCCTATTTTCTACCTTATCTCAGCTATTATAAGCTGCTGAATTTGGTAGATAAATTTGTCATTTATGACGACGTAAACTTTATTAACCGAGGTTGGATAAACCGAAATAACATCCTGGTGGGTGGCAAAGCTCACCTCTTCACGGTACCCTTGCTTGATGCCAGTCAGAACAAACTGATTTATGAGGTACAGGTATCGCCTGATCAGGTTTGGCGCAAAAAAATTCTCAAAACCATTGATCAGGCTTACCGCAAGGCACCCCAATACGCTACTGTCTTTCCTCTAATCGAAGATATTATCAACGATACGTCTGAGAGTATCGCCGATTTCTGTTTGCAAAGTCTTGTCAAAACGGCGCAATTCATGAATATCAATACTGAAATTGTAAAAACTTCGCGGCAATACGACAACAACGAATTGAAGAGCCAGCACAGAATTCTATCTATTTGTAAGAAAGAAGGGGCTGAACAATATATCAATCCCATCAGAGGGCAGGCTTTGTATGACAAGGAGCTTTTCAGTAAGGAGGGAATTACTCTGAATTTCATCCACACCACGCCCCGGCCTTACCCCCAATTCAAAAACGACTTCGTACCTTTGCTGTCTATCCTGGATGTTATGATGTTTAACAGCCAGGCAGAAATACAGGAATTACTAAGTGAATATGACCTGGTCTAGCACGGAGCGAGTTGAAAGTACTTTTCAATTGAAGTAGCCGCTCCGCCGTCATACCAATAAACTCATTCCCCTCCTCATGGCAAAGGTTATCATTTTTGGCATTCTCGATACGGCGGAACTCGCCCATTATTATTTGGACAACGACTCCGAACATGAGGTCGTAGCGTTCACCGTCAACCGTGAGTATCTGAAAGACGAATCCTTCCGAGGCCTGCCGCTCGTAGCATTCGAAGACGTAGAAACGCTCTTTCCGCCGCAGGAATACGCCTTTTTTGCTCCACTGACGGCCCGGAACATGAACCGGAACCGTGAGAAGATTTATATGGAAGCCAAAGCCAAAGGCTACGACTTTATTTCCTACATCAGTTCGCACGCTACGATCCTCGATCGAAGCGTAGTAGGCGAAAATTGCTTTATCCTGGAAGACAACACGATCCAGCCATTCACGACCATAGGCAACAATGTAGTCCTTTGGAGCGGCAATCACATTGGTCACCACGGTACCATTCACGATCATGTTTTTTTTACTTCCCATGTGGTCATGTCGGGCCATTGCACTATTGAATCGTACTCCTTTTTTGGGGTAAATAGTACCATCCGTGACTATTCGCATATTGCGCAGGGAACACTGGTGGGGATGGCGGCCGCCATTACGAAGAACACCGACGAATGGAGTATCTACGTAGGCAATCCCGCCAAGAAGGTGCCGGGCAAGAAAAGTTTTGAAGCTTATTAAAGCTGCTTAACTTTGTCGTTTGCCCAACCAATCCTTAGTGAGTTTGCAAAAAGTACTCTTCATCTCCCACGACGCTAATCGAGCGGGCAGCCAGTTGCTGTTGCTGCAGCTTGTGAGTCTATTAAAGAAGAAGGGCATTCCGACGCACCTTTTGCTATGTGAAGGCGGGGAGTTGGTTTCCGATTTTGAGCAGGTTACGTCAGTTACGCTTGTCAAGCCAATTCCACAGTACTCATTTTTTCAGCGGCTTATTGGCTTGGTAACCAAAAGCAGGCGTGGATCTGTTCGGGAAAATCCTGATTTCTCCCGGGTCAGGACAGAATTATTGGCGCAAAACTTCGGCTTGGTTTTCGTCAACTCAGTGGCCAATGCTGAATTTTACCACAAGCATTTAGGGTACCTGCATGAACTACCCGCCGTGCTGTTCGCCCATGAACTGCAAATGTCGGTGGCCACTTACTCCGAGCCCGAATCGCTGAAATTTCTATTGATCCGGTGCCGTCACCTTATCGCTGTCTCGAGAGCGGTAGCCGATTTCTACGTAAAAGAATACCATTTCCCCTCCGGCAAGGTTAGTACCTTTACACTTATCAACACGGCCGACATTCAGCAGCGCATCGCTTCGGTTGATCCGAAACTCCTGCAAAACGAACTCAATCTACCTGCGAATGCCATCGTAGTTGGCGGCTGTGGTAACGCAGAGTGGCGTAAGGGGAATGACATTTTCAACCTGATTGCCCGGGAAGTTATGGAACGACTGCCCGGAAAGCCCGTTTATTTTGTGTGGGTCGGGGCAGGTGATTCGCAACCTTTTTTTGAGTTAATAAAATTCGACATCGAGCGGTTTGGCCTCTCGGATAGGATCCGGCTCATTCCGCCGACGCCCCGGGCACTGGATATCATGACCCGCTTCGACCTTTTTCTGCTCAGCTCGCGCGAGGACCCCTATCCCCTCGTAGTGCTGGAAGCCGCCCTGCTTCAAAAACCCATTGTGTGTTTCGATCAGGCAGGGGGGGCCCCCGAACTTGTAGAGGGCGACGCCGGGGCAGTAGTAAAGTACCTCGACGTCCACGCCGCGGCGGATGCGATCATTTCACTGATTGAAAATCAAAAGCTGCGCCTTGAAAAAGGAAAAAGGGCTCACGACAAAGTACTTGATCGCCACGATACGTCGTCGAGTGTGCAAAAGGTAATTAATGTGATCAAAGATTCCATGAAAGAGGATGTTGCATCCGGTCCAACGGCAAAAACCACCGAAATCAGCCCAGCCGCATGACGATTGCCTTCACCATTTGCTCTGTCAACTACCTGGCACAAGCCCGCACCCTGGGCGATTCACTGCACCGTACCAATCCTGATGTCCGATTTTTTATCGGATTAGTGGATCGGCTGGATGGTGTCAACTTTGAGCCTGGCTATGAACCTGCCTATCCCCTGATAGAAGTACACACGATCGGTATTTCGGGTTTTGCCGAAATGTGCGACCGCTACAATATTACCGAACTCAATACGGCAGTCAAGCCCTTCTACTTTAGCTATTTTTTCGAAAAGTACCCCGAAGCAGACAAAGTCATTTATTTCGATCCTGATATTATTGTATATCAGCCGCTTACACGGCTGCTTAGCCATCTGGACCGGCATGAGGCAGTACTTACCCCTCACCTTTGTACACCCATTGAGGATCGGAAAACTCCGAATGAACTACATCACCTGAATACTGGCGTTTATAATCTGGGTTTCTGCGCCTTTCGCCGGAGTGAAGTTATTATTAGCTATGTAAAGTGGTGGGAAGAAAAACTGCGCTTCGAATGCTTAATCGCGCTTTGCGATGGGCTTTTTGTCGATCAGCATTGGATGAATTTCCTTCCGCTTTTTGTGGAAAACACCTGCATCGAAAAGCATCGGGGCCACAATGTTGCTTATTGGAATCTGCATGAGAGGTACTTTACTAAAAGAGATAATGAGTTCATCATCAACGAAAATGAGCCACTTATCTTTTTTCATTATAGCGGCTACGACCCACGTAAGCCTGAGTTGATCTCCAAGTACCAGGATCGCTTCACGTTCGATGAACGGCCTGATTTGGTGGAGCTTTTTGCCTTTTATCATGAACAGCTCGTGCAAAACGGTAATGAGTATTATCGCCAGTTTCCCTGCCGGTACATCAAGCCGGAAAAAATTTATAAATATGTGCGCGTCAGAAAAGCGCTCACTGCTCCACTAAGGAGGTTAGCGGAGGTCCTCGATACCTACTGATGAAGGAGCCTGTTACTATAATCATCCCGGTTTTTAGCCTACCGCTCACGGCGGTAGCTATGAACTCGCTGTCTACAGTTCAGGAACACCTGGGTGACTTTCCGATTACTTTTATTAAAAGTGAAAAGTTGACCCAAATTGAAGAGTTGACAGAATTTTGTCCAACGGCAGATTTTGTTTCCTTCGATGATCGTTATTTTTCTACCAGAACCGGCTACACCAAACTCCTGCTGACGCCGGAGTTATATCAGAATTTTGGGTGGAGCCGCTACCTCCTGATCTGTGAAATGAATACGGTCATCACCAAAAATGAGCTCGCTTACTGGTGTCGGCAGGGTTATGATTTCATACAACTATTTCCCGATTTTCTCGCCAATAGTTCGGTACTTGTAAGCATACGCAAACGTTTCTCAAGGCAAGATTTTTTAAAGAAACACTATGCCGGCCTGGATAAATTCAGGAAGTCCTGCGGCATTTCATTGCGAAATGTAGAAGCCTTCCAGAAGCTGACCAAACGCAAACAGCGAAGTATACATCGTTATCTTGCCTCGGCTACCGATCTGGAAAACGACGCTATTTTTTGGGAATTCCACACCAACCGCTGGTGGCCCGAAATAAACACACCTACCGCGCTGAGCCGAAAACGTTTTGCTCAATCCGCTAACTTTGTCGCTGCATCCGCCGGATCTTCAGAAAGCGCCTTCGCTATCTCCGGGCTCACAAAGCCTGTTCCTGCACCCAATGATTTATGAAAATTGCCTTTACGGTCTGTAACCGCTACCATCTCCGCCACGCGCTCGCGCTGGCCCATTCACTAAAAAAGTACAATCCTGATCGGCATTTTTTTTGGGGTTGGGTAGATCGGATGAAACTACCGGATCTACCGGATTGGATTACGCTGATTCCGGCAGAATCGCTCGAAATAGCAGACTGGGCTGACATGGAGAGCCGTTATCACGATTTTGAACTGGTAGCCGCCTGCAAACCATTTTTTGCCCGGCATATACTCGCTGCTTTCCCCAATTGTGAAGAGCTGCTTTTTCTCTCTCCAACTACCCTGTTATTCGATTCGATCGACCAGGTTGTGGAGAACTCCGCCTTCCTGCAGCTCAGTCCGCAACGGTTACGGCCAGTTGCTGCCACAGAAAACTACCCGGCCGCTTTGCTGGATGACAAACGCATCCTGAATACAGGCATGTACAAGGCCGGAAGCTGGATAATGCACCCGGATGGCCAGGAAAGGGCACTGCTGGACTGGTGGTGTGACCGGATGAACGACCGTGGCTTTTTCAATTTGTGCGAAGGAATGTGCCTGGATCAACTTTGGCTGAACTACCTGCCTATTTACCACGAGCGGGTAGAAACCGTGCGAAATCCGGGTTGGCAATACGGCCTCCACGCTATTCCGGGTTCCAGGTTGACCCGTACTGATGGTAAGTACTTCGTCGATGATTCTCCCTTAATTTCTCTGGATTTTGCGGGACTGGAAAGCCATCACCCAGTCTGGTCCGATCATACGGATCTGGCGAAGAAACAGCCTTTATGGAATGACTTGCGAAAATTCTACCGAGCGTTGTTGCAGACGTACAACGTTCAAGCTGAGGTAGGAGAACCAACCTATGGCCAGATCACGCCCATTAGTTCAAATCGTGCTTTCCGAAAGAAAGCAGTAAGGTTTCTGAATAAAGTGGTAGCGCGTATTGAATCCTTCGATTGGACCTACAATTGAATCGCCGGCAAAATACCTTACCTTTGCTGCCGTTTTTAGGGAAGCCGGCTTGTCAAGTTTGCTTTTAGCCGCCTTTTTTTAAAATTGAAGAAACCCGCCTGAGGAAAAATGAGTGCGACTTCACTTTGGAGAATGTTCAATTACCTGCGTTATTCGGCAGGTATTGCCCTGGTGGTCAACGGCTGGCCGTTGGTGTTCTTTATTCGTGATACACTGCGTATTGGTCCCGCCAGCAACGTGTTCACGGCTTTTTTCTTTGGGTTCTCCTTGCTGTTGATGTTCCCGACGCACCTTTTCGTCAGACTTTATAAAGTAAACTTCTCGCTGCTCAAATACGGTGTACTTTTTTTGCTGGTAGCTCTGTATCACTTTTTGCTTTTCAATAACTCAGGGGTGGACTGGTTTGTAGAAATGGGGAACTACGTTTTAATATTTGCTTTTCTTTTCCTCATCATCCATGTCCCCAATGAGGTAAAAGACACGCTTTTACCGATCATTTTCTTACTGACCTTCTTTTGTAATCTCACCCTGGTATACTCTCTATTGACTGATCCCAACTGGCACCTGGGTATGCGGGCGGCCGTGACTTTTGGCAACGAGAATGCTCAGGAAGGTGGTAATCCTCACGTAACGGCCCGTAACGGGTTGGTTTGTCTCATTTCCGGGATGGTGCTGGTGGGAAGATATAAGAACCCTTTGATCAGGATTTTCTTGTTCGCTTCTGCTATTTTTAGTGTAGCCCTGATTGTTCTCTCGCAGTCTCGCTCTGCCCTGATTGCCCTGGTACTTATGGGAGGTATGTTCTTCTTTTTCAATGCCAAAGCTGAGAATGTGTCCAAAATCATGAAAGGTATATTCTCAGTAAAATCTCTGATAGTACTTATATTTCTATATGCCGGGCTAAGGATTTTTCTTACCCAGTTTAGTGAACTCGAAGGGCTGCTTTATGGATATTGGTATACCTTCTACGATAAGATGATCAATATTGCTTATACGGCATTTGGGGTTAAACTCACTGACACGGCCACCATCGACCATTCAGCAATGGGTAGGGTTACGAGCTTCACGTATTTTAATGAGGCTTTGGCTGCCCCTTCGCTGTTGCTGATTGGCGGAGGGTACAAGAGCAGCTATATGGACGTTCCGGTTATGGAATCTCTGGTAAACCACGGTATATTCGGCTTCATTTTTTTTGGAGGGCTAAATCTGTATTTGTTTATCAACATGCTCAAAGAGGCCCGAAAACCGGCGAATAATCTCACGCTGTTTCTCGCCTATTTTTACGTATATATCTTCGTAATGGTCTTTACTAATGGACGCCCCTACGACCTGTACTACTGGTTTCCGTTCGTTTTGTTCATTCGTTTCTTAGGCATCAAATATCTGGATACCCAGCCGCAGCGAACACTTCAATACAGCCAATAACCTCAAGTAATTCAGGTATCTATTATAAATTTATGCTCAGAGTCTTTCTGTGGATACTTTCATTTTCAATTATAGTGCTGATTGCTGCTGAACTTGTATTACGCTATAAATACGGCTTTCTCAGCACTCCGCTTTACGTTTCCGACCCTGATTACGAATACATCTACGCCCCGAATCAGGATGTTTGGCGTTTTGGCAACCACATCAAGACCAACGAGTACTCGCTTCGCAGCGAAAAGATTCTGCCCACCGATACGACCGTCATTCTGCTTACCGGCGATTCGGTGGTACTAGGCGGTAGTCTGACGGACAACGACAGCCTGGCATCCACAATTTTGGAGAAACGCCTCAGTAAAGCAATCGGTAGACGAGTCAGGGTACTTAACGTCGCGGCGGGTTCATGGGGCCCTGACAACGTAGCGGCTTATTTGAAAAAGCACGGTTTATTCCACGCCGACCTCCTTTGTCTGGTAGCCAGTAGTCACGATTATCATGACCATATGGACTTTCAGGATGTCGTAGGCAACGACATCAACTACCCTGACAAGCAATACAATTTTGCGTTAGAAGAGCTATGGGATCGCTATATCTATCCCCGCTATGTAAAGGATCTTATCCATAATAATCCCGCCGCAGCCCCCCAGGCTGTTCCCCCAACCGCCCCCCCGGCAGGCCCGGTCACCATTCAAAAGCCAGGCATAGGATTGAATCCGGGTTTTGCGCAACTGAAGCAGATGGCCAGGGCAGCAAATATTCCTTTTTTCATCCTGCTGCATCCCGAAATTTCGGAGGTGGAATACGGCCGTTACGATGAAGAGGGCGAAGCCATTCTGCAATATGCCAAAGCTGACAGCGTGAAGCTCATTCGTGAATTGGATCTGGGCATAAAGCCGGAATTCTTTCGCGAAAATGATGTCGTCCACTACAACGACGAAGGGCAGCGTTTTCTGGCCGATCAGCTATATCCTATTTTTCTGGAATATCTGAAAAATAAGGATTGATGCGAGTACTTATTATTCATAACCAGGCCTGGGCACACTACAAATCCGTGTTATTTCAGGAGATCAATCGGGTGTTCAAGAAAAACTACCCCGAAAGTGAATTGCTGGTCGCGCATATCGCCCTTTATGAAAGTAGTCGGGCCGTGATGACTGACGACGAGAAAGTAACCTACGATTATCCCCAGGTAGTACTTTTCCGGCGTAGCCTGGACTCCGTCACTTTTTCGGAAAGGCTAAGAGCCTTATTTAATATCTTTCGCAAGTTCAAACCGGATGTCCTCAACATTAATGGTTGGTTTGATCCGGCGCAGATTGTCCTGGCGCTCTACGCCAAAATGCTGGGTGTAAAATTGGTAATCTCTTCGGAGTCTTCTGCCCTCGACCGCCCCAGAAAAAACGTAAAGGAATCGCTGAAAACCCGTTTTCTTCGGCAATCAGATGCTTTTTTCTGCTTTGGCAAAACGTCGGTCAACTACCTGAAATCACTGGGGATCGCCGAAGAGATGATTCCGGTCAAAAAAGCCGCCGTAGTAGATAATGTCTTAATTTCCAAAGCCTTTACCGCTGCGAAACAGTCTGCGGTCATGCCCCGAAAACGGGCAAGAAATTTTATTTATGTAGGAAGGCTGGCAAAAGAAAAGAATCTTTCTACGCTTCTTGCGGCTTACCGGCAATGTCAAAAGCTTCCCATTGCATCCGATTGGGGTTTGGTCTTTGTAGGCGACGGTCCTTTAAAACATTCCCTGATGGAAGAAGCAGCCGATAACGGCCTATCCGGCGTTCGCTTTGCGGGCGGCATGTCCTGGCATAAAGTACCTGAGCAACTGGCTCTGGCGGACGTCCTGATACTACCCAGCCTGTCCGAGCCCTGGGGACTGGTAGTCAATGAAGCCATGGTATGCGGCATGCCGGTTATTGCCTCCCAGAACTGCGGCTGCGTTGATGATTTGGTACACAACGGAGAAAATGGTTTTGTTTTCGACCCCGCTGATCAAAATGAGCTGGCAGATGCTATGCAGCACTATATAAATCATCCTGAGGACCTGGCCCGACATGGCAGTGAATCGCGAAAATTGATTGCCGCTTTTTCCCCGGCTTCCGTGGCGCAGAAAATGGCCTCCTCCTTTCACAAACTTCTCCTCTAACCCATACAACATGCGAATCCTGAATATCTGTGCATACACCTGGGAAATTGGTGGCCCGGCACGGATTATTTACGACCATACAACCGAAGCCTTAAAAATGGGGCACGAGGTTGATATACTGAGCCCGATGACGCCGGGCGATGATATTTACGATGTACCGACGGGAGCCAGGGTCATTCCCTGTCGTCGGAGCATGCCCGTCAGTCGCTTCTACCGGGAATTTTCAATAGAGCTGTATAAGTACCTGAAAAATCATATCCACGAATATGATCTCATCCACATTCATGGTATCTGGCATTTTGGTAGTTTGGCCCCTTTTCTCATCAAAAACCAAGTACCCAAAGTCATCACCATTCACGGGTTGCTGGACAAATGGGCGGTCAACCATCACAGGTGGAAAAAAGACTTGGTTAGTTTTCTGTACCAAAAGAAAATCCTGGCCAAGGCCGACCTTATTCAGATCAACAATGCCGACGAGGAGGAAAACGTGATCGAGTACCTGGGTTATCGTCCAGAAAATCTGGTGACCATTCCAAACGGCATCAGAATGGAAGAATATAATTCTTTGCCCGCACGGGGTAGTTTTCGGCAACAGTTTACTATCCCCAATGATAAGAAACTTGTGCTTTTCATGGGGCGAATGAATATCAAAAAAGGGCTCGATTTGCTGTTGCCCGCCTTTGCTAACTACCTGAGAGCTAACAACGACGCTATCCTGATTCTTGCCGGACCGGAAGATGGCTATCTTGCAGAAACCAAAAAATTTATCGCCGATCATCAGCTTGCGGACCGCATCCGATACGTGGGCATGCTCACTGACACCATTAAGTTGGCCGCATTAGCCGATGCCGACTTGTTTGTGCTGCCTTCCTACTCCGAAGGATTCTCGATTGCCGTCCTGGAAGCCTTAGCAGCAGGAGTACCCGCTTTGGTCTCTGATCGGGTGGGTTTTGGAGAATATATCCGTAGGTATAATGCTGCCTACCTCAGTCCACTGACCGTCGAAGGGGTAGAAAAAGGGCTATCCACTATGCTGGAGAAAGAGTCCACCCGGGTAGAATTTGCACAGAGGGGCAGTGAAATGGTAGCTGAGAATTTTGACATTACCAAAGTTGCCCAAAAGATGCTCGAAGCCTACACTACCGTTCTGCGTACTTAGGCCGGGCTTTTCTTACCTTTGCTATATTCAACAGGAAACACCTCATGGCCGATCTGTCGGTAATCATTCTTACGCACAACGAATCGCGGCATATCCGCCGATGCCTTGAAAGCCTGCGGCCCGTCACGGATAAGTTTTTCATCGTCGATTCTTTCTCAACGGACGACACTGTGGCCATTGCGGAGAGTATGGGAGCAATAGTGCAACAGAACTCATGGGTTTCCTACGCCTTTCAGTTCAATTTTGGGATTGAAAATAATCCATTCCCTACTACCTGGCTTATGCGGATGGATGCCGATGAGTACCTTACGCCTGAGTTGGCCGCTGAAATCAACGAAAAACTACCGACGGTCGGCTCCGGTACGGCAGGGCTTTACGTAAAGCGGCGGGTACTTTTTATGGACAAATGGATAAAAAATGGCGGGTACTATCCCATCTGGCTGTTGCGCCTGTGGCGGCGTGAGCAGGGGCGCTGTGAGGAACTCTGGATGGATGAACATATTAAGGTCGAAGGAGGCATCACCCAAAATCTGGATCACGACTTGGTAGATCACAACCTCAACAACCTTACCTGGTGGACGCAGAAACACAACAATTACGCCATTCGGGAGGTGATCGACTTGTTAAACATTAAGTACAATTTTGAGGAAAAGGCAACCGTCACCCCCGCCTTTTTCGGTACACAGGAACAACGAACCCGCTATTTGAAAATAAAATACGCCGGATTACCGCTTTTTACCCGGCCCTTTCTCTACTTCACTTATCGCTACATTTTCAAGCTCGGTTTTCTTGATGGTACCAAAGGCTTGATCTGGCACGTTTTGCAGGGCTTTTGGTACCGATTTCTTGTAGATGCCAAGGTTTATGAAGTATATAGGGTAGCAGGACGTAATAAGGCCGACATTATCAAACATTTTTTGGTGGAATATGGAAAAGACCTCGCGGCCCCAAACCGATCTGTCAAAATATGACAACAGCTGGTACCGGCCCGGGAGCTGGCTCAGGCGCTTTTGCTGGCATCTGGCCGGAAGAGTATTTATCAATACTTACTTCCCGTTTCCAGTTGTTGTGAAAACTACTATTTTGAAAATGTTTGGCGCAAAAATTGCTGTAAATGTGATGATTAAGCCAAAGGTTAATATCAAGTACCCTTGGTTTTTGACTATTGAGGAAAATGCTTGGATCGGCGAGAAAGTCTGGATAGACAACCTTACTAATGTGACTATCGGCGCCAATAGCTGCTTGTCGCAGGGCGTGATGCTGCTTACCGGTAACCACAACTACAAGAGTCCGGGTTTCGAATTGCGTTTAGCTCCCATTGTGCTGGAAGCAGGCGTTTGGATTGGCGCAAAATCGGTAGTTTGCCCCGGGGTAGTTTGTTCATCACATGCCGTGCTGGCGGTGGGTTCGGTAGCTACCAAGAATCTGGACGCCTACGGAATATATGGCGGCAATCCGGCTCAATTCATCAGAAACCGGGAAATGAGCGATGAAAATTAGCATAATCACCGTCGTATTCAACGGCGAGAAAACAATCCGGGAAACGATTGAATCCGTATTGGCACAGGATTTTGGGGAAGTAGAGTATATCATTGTAGATGGAAAATCCACGGATACTACCTTGGAAATAATCAAGTCTTACAGTGGCCGCATCACCAAATTCATCTCTGAACCTGACCGGGGGATTTATGACGCCATGAATAAGGGACTTCAGTTAGCAACCGGAGAAATAGTAGGCCTGCTGAATGCGGATGATGTGTTTGCCAGTCCTGATGTTCTGTCACTGGTAGCTGCTACTTTCCTAAATTCAGGGGTTGATGCCGTATACGGTGACCTGCAGTACTTTGACAGCCATACCGGCCGCATCACCCGCAACTGGCGGGCGGGAAACTACCGAAACGGACTTTTCCTGTGGGGGTGGATGCCGCCACATCCCTCTTTTTTTATTCGCCGTAGCTGGTATCAGAAATTTGGCGTTTTCCGACTGGATTTGGGTACTGCCGCCGATTATGAATTAATGCTTCGGATGATCCACAAGTATGGTGCCAAACTAGCTTATGTACAAAAAGTACTGGTCAGGATGCGGGCCGGTGGAGTAAGCAATTTATCTCTCAAAAACCGACTTTCCGCCAATCGGAACGACCGTCGCGCCTGGGAACTGAATGAAATTAATCGCTATCCGGTGACAACTCTATTGAAGCCTTTTCGCAAAATTTTACAATTTATTCGCTAGTTTTGGCTTTATTATCCACACCTTACAACCATTTACTAAGTTTCTGAATCATTTGGCTGATTTAGTTTGTGGATTTTCTTTAATTATTACCAACTTTACCACACACGAATTTCTGATCTTTAAGATTTTACAGTTTCTTAAAGAAGAAAACTCAGATCTAGCCATGGAACACACGATACTCAACGATGTCCTGTTAGGTGCGTATTTCGATCAGTTGGCTGACCGACAGGTTTACCAGTGCATCCTTTCCTTTCTGATTTCCTGCTTTCTTTCCATTGTTTCGATCCCCATCGTTATCAATATGTCCAACTTGCTGAACCTGATGGCTAAACCCGGTTTCAGGAGTTCGCACGACACAAATACACCTACTCTGGGCGGGGTCGCCATCTTTGCCTCTACGCTCCTAGCCTATTTCTTATGGCCTCACTCAGAAGAAATTGCCGACTCTAATCTCACTAATCTTTCAATGGTAGGTTTGACGATGCTCTTTTTCTTAGGCTTGAAGGACGATATTCTGGCCCTGGATTCTACAAAAAAACTACTGGTGCAGGTACTTGCCACGCTTACTTTGGTATTTATGGGTGGCTTCAAAGTAGATTATCTCTACGGAATTTTCGGATGGTACTATATCCCGGACCTCATTAGTATCCCACTCACCATATTCATTTTTATTTCACTGATAAACGCTATAAACCTGATTGATGGGGTAGATGGCCTAGCAGGTGGAATCAGTCTGATCGCCGGACTTTGGTTCGGTATATGGTTTATGCTCAACGGTCATTTTAGCTTTGCCAGCTTAGCCTTTGCACTTTCCGGGGCGCTCCTTGGTTTTCTGCGTTTTAATTTTTCCAAGACCAGCAAAATTTTCATGGGCGACACGGGCTCACTTATTATCGGGTTTTTACTCTCATTTTTCACTATTGAGTTTCTGAGGCTCAACGTAAGTTACCGCAACGATCCCAATGCTTTTTTCAATGCTCCAATAATAGTGATGGTTGTGCTGATTGTGCCGATTTTTGACACATTGCGTGTATTTTTGGTGCGGTTGCTCAATGGCAATTCTCCCTTCACCGCCGACCGCAATCATATGCACCATATCTTACTCGATAATGGACTTTCACACCTCAGCGTTTCTCTGATCCTCTGGGCTGTCACTTTAATCAATACGCTGCTATTCTTCGGTTTTCATGGCGATGTATCCAATACTCTATCTATTTGCATTTATATTGCTATGTTCTTCCTGTACATGACTGCCGCTTATCTGTTGAAAAAGCGCGCAAATTTTGTAAAAAGGCGAAAGGGGATGCAGACAAGTCCCTCTTATTCCGACCGCCCCCAATCATTGACCAGAAGATTCCTGAAAGACCTTTGATTTCTTCTGCCCTTCTGCCTACGTCTTTTCTCTCCAAACTCCTACTTAATCCGCTTACTTTCTGGTTTGTTCGTACCTTAGTGGTGAAACATCATTCTTCATCCCTATGAACCAAAAGATCAGAAAAGAAGACGCTCTCGACTATCACGCCAAAGGACGGCCCGGTAAAATTCAGGTCATCCCCACCAAAGAGTACAACACCCAACGCGATCTCTCACTTGCCTATTCCCCCGGCGTTGCCGATCCCTGTCTGGAAATCGCATCAAATCCCGAGGACGTTTTCAAATACACTGCCAAAGGAAATTTGGTCGCAGTCATAAGTAATGGCACGGCTGTACTAGGGCTGGGTGATATCGGGCCGGAAGCTTCCAAGCCAGTCATGGAGGGCAAGGGGCTTTTATTTAAGATATATGCCGATATCGATGTATTCGATATTGAACTGAATACCAAGGATGTCGATGAGTTTGTCAGAACAGTGCAGATTCTTGAACCAACTTTTGGTGGTATTAACCTCGAAGACATCAAATCTCCTGAGTGCTTTGAGATCGAGACGCGTCTTAAGCGTGACCTGCAAATCCCGGTCATGCATGACGATCAGCACGGCACGGCCATTATTAGCGGAGCAGCGCTGCTCAACGCCCTTGAAATCGTAAATAAGAAAATCGAAGAAGTCCGTATTGTCGTTTCGGGAGCAGGCGCTTCTGCCATATCCTGCACCAAGTTGTACTTGTCGCTGGGCGCGACACCGGCCAATATCGCCATGTTCGATCGTAACGGCCATATCAATACCCTGCGGGACGACCTGGACGAGATGAAGGAAATCTTTGCGACTGAGAAAGTCTATGACTCAATGGCTAGCGCCATGGAAAATGCCGATGTTTTTCTGGGTCTTTCAGTGGCTAATATTGTTTCGCAAGATATGGTTAAGTCGATGGCTAAAGACCCAATCGTATTCGCGATGGCCAATCCTGACCCCGAGATTTCTTATCCCGCTGCTACCGAGGCTCGACAGGATATTATCATGGCTACGGGCCGCTCCGATTACCCTAACCAGGTCAACAATGTGCTGGGCTTCCCCTACATCTTTCGGGGCGCTTTGGACGTACGATCTACCGAAATTAACGAGGCCATGAAATTGGCTGCTGTTCGTGCCCTGGCCAGCCTGGCTAAGAAATCGGTCCCAGACATCGTAAATATGGCCTACAATCAGGAAACACTCTCATTTGGCCGCAATTATATTATTCCAAAACCTGTCGATCCTCGTCTGCTGACAACCGTAGCACCGGCGGTAGCAAAGGCTGCCATGGAAACGGGTGCTGCCAGACAACCGATTACTGACTGGGAAGCTTACGAACAACAACTCGCGACGCGATTGGGCCGTTACGAGCGATTGTCGCGCGTGATTCTTAATAAAGCCAAGACCAGTCCGAAGCGGGTCGTATTTGCGGATGCTGAAAACGTGCAAGTACTCAAAGCAGCACAACAGGTGCGGGACGAAGGTATTGCTTCGCCAATTCTGCTCG
This sequence comes from uncultured Persicitalea sp., assembly GCA_964500445.1. Taxonomy (GTDB): domain Bacteria; phylum Bacteroidota; class Bacteroidia; order Cytophagales; family Spirosomataceae; genus Persicitalea. The sequence continues at coordinate 15,216 of CAZCOG010000042.1, read as the reverse complement.
GGAATCTGGAAGCGATTCACGCCCTGATTGAAGAACATGATCTCGATTTGGGTGAAATAAAAATAATTGACCCACGCTCGCCGGAAAGCGAGGAGTTTATCGACCGCTATGCTCAAATGTACTATAAAAAGCGGCAGCGTAAGGGCATGACTCCCTCCGAATCGCGGCGCACTATGTACTACCGCAATTATTTCGGAGCGATGATGGTGGAAAATGGTGAAGCTGATGCTTTTATCTCTGGCTTGACCCGCAACTATCCTGACACAATCCGTCCGGCGCTACAGGTCATTGGTAAAGAAGAAGGAGTGAATCGCGTAGCGGGAATGTATATCCTCCTCACGCCGCGTGGCCCGCTGTTTTTCTCCGACACCACCGTGAACCTTAACCCCACGGTTGATGAATTGGTGGAAATTACCGAACTGACTGCCAAGGCGATTGAACGCTTTAATATCAAAGCCCGTATCGCCCTAGTTACCTACTCGAACTTCGGTAGCGCCCAAGGTAAAGACGCCGAAAAAATGAGTGATGCAGTGGCGATTTTAAGAAAAAAGCATCCTGATATGGTAGTCGATGGGGAGGTACAGGCCCACTTGGCTTTTGACACCGAGCTGTTGAAGCAGAACCATCCGTTTAGCGAACTCATTGATGGTGGAGCCAATACGCTCATTTTTCCGAACCTGTCGGCCAGTAACATTGCCTACAACCTGCTCAAAGAGGCGGCACAGCTGGAAACAATCGGCCCGATTCTGTTGGGTTTGAAAAAGCCGGTTCACGTCCTTCAATTGGGTAGTTCGGTTCGGGAAATCGTCAACATGGTAGCGATTGCCGTAGTCGAGGCGCAAATGAAGTAAGGGTTGACTTATTTTGAATGAAAAACGGGCAGGAATTCTCGTTGAACTCCTGCCCGTTTTATACTTGCTCGGCTTCTATGCGACTCTTTTTATCGTCCTGCCGCCAGATCCACCGTCATGGCTTTACCAGTATGATTATTCGTATTGATTATCAATTGCTTAATCATATTCAAATGCGAGAAAGTAAGCATATGGCCCGCTTTGGGTATGGTAATGTACTGAGATCTGAGACTAGGGATTTCACGCTTGGCAAATTCGATATTGGCCGGATCACCGATCCAATCATTCCCGCCTTGAATCACTACCACGGGCATGGTTAGTTTTTTCCAAACGGGCAGCATTTTTCTTAACTCATCGGAATGCACGTATTTTTCTGCTGTGGCAGTATTAAATTCTTTGGGCAGAAATAGCTGAATCAGTCGATTCCTGCCGTACTTGGAAAACCAGTAAAATTTCTCATTGTCCGGGTCAATAACCGGAGAAACCATGATAAGTTGTTTCACTTTTTCGGGAGCCATCGCAGCCATAGTAGCCGCAATAGGTGCTCCGTAAGAACGGCCAAGAATTATAGCGGGCTCTTTGGATTTATTTAAGTCAAGTACGCTCATTAGGCACTGCGCCTGCGTTTCAATGGAACCAATCGGTTTTCGTCGCTTCAGCCAGGAATTCCCGTAACCAAGCCGGTCAACTGAGACGATATGGAATTTTTTTTGCAGGACAGTATCATCGAGCATATTCATGTACCCCCACCATGCACCGGGGGCACCATGTATAAGCAGCAAAAGTGGTAGTGTATCAGCTCCGGTACTGGCCACTTGAATACAAAGGGTGTCATTTTTGACACATTCCAACCGGGGCTTTTTGATGTTGGCATAATGCTTGCGAACTTCACGTGGGGTTGTCCGGTACTTGGCAAAGCAACCGGACAGGAAGATGCAGCAAAATATTGTATAAAGAAGATATTTGGGTAACATAAAGAATTTAGGAAGTTTAGATTTGCTAAACCATATTATATCTACGCAAAATCAAGCCTACGGGTTTAGCATCAATATTACAAGAATTGTTCCATTAATTTTGTACTGGAAAGCTTTTGCGATAAAATGTTTTTTTGAAATACTTTGTTTGCCAATGGACGCAATCCTTTTTGCCAAAGTTCAATTGATCCAATTACCATGACTCACCAGCAGCAGCAAGATTTTTTTGACCGAATCGCCGAACAGAATGACCAATACAGGTACCGACTTCCCTCCCGGCAGGAAGCAAGCCGCTTTCTGCATCGGCTGCTTGACTTTATGTTTCCAATCACTCAAGACTGCCGGGAGTTTGAGAATGAAAGGAATACGGCAGATGTATTTGGGGAAATTAAGCAACAACTGGATTGCCTTTTACGTCCGCTGGGCCAAAAACTAGACAGATCCCCCGCCGAAATGACGAACGAATTCTTCGCTAAGCTGCCGGAGGTATTTGAGCTTTTGCTACTGGACGCACAGGAAATCACCGAGAACGATCCCGCCTCAGTAGGTACCGAAGAGGTGATTGCCGTCTATCCGGGATTTATGGCTATTGCTACCTACCGTATTGCTCATTTGCTTGAAAACTGTAATGTTCCCCTTTTGCCGCGGATGCTGACCGAATACGCACACAGCGTTACGGGTATCGACATTCACCCGAAAGCTATTATTGGTCATTCATTTTTTATTGATCATGGCACAGGCGTCGTTATTGGCGAGACAACCGAAATCGGAAATCACGTCATGATTTATCAGGGTGTAACACTGGGAGCCACACATGTAGCGAAGTCGATGGCCAGCCAGAAACGTCACCCGACAATCGAGGATCGGGTAGTGATTTACGCGAATGCTACCATTCTGGGCGGAAGAACCGTGATTGGTCACGGAACAGTGGTGGGCGGTAATGCCTGGATTACCCAGAGCGTACCTGCTTATTCTCAGGTTTACAACCAGAGTGAAGTAGAAATTAAGCCTCAGCCCGCCTAAGCGGGCTGAGGTAATGAGGAGCTTACATAATACTGCGGATGAACCTTCTCACCCCTTCCATGTAGATCGACTCTACTTTTGCAATAGCATGTTTAGGCTGAGTTGTCATGGTAATGGAGATGAACCCGTAGGTTAGGCACCACCACTCATAATAGGTCATACTTACTTTTTCGCCTGCTTTTGGGCGCAGACGCGCAATCATTTCCCAGACTGGATTGCCAGTAATATCCAATTCCTGCTGGTATACTTTCTTGGATTGAACAAAAGCTCCGTCCTGATTGAACATAACCTGAAAGACTTCCGGCTGTTCAACGGAAAAATTCCAGATCGACTGAGCCACTTCTATAAGTTGTTTTTCGGGGTCACGATATACTTCTTTAATTCGGTCAAACTCCCCTCTTAATTCTTCAAATCCGTCAATTCGGATCGTTTCAAGTAACTTATCTTTACTATCAAAATATTCATATATAATTGGAGGGCTGTATTCAATGACATCGGCAATCTTACGGATGGAGACTCCCTGCCAGCCGTCCTCTCGGGCAATATCTCTGGCGGTTTTCAGGATGTCGCTCCGAACCTGCTTTTTAAGCCGTTCACGACGTTCTACAATTCCCATGTGTAGTTAATGTTTTGATTTTATGAATGGATTAGAGTGATTGCTTTCAAATATAAGGTATAAATTAGGTTTTCCAAACACTGTTAGAAAAAAAAATCAGGAGCGTTTACCTGGTGGTAAATGCTCCTGACTCCTCTTTTTGACCAAAAAGGTCAATTCGTGGTTTTCTGCCTACAAATTGGTCAACACTTCTTTCACTTTGTCAAAATCAGGTAGTTTACCCGCGTCTTCCAGAACTTCGGCGTATTGAATGGTACCTTCTTTGTCCACCACAAAAGCAGCCCTTTTGGACACTCCCTTTAATCCTAGCGCAAATTCTTTGTAAAATGCCCCATACTCTGGAGATACCTCTTTATTAAAATCAGAGAGCAAATCAAAGTTGTATTTTTGCTCTTCTTTGAACTTAGCCAGGGTGAATGGCGAGTCCACAGAAATGCCCAGCACTTCTGCACCCAAATCTTTGTAACTTGATAGATCATCGCGCATTGTGCATAGTTGCTCGGTGCACGTGCCTGTAAATGCCATCGGAAAGAAGTGGATTACGACATTTTTCCCTTTGAAATCACCCAGTGAGACCTGTTTCTTTTCCGAATTGTACAGAGTAAAATCCGGGGCTTTGCTTCCTTTTTCGATCGTCATAGTATTATTGCAGTATTGGTTAAGTTTGAAAAATGGCAATATAATCGTACCCAGCCTAAACAATCACAACCCGGCGGCAGAAATAAAAAACAAACTACACGAATGAATAACTATTGGGGTATCGACCTGGGCGGGACCAAAATTGAAGGAGTGATCCTTACAGCAGCTTCAGCCGACTCGGTCATCTATCGGCACCGCATCGATACGCAAGCACAGCAAGGCTACCATCATATTGTCAGCCGGATTGTCGAATTAGTCAAGCTCATGCAAAGCGAAACGGGCCTAGTACCTGCGAAGTTGGGCATCGGTACCCCCGGCACTGTAGATCCCGGCACAGGGACGATGAAAAACTGCAATACGACTTGTCTGAACGGCCAGCCTTTGCCGGAGGACCTGCAAAAAGCGCTCGGCTTTCCGGTTATGATTGCCAACGACGCTAACTGTTTTGCCCTGGCCGAAGCCCAAATGGGGATTGTGCAAGACGTGGTGCCCAATTATCGTCTGGTATTTGGCATTATTATGGGTACCGGAGTTGGTGGTGGCATTGTCATTCGGGGGAACGACGGAAAGGCATTTGTTTTGAACGGCTTACAAGGCGTCGGGGGCGAGTGGGGCCATAACGTCCTTGAGCAGGATGGCTATCCTTGTTATTGCGGGAAAAGTGGCTGTGTGGAACAGGTACTTTCCGGTCCGGCTCTGCAACGTTTTTACCAAGATCAGAGTGGAATGGCCCTGAAACTACCCGCTATTCTTGAAAGATACCTGGCTGGTACCGATCCACACGCTACGGCGACAATCGAAAGGCTTCTGGAAAAGTTTGGACAAGGCCTGACTACCCTCACAAACGTGCTGGACCCCGATGCTATCGTTATTGGTGGCGGCGTGGGAAACATTGACCTTCTCTATACCGAAGGGCCCAAGCGGGCAGAAAAGTACGTATTCAATCCTACTTTCATTACACCGATTCTTCGTCCCAAACTAGGTGATTCGGCAGGCGTCTTTGGTGCCGCCATGCTTACGATGTGATGAGGATTTGGTAAAGATTTGCCTTCACAAATTGAATAGCCTCGGCGTCCGGTGTTCGACGCGCTCCGTAAGGCGGTAGTTGACTTCCTGCGCCCGTACTTTATGACTACCCGACGCGATAGGATGATTGTTTTGATACGTATCCAGCTTAACGGATTTTTGATTGTCAGCCAAGTAGTTATGAAGTACTTGTAATAGCTGAGACCGCAGATAATCGTCCAGAATCGGAAACCCAACATCGATACGGTGGTGCAGGTTGCGGAACGTCCAATCGCCGGAGGAAAGAAAAATATCCTCCTTACCGCGATTATAAAAATAGAATATACGGGAATTCTCAACGTAGCGATCCACCACTCGGGTCACGGTGATGTTGTCACTGATGGTGGGTAGTTCCGGAATCAAACAACAGCAATCGCTGACAATGATTTGAATAGTCACTCCTGCCTGTCCAGCCTGGTAAAGCTTGGCAATCATTGATTGATCCTGCAATTGATTGATTTTGACGGTCACCGCTGCTTTCAGCCCTGATCGGCTATTTTTCACCTCACGGTCGATCAACTCGATAATCTTTTTATTCATGTTGAATTGCGACACCATCAGATAGTTGAAAGGCAAGTACTTAAATTTACTGGGCTCATCCCGTGTGACCAGGTACCCAAAGAGCAATTCAAGTTCATTGGTAATTTCGCGGTGGCTGGTAAGCAAAGCATGATCAACGAATTCGCGGGAGGTCATGCGATAAAAACCTCCGGTCCCTAAGTAAGCATATCGATCCCAACCTTTTTTGACCTTCCGCTTGATGAGAGCGATTTTGGCGTGAACTTTCAGACCAGGTAAACTGAAAACGATCTTCACGCCGGCATCCCTCATTTTTCGGGCCCAGTGGATATTCTCATGAATGTCGAATTTGGGGTTCAATTCCGCAAAAGCAACGACCCGTTTGCCGTTCCGGGACGCACTGATAAGAGAATTCACCAGGAATGAGTGCGCATGAATCTTGTACAACGACACGTAAATCTCCCGCACGTAAGGATCTACCGCAGCCTCATTGAAAAAACGTACTACCGGATCGATGGAATGGTAAGGAAGGTGCAGCAGTTGATCACTCCGGTTGAGCACGTCGAAAATTGACTCACCCGCCCGCAATTCAGTGTGAGGAATAGCCTTTTGTAAACTGTATTCCAGTTTTTTTTCCGTCGATGGAAAAGATTTAAAATCCTGATAATACAAGTACCTTCCTCTTTCGTAAAACTCAGCAACCTGGATGCCCAGCCGGTCCGACAGATAGGCCTTCATCATTGCCGGCATACCCATTTCACAGAAGTACTGATGGGGCGGAACATAGTTCTTTTTTTCTAGCTGCCGATTGACACGCTGCGCCACCGCAGCCGGAAATTCATCATCAATGGCGAGCTCAGATTCCCGCTCGACGCGCAAGGCAAAGCAATCCTGTACTTCATAGCCGGGAAAAAGCATTTTCATATTGGTCAGGACAATATCGTCCAGAAAAGCCACGTATTTCTGACCATCCAGTTTGGGTAGTTTTACAAATCGCCCTACCTCTCCGACCGGAATATTTACGTAAGCAAACCAGGGATCGCCTGATTCCCCACGCCGCTGCAAGTGAAGCACAAAATACAGCGCATCTGGCTCAAAAAAAGTAATTTTCGCACTTCGCCGACCTTCCAGAAATACGGGCTGCACATGCCGAAATACCTTTTCGACAAAAAAGTTGCTGATAAATTCCTGATGTTCTTCTTTGAACGGCTCTTTGAAATACAAATGCACTCCCCCTGCACGTAACGCTGGCATCACTCCGCCGGAGAGGATTTCGTCGAACTTGGTTAACTGGTTTTCAACCGTTTCCAGAATGTGTTCAAGCAGTGTGTCCGGGTACAAATTGAGTTTATCAAGGATATCCTTGCTGACCTGCCGCATTGCGTTCAAAAGCGGAATCCTGCTTCGGAAAAACTCATCAATCTGATAGGAGTAATTGGCCAGATGCCGCAACCGTTCAATAGCCGGAACGGACTCGTCCTCAGCCTCTAGCAACAACCGGTAATTGTAAGAAAGCCAACTTAGGTTGGTGTCAAAAAAGGGATGCGAAACATCGATCACGGCTATCGGCTTGGATGGAGGAATAAACAGCCAAGTTAGCCACAAAATTAGGCTTCGGCAAAGGGTACTTTGAAAGTACTGATAAGTTGCTGAGGTTAACGCCCCCAGGATTCAGGCGATTTTCGCCAATCGGCCAGCTTTTCCACCTCTTCCTGTCGGATGTGGCCTTCGGCCAGGGCAACTTCGATCAGATGATTATAGTCACTCAATACGGCCAGCTCTACATTTTTATCGGCAAAATTTTGAGCGGCGACCTCGAAGCCGTAGGTAAATATAGCAACCATGCCCGCCACCTCGACATCGGCCTGCCAGAGAGCGTCTGCAACTTTGAGAGAGCTGCCCCCGGTGGAAATCAGATCCTCGACCAGCACTACCTTCTGGCCTTTTTCTAATCGTCCCTCAATCTGGTTTCCCATCCCGTGTTTTTTGGGTTCGGGACGAACGTAAGCGTAGGGCAATTCCAGAAAGTCGGCGATCAGGGCACCCTGCGCGATACCCGCCGTAGCTACCCCCGCAATGGCTTGGGCATCGGGGAAACGGCTCCTGACCAATTCAGCGAGTTGTTCCTTGATGTAGGTCCGGGCGGCGGGATAAGAGAGCGATACTCGGTTGTCGCAATAAATCGGCGACAACCAGCCCGAACTCCACTGAAAAGGCTTTTGGGGACTAAGTTTGATGGCTTTGGCTTCCAGAAGTAGCGCGGCCACGCGTCGGGCGATTTTGGTGTCGATGGGTGTCATTTATTCTTCGGGTTCAATAATGTCGTTCTGTTTTACCAGGATTTTGTCGATCCGGCTTTTGTCCATGTCGATAATTTCAAAATCGAATTCTTTCCATTGGAATTTCTCGCCTGTTTCGGGAATATCCTCCAGCACATGCAGAGCGAAGCCGCCAAGGGTATTGAATCCCACCAGTTCTTTCCTTTCCAGATCGCTGACGGACAGCTCGAAGTACTGGATAAAATCGTCGAACGGTAGTTGAGCGTCAATCAGGAAAGTACCATCTTCGCGCTCGGTGATATCAGCCTCAAATTCATCCATTTCGGAAATGTCTCCTACCAGCGCATCCATAATGTCATGCATGGTAACTACACCCATCAAGCCGCCGTACTCGTCCACGATCAGGCCAAAAAACACCCGGTGTTCTTTGAATTTTTCCAGCGCCTGATAAGCCCGGTTGCTTTCGGGTAGGTAAAGCGGCTCTCTTTTCAGTTTCTGCAGATTGGCCAGTCGTTCCTCCACATCCGCCCCGATCAGGTCTTTGATGTAGATGAGTCCGAGCACATTGTCCACCGTTCCCTTGCAGAGTGGATACACCGCATGCTTGCTCTCGAATACTTTTTCCTTGTTTTCCTCCACGCTGTCTTCCAGATCCAGCCATACGATTTCCTGACGGTTGGTCATAAGGGAAGTTACGCGGCGGTCGCCCAGTTGAAAAACGTTGTGCACAATCTCCTGTTCAATTTCTTCAAACACTCCGCCCGAAGTACCTTCCTGAATCAGACTTTTGATTTCTTCCTCCGTAACTGCACTATCGTTTTGTTTTATATTCAAAATCCGGATCAATAAATCGCTGGCGAACCCGAGCAAAGAGATAAAAGGAGCCGTGATTTTGGAAAGAATGTTCATCGGCTTGGCTACCATCTTGGCAATACCTTCCGGATTGGACATACCGATGCGCTTGGGTACCAGTTCGCCCAGTACCAGCGATAAAAAGGTGATCAGCAGAACCACCAGCCCCACCGCCAAGCTGTGCCGGTAAGGAGCAATCAGGGGAACTTGCCCCAGAAAGAGCTCTAAATCAGAGGTAATTTTATCACCGCTATATACCCCGGTCAGGATACCAATGAGGGTGATACCAATCTGAACCGTTGAAAGAAAGCGGTTGGGTGAGTTGGCTAAGGCCAGGGCAGCTTTGGCTTGTTTGTCGCCATTGCGAGCGAAGGCTTCAAGGCGTGATTTGCGGGAAGAAACCAGGGCGATTTCGGACATGGAAAAAACGCCATTGAGCAGCACCAGCAATAAGATAATCAGAAGTTCCAATGAGGATTGGGTTGATTTAGGCACAAATTTATCAATAATACCTGCCCACTAAGAAAAGTCTTTACTTAATTTTGGCAAATTCATTGATACTCCGTTCTATGATCCTGTTTCTAAACGACCGCCCTGTCTATATCATCCACCCGACTGAACTAGAAGAAGCGGATACTTCACACTACGATCATATCGTCGATTTGAGACTCTCCAAGTTTAAGGCAGCAGACTTTACGGGCCACGTTCTTTTGCTCAACGCTACGCCTACTCTGGCCGTGCAGGTCGTCGAGCGTCTGGACCAGCACCCGGAAGATCTACTTTCGGTGACGATTGTGGGCAAAAACAAAAAGGAAGTCGAGGAAAAAATCAAAAACCAATTCAAAATTATCAAAGCCGCTGGTGGGGTTGTCTTGAAAAATAACGAATGGCTGCTGATGTTTCGGCGCAAAAAGTGGGATTTACCGAAAGGCAAACTCGATCGCGGAGAAAGCTCCCGCACCGCCGCCGTCCGGGAAATCGAAGAAGAGACCGGCGTAAAAGCGAAAGTAAAGGGAAAAATCTGCACGACCTGGCACACCTATACATTACAGAATAGCCGAATTCTGAAACGAACGAAATGGTACGTCTTGGAATGCCAGAGCGATGCAGCCATGCAGCCCCAGGCCGAGGAGGATATCGAACGGCTCGAATGGCTGGCCTATCCCGATGTTCAAAAAGTCCTGGTCAATTCGTTCAGTTCAATCCGTTTTGTGGCAGATCGCCTGCATCGCATGCAGGGAAATCTGAAATAGTCGCACCTATGCCCTCGACCGGTTGTAATCTTTCTAATAAGATTACACGGAAGGACTATCTCAATATCATTCTGCTGATTGCTTGTCATTCAGCAGCTTGCGATTCAGTCTCGGGTACCGCTATGGTTAGTAAAGCAGGCAAGACTTCGACCTCCACCTTGGTAACGGCACCGAGGAACTCCCCATCTACCTGAAAAAGTACCTCTTTGTCAAGACATTCGATTTCAGCGCGCGTTGCCTTACTGACCTTCACCACCTCCGGATCTAGCTCGGTGCTTCCGGCCAATAGCTTGGCAAGTTCAATGAAATCAAAATGCGTGGCTGTGATGATCTCAAAGTACCCATCGCACATATCACCGTCGGGGTTGACTACCACGCCCGTACCGTACATTGTGGCATTCCCGATAATAATTATCGTCGCCTCGGTTTCATACGTTTCGCTATCCGTCGTGATACGTACCTTGAAAAGTTCGTGTTCGGTGAGCGTGTTGATTACTTCTTTAGCATATCCCCACTTTCCACGCACCTTACCTTCTTCATAATTTTTGACAAGGCGGGCATTCAAGCCCAAATCGCTGAGATGCAGACCAAGGTGGCCATTGAGCAGGAGCCCATCCAGACAAAAGGAATGTTTGCCAAGGGCTACTTCTATACCCTCCTCAATATCCGCAGGCAACCCCAGGTTGGTAGCCAGTCCATTAGCCGACCCCAACGGCAGCAGTCCCATCACAATATCATGGTTACGCAGAATATCCGCAATCTGGTTAATAGTACCATCGCCGCCCGCTACGAGTACGCGGTCGGGCCGGAAATCACTCATGATCTTTTCGATAGCCTCACGATCATGTTCTCCATCTGTTTTATAAACTTCCAGCGCAAAGCCCCGGCTCTCTGACATTGCGCGGATGTTTTCAATCAACTCGTCTTTGTCCTCAGTTCCCGCAATGGGGTTGATGACCAGCAATACTTTTTTTGGGAATGGCATATCATTTTTCTAGGTTAGGGGACGATTTACAAAGATTATTTCCCACTGCATGAAATCCCACGAACTAAAATTATACCGAGGCTACGCCAACGACCGCGAAGTGGTGGTGCAGGGGCACGTTTTCCGCAAATATCCATTTTCTCAGAACCTCTACGATCGCGAAGGTTTTCGCTATATCAAGTCGGTATTCCAGCTTTTCACAGTCAAGACAGTTCCCAACGCCAGGGTAGTTTTCCGATTCAATGGTAAGAAAGTCGAGACAAGAGCCCTGTTTGATGGCTATTTTCGCTTTGCAGTCCCTTTATCGGAAAAACTGACAAGTGGCTGGCACCCTTTCTCCGTTACGCTGGAAGACCAGATCGACGGGCAACCGGTCAATATTAAAAAAGAAGATGATCTGCTGGTACCGAGTCAGGGGGGCTACACGATCATTTCTGATATCGACGATACTTTTTTGGTGTCATACAGCGGGAACATGTTGAAAAAACTCTACGTAATGCTCACCCGTAATGTAGAGTCTCGTAAGCCGTTTGAGGATGTGGCCAAGCACTACCAGCTATTAAGCCTGGCTGGAAGAAAAGCGGATGGCCAGAAGAAAAATACCTTTTTCTACGTATCCAGCAGTGAGTGGAATCTGTATGAGTATATCGATCGGTTTGTCGTCAAGCATAACTTACCGAGAGCAGTTTTAAAATTAAAAAAAATCAAAACCAGCTTATTTGATTTTTTTAGAACAGGTGGCGGATCGCATCAGCACAAACAAATTAAAATTGAACACATCGTAACGTTCTATCCGCAACATACCTTCATTTTATTGGGTGATGATTCACAGCGCGATCCTTATATTTACGAAAATATTGTAAAAATCTACCCTAAAAACATTCGGGCTATTTATATTCGCCAAACCGAAAAACATAAAAAACCGGAAGCGACCAAAATAATAGATAACATCGCAGGTATGGGCGTAAGTACCTGCTACTTCGAAAACAGCAGTGAGGCCATCCAGCATTCGGTCAGGGAGGGAATCATTACAGAAGAAGCATTGGAAGCATTCGGAAAGGAAAAAGCGCTTTCGGATACCAAGGAGCACCGATAACCCTCATTTTCGTAGCTACCCGACTATGCCAACCACCTATCGTTCAAAAATCGGTCTGGAAATTGCCATTCCGCTTTCGGGGATTTTGCTGAGCATTATGGCGCTCATGATCAAGGAAAAAAGTTGGCCAGGTTTTTTCATAGTTTTGGCTACATCAGTTTTCATTATTCACCTTTTTCTGACAACTACCTATATAATTGAAGGCAATACTTTGAGAATTAAAGCAGGATTCCTTTATAATAAAGTACTTGATATAAATTCAATAAAATCGATATCACAAACTAAAAATCCTATAAGTTCTCCGGCCAACTCTATTCAACGTATAGAAATAAGATATAATACCTACGATAGTGTTTTAATTTCTCCGAAAGAAAAACTAAAATTCATTGAACATTTGCTATCTGTTAACCCAAAAATCGAAGTAAAACAAAAAAACTAATTTGGAAACTTCATACATCCTAAATGAACTCGGCGAAGATCGTCAGCACTATTACAACGCCGTTGCACCCCCTATCTTCCAAACCAGCAACTTCGCCATCCCAACTTTTGCTGAGCTGAGAGCTGCCTTCGCCGACGAGCAATCGACCTACCTCTATACTCGCACCATGAACCCGACCGTGGACATGCTGCGCAAAAAACTGGCCGCGCTGGACGGAGCCGAAGATGCTTTGGTTTTCAACAGCGGGGCGTCGGCCATTTATGGAGCCGTAATGGCCAACATTCAGGCGGGCGATCACATTATTTCGGTTGAAAAACCCTACAACTCGGCCCTGCGGCTCTTTGACGGCATACTTCCGCGATTCGGCATTACGATTACCTACGTAGATGGGACAAAAATTGAAAATTTTGAAGCGGCTCTGCGGCCCGAAACACGGTTGATTTTCCTCGAATCGCCCAATTCACTCACGTTTGAGTTGCAGGATCTGGCCGCGGTGGCGCAGCTCGCCCGTAGCCGTAATATCCTGACCATCATCGATAATAGCTACTGTACGCCTCTTTACCAGAAGCCGCATTCTTTCGGCATTGATCTGAGCCTGCAATCCGCCACAAAATACATTGGCGGCCATAGTGATACCGTTGCCGGGGCACTTACCGGTTCCAGAGAATTGATTAAAAAAGTGTTCGAAAACCAGATAATCTTAGCGGGCACTCAGGCCTCTCCTTTTGACGCCTGGCTGCTGCTACGCGGCCTTCGCACCTTGCCCATGCGCCTCGAGCGCATTACGCTCACGACCCGGAAGGTAGTTGAGTTTTTGAAAAGTCACCCAAAAATCGAAAGAGTAATTTTCCCGCTGGATGACGATTTTCCGCAAATTGAGTTGGCCAGAAAACAGATGTCCGGTGCCTGTGGCCTGCTGACGATGGTCCTGAAAACTAACAGCCATGACGCCATCGAGAGATTTACCGTCGCGTTTAAACACTTCCTGATGGCCGTTTCGTGGGGCGGATACGAGTCGCTCGTTCTCCCGCAGGCGGCGGGAATGCAGCCGGAAGATTTTGATCCCGGCATCGAACGCCATCGGATGGTAAGATTTTACGTGGGGCTGGAAGATGCCAATTATCTGCTGGCTGATTTGGAACAGGCGCTTGAGCAGCTCTAATAACGCCTAATTGCCGAACTTTGCCAACTGCTTTTCGTAGGAATCGGGCTTTTCCTTGGCTAGTTTGGCTATGGACAGTGCCTTTTCAGCGGACTTTTTTCCCTCTTCCTTTTTTCCCACACGAAAATACGCTTCTGACTGTTCACGATAGAGTTCGGCGACTTCAGGCTTATTCTGATCGTACGTATTCACGGCTTTGATAGCTTTATCGGTCCAGTTTATTAGTTTTTCGGCATAGGATGGGTCAGGAGCTTTCTCATTGAAAAACCGCGTGAGGTAGGCATAGTCGGTAGTTCTGAGCCGATTGTTGGTCTGATATTCACCAAAGCGCGCCGTGGCGGCGGCCGTATTCTTTTCCCGGAAATAGGCTTCCAATTCTTTCAGAATAGTCCGCATAGCAGCGATGTTGGGAGCCACGCCAAGGGCTTCCATCGCCTGCCGCATGGCAATTATTTCTTTGGACGATAGCTTGTCGGCATTTTTCCCGTACAGGCTCTGAAATAGTATGTTCTCGCCAGCATCCTGGGCTTGCCTGACACCATGCTTGCTGCGATAAATATCCAGATGCTGGAAAAAGTACTGCGCCATCGGATTCTGGAAATCATTGATAAATCGACTGATAATATAGAATCCGTAAGGGCTTTCCAGATCGTCGGGCCGGACGAAAATTTTGCCAAACTCCTCAGCCAGTGCCATCGACTGCGCCGTGTCGCGGGTAGTTTTGGCGTATTTGGCGTAGTTGATGAGAAAATTCAGGTTCCTTTCGCCGTTTTGGTATCGGGCCGCGTAGCCGCTGGTTTGGGTGGCGGGGGAAAGTGCTTCGTTAGCGTGGCGGATCACTTCATCGATAAATTCGGGGCGGGTCGGCTTGTCCGATGGTGAAGCCTGATGAATGAGCTGGCCGTTGGCATCAAAGAAGAAGAAAAGCGGAAATTCGGGATAATGGAGTTTTTTCTTCTCCTGCAAAGCCTTGGAAAGCGGAGCGTTGGCTTCGTATTTCGTACTTACAAATTTTGGATTATAGAAATCGCCCACCTTTTTTTCTTCCAAAACCGGAGCCAGCGCCTCGCAGTGCGGACAGCCTTTCAGGTATATTTCCACAAAAACTAGTTTGTTTTGTCTCTTCGCCTCGGCAGCTAGCTGATCGATGTCTTTTTCCTTAAACTGAATACCTTGCGATCGTGACGTATGAGTTGTGGCAAGAATTAAAAACAGCAGCAGGAAAAGTAGCTGAATGGTTTTATTTTTATTTAAATAAGAAAACATTATCGCCGTGTAAGTAAGATTGTATTTTATACAAAACAAAAATCGGGCAAAAATCCGGTTCTTTGAAAAAAACTCTGTCATACTCCATTAATACGGGTCGCTCCGGCGCACCGCTTAAAGCAACTCTGTGACTCAAACGACCCTGCGACCAGAAACCTCAGCCCTCCACGGTAATCCATTCAAAGATAAAAATACCG
>CAZCOG010000041.1:0-58428 GCA_964500445.1 uncultured Persicitalea sp. | reverse complement strand
AATATTCAGTACCTGTTTTTAGATTTCAACGCCGCCGCTAACGTTTTCAAAGGAAATCTCACCGGCATCGTTCAGCTCCATCATGATGACAGAATCCCGCGTAACTTGCCCACTGAGGATTCCCTTGGACAGTTCGTTGAGAATACTCCGTTGCAGCACTCTTTTGAGGGGCCGCGCGCCAAAAGCAGGATCGAATCCTTCCTCACCGAGCTTGGTCAATGCCTCATCGGTAGCGTCGAGGGTAATTCCCTGTTCCGCCAGCATTTTCTGGATGCCCTTAAACTGAATATCTACAATCTTCCTGATATTATCCCGGGTCAGCGGCTCAAAGAGTACAATCTCATCGATCCGGTTCAGGAACTCAGGGCGTACCGAGGCTTTCAGTAGTTCCAGTACAGCTTGCTTGGTTTCCTCGATAATCAGGCTGTGATTCCAACCTTCGTCTTCGGCAAACTTCTCCTGGATAATGTGGCTACCGATATTGGACGTCATGATAATAATCGTGTTTTTGAAATTGGCGACCCGACCTTTGTTATCGGTCAAGCGGCCATCGTCCAGTACTTGCAGCAAAATGTTCCACACATCAGGATGCGCTTTCTCGATCTCGTCCAGCAGAATCACGCTGTATGGCTTGCGGCGCACGGCTTCAGTAAGCTGGCCGCCTTCGTCGTAACCGACGTAACCGGGAGGAGCTCCTACCAAACGGCTGACCGCATGGCGCTCCTGATACTCACTCATATCGATGCGTACGATAGCGTTCTCATCATTGAAGAGATACTCCGCCAACGTCTTAGCCAGTTCAGTTTTACCTACCCCGGTTGGGCCGAGGAACAGGAAACTACCAATGGGCCGCTTGGCATCCTGCAATCCTGCGCGACTGCGGCGTACCGCGTCGGACACCATCTCGATTGCTTCGTTCTGTCCGGCAACGCGCTGGTGCAAACGGTCTTCCAGGTGAAGGAGTTTTTCACGGTCGCTTTGCAGCATTTTCTGAACCGGAATGCCCGTCCATTTCGCCACCACTTCCGCAATATCCTCCGCCCCGATTTCCTCCTGCATCAGGCGCCGATCTCCTTCGGCTTTCTGCAAATCATCTAACTTCTGTTGCGCTTCGGGAATTCGGCCGTACCGAATCTCGGCTACTTTACCGAACTCGCCACTGCGTTCGGCCTGCTCGGCTTCCAGTTTCATTTGATCCAATGATTCTTTCAGGCTTCTTATTTCATTGACTACGCCTTTTTCGTTTTCCCACTCGGCTTTGAGGGTGTCGCGCTCCTCGCTGAGATCGGCAATCTCTTTATTCAGGACGGTTTCTTTGTCTTTATTGTCTTCCCGCCGAATAGCCTCCCGCTCGATTTCCAACTGCATAATGCGCCGGTTCAACTCGTCGAGTTCCTCAGGAACACTGTCCATCTCCAGCCGCAGCTTTGAGGCGGCTTCGTCCATAAGGTCAATAGCTTTATCGGGCAGAAACCGATCGCTGATGTAACGGTTGGAAAGCTCAACAGCGGCTATCACGGCATCGTCCTGAACCCTCACGCCGTGGTGCAGTTCGTATTTGTCCTTAATCCCCCGCAGAATGCTGATGGCATCCGCAACAGATGGCTCATCTACCGTCACAACCTGGAAGCGGCGTTCAAGCGCCTTATCCTTCTCCATGTACTTCTGATACTCTTTGAGCGTCGTGGCCCCGATGGCGTGGAGTTCGCCCCGAGCCAGAGCGGGTTTTAATAGGTTGGCTGCGTCCATGGCACTTTCGCCACCGCCGCCTGCGCCGATCAGCGTATGGATTTCGTCAATAAACAGAATGATTTCTCCTTCGGAATCAGTTACTTCTTTAATAACCGATTTGAGACGTTCCTCAAACTCGCCCTTGTATTTGGCACCGGCAATCAGCAGGCCCATATCGAGGGATACGATAATCTTTGATTTCAGATTTTCGGGAACATCCCCCTGCACAATACGCTGGGCGAGCCCTTCCACGATGGCAGTTTTACCCACGCCGGGTTCACCGAGCAGGATAGGGTTATTTTTGGTGCGGCGGCTTAGGATCTGCAGCACGCGCCGAATTTCTTCGTCCCGGCCAATAACCGGGTCTATTTTTCCGGCTTGCGCCAGTTCGTTCAGGTTTTTGCTGTATCGTTCGAGAGAACGGTACTTGGCTTCGGCATTTTGATCTTTCACGGGATTATTTTTTCCTCTTAGTTCTTTAATTGCAGCGATTAGTTCTTTTTCTTTAAATCCGGCGTCTTTCATCAGTTTGGCGACGGCATCTTTACCGCTCAGCAGGCCCAGTAACAACAATTCAATACTCACGAATTCGTCACCAAATTCTTTCAAATAGCTCTGGGACTTGTTGAGCGCCTCCGTCAGGCCGGAACTCAGGTAGGTTTGTCCTCCGCTCACTTTGGGGTAGCCTTTTACGATAGCTTCCAAAGCCTGGGTTAGCGCGGCCTGATTAACGTTTACTTTACTCATCAGGAAGGTAGAAGTATTAATATCTTCCTGTAAAATGGCTTGCAGTGCATGGCCGGTTTCGACCGCCTGCTGCTGATTCGCCTGGGCAATTTGCAAGGCTTTCTGGATCACCTCCTGGGCCTTTATGGTATATTGATCGAAGTTCATTTTTTCTAAGATTTACGGTTGGCTATTTCATAGAAAAGTTGAAAAAGCACATACCGAAAGACAGAATCGGAAAAATTGACCGATACTGTCCCATTTTTTCTACAATCAACGCCAAAATGTCACTTTAAAGCGATACAGTGGTACTCCTTGCTGACATTTAATGCTGTACAGGCAATCAATTATTGAATATTTGCACCGTAAGACTATTGGCGTGTTTTTGAACAAAAGAAAGAATTCCAAGGAATAAAATTGTATTATTTGGAGAGTAGCATTAATGGACCAACCTTTGTGAGGAATAAATACAGAAACAGCAGAAGGGTTTTATCTTCTATCCGGGAAAATTGAACAGTATAGCCTCTGCTGGTACGAATATTACCATCGAATCTACTAATTACAATATTTGCTCCCTATGCACATACTTTGCATACTGAACTAACTGAAAGTTATGCAGCGAGATATCGTCGAGTGGCACAGTCCATCACTTAACAAAAATATGAAGATTGCCGTGTATGGACACTATGGCAAAGCACTGTTGATGATTCCGACTGCGGCTTCTGATCACCTGGAATACGAGCATTTTGGCCTTATCGAAGCCATACGCCCCCATATCGATGCTGGAAAGGTAAAACTATTCTGCGTAGAGAGTATTAATGGTGAAAGTTGGCTCAATCCATTTATGTCGGGGTATGAGCAGGCGGTAAGGTACCAGAATTTTCACGACTATATTATTCGGGAGGTGCTACCCTGTATTATCACAAGTACTAGCCCCGAAACTCCAATTATCACCTGCGGCGTATCGATGGGGGCCTTACTGGCTGCCAACCTGTTTTTCAAACATCCTGACCTTTTTCAGGGCGTGTTGGCTTTGAGCGGCTGTTACGATCTGAGCGTCTATACGAATGGGTACTACGACGACAACGTCTATTTCAACTCGCCTACTCACTATCTCAGGAATCTCAATGCGCAGTGGCACCTGGATCTTTATCGCAAGAGTCGCCACATTCATTTCGTCTCGGGATCAGGAGATTACGAAAATCCAGACTCCTCTCGTCATATTTCGGCGATTCTGAATTCAAAAAATGTCTACCATGAATTAGACATCTGGGGCCAGGATATGCCCCACGAATGGTGGGTCTGGCACAAAATGATGGCTCATTATTTGGAAACGAGATTTTAAAGCAAGGAGGAAAGGAGAAGGGGAAAAGATATTTGTGCAAACTTTTCTCCCTTTTTCCTTTCCTGCTTTATATCCTCTCTTTTTTCTTTTAAGCTCCTTTAAATTGTCCCAAAAAGCGCACATCATTTTCTGTAAAAAAACGCAGGTCCTTGATGCCATACCGCAACATCGCGATGCGCTCAATCCCCATGCCGAAAGCGAAGCCCGTATACTCTTCCGGGTCGATGCCACAATTGGAAAGTACGTTGGGATCTACCATGCCTGAACCGGCAATCTCGACCCAGCCGGAGTACTTACATACATTACAGCCTGCTCCTTTGCAGATAAAACAGGAAACGTCAATCTCGGCGCTAGGTTCGGTGAACGGAAAATAGGAAGGACGCAGCCTTATTTGCGAGTCTTTGCTGAACATTTCCTTGGCGAAATGAAACAAAGTATCCTTTAAATCTTTAAAGCTGACATTGGTGTCTACGTAGAGACCCTCGACCTGATGGAAAATACAGTGGGCGCGGGCCGAAATGGCTTCATTTCGAAAAACCCGTCCCGGCATAATTGACCGGATCGGGGGTTTCTTGTGTTCCATGAGCCGCACCTGCACGTTGGAAGTGTGGGTGCGCAGTAGTACATCTTCACTGACATGAGTCGGGCTCTTCTCGATGAAAAAAGTATCCTGCATTTCACGGGCCGGATGATTATCGGGAAAGTTCAGCGCTCCGAAATTATACCAGTCTGTCTCAATTTCGGGACCATCGGCTACGTTGAAGCCCATGCGCTCAAAGATTTCAATGATACGTCTTCTCACGATAGTCAGCGGGTGCAAACTACCCACCTGCCCCGGAACTACGGGCAAAGTAAGATCAACCGAAGGCCCATCGTCACTTGATTGGCTGGCTTCCAACTCAGTGTTAAATTCATCAAAACGTTCCTGAATCCGGTTTTTAAGGTTGTTCAGAATCTGCCCCAGGGCGCGGCGGTCTTCGGGCGCGGCTTCTTTAAGGCTATTGAATAAATCTGTAACAATGCCTTTCTTACTTATAAACCGGAGTCGATATGCTTCAAGCGCTTCCTTTGTATTGACCTGGGTTTGATTTACTTCGGCAAGAAGTTCATTTACCTTTTCTGCAAGCATCGTAGAGTGTATGAGTTATTACTTCGCGGCAGCCCGTAACCAATTCAGGAGTCAGGCAGCGCCGAAATTAAGAGGGTAACGGATGCAAAGGTAGCCAAATATTGAGCGAGCCGCTATGGCAAATCACAGGGTAGCTCCGAAAAAAATGAATTCCGGCCAGACCACAACTTTTTATTTTGAAATAGGCAATACGTAAAACTACCTGATTTACTAAGTGGCGCTACCCCTTTTTGATAAATAAATTTTTATAAAAAATTGATATTCAGATGCTTATGTCGATGTGCGTATTTTTACGCAGTTTTTTTGAGGGAATTGATCCATTAAATTTGAAATGTCAATTTCTATAAACCCAAACGCCCCAACGTTATGAATACCTTCTCTAACTATACGATTCCTGTTCCCTCTCCCTACCTCAAAAGAGCCTCACTGATGAGGGAAATTGCCGTCCATCTGACGGGAAAAACACTACTGCTTAAGCCCGAAGATATTACTTGTCTGGAGGGTGAAGGGAACTATACATTTATCCACACTTGCCGGGGAAAACGCTATCTGGTATCCAGGACATTGAAAAGCCTGACCGAACATCTCGACGGAAGCTTTCTGAGGGTTCACAAATCATACATTATTAATACACATTTCATAGTTGAACGCCTGGACGAAGACAGGGTCATTACGATGTCATGCGGAAAAAAAGCTCAGGTGTCACGCCGAAAAATCAAGGAAATCATTGAAATTCTAGACAACAGGGAAACGCGAGTTACGGCCTGATTGTCTGAAAAATACCAAAAGACTTCATTTTTAGTGGGTTAAATCGCAAACAGCAGCCATCGCTTGTCCGACGGCTGCTTGTTTTATTTTTTGAGACAAGAAAGCCACAGAGCGACAGATCCACAAAGTTGGCTGACGCAAGCGCTTTCTTTATACGATTCTAGATTTGTACAGGGAAGGCCGGGCCATTTTGTTACTTTGTGGCTGTGTGCCTTTGTCGCTCAAAATTAAATCAACTTGATCCCCAGCGTCACCTGCCAGGAACTGAGTTTCTGCTTAACTGTAGTACTACCACCGCCAATTGGTTGGTTATTAACCTTGAAACTCGCCAAATCAGTGAAAGTACCTTCACGACGAACGTCGATGCTCAGGCCAAAAATATCCAATCCTGCACCAAGCTGATAGCCGTACACAGCCTGCGAAAGTGCATCATTCAATCCGCCGGAAGTATATTGCTGGAAAGCATCCCGTAGTTTCTGGTTATCACCCACCCGGAAAGATGCCATCGGTCCCGCATTGATGCGAAATGGGCCGCCCTTCAAACCTATCATGATGGGTACATCAATGCTGCTGAAACGGACATCGACTTGCTGCTTTACCGGAACATCACCGTCGTTTTGGATAATATCGAACGTACCTCCTTTGGTGGACAAAAGTACCTCTGGCTGTACGTACAGATGCCGGCCAAAGCGCATATACACCCCTCCGGCAAATCCCGTCCGGCTATCGAGGCTCTCCTGAATGTTGTCTCGAACTTCCTGGCCATTGTACTTCAGGAAAGGGTTGCCGTTGGCATCGTAGCGGGTCGTCAGGAAGTTGCCCATCGAAAGTTGCGAAAGGTTCATCCCACCTTTTACACCGAAAGCGAAGCCACCACCTTGGCGGTTTTGGGCAACGGAAACGGTGCCGCACAGGCAACAAAAAAAGAGGGCAATCGTGATGTTTTTGGTTTTCATGGCTGATGTTTTTGTTGATTAAGTTGATTTGTTTTTGGGGCGACGTTTAAAAAGTGAACATACTTGGCTTTTCAAGAACGAACCAAAGGGAACGACTGTACAGGAAGTCGCGTTTTTCTGGTCGCAAGAAGAATGCCACACATTTTTTCGTTGGTAGATGCATCTTACTTTTTGATTAAAAAGCCGAAAAGCGATTTGTAAAAAAGAAGCTGAATTGCCGGCAAAGTACCCCAAAGACACCCCAGATCAAAAACACCCCTATGGCCAAAATAAAAACGGCGTATTTCTGTCAGAATTGTGGACACAACTCACCCAAGTGGTTGGGCAAATGTCCGTCCTGCGGAGAATGGAATACGTTTGTCGAAGAATTAGTTGAAAAAGAAGATAAGAATGGGCCGGTGGTCTGGAAGTCGGTATCGCTCACGAGCAAGCCCAAGGCTATCAGTGAAATACAATATGAACAGGAACCCCGGGTCCGCACAACGGATGTAGAGCTTAACCGTGTTTTGGGTGGTGGCATCGTGGGAGGATCATTGGTACTGATCGGGGGCGAACCGGGTATCGGAAAATCTACGCTGATGTTGCAGATTGCCCTTACGCTGGCGGACAAAAAAGTACTCTACATTTCGGGTGAAGAATCGGAGCAGCAGATAAAGATGAGGGCAGAACGCATGGATAGCAAGAGCGACCAGTGTTTTATCCTGACCGACAATTCCACGACCAACATTTTTCGTCAGATCGAGGAAATGCAGCCTGACATCATCATCGTGGATTCTATCCAAACTATGCAGTCTCCTCTCATCGAAACCGGGGCGGGCAGTGTTTCGCAGGTACGTCAGTGTACTTCAGAGTTTATGAAATATGCCAAGGAAACCGATACGCCAACGTTCATGATTGGCCATATTACTAAGGACGGCTCGCTGGCAGGACCCAAAGTACTTGAACATATGGTGGATACAGTACTACAATTTGAGGGAGACCGCCATACCTCTTATCGAATTCTGCGCACAACTAAAAATCGTTTTGGAAGTACTTCTGAGTTAGGTATCTACGAGATGCAGAGCACCGGATTGCGGCAAGTGACCAATCCATCCGAGATTCTGATTTCGCAGCGCGACGAGCCGCTGAGTGGCATCACCATTGGCTCCATGCTGGAAGGGAACCGGCCGCTGATGATCGAGATTCAATCGCTGGTGAGCGTGGCCAATTACGGCACACCGCAGCGCAGCAGTACGGGTTTCGATGCCAAGCGGTTGCAAATGCTACTGGCCGTGCTGGAAAAGCGGGGAGGCTTCCGACTGGGTATTCAGGACGTCTTTCTTAACATCGCCGGTGGCCTTAAAGTGGACGATCCCGCTTTGGATTTGGCGGTGGTTACTTCTATCGTGTCGTCCTACGAAGATATTCCGCTTCCGGGATCGGTTTGCTTTTCAGCGGAGGTAGGTTTGGGGGGTGAAGTTCGGGCGGTGAATCGCATTGAAAGCCGTATTTCAGAAGCTCAAAAACTGGGATTTGAAACAATCTACGTTTCCAAGTACAACACCAAGGGGTTGGATGTGAGCGAATACGACATTGAAGTAAAGCCCGTGGCGCGACTGGATGAAATTTTTGAGCAGTTACTTCGCTGAGGATGAGACGGGAAGCACGATTCTGAAATCACTCCCCTCTCCCTCGTGGCTATCTAATTCAAGGTTCCAGTGATGGGCCTGGGCGATTTGCTGTACATAGCTCAATCCCAGCCCAAAGCCCTTCACGTTGGCTGAGTTATTCTGGATGCGGTAAAAGTTATTGAAGATTTTTTTTTGTTCGTGTTGGGGAATGCCGATGCCGTTGTCCCGCACCGATACCACTACTTTATCCGCTATCTGCCGCGTACACACCAAAATCTGCGGATTGACGGGGGTGTATTTCAGGGCGTTATCGATAAGGTTGAAAAGCACGTTGGAAAAGTGCTGTCGATCAACCGTCACGGATGCATCACTGGCCTTCAAATCGGCGGAAATACGTCCATCGTAACGATTCAATAAGTTGGAAACCAGGCTGTCGACGGCAGTTTTCTCAGGTTTTAGCAAAAGGGTACGGTTTTCGGCCTTGGCGATGTGCAATACGTTGTCAATGTGCCACTGCATACGGTTGCTCTCTTCCTTGACGATTCTTACGTATTTAGACAAGCGTTCCGGCGAACCCGAAACCGAGGGATTTTCAAGCATATCGGCGGCAAGCGAGATGCTCGACACGGGAGTCTGTAACTCGTGGGTCATCTTGTACATGAAGTCCATTTGGCTTTGAGAAGAATCTTTCGATTCGGTCAACCTCCAGCCCAGGATAGCCATGATAACAATTGAAAGCAATAGGCTTGCGGCGAAAGCCCCGGAGTAGAAAAATTGGGTATTAATACCACCCGCCCAGGCTGGTACTCCGGTAATCAGTGCAGCGGCGGAAAAAAAAGCTACCAGTCCCAGCAGAACAAAGCTCCATTTAATTCTTGATGTGGTCATTCAGGCTGATCAATTTAACCAAACACAAAAGGGTCAATCAGGACTTGGCGGCCATGATTGATCTTAGATGCACAAATGGGCAAAAATACTCCTGACTTTGCTATCCAGGCTCGGTCAGAAGTAACCCATTCAATAGAACAAATATTGAAGCTAACCCAAGTACCAGAGACTCAGACTAGCTTTTTTCCTTTTTCCGGGCTTCCCCGGCAATCGTGTTTAGTGTGGCGACCAGGCGATCAAGGTCTTTTAAAGAAGTATACACATTAGGCGTAATGCGTACTCCACTGATATTTTCCCACACGATACTGGTCGTGTGAATTTTGGCTTTGCCAAATAATTCGCGGTCTACTTCGGCGGGTGTCATGCCCGCCACCGAAACCAGCGCAATAGCGCCACCATACTTGGGACTCTTTGGCGTGTGAATGGTCACACCCGGCATATCGCGAGCCTTGTCGGTCCAGTACCTTTGCAAGTAATGCAAACGGGCAAATTTTCGGTCGCTGCCCATACCGTTATGGAAGTCAACCGCTGTACCAATGGCCATCTCCGAGGCAAAAGAGCGAGTACCCAGGCTTTCGAACTTACGAATATCAGAGCCATCCGGTTCATTGCTGGAAAGCAAAGCCCAAACATTTTTTATTTTATCCTTTTTAATATACATCAGCCCGCTGCCAAACGGCGCGCACAACCACTTGTGGAGGCTGGTGGCAAAATAATCACAGCCCAGATCCGGGATCTTGTAGTCCAGGTGCGCAAACGAATGTGCCCCATCCACCACTACCTCGATGCCTCGCTTATGAGCGGCGTCGGCGATTTTGCGAGCGGGTTGTACTTGTCCAACCCAGTTAATAATATGGGTGATGTGGACAACTTTGGTTCGGGGCGTAAAAGCGCTCACAAATTTATCGACAAAGTACTCGTCGTTTTCCTGTGGCAATTCCAAATTCAGCCACACCAGCTTGATCCCTTCCCGCTTTTCGCGCTGTTTCCAGGCGTTGATCATGTTGGGATAATCCTGCTTGGTAAGGATTACTTCATCGCCCGCTTTGAGATCCAGGCCAAAAATAATCGTGTTCAGTCCCTCCGTGGAATTGCGATTGATGGCCAGTTCGTCCGCTTCGCAACCTGCCAGATCAGCCAGTTTCTGCCGCAGGGCCTCGCGGCCCTGATCGAGTATCCGCCACATGTAGTAGCTTGGGGCCTCGTTGCAATACTGATAAAACCGGATGTGGGCATCCTGCACGGCTTTTGGCTGCGGAGAAACACCTCCATTATTAAGGTTCAGCAGATTGGGTGAAACCGTGTATTCATTTTTAATCCAGGCCCAGTAGTCTTCGTCGGTAGCGACCTGCTGCGGAGTCAGGCCGATAAGGTTTTGGTTCGCATTGTTCAAGCCTTCCGCCTGGGCGCGATTCAGGAAAGAAGGTAGAGCCAGGGCAGTGCCGGCCTGAGCGAGAAAATTACGACGGGAGGTCATAGTAAAATTGATTAATTGCCTCTGAGTTGGTCAAAGGCAATCGTTATGGATAGCGGCCACGCACCAATTTTAGCCAATAAATATTTTATAAGCAATCTCCCTTACAAAAACTGAAAACAAATCGGATCTTTCAGGGAAATACTCTTGCTCTGAAAAGTCATTTTACCGCTCTTGGGATCAACGCGATAGATCGTCAGGTCGTTGGTTTTCTGATTGCCTACGACCATGAATTTTCCCGAGGGATCAAAATTGAAGTCGCGGGGCGTGTCGATGCCTTCGCGTGCTTCACCCACGCTTTTCAGCGAGCCGTCCTTCTGGATTTCGTAGGCGTGGATGGCGTTGTAGCCCCGGTTGGAGGCATAGACGAATTTTCCGTTGGGGTGCAAGCGCACGGCGGCCGAGGTATTCTTGCCCGAAAAATCGGCGGGCAGCGTATTGACCGTAGCAATCTCCTTTACCACGCCGTTGGCATCCACCGCACAGGCCGTCAGCGTGGATTTCATTTCGTTGAGCAGGTAGAGGTACTTGCCCGATGGATGGATCGCCAGGTGGCGCGGACCCGCACCCGGCTGGGTCGAGAAGTAGTTCTGGGCCGGGTTGGGCAGTACCTTGCCGCTTTTGGCATCCACCGTATAGTTCATCAGCCGGTCGGTACCCAGGTCGCTGATGTAGACGTACTTGCCGTTGGGCGAGGGCATGGCGCAGTGGGCGTGGGGCTTTTCCTGCCGCGATTTGTCGGGGCCGGAACCGGTAAAGGCGAAAGTAGCCGAGGCCGCTTCGACTTCGCCGTTGGCGGCAATCGGATAGGCCGCCCAGGTACCGCTGGTGTAGTTGGCCAGGAAGGCCATTTTACCCGAAGGATGCACCGAAACATGGCAGGGATTAACACCCTCGGCGGGCTGCTTACCGAGGTAGGTGAGCCCACCCCCTTTTCCCACCGCAAAGGCCGCGATGGTATGGTCCTGATTGACGGAGTAGAGGTACTTCTGATCGGGCGACAGGCTCACGTAGCCCGGCCCTTGCACGCTGTGGAAGGTATCGACGACGCTCACGGTACCGTCTTTAAGATTCAATTCACAAAGCGTAATGGCCGATTCGGCTCCTTTGGCCCCGGTACCGACGTAGAAGCGGGCGGTAGAGGGCTGAGCCTGGGCAGCTGCGGCGAGGGCTATACTCAAAAGAATAAGGGTTAGTTTCATAAAATTTAGGAAGTTGGAATGGGGCGAATGGAGGAGAAAGAACCAGAGAGGGTTCATTTACCCGATCATACTTTTCAATGAGTTCTACTAAGTACGGATAATTTTCAGGTATTCTAATGCTATTCATCATGCCGGAACTGCTGCTAATTGATGCATATAGCTGAGATTTTGTTTGTTATCCTGCTATTGCAGCAAACTCCATATTGCGTGTATATGCTTTTGTCAGAATAGCTTATTAATCTCGATAAAGACTTTTTCAAAATTATCTAGTGTAGCTGGTTCGAAATAAGAGGCATCTACACCTTTTGCTGCTAATTTATTTGCAGGCCGATAGTGATTGAATCTATTTATACCTAAATGTTTATTTATTTGGATTAATATAGGTTTAATATTGTCGTTTAAGCCAGCTAAATTTATCTGGTTGTCAGGGAAACCGTCATTGTAGATTTTAATATAATCTCCTTTTGAAAACAAGTCTTCAATATCAGCAGTTGAGTAGTTATCAAGAAACTCATCAAAAAATCTAATTTTTTTCTTTGAGATAATTTTTTGCTCTATCAAATCATCGAGCTTACCATCTTTGAATGTGTCTAGTAAGCATACAATATTGAGTTCTGATCCTCTCAACAAGGAAATAAAAGTTGATACTTTATCTAATCCTCCGGTTGGCACAATGGTAATTTTCTCATTCAAACCAGTACGTCCGTCTGATTGTAGAACGGCTGACATTACCTGTAAATACAAAAGATCACTTGCTCCTTCAACTAACAAGTTATGTTTTGAAACAAATAAGTTTTGTGCTATATCGTATCCCAATGCAGCCTGTAATGGAAATAAAGTATTAGGGTCTTTTTCTTGAATACTTTCAGAAATTACAGAGCCTGATTCTGTTTCCACAACTGTTCTAACTTTCTGCAAACTATCAGATTCAATCATAAAGGGTGAGTGTGTAGTATATATTATCTGGTAATCGCTTGAAAGGTCTTTTAGAAAGCTTAGTAAGTTATCTTGAGCTGCTGCATGTAAATTAAGCCCAGGTTCATCTAAAAGAAGTATATAGTTATGGTTCTGATCTTCTTGAATTTTCTTGAACCAGACTAAAAAGGAGAAAAACCAATTGAAACCTTTACTTCTATTCTTTAAAGGCAAAGAAACCCCAGACCTTCTATTTTTTACACGGATGTCTAAGATATGTTCTACTACCTTTACATCCTTAACTGTCTCTTGCTGACCATAAGCATTTCGTGTAGTCCTTTCTTCTTCCTTTTCTACTTTATCAATATCAAATATAATTTCTAAGTTTTTATTAGTA
Source organism: uncultured Persicitalea sp. (assembly GCA_964500445.1). Classification (GTDB taxonomy): domain Bacteria; phylum Bacteroidota; class Bacteroidia; order Cytophagales; family Spirosomataceae; genus Persicitalea. Next base: position 45,287 of record CAZCOG010000041.1, on the reverse strand, counting down.
TCCCAGTATTTGAAAAGCTCATTAGTGATAGTTGCTTGGGTAGCTTCAAGTTCTGCTTTGAAGTCCTCATAATCATTTGCATCAATTATCTCATCAACGTTAATATCTGCAAGGTCAAACAAAGCCTTTGCAGTTTTTAATTCTTCATCATCTAAGATTTCTTTTTGCAGGTTCTCAATACTTATTCTAGAAGGCAGAGCATAGTATTCATCATAATATAAGAATTTGGGTAAGTTTGGTGCCAAATAAACCCTTGCGATATACTCACCTAAAAGATTGTGAGACCATTTTCGTTCATTTTTGAAATATTCTTTTAAAGTTTCTAGACCGTTAATAATATTTTCATCTTTATATTCAGCTATGATAGCTGTCAGCGTTTCTATGTTTTTTACAGTGGCTAGTTTATCGTTTAATGTTTTACTTGAAATTCCAAGTTGTGCTGTCTTATTTTCTATAAATTTTTGTGTATTTACAGATATATTCTTATATATTCTCGAATTTGAAAACTTATAAATGATTTCGATCTCAGATTGAATAAAAACATCTTTTCCAATATCATTCGAAATTTTATCAATTAACGAATCAGGAATAGAAAATGTACAAGTAACTGCCTTTGGATCTTCGCCACTTTTGTCCAATTTTTTTTTCCATTTCCTGGGATAATCATGAGTTGAGTTGTATTTGAACTTCTTGTCGTTTTGGAAATAGTTAGATTTTGCTAGGGCTTCTAAAATCGATGTTTTTCCTGACTCATTCATGCCTACCAATACCGTAATGTCTTGTTCAATAGCAAATTCTTGCTCTGTTTCTATTGACTTGTAATTATGGATAACAGCCTTTATTAGTTTCATATTTAAATGTAGTGATTTTTTCAGTCAAACAGCATTATTTATAACTCTCAAATAAACGCGCATTTTACGCGTCAAGCCAAATTCAGTATTTTTCTTCCGAAAGCCTAAATTTAATGTAGTTGCCAAGTAATGGTTTGATTATCAAATGGATGAATATTTTTTAGGCTCGGTTACTTCTACTGGTAAAAAACGCTTGGCAAAGGTGCCTTATCGAATCAATACGATATACGCATAATAATCCTGCTGCCACTGCATACCTCAAATTACCCCCCTCTAAAACCCAAAAGCTACCCCAACCTACTCCCGCCGAATCGCCTCCACCGGATCGAGGCGGGCGGCGCGCATGGCGGGGTAGGTCCCGAAGACGATGCCCACGACAATGGCCACCACCGAAATGACCAGAAACGTATTCCAGGTGTAAGCGGCCTGGAAGGGTACTTTGGCGATGGCTTTCACGATGGGCACGATCACCATGGTGCCGGCCACCCCGGTGAGCAGGCCCAGCAGGCTGCCAAAGGTAGAGATGGTGACCGACTCGGACAGAAATTCCAGCAGGATGTCGCGCCGCTTGGCCCCCACGGCCTTGCGCACGCCAATCTCGGAGGTACGCTCCGATACCGAAATCAGCAGGACGTTCATAACCCCAATGCCCCCCACCAGCACCGAAATACCGACAATAATGCCCATCACGATCCGGAACACCAGAAAGCCCTGCGCGGCCTGCTCCACCCGGAACTCGTTGGTAACTACCTCAAAGTCTTCCTTGCCGTTGGGTACATTTTTGGCAATCCAGGCCAGGCTTTGCTCTTTCAGGACGGGTACATCCAGCACGTCTTCCGCTTCCAGACCGTAGTCCAGCCGCAGGGAGCGCAGTTCTTCCTCGCTGAGCAGTGAAACCGGGAAGTAAAGCTGGGCTGGCCTGCTGGTGTCAGCTTCCGCAATGCCCACAATGGTGTAGGGCTGCTGGCCCGCCAGGACTTTTTTACCCAGCAGCTCGGAAGGTTTAGGTCCACCGGCGACTTTCCGGGCAAAGGTCTCGTTCACAACCGCCACCGGATTCCGGTCATTCAGGTCGGCATCCGTGAAGCTTTTTCCGGCCATGATTTTACTGTTCGGTTCGAGCGGGGGCAGGGAGCCGCTTACCAGCGTACCGATCCGCTGGGTATCGCCCGCCATGGTCACCTCCCGGCCCTGCCGGGTCAGCATGTACACCTTGCTGGGTGGTGTGAGGGCGCTGTGCAACTGGTTGATTTGCTGGTAGCTGAGTAGCGGGAAAGTGTCTTTGCGCACCCGGATGCCGTTCACTACCTTGTCGGGTTTGTTGAAAATGACAATGGCTTTGAGCGAGGTTGTTTTGGAGATCTGCTCGTTGGCGTACTGCTCCATGCCATCGATGAGCGACAGGATGCCCACCAGCGAAGCCACGCCAATCACGATGCCCAGCACCGAAAGTACCGTGTGGAAAAAGCGCGACCGGATGTTACGGATCGCCGATGAAAAGGAAATCAGAATTTTCTTCCACATAAGGTAGGCAGGGATTAGGATGAAGGGATTGGAACGCTAGTTGGAAGAAATCCCTTATAAATCCAAGAGAAACAGGATGAGCGAGCTTATTTGAAGATAAATAAAATCATGTAAGCCTCTACCAAAGTTTCGTAAAAAGTTCAAAGATGCGGGGTTGTACTTTTGTACACTATAAAGTCACAACCTAAAAAAAGTACTTGTGGCTGACAGTCTGACGCTTATCAATAACTACCCATGGAAACTGAAATTTCAACTAAACCCCAAAAACTCACCCTACCCGTCACGGGCATGTCGTGCGCGGGTTGCGCCGTGAGCGTGGAGTCGATGCTCAAAAGCACGGCGGGCGTCAGCGAGGCCGCCGTCAACTACGCCAACCAATCGGTGAAGGTGGAGTTCGATCCGCAGCAGGTAAGTCTGAGCGAGCTTGATACTGTGCTGCAAGGCATCGGCTACGGTCTGCTTTTGGAAGAGGAAGAAGACATGGCGCAGGCCAAGCAACAGGAATTGCAGGAAGCGCAATACCGGCAGTTGAAGGCCCGCACCATCGGGGCCGGAGCGCTGGCTATCCCGGTAGTCGTGTTAGGCATGTTCTTCATGAACCTACCTTATGTCAACTGCATCATGCTGGCACTGACGCTGCCCGTGCTGGTATTTTTTGGCAAAGATTTCTTTGTAAATGCCTGGAAACAGGCTCGCCACGGCCAGGCCAATATGGATACGCTGGTAGCGCTCAGTACTGGCATCGCCTTTCTGTTCAGTACCTTCAATACCCTGTACCCCGACTACTGGTACGCCCGCGGATTGGAACCGCATGTGTACTTTGAAGCGGCGGCGATCATTGTTTTCTTTATCCTGCTGGGCAAACTGCTGGAAGAGCGTGCCAAGTCTAATACCTCCGATGCGCTCCGTAAACTCATGGATCTGCAGCCCCAGACGGTACGCGTGATCCGTAGCGGGCAGGAACAGGAAATCAGCGCCAAAGAAGTCCGTCTGGGCGACGAAATCGTGATCCGCTCGGGGGAGAAGATACCGGTAGACGGTACGGTGCAGTCGGGTAGTTCGTTTGTGGACGAAAGCCTGATGACCGGCGAGCCGCTGCCCGCCGAGAAAAATCCCGGCGCGGCGGTCTTTGCCGGTACGCTCAACCAGCAGGGGAGCTTCACGTTCCTGGCCGAGAAAGTGGGGCGGCAAACGGTGCTGGCGCAGATTATCAAAACGGTGAAGGAAGCGCAGGGTAGCAAAGCGCCCGTGCAGCGGCTGGTGGACAAAATCGCCGGTATTTTCGTGCCCGTGGTGCTGGGGATTGCGGTGCTGACGTTCGTCGTGTGGCTGCTGGCGGGTGGTGAAAACGCCCTGACGCATGCCCTGCTGACGTCGGTGTCGGTGCTGGTGATCGCCTGCCCGTGCGCGCTCGGACTAGCCACGCCCACAGCCATTATGGTAGGGGTAGGGAAGGGCGCCGAAAACAATATGCTGATCCGCGACGCCGAGAGCCTGGAAACGGCCCATAAGGTAGATGCCGTGGTGCTGGATAAAACGGGTACTTTGACGGAAGGAAAGCCGGAAGTGGTGTCCTTCGACTACGCTCAGGATGACAGGGGCGAAGGGTTAACGGGTGAAGGGTTAACGGGTGAATGGGGAAGTCATACGGCGGCGGTGCGGGCCATTGAAGCGCGTTCGGAGCATCCGCTGGCGCAGGCGATTGTGGCTTTTGGGCCTAAAGGTAACCTGCCGCAGGTCGAGCACTTTCAATCGGTGACGGGCAGCGGGGTAAAGGGCGTGGTGAACGGCGAGAGGTACCTGATTGGTACCCCGGCTTTCCTGCAAAAAGAAGGGATCGAAATAAATGCCGACCTTGCCCGACGGGCCGATGAACTGCGCAATCAGGCCCAAACCGTCATTGGCGTGGGGTGGGAGGGGCGACAAATTGCCCTGATCGCCCTGGCCGATCCGTTGAAGGGCACATCGGCCGAGGCCGTCGGAAAGCTACAAAAGCAGGGCATCGACGTATATATGCTGACGGGCGATAACGCTCAGACGGCTGCGCAGGTCGCCCGGCAGGTGGGGATCGATCACTTCCAGGCCGAAGTTAAGCCGGATGATAAGATGGCGTTTGTCAAAAAGCTACAGGCCGAAGGAAAAACCGTGGCGATGGTCGGCGACGGCATCAACGACTCGCAGGCCCTGGCCCAGGCCGACCTGAGCGTAGCCATGGGCCGTGGCTCCGACATCGCCATGGACGTCGCCAAAATGACGCTCATCACTTCCGATTTGCTTACGTTGCCCAAGGCCCTGAAACTTTCGCGCCGCACGGTGGCGACCATCCGCCAGAATCTTTTCTGGGCGTTTATCTACAACCTGATCGGGATTCCGCTGGCGGCGGGGGTACTTTATCCGGTAAACGGTTTTCTGCTGAACCCCATGATTGCCGGGGCAGCGATGGCGCTGAGCTCGGTTTCGGTGGTGACGAATAGTCTGCGGCTGCGGGGGCTGCGGTTGTGAGGGAGAGGAATACCGCTTAGGGTTTTTCATAGCTCATCACCCGAGCCAGGACCGTATCTGCCAGGGTAGGGTTGGTGTTGAACGATACCCAGCCTTCGCGCGATGATTCTTTTGGGCAATAGTCCACGCTGAGTTCGGCTTTTTCCAATGCTTTGTCCCCTTTTATTAAGGCAATCTCGACCGTCACGGACTCGGCAGTTTCGTTACCCTCATTTTTTAGAATGACGTGGTAACGGTGCGGCTCGTAACGCCCCGGCTCGGGATAGTACTCGACATAGAGTTCTGGTGGCCTGGGATCATAGGTAATAGTTTTATAAGCCAAATAGCCTAAAATCGCCAGCGTAAGCCCCAGCCCGCCCGCAAAAACGGTCCATTCCAGCCAATTTTTTTTGTTTTTATAGGGTTCAACTTTGCTCTTTTTCTCCATACGGATCAGCAGTATTTTTCAATTTTCATACTTTGTTGCCCCGCCCGCTCAGGCCCACTTAATTAATCAACAATCTGCCCGCCGAGGTGCCCAGTGAACAAAGTACTCCCAAAGTTACGGTTTGGGCAAAGCCTGTCCATAAGCTCACGCCATCGAGACGGCCAAAAAACCATAACAAAAGCGCCGACGAACTCAGCGCTACCAAATAGCAAATACAGGTCTGTTGCGCAATGGTGAAGAAATTGGTCTGCCCGGTTTTTTTGCCAGATCCTTCAAAATCAGAATAAAATAGAATCAGTACGCTCAGCGCCAGCGAGACCAGCGCCATTGCCAGAATATGGCCGGGGTGAGACTCCAAACCAATAACCAGTACTTCTTCGGTAGGAGCAACGTTGCCACCAATCAGGACACTGCCACACAAACCCAAAATAAGGAGAGAGGCCAGTCCGGATTGCCGCTTTTTTTTCAAGGCTTTACTTTTCCCCGTTTCCGAAGCGTTGGTATTGTCCATCCCCAACTGGGCAGTACCCACCGAAACGCCGATAGAAATTACCATTGCCTCAAGTACTACCTTCCCCATAATTTCCTGCATGGACATCCCGTGAAAATCAACCCGCCGCAGCATGATCAACAGCCCTAGGGAAAGCAAAAAACCGATGCCGAGTTCTTCCACCGAATCCACCACGACATCCTGCCAGGTAGCTTCGGGGTGCATGCCCGCAAAACGGTTGTAGCCCAGCAGCAATCCAAACGTGAAGATAATGACCAGAATTAATTGAAATGGTGAAGCGATGAAGCCTGTCCACCAGACTTCCATCGTATAAAGCAACGGAAAGCTGAAAAGCAGCCCCCCGGCGATGCCGCGTCCGTATTCTTGCAGGGATTGGGAAATGGGACGCTGGTCGGAATGATCGGGCATAGGTTTTGCTCTAATCAACAAAATATAAACAGACTTGACTTACCTGTTAAAATCAATGCCAAAGTAGATAGAATCGGCAAGGATAAATCGCCATTGAATTGAAAAACACACAGCCATGAAAGTTTTCGCGTTCTTTCTAATTGAAATCCTACAACCCCTGCCCAAAATTCTGTAAAAGTACCTTCCAAAAATTTCCGACCTTTGTAAAAAAATAAAACGTAAGCTATGACAACTCAGGAATTTAAAACCAATATCAAGTGCGGAGGTTGCATTGCCACGGTGAAACCCTATCTCGACAATGCCGAGGGGATTGAAAACTGGGAAGTGGATCTGCAAAGCCCCGACCGCATCCTGACCGTTAAAACCGACAAGACACCTTCCGAAGTAACTCAGTTGGTTAAAGAAGCGGGCTACGAGGCGCATCCGATGGCCTAGCTTGTCAATAGACAAGCCCCGAACCATTTGCGGACACATTTGTTTAGGACTCAGACTATGACCCGGAAAAAACCATACCGATTCTTCGCCATTTTTATGGCCATCCTCGTGCTGATGAGCAGCACGGGCTTTGGCCTGGTGGAGCATAGTTGTATGATGCGCGGTAAGTCGGTAGAGATAGCGGCGCTGAAAAAAGCGGAGTCAGGCTGCAAAGCGTGTAAGCCGGTACCGGCTTCGGAAGTTCGAATCTCTTCCTCTCTGCCCGTTTTTAAGAAAAAAGCTTGCTGCGAAGAGAGCCACAAGTACCATAAATTGGAGGTCGTTTCTGCTTCGTCATCTCTTGGCAAAATCCTCAAATCGTTGCCCCTGGGAGCAGCGTTGGGCGAACACATGGGTTCGCCCCTACGGATGTTTCCTTTTTTCCTTTCCTGTTTTCTCCCTTCTTCAGGTACTTCCTCTCCTCCGCTTCTTCCCAAAAACCACGGGCGAGGTATGCTCTCGTTTGTCCAGTCTTATCTGATTTAGAATAGTTTTTTGATTGATAATGAGCCTGCTATGAATTTCATGGCTTAATTCTGTCATTCAATTAACTAATCTATTTCATGAATTTTTCTTTTAAAATCTTATGGCTTGCCGGCATCTTGGCGTTCGTGGCTGAAACTACCACAGCCCAGGACGTGACCGGAACGGTCTATGAACTTGCGGATGGAGCGGCGAAAAAAGTACCCTTGCCCGGTGCTAACGTTTATTGGGCAGGTACTTCGCTGGGCGCAAGCACCGATGCTGGCGGGAAGTTTTCAATCCCTCGTTCAGCGCAATCCAACAAGTTGGTGGTGAGTTTTGTGGGCTATCGGAATGATACCCTAAAAGTTACGGCAGAGAGCGAGGTGGAGTTTGTGCTGCGCACGGCGCAATCGTTGGACGAGGTAGTGATTCAGGCCAATTCCACGACCATCGACCGCCTTTCACCTATTCAAACCGAAATTATCACCAGCCGCTCGCTGGCCAAAGCCGCCTGCTGCAATCTTTCGGAAAGTTTCGAGACCAATGCTTCCGTGTCGGTGTCGTATAGTGATGCCGTGACGGGTGCCAAGCAGCTCCAGATGCTGGGCCTGAATGGTACTTACATTCAGACGAACGTTGAAAATATACCCAGCATCCGGGGCCTGGCCACGACTTTCGGACTCAATTTTGTGCCAGGTACCTGGATTCAGTCCATCGATGTAGGGAAGGGCGCGGGGTCGGTCGTGAATGGCTACGAGTCGATGACCGGGCAAATCAATGTTGAGCTGCAAAAGCCCGATAGTCGCGAAAAACTATACGCCAATGCGTATGTCAACAATTTTGGTCGCGCCGAACTCAATCTCAATTTGGCGCACCAGCTTAATGAAAAATGGAGCGCCGGGCTTCTGACCCACGCCAGTACCCTGCGCAATCGGGTGGATAATAATGGTGACGGATTTCTTGATCTGCCCTTATACACGCAGTTCAACGGGGTGCAGCGCTGGAAGTACCAGAGCGAAAAGTTGATGGCGCAGTTTGGTGTGAAGGTACTTCACGAGGATCGCACGGGTGGCCAGGTCAATTTTGATCCCGACCAGCGTGAGAAACCCGGCCCGAACGGTTCGCCCATTTATGGTTTTGGAGCGAAAATCAATCGATTGGAGTTTTTTTCAAAAACCGCCAAGCTCTTTCCCAACCAACCTTACAAAGGTCTGGGGCTGATTCTGAATGCATCGATGCACGACCAGCAATCGTATTTTGGTTTTACGCCCTATAACGGTCGGCAGCAGACGCTTTACGGCAATATGATCTATCAATCCATTTTCGGGAATACCAACCATTCCTATAAAACGGGGGTGAGTTATATGCTGGACGATTACAACGAACGTTACCGTGATACGACGATGCTACGCACTGAGTCGGTACCGGGCGCTTTTTTTGAATATACGTACAATAACCTCGACAAATTCACGCTGGTGGCAGGATCACGACTGGATTTTCATAATCTGTACGGGACGCAGTTTACACCGCGCCTGCATTTGAAGTACCAGCTGGACGACAACACGGCCTTACGGCTATCGGCGGGGCGGGGTTTCCGGGTCGCCAATCCATTGGCAGAGTACTTTGGCAATCTGGTGAGTTCACGGGCGGTAGTATTTCGCGAGAAAATCCGGCCGGAGGTTTCGTGGAATTACGGGGCCAGCCTGACGCGGGATTTCGACCTGGCGGGTTGGCCTGGTACTTTAGTATTGGATTACTACCGGACTAATTTCCAGAACCAACTCGTCGCCGACGTGGAGCATCCGGGTTTTCTGTACTTCTATAATCTGCAGGATCGGGCTTTCGCGAACAGTTTTCAGGCCGAGGTGAACCTTACGCCCGTGGAACGTTTGGAATTTAAGCTGGCCTATCGCCTTTTCGATGTGAAGCAGACGATGGGTGAGCCATTCGGGGAGAGCGTTTTGCTGCCCCGCATGATGGTCAACCGCGACCGGGTACTTTTTAATGCTGGCTATGCCTTGCCCTACGATAAGTGGAAATTTGACTTCACCGTGCAGTGGAATGGCAAACGCCGCATCCCGAATCTCGATCCGGGTTACGACCATACATCCTACGTAGATATGCCGACCGACATAGCTCCGGCGTTTTTTAACCTCAACGCGCAGGTTACGCGGACTTTTGTGAAGTGGGACATTTATGTGGGTGGCGAGAATCTGGGTAACTACCGTCAGGTCAATCCAATCATTGGCGCCGATGATCCCTTTGGGCAGCGTTTCGATGCGGGCATCGTGTGGGCTCCCGTCGTGGGGCGGACGATTTATGCCGGAGTTCGTTACAAAATCAAACGCTGAACTACCATGAAATTAGCGATAAAAAACATGGTCTGTGACCGTTGTATTAAAGTTGTCCGCGACGAACTGGAAGCGCTGGGACTGGCGGTGGGGCAAGTTGAACTGGGTTCGGCGGAAATTGATGGCGAACTACCGGCCGGGCAGGAAAAGTTAGTGAAGGACCGGCTGCAGGCCAATGGTTTCGAGCTACTGGAAGATTTGCGGCTTGTGTTGGTAGAAAACATCAAGAAACTGGTTATCGATGAGGTGCAACACCTGAAAGGGAAGAAGCTGAAGAGCAGCAATTTTTCGGACTACCTGTCGGAAAAATGCGGGTACGAATATTCTTACCTCAGCCATTTGTTTTCATCCGTAACCGGACAGACGATCGAGCGATATGTCATAAGCCAGAAGATCGAGAAAGTGAAAGAATGGCTTTCCTACGGCGAACTGACCCTGAGCGAAATCGCCTGGCGGCTCGATTACAGCAGTGCCGCGCACCTGGGCAATCAATTCAAAAAAGAAACCGGACAAACGCCCGGGCAGTTTAAGAAAAGCGCTGCGCGGGGAAGGAAAGCGCTGGACAGAATTTAGAAGAATAGGGAGTGAGTGGGCGAACTGTAAACCCGTCCGGCTGCGGTACTTTGGTAAACATTTTTGCATCCTCATTACTCTACTGAAAAACATAAATCAATTCAACAATTAATCAAATCAATAAAATGAAAACGACTCTTTTTTCCATTCTTTTTGCCTTCTCCATTTCCCTGGGTTTTGCCCAAACTACCGACAAGGAGGTGAAAATCAAGACTTCGGCGATTTGCGAAATGTGCAAAGAGCGGCTGGAGCGTAACCTGGGCTTGTCGAAAGGTGTGAAATATGCCAATCTGAATTTAGAAGACAAGGTGATGACGGTGAAGTACAATCCGAAGAAAACGGACGTAGCATCAATCAAAGAGACCATCGTGAACACCGGTTATGATGCGGGCGAGAAGGTAGCTGATCAGAAAGCCCATGACAAACTACCCAAGTGCTGCCAGAAATCTGCGGCACCGCATAGCGACATGTAGGACTGGGCCAATTTGGTACAATCGAGTACACGGGCAGGCGAAAGTCTGCCCGTTTGCTTTTACGACTGGCCTATTTTTTTTAAGAAAAGGGCTTTCGATTACAAACGCATCTAAATAAAACTATGAAAGCAGCGATCATCGAGCACTATGGCTCACCCGAAGAATTCAAAATAAAGGAACTGCCAACGCCCGATATAGAAGATGGTGAAATTCTGATACGCAACCGCGCTTCGTCCGTCAACCCTATTGACACGATTGTGCGGCAGGGAACTATCAAACTGGTTTCCGGGCTTATTGGAGACCAGCTTCTAGGCAGCGATTTCAGTGGTACCGTTCTGGCTACAAAGAGTGCTAGGTTCAAGGTTGGCGACGAGGTTTTTGGGTTAAATAGCGCCGTTAAAGGCGGCTCCTACGCTGAGGAAATCGTCGCTGACGCGGAACAAGCTGCTCTCAAGCCCGCCGGAATTAGTTTTGCCGAAGCGGCAACGCTGCCCCTGGTGGGACTTACGGCCTGGCAGGGTATGGTGGAAGACGGAAAGCTGAAATCGGGCGACCGTGTGCTGATTACCGGCTGCACGGGTGGAGTAGGTTTTGTGGCTGTACAGATTGCCAAGGCTTTGAATGCTCACGTTACAGGTACCTGTAGTGCCAAGCACGTGGAATTTGCCAGGTCGCTGGGCACGGATGAGGTAATCGCCTATGATCAGGCTAAAATTCCCGAAGGCCAGAAATTCGACCTTATTTTCGATGCCAGCGGTCATTACACGATCAGCGATATGAAAGGGAATCTGACCGACGACGCTATGTTCGTGACTACCAAAGGCGGCGCGGATAGTCTGAAAGGTGCTGTGGATGCCGCCACCGATCTCCTCTTTCAGAAGCGAATGAAGATAGTCAAGATGACTCCCAGCGCCGACGACCTCGATAAATTGGCCGAACTGGTGAATAATGGAAAACTTAAACCCCACGTGGCCAAATCGTTTCCGCTGGAACAAATCGCGGCCGCGCACCGGATGCTGGAAGACGAAAGTTTCGAAGGAAAGATTGCTATTCAGATAGACTAAAAGTCTGTCTTTATCGGTCCAGGGATAGTACCAGATCGTCCATCATTCGGGCGATTGTTTCGGGGGCTACGCTTTCTTTGATTTTAACGAAAGCATGGTTTTTGCCGGCAGGTACTTTCCCTTCTTCCCAAACGTTGCTGCCATCGGCAGCTACCCGTACAAAACCATTACGAACAAAATCGAAGTAATTGGAGGAAGATTCCTCGTCCAGCAGCAGCACCGCCACCTGATCCCAGGCCGGGCGGCCCGCGAAGTTGTTGTAAAGCTGGTAAGCAAGGTACACCGGATTATTTTTCGACAGTTTGCTTTTCAGGTACTGGCCGCCCGTCAGGATTTTGTTGCCTACTTCCCAGCCGCAGAAAATTACCTCCTGCGTCCATTGATCCAGACAGTAAAGGGTAGATGCCGGGTCGGGGCGGTAAAAATTAGCTTCCTTGCCTTTGGGGTACTGCCCGCCCATGCAAAGCCATTTTTTTACTTTTTTCTGCACTAACTGCTGACCGTTCAACGGCGAAATCGAGTCTGCGGTCGATTGGAGTAAATTCATCAGGCTGGTCAGATGACCGATAGTGACGATCACTGCGGAATTATCGGGGCTTCCGGCCAGTAACTTTCGGTAAAGTACCGCCGATTCCGTAGTTTGTTCGGGCAGGGTCAGATCATGCGGAAATTTATCGGCGACCTGCCTGGTGTATTTTGAAAAATGTCGCAGCTTTTCCTGCTTTTTCAAAAAACCAATGGGAAGGTCCGGCTGGCCGTAATAGGTATTGATGGCATCGGTGCAGGAAAATGAGGCGCTATCGTCGCTGGTAACTACCACGCCAAGCAAGTCAATCAATCCATTCTTTTCGTAGGCGTGGAGCATAGCCAGGGCCTGCACATCGTCTACGTCGGAATCAATATCGGCATCTAGAATGACGCGCGTTTGGGCGGAAGCTACCAGCGAAAACAGAAGAGTAAAGCTCAGGAATAAGTACTTTATCATTTTACCGGGACGTATTTCTTTTGAAATTTTTGATTCTATCCATCAAAAGTTCCGGTTCGTTGGTCGTGATGTAGTCGAAGCCCTGGGCCAATAGCCGATCCATGTCGGCCACCTCGTTGACGGTCCAGGCATTCAGCGCTATCCCATTTTCTTTGGCCTGCCCGACCCATTCGGGATGCTTCACAAAAACCGAAAAGTGATAGTCAGCCCCCTGAATGCCATCGGCGCGGAGTTCTTCGGGCGATTTGTCGCCGTTCAAATATTGGGCAGGTACTTCCGGCACCAGGGAATGAATATGCCGGATCATCTCGTAATCAAAGGTAATATAGACCACTTTGTCCTGCACGCCCAGTTCCTGAACAAGTTTTACCGTCCGCCCGGCGATATCCTTACCACGTTCCTTGCTAACGGTCGAAGGCTTGATCTCACAAACTAGGCGTGTGGTCTTATTATCGCGCATTCCAGCCTGCAAGTACTCGCGCAAAGTAGGTAGTTTTTCGCCGTTCGATAATTTAAAAGCCACCAGATCGGCGTAGTTGGTCTGCTCGATGGGCAGGCCGTGGTAATGCGGATCATGGTTGATGATGAGCGAATCATCGGCGGTCATGCGCACATCGAATTCGGTTCCGGTACAGCCCAGGGCAATCGCCTCCCGGAGCGAGGCCAGCGAATTTTCCGGTAAAGCCTTTTTTTTCCAGGCACCCCGGTGTGCTACCACCACGTTGTCGGCAAAATTGGTAGATTGGCGGGACACCACACAAGAAGTTGAAATTATGATCAAAGAAAGGAAAGAAAGCCAGCGCATTGTGTCAGGATAATTAAATTAGATGAATCACCACTATTCGTCGATTTCCAATAGCAAAGCATCCAGTTCACCTTCATTAAGATTGGGCTTTTCGCTCTTGTCGTAAATGGATAGCAGGAAAACCGTTTCGTCTAGTACTTGAAGTTATGTAATTATTCTGGCTCCACCGGATTTCCCTCTATTCTTGCTGGAAATGGCAAGACGGACTTTGAAACAGTTTCTGCCGAGGGAAGTGCCTTGATCAGGATTTTGAGCCAAACCTTTAACGAATGAACTGAGGTCTTTTTTGAATGAAGGGTACTTCTTTGCGATCCGTTTGGCTTGTCGGTCAAACGTTTCAATGGTTTCAACTCTATAGCTCATTGAGCAATTCTTTGACCGGACGTCCCTTTGCTTTTCCCTGCTTGATCAGGTTAAGCTCCTTAATTGCCTGTTTCATTTCTGTCACGAGTTGTTCCTGCGTAGGCTCTTCATTATCTTTTTGATCATTTTCCTGAATATCCGCCAGAAGCAGGCTTGCCAGAGTCGCACGGTCTTGCTCGGGTAGTTGTTCCCGAATGAGTTCCGCCAACTGGTGAATCGAGAGCGGGATGTTGAAATTCAAAGTAGCTTCCATAATTTGGCGTTTTTACAAAAATACAATTTCCTGGCAAACTTCCCTTTCTTAATGAATAATCATCAATATACCCACACCTACGCCCAACAACTGGATCAGGCCGACCCGCTTCGCGCGTTCCGGGAGCAGTTTTTTATCCCTGAGCGAGGCGGGAAGCCTCAATTATATTTCTGCGGAAACTCCCTTGGGTTGCAACCCAAAGCAACCCGGTCTGCTATCAGTCGCGAACTGGATGTATGGCATGATTATGGCGTTGAGGGCTGGTTTGAAAGTGAAAAGCCCTGGCTGTATTACCACAAGTACTGCAAGCAAACCCTGGCTGAAATTGTGGGTGCGAAACCGTCGGAAGTTTGCCCGATGAATAACCTGACGGTGAACCTGCACCTGATGCTGACAAGTTTTTACCAGCCAAAAGAAAACCGGAACAAAATTCTGACCGTGGCGGGCGATTTCCCCTCCGACCAGTACGCGCTCGAAACGCACATAAAAAGTCGGGGTCTCGATCCGGATAAGGTACTTTTGGAAATAAAGCCCGAATCGGGAGAGTACACGATCCGTACCGAGGTACTTTTGGAAGCCATTCAGAAAAATGCTGACTCGCTTGCCCTAGTGATGATGAGCGGACTGCACTACTACACCGGACAACTGTTCGATATGAAAGCCATCGCCGCCGAAGCCGGAAAGTTGGGTATCAAGGTGGGTTTCGATCTGGCTCATGCCATGGGCAATGCTCCCCTTCAACTACACGACTGGGGCGTCGATTTTGCGGTGTGGTGCAGCTACAAGTACCTTAATTCCGGACCGGGGGGCGTGTCCGGGATATTTGTGCACGAGAAAAATCACGCACAGGATCTGCCAAGACTGGCGGGTTGGTGGGGTTACGACGAAAGCCGCCGCTTCGAGATGACGCCCGGCTTCGTACCCATGCCGGGTGCCGATGGCTGGCAACTCAGCACGCCCACCATACTAGCGCTGGCCGTGCACCGGGCTTCGCTGGCTATTTTTGCCGAAGCGGGCATCAAGAATTTGAGGCAGAAAAGCGAACAACTGACCGGGTACCTGGAATTTTTACTTCAAAAAATTAATGAAGATTTTGGAAACCCCATCACCATCATGACGCCCGCCGCGCCCGAAGCGCGGGGTTGTCAATTGTCTTTGTTAGTCAAAAAAGACGGCAAAGTACTTTTCAATTTTCTGACCCAAAACCACATCATCGGCGACTGGCGCGAACCCAATTGCATTCGCCTGGCCCCAACGCCGCTGTATAATACGTTTGAGGAAGTATGGCGGGTGGGGGAGTCCATCAGGAAGTTTTATGAATAAGCTGCGAATCAACTACTTTTTCACGCCCCGCAAAAAAGCAATACTGATGGGTACCTGCGTGGAGATGCTCGGGCTTTCGTCCTCGATGTAGTAGTACTTGATGCTGGTTTTGTCGGCGGCTTTCAGGATGTCGGGTAAGTTGAGCTGGCCCGTGCCCAGCGCTACGTCGTTCTGCACCGGGGTGCCTCCCGACAAATTCCCTTCCACGCCTTTACGTAGGTCTTTTACGTGCATGAGTTTGAAGCGGTTGGGGTACCTTTTCAGGATTTCGGCGGGATTCTGTCCGGGAAAGAACGTCCAGAGAATATCCATTTCGAAGCTGACGTACTTCGGATCGGTTTTCTGGACGATGTAGTCGAACAGCGTTTTTTCGCTGCCTCCCTTTACTTCCGACGTTACCTCGGCCGGTACGGGCTGAAACTCGTAGCCGTGGTTGTGGTAGCAAAAGGTAAGGCCGTAGTCGTCTTTGAGCGTCTTGCCGAATTTATTAAAATCGTCCACGGTTTTTTTAGCCATGTCCAGCGTAAAATCACCCTGATGAGGCACCCACGCCACCCGAACAAACTCCGCACCCAAAGTTTTTGCGTTGGTGCCCACCTCCGCTATTTTGTTTTCCAGATCAGGGTACTGAACCCCAAACGAAGTACACTTCATGCCGCGCTCGTCCAGCAGTGCCCTGATTTCCTTCGCCGTCCGCTTGAACAGGTTCGAGAACTCGATGTTTGTAATACCCAGCGCCTTGATTGTGTCCAGGGTAGCGCCCACGTCTTTCGAGAAACTGTGGCGGTAGGTGTAGGACACCATGCCGAGTTTCTCTTGATCGGTGGGTGGGAACATCAGTTTGCCTTTCTGGGCGAAGGAAATGTTGGAAATTACCCCAAGCAGAAGGGTCAGGATGAATAGCTTTTTCATGTTGTCGTTAAAAAATGGATGGGTACAAGTGGTAGGTTATGAATCAAAAGTAAAAGTACCCCCAATTCTCCTGAAAGTGATGGGAAGCAAAGGGCCAAAGTGCCACTGCCGAATTTGGCAAGAAAGAATTCTATTTCAGGAAATCGGCAGGAGAAACTACGTTAATTTCATGGTAGGGGTGTAGAACCAGTAAATCTGGATCTCCCGAAACGATGTATGTGGCCGAGCAACTAAGTGCAAGCTCAAGAAACTTATTATCTTTCGGGTCACGACAGTCTGAAACGGAGTGAGTGACCAGGATAGTAAATGAGCGTTCCTGATAAACTTTAAGGAACTGTTGACGTGCAGCTTGGGAAATATATTTGTCAAATTTTGACCGCTTCAATACCTCGGAAAGTTCAAAGAGGGTCTCGTCAGACACTGCCAAATCGAAAGCAGAAATTGCTTTCTCGTATGCCTTCGCAGGGACAGACATTGGAAAGATAGCTGCGCTGACCAGGAGATTTGTGTCACAAACAATAGTCTTCCTCATTCAGGATTATTCAATATATCATCGAGAATCTCGGGCGTCAACCCGTTCTCAGCCGCTTGCCGTGCCATCTCGGCCATAGCTTCCCTCATTTCGGCGTTTCGCTTATCTCGGGTCTGCATTTTGGCCAGGTTTTCAAAATAGTACTTATCCCTTGGAATTCCGTAATCGACTACGGGCAAAACTATAACTTCAACCTCCTGGTCACGGTACTCCATAGGTACATGGATCGTGAGTTTTCCATTGGAATCAGGCGTAGCAAAGGTTCGGATAGCATTCATATGCCACTAGTATTTAGTGAAAGGACGAATATAAGTAAAATTCAGGGTATTACAGCGGCCAACCGTATGGGTGAATGAGAGTTACTTTGAAAACACGCCTAATCTAAAGATTGAAAGGAATTTTGCGATTATAATCTGCGTGTTTACATGAATCTGTAGGCCAGTGAGCGGAAGTTACCGGCCGTACTTTTCTTTTAATTTTTTCTCCACTTCCTTCTGACTAAAAACGGGTTCAATCACGGCATCGCCTTTTTTATTGATAGCTCCCCATGTGTCTTTTTGCTTAATCATAGCATATCCTTTGGAAAAATCCTCGCAATAGTCAAACTGTATGGGGATTGCCACTTGACCAGTGGGATAAACGAACCCAAATTTATTATCGATTCTTGCTTTCATTACTCCTTCGATCAGTTTGCCAAACACCATATACTCGAAGCCAGTCAATTGCTTCCCCTGGCTATTGAATAAGGCTTGATGACTGGTTTCATTCCCTTTGGTCAGAATAAGGAGGCCTTCATTGACCCAATCCAGGTAGTCGTACTTACACGGGATTACCTCTTTGCCATTTTGGTCGAATAATCCGTAGAAACTTTTAATCGATCGCGTATCTCCACTCGGGCTTTTATGGATGATCGTTTCCTCATGTCGGACTACCATATACCGACCGTAACGCTTGTTTATGAAGCTATACGCTGCTGGTATTTTGATCGCACCGTTTGAGGCTAATACGCCCATGCGGTACTCTCCGAAGTACTTGGTCCTGAAACCAAACAAAAATTCGGTCGAATCCAAGGGATCCAGGAATTGATATTGAAAGGGGATAAGCGTATTGTTGTTATTGTCGATTGCGCCTAGACTGTCGTTTTTTGCCACAACGCCAATCCCATATTTGAACCTCAAAGCGTACTGAAACTGGGGAGGAATTATTACAGTACCTTCCTTGTCTTTGAATCCCCAAAGCGATCCGTCTTGAAAGGGTAAAAGATCTTGCGATTTGCATTCGCAAAAACAGATTGTCAAGAGTAGAACCCAGATATTGCGTCTCATGATTGGAGATACTTAGCGGGTGATTTCAGTTGGTTAGCGAATGTTGCAACTCCCAGCTAGTCCTCGCAGGGTACTTTCTCAAAGGCCGTTCCCGATCCAAAATCCAGCGAACCAGTATTTTTGAAAACCATTTTGCCGTCTTTTTCTTCAATATCGCCGTAGCCCTCCACAAATCCATTGTCTTTTTTCAAGAAGGCCACCTGCCGCACCGATTCGGTGCCTTCGGACATAAAGGTGTAATCGGCCAGCAGCGTATCGCCGTGCATTTCGCCATTGAAAGTACCTGTGTTATCATCTTTTTCGTAAAAATTGTAAGACAGCACACCCGTCACACCATCGCTTTCGCTCTGGACCCGGAGGGTTGTGGTATCTTGCCCCACCACAGAGACGTAGCAAGTAAAGGTTTCGGCTACCTCGGTCGTTTGTATCTGATCTTCGTTCTGATCGGTTTTTTCGGAAGTACAGCCTACTGCCAGCAGGAAAAGGGGAAGCAAGAATTTTGTTTTCATGGTTTACTCTTTTTTGGAAAAGCGCATTACGGCAATATCGCCGTTCAGTAATGTAAGGGTACTTTCGTTTGGGTTTAGAGCAAAACGATTGACCGAACTTAGGGTTTTCAGAAACACCGGTTCGCCCTCGCCGGGACACATCATGCGCGTCATGACCATCTGGTCGGAGAACTTAATTTTCCGGCCGTCGATCTTGACCGGACCGTTGAATTGGTTGCAGCCCGTGCTGCCGCTTACCCGATTCTCACTAAGATCAAAAACTAAGGACGGTTTTTTGTTGGGATACCGCTCTTCAAACGGTATGGGCGATCCCGTGACGATGTTGGCCTCCCAGGTACCTTGCAAGGCGGCGGCAGATTGGGTACTTTCGGTTTCGGCAGAATTCAAATCTATTTTTTCGGCCAAATATAGGTACGGCGGGTGAAAATGATGCGCAAAGATTTTTTCCTCGCTTTCGGGAAATTTTTCAAAATAGTCATCCTCCGCCAGCAATACAATCGTGTTGCCCGTCCGGACGTAATTGTTGGTATTGACATAGTCGGAAGGGGTGTAGCCCGCGATATTTTTCTGCACCAGACCTGCCGCGATGTTGCCAAGGTACTTTTGGTAGTTTTTCTGGGCGCGACGCGACGGTTTACTCAGGCGATTGTAGACGTAGTTAAGAGCCACGCGCCGGGGAAATTTCTGCTTTTTGATGATTCCCTTTGCGCCAACGAAAGGATTCGTAACGTTAAAATCATCCAGGGTTTGAATTGAGAGGGGTACTTCCGGCACCCAGTCGGCGGAGTTGACTACATTGTAGGCCCAGCCCGCCTGCGTTGCCGCTTCGTATTCGTACGCAAAATACAGATTGCCTGGCTTGGGGGCCGCACTGCAATAGGTCTTGAAGCGGATGTCTTGCGGAATTTGGCCTTTCTTTTGCAAATCATAAAGATAGGCAGTAAGCAAATACGCTATGGCCCCGCCCTGGCTGTGGCCCATGATGAGCATATCTTTGATGCCCGCCCGGTAACAGGAATCAATTTTGGGCTGAATGTCCTTGGATAGGATGGCCATGCTTACCAGCCAGCCCACATGTACGGCGGCCGATGGCTTTGCGGCCAGCTCATAAGCGAATTTCTCCTCTTCTCCCAGGTCGAGTTCACCTTTGGCGGGTACCATCGCGGCGTAAAAATTGCCCAGCCAACTCACGCTGTTGGCCGTGGTACCGCGCAGACTAATGACCGCCGAGGGGTGGTTTTTATTTTTACTGACCCATAAATCCCAGCGATTGTCCAGCCCCACAACGGGCGAACGGTAGATAAAATCGTAACGTTCGGGCTTGGGAAATGCCGCTACGTAAGATGAGTCACCAAATGCCGCCGACAGTTTCAGCATCTCGATGTACTCGGCCTTATCGAAGCCTGGCTGTAGGGTTTGGCAAAACACAGGATAACCAAACGCCAATGCTGCCAGTAATAGGAAGCCATTTCGGAAGTACTTCATGGGCAGTCGTGTAAAACAGTTTATAGTTGCCATTCTCAGTAAAGATACGGCAGTCTACTTTATGGTTTTAAAAAAACTGGCTTCACCCTATCCGCGCTGCCGACAGGTTATCGGTTCAATAAGCCTTCTACCAATTTAAACCACTGGTACTTTGAAAACCACACCACAGCGGAGAGGCCAACCAGGTAGTGACGTATTTTGCTGAAAGGTTTTTCTGCATCAACGTTAGGCTTTGTATTTCTATCATAAACCCCCGCCGTGATTTTCTTTCCTTCGCGGGTTACTACGAAGTTGCTGGTCGATTGTTCGGAATAAAAATGGGAGATATGATCGTCAGCATCCTGCGGATTGGCGCAGGGCCTAACCCGTATGCCCAGACTTTCCACGTCTGCTTCCGAGGTAGAGTTTACGGCTTCGACCCGCACCCAATCGTATCCTTCACCGTCCAGAGAGCCAGGACCGGGCACATCGATTTTGAAATAATCGCCTTTCCTGACTGGTCTGTTTACCTCTTTTCCCTCTGCATCGACTACCTGGAAATCGGCTGTAAGTATGCCCGCAATTTTACTCCATGAATTCACGTTCAGGAGCCGTAATTTGACCTCCTCAAAAAAGGACTCTGCTTCCTCGATTGTATCAAACTCTATCGTATCGTCCGTATCAATAATTCTGCCCGTGTAGTTTTCAGGAATAATTCCAGTTGGGTTTTTACCTTCCATGGTTTGATTAGTTGGGTGTGTAACTCCTCCAATGCTTTTCTGCAAACATGGGTCTTCGTCAGACATATCTCAGCCATGCTGAAGCCATGTCGCTAGCTGCATTCGATAAAAAAGATTATGCCTGATGTAGTTGTTTGGGAAGGAGATAAGTACTAATCAATGGTACTTTGTGGCAGACCGGACCAAGAGTTGTCTCGAATGGCCTGCCGTACATTGGAATTTTTTACTTTTTAATCAATACCAGCACATCATCCTCCTTTCCCGGTGAAGTAGCTTCCAGAACGCCAGATTTAGTCTGGAGCTTGGCTGCTGTAAATTTATTGCTGGCCGGATCGAACCACTTTCCTTCATATTGACTACCGGACGGATTGTAAATCTTCACCGTTGCGGGTTGCGGGACGTAAGCCATAATCGTGTTGCGATCGTCGGAACGGACTACGGAGATAAACTCGCCTGCCTCCTTATTTTCCACCAATAGCTCCTGAGCAGGTTTGAGCTGCCACCAGTCATATTGGCGCATAAATTCGGCCAGATAGCCGATCTGCAAACTACCCGGCTGCCTGATACTTTCGTCCCAGGTCCTCAGGATGTAAGGCTTACCGTGGTTTTCTATTTCCTCGCCGGACCTTATCCAGGGCCAGATCCCATTGGCTCCGTAGGTGATGCCCGCCACGGGAGTCGAAAATATGCTCCAGTAGCTGGCGTTGCGGACGTCAGCAGCATCAGCGTCTTTATTGATGTCTTCGTAGACGGGTTCGAGGTTGATGAAGGCTTTGGGCGGAAGATACAACCACTCGTTGGCTACGGGGCCATCTGTAATCCATTTTTGCGTATTGGTGCTGGCGTTGTGGCCCGTTTGGTAGCCAAGAATATCCACCCAATCCTCATGGGCGTACTGCTTGCCTATCCAGGAACGCCCCTGCGGGTGCATGGCCACTATGCCCGGATGCTCACCGCCGAATACCCCGCGTCCAATATTCTTCCAGCGTTGCTCATATTCGTCGATGTACTTGCCGTCGCCGCCCAGGAACCAGATTACCTGATGACCTCCGTACCGCGCTACCATATACCTGGCCAGCATAATGGCCTCTGGCTCGGGTAGATGGTAGCCGGGGCTGAACTCGCGACCTGCTCCGGTAGGTAAAGCCCATAGCAATACCGGCGCGGCCACCAGTCCGTGAGCGTTGACCTCGTCTATTTTTTTGTCAAGATGTTGAAAGAATTCAGGATTGAGCGAAATGCGTCCACTGCCGGTGAACGCCACCTGCCCCTTGCTATTCTTGGAACCGCCACGCCACTGTGTAGTAACGAGTTGGATGACATTGTAATGGTTGGCGACGCGATCTTTCAGGTAAGCATCCCATTCTGCATCGGTTGATTTCAAAGCCCCGTTCCAGGCGGTGCAGGCGGCGTAAAAAAACGGCGTTCCGTCGGCGTGGGTGAGGTAGTAGGATGCCTTGGGTCGGATGATAGGGCCTTTGGTGTAAATAGCGTGCGGGCTGGATTTGTCTGCTACCTGAAAACTACCTTTTTGTTTGTCCAGCCCCGAATTTTGCTTATCGGAACACTCAGTGACGTAGTTCCACGTCCCGATTTCGTCGGGCGCGAAGCGGACGCGCCAGGTAGTACTTCCGTCCCAGAAACCGGAAATAGTATGAACCTTACCCGCCGGAGAGGTGAATTTTGCGGTAAAGCTTTTGACGTCATAGAGTGGGTTTTCGTACGTTTTCTGACTCTGGAAAGTCTGCTCATACTTCATCCAGCGACCTGTTTGGGCCAGTGAAGTGAGCGACATTAACAGAATCAGGACAAGGGCAGGAATCGAGCGCATGGTTTTCGGCAAGCTGGTTTTTCGTAAAAAGGATTTCAGCTTTCTTACTTACTCCTATGAAGAAATCTCACTGACGTCGGGCATCCGTTCAATGAGTACTACTGCTTTGTCTAACCCATTCTCCTGACTGATTTTTTTGGCAAAAACTTTCGCATTTGTGTATAATTCCTCCGTCTCCAGCAGTTTCTGGACACACTGCAAAAATTCCTTTTCCGACATTTTCTTTAAAGGAACTGGCGGAATTCCCACGCCTTTTTCTAATACCCGTTTGCCCCAAAACATCTGGTCGCCAATCGGGTAGAGAATCGGACAGATAAACATGGGCTTGCCGGCGCGCAGGCATTCGGCGGTAGTTCCCGCGCCACCGTGGTGTATGATAGCCCGCACCAGCGGGAAAAGTTTTTCAAAAGGAGCCGAGTCAAGTACTTTTATCGCCGAATTTTTCGCCAGTTTTTCGGTCTGTTTCAAACCCCAGCCTTTCATAACGATAATTCTGATGTTGAGTTTTTGGGTCAGCTTTAAAATTGCCTCTTGAATATCGAAACGGGTTTTGAAAGGCATACTACCAAAAGTCAGCAACAGCGGCGGCTCGCCCGCCCGAATGAATTCGAGCAAATCGGCGGGTAGTTCCTGCGAAGATGTACCCAGCCAGAAGCCCGTAAATGTAGCATTGATGGGGTAATCTTTCGGAATGTCAAGAAGCAACGGACTTACTCCGTACAAAAAAGGAGTTTCGGGAATGCGGTAGTCTGAGGCCAGACCTGCCTGTTTTCGAAATGCGGCGATGGGCTTATCCATCATTTTCATACCCATACGCGTCAGTCTGAAACTGAACTTATTCAAAAATGAGGGAATCGGAAGTCCGCTGAATGCTGGATTGGCAAATTCGGATGTAGCTTGTACTGCCGGAACTACCATCGCCCGCATCATCTTGTCGGGAAACAGATCGGCAAAACAATCGGCCAGTGTCTTGACGTGATAAAGTACCCGGTCGCTGTTTTGTGCCAGCCGATAGAACTCCGTCAGAGACTGCTCCACAAGTGGGTAGACCCAGGTATCCAGGTTACGGCGGATGGCGAGCGGATTGGCTCGCATGATTTTCTTACCCTCTTCGGAATCCAGAACCGCCTGGTAGTCGGCTTCGACCGGAGCAAAGCCGATGCCGTATGATTTTACCAAACCTTCAAAGTTTTTCCCCGTCGATAGCGTGACCTCATGCCCGCGCTGCTGCAAGGCTTGGCCGAGAACGGCGTAGGGTTGTACGTCGCCCCGGGTACCCAGAGTAAGGATGGCGATTTTCATAACGCAGAATTGATATAAAGACAAGACAGAGTAGGGTTGCTGCCGTTAAAAGCCTGATTCTTTATTGGCTCTACTTCATTGGAGAAACTTTGAAAGACTGGTTGACCGCCTATTTCGGAAGTAGTTCTTCCGGCTAGCACAAGTTACTTGATTAGCCTGCCGTCAAAGCGAAAGTCTGTCTGTTGGATTAATTTGACCCGCGAGTACTGCTGATGACGGCAGTTCAGAATGTAGTTATTGGCTGTCGGTACAATTGAGCTTGGTACTTTCAGAGCGATGGTTTTACCTTCCTGCACCCAACTTTCGCCTAATTCAGCTAATAGGGCAGGTGCGGGGTAGTCTTGCCAGTTTTTGGGTAGTTGCTTTTCGGTAAAAGTGGTGATGGAATCGTCGGGGATTTCCAGAATCAACAGATCCAGCGCGGGAACCAGCAGCGGCGGCGTGTGAACTACCGTTTCCAGCAGCGCGATTTCCCGGGTCTCACCCGTATACAGAACGGGGGTACCTTTGCGGTTCCAGCGGCCGCCGAACAGCGCCGCGCCCGTTCCCGAAAGGTCATGGGCGTACTTTTTTCCGGTAATACGGTATACCAGCATCCCTAACTATATACGCCGTATTCGATGCGTCCCAGAATATCCTTTACTTTGGAAATACCTTCGGGAATTTCGACCAGAGCCTGGGGCTCCATGCCGCCGAGGGCAGCATTGGGTAGGTTAAGCCATTTGAAGAAGTTCTCCTGACTCCCAAAGACTTCCGTTCCATACAGGAACAGATCAGCTACTTCAAAGAGCTTGATCGTGAAGTTGCGGTCCAGGTTGCGGTTGTCGCGCGTCCAGCGATAAATCGTTGGTTCCGAGGTGTTCAGCATCCGGGCCGTCGTTTCCAGAGATAGGTTGAAGCCATCCCGGAAGTTTTTGATGATGTTGGCATTGACTCCCCTGGTGGCAATAAGCAGGAAATCGAACGAGCTTTCTACTTTGCCCTTCACGTACTCCTTGCCCAGCAGGTTGGTCAGGTTTCGGTAATGGTCGGTGGTCGTTTTAGTAGCGGGTATCATCTGATCCATTATTTTATTGAATGAACGAAGATAGTTCGAAATTGATTGTGACGCAAAAGAAGACGTAGCTATAAAGTATCTATTGGCAGCCATTCAGGATAAAGCATCGGTTAATGCAGTCAGTCAGGACTATTCATCGTATTTTTGAGTAACTAACACCTAATTGTTATGTCCGCTATTACCGACTTTTCGCAACTCGATCTCGATGCTACCTACTCCTACGCCGATTATCTAAAATGGCAATTTCAGGAACGGGTGGAGCTACTTCGGGGCAAAATTCTCAAAATGACGCCCGCTCCCAGCGTCCGGCATCAGCGCATCTCGGCACGATTGCATTTGCTAATGGGTCATGCTTTCCGGGAACAATCCTGCCAACCTTTCTACGCTCCCTTCGACGTGCGGCTTTATAACCGTAAAAAATCTAAGAAAGCCAGTAAGGAAATCTTTACGGTGGTGCAGCCGGACCTGTGTGTGATCTGCGATGAAAGCAAGCTCGACGAGCGGGGCTGCAACGGCGCGCCCGACCTGGTGATCGAGGTACTTTCGCCCGGCAACACCAAGCGCGAGATGAACGAGAAATTTGAATTATACGAAGAAGCCGGCGTGCGGGAATATTGGCTGGTGCATCCGCTGGACGAATTTGTCCTGATTTACGTACTTAATGAAGACGAACGCTACATCGGCCTCCGCCCCGCCACGGAGATAGTGCAGTCCGCTATTTTTCCTGAATTGCGGGTTGATTTGGAGGAGGTGTTTGAGTGAGGATCAAATCGTTGAGTGTCATCTAGCATTAGAAAGGTTTCTTGACTAAATACAGAAAAAAGTATTTCATAAATTGAGTAGATTGTAGTTTAATGATGAGAAGAAGTAGTTAAGACTGTATAGTTTCTACATATGGTTTCGTCGTGAGTTGCGGCAAAATCAATAGTTTTAATTATGGAGTTTAAAATATTAAGACTTCTTTTTATTTGATCTTCAAAAAAATCATTCAGAATAAGTTTATGGGTATGAATAAAGTAACGAAGATCTGAATCATCTTTAATAAACTCAGGCGTTCTGTTCGATTCTCTATGCCAAAAGAATAATTTTCCATCATCATAACAACCAGAAATAATAAATGTGGAATTATCCTTAATTGCTAGATCTGTAATATTTTGTGCGTATTGAATAATTTCAGAGGGCTTTTTTAATTCTGATTGTATCAATTTATCGTAAAGTATCTTTCCTTCTCTTGCATCTCCTGTACTGCCAAAAAATACTGAATCCGTGATTTTAAATATTTTTTTGTAGTTATCATTTACAGAAATAACTTCATCAGTTATTTTATTTTTTGTAGTCGCACGTGTATCTCCCACCATTAGCATCTCGCCGCTTGTAAAATTAAGAACTGTAATTATAATACTCATTGTGTTTGTTAGAGTGTTCTTTTATCAGATTTGTGCAAGTTTTAATTTATTGAAAAGTTTATAGAGTTTCCCCGCTGCCGCCAGTTTGAAACTGGTGGTCGATAATGAAGCAAGTTTTCAACTTGCACTAACTAAAAACTACTTCAAACTCTGCCGCTCAACTCCTTCGTTCGTAATCTTTACCGGATTGATTTTTCCGAATGAAATAATACTTTCCGCCCCAAGAGAACACAGAAGTACCTTCCACCCTTGTGCTTTTAGGGCACAAAGCCTGTAAAACAAAACGAGGGTCAGGGATGATTTTTTCTTCTTTGCGTCCTTACCTGCTGATAATTAAAAAATCAATCTTCCTTAAAACATTCCCTCCGCCTTCACCAGTGCCTTATCCAGGCCACTCGCATCCGAACCTCCCGCCGTGGCGAAGTGGGGCTGTCCGCCGCCGCCGCCGCGAATTTCTTTGGCGAGTTCCTTCACGATTTGTCCGGCGTTCAGATTTTTCTCTTTTACCAGATTCTCGGCGATATAAACGGCCAATTGTGGCTTGCCGTTGAGTTCGGTGGCCAGTACAGCCACTAGATTTTCTACCTGATCGCGGAGTTCGTAGGCGAGTTGTTTCAGAGCGTCGGCGTTGGGTACTTCCACAAGTTCGATGAGCAGATTTGAACCTTCCAGTGCGCGTACTTTTTCCAGTAGTTTGGTTTTCAGCTGTTGAACCTTTTCGTTTTCCAGCGACTCGACTTTTTTCTGCAAAGTACTCCGCTCTTCGAGAAGTCCTTCCAGCGCTTTCACCAAATCTTTCGGTCCTTTCAACAAATCCCTGATCTGATCGAGCGTAGCTTCCTGCTCACGCATTCGTTCCAGCGCAGCCTGGCCCGTAATAGCCTCTACCCGGCGAACGCCCGCCGAAACAGAGCCTTCGGAAGTAAACTTGAACAGCCCGATTTCGCCCGTGGCGGGGATGTGCGTCCCGCCGCAAAGTTCCAGCGAATAGGCGGGGTCAAAGGCCACGACGCGCACGAAATCGCCGTATTTTTCCCCAAAAGTAGCCGTGACTCCCTGGGCCAGGGCTTGCTGAATAGGTACATTGGTCTGAACATCGAGTTTGATGTTGTCACGAATTTTCTCATTCACCATTTCCTCGATCTGGTGCAGCTCTTCGTCGGTTACCTTGGAGAAGTGGGCGAAGTCGAAGCGGAGGAAATTATCGTCCAGGTAGGAACCTTTCTGGCTCACATGGTCACCAAGTACCCGGCGCATGGCCGATAACATCAGGTGCGTGGCGGTATGGTTGGCCATGATTTTGTGGCGGCGGTCGGTATCGATGCGGGCCGTGACGGTGTCGGTATTCTGCAGTACCTCGTCCAGATTTTTATCGGACGAAATATGCACGAACAAGTCGTTTTCTTTCTTGGTATCGGCTATCGTGACTATAAAGGGCTTGCCATCCACGCGCAATTCCAGCGAACCGGTATCGCCAACCTGGCCGCCCATTTCGGCGTAGAAGGGCGTACGATCCAGCACGATATGGTATTGTTCACCGCTCTTGGTCTTGACCTTGCGGTACTTGATGATATGGCTGTGGGTTTCGTGAAAATCGTAGCCAAGAAACTCCACCGGCTGACCTTCGTTGTCCTGTACTTCCACCCAGTCGCTGGCTTCCTTGGCGGCGTCGGAGCGGGAGCGTTTTTTCTGCTCAGCCAAGGCGGCCTGAAAACCTGCTTCATCAATTTGTAAACCCTTTTCCCGGGCGATGAGCGCGGTCAGGTCCATGGGAAAGCCGAACGTATCGCTGAGTTCGAAGACGGCTTCGCCGGGAATGGTACTTTCGTTTTTCTCCTGCAATTGATGGGTGATCAGATCCAGGCGCTTCAAACCTGATTCCAGCGTGCGTAGGAAGGAACGCTCCTCTTCCAGAATTACTTTCGTAACAAAATCTTCCTGAGATTTCAATTCAGGAAATACGCCGGCGAATTGATCGGACAGGACCGGAACCAGGCGATTGATAAACGGCTCGGTCAGATTCAGGTAGGAATAACCGTACCGGATGGCGCGGCGCAAAATGCGACGGATCACGTAGCCCGCCCGCACGTTGGAGGGTAGTTGCCCGTCGGCAATAGCGAACGCCACAGCCCGCAGGTGATCGGCCACGACACGCATGGCGATATCGGGCATTCGCTCGGCACCGTACTTTTTATCTGAAAATTCTTCCAGTACCTGTATCGTTGGCTGAAAAACGTCCGTATCGTAGTTGGAGGTTTTGCCCTGAATGGCCATGCAAAGCCGCTCAAAGCCCATACCCGTATCGACATGAGTCGCGGGCAGCGGCAGCAACGAGCCATCCGCTTTACGCTCGAACTGCATGAATACGAGGTTCCAGATTTCGACAACTTGCGGATGGTCGGCGTTCACGAGTGATTTACCGGGTACCTGGGCAACCTCCGCATCGGGACGAAGATCGATGTGGATTTCAGAACACGGTCCGCAGGGGCCGGTATCGCCCATTTCCCAGAAATTATCTTTTTTGTTGCCCAGGATAATCCGGTCTTCGCCCACGATGGGTTTCCACAGGTCCCAGGCTTGCTGGTCGAAAGGTACTCCATCCTTTTCATCGCCTTCAAAGACCGAGACGTACAGCCGGTCTTTGGGAAGTTGGTACACGTCGGTTAGCAGCTCCCACGCCCACTGAATAGCCTCTTTCTTAAAATAATCCCCAAACGACCAGTTGCCGAGCATCTCGAACATGGTGTGGTGATAGGTATCGAAGCCCACATCTTCCAAGTCGTTATGTTTACCACTGACGCGCAGACACTTCTGAGTGTCGGCGATTCGGGACGATGGCGGGGTACCGTTGCCGAGGAAGTAATCCTTAAACTGCGCCATACCTGAATTATTGAACATCAGGGTAGGGTCGCTCTTAGCCACCAACGGGGCGGAAGGAACAATTAAGTGTTGTTTGCTTTTGAAAAAATCGAGAAACGATTGACGTATTTGCTGGGAAGTCACTTTGGAGTGATGAATTATGAGTGATGAATGATGAATTTTGAGCGACTGAGTAACAAAGAAGGCACAAAGCGACAAAGTGGCTTGGTTTCTCTGATCGAAAGCAGAGCTTCAAAATCTATGTAGCTCTGCGGCTTTGTCGCTTTGTGCCTTTGGACATTTGCCACCACAAAAGTAGCGATAAACGTCCTATGTTTGGAATGCGTGGGAAATGGGTTGTACTTTTGGATAAAGAATGTAAGAAAAATGGAAGAAAGGGAAAGACGCTACTACGACACGAACGAAGTGGCCGATATGCTGGGCGTGCAGGCATCGGCATTGCGGTTTTGGGAAAAGAAGTTTCCGCATCTGGAGCCTAAACGCGACTCCCGAAATCGGCGGCGGTATACGCAGGAAGACATCGAAATAATCAAGAAAATCATCCACCAGCGGCGCGACCAGATGCGTACGGTCGAGGGAGCGCGCCACCAGCTCAATCATCGGGAAACAGCGCAGAATCTCATCAACCGGTTGAAACGGGTGCGCTCTTTTTTGGAGGAAATCAAGGGTGCACTGGACGGGGAGGGATGATTTTTTTTGAATGCTAAATGATGAGTTATGAATGATAAGTTGTTTGCTTGCCTCAGCCTACTTTGTCGTCCAATAACTCTCCGACCTAATTTTTGGAACTATGAATTTTGGAAAACTTACGACTGGCATTTTATTGCTGGTCTCTTTAAATATCTACGCGCAGAACTTTGCTCCCCAGGATATTGCCGCGCACATATCGGTGCTGGCGGCGGATTCACTGGAAGGCCGGGGGACGGGTACTGTGGGCGAAATCAAAGCTGCAAACTACATCGCCGATTGGTTCAAGCGAGCCGGATTGGAGGCCAAGGGCGGTAACGGTAGTTTTTTTGAGCCTTTTGGCGTAGTTATTCATTACGAGGGCGTTCCGCATCAGGTGACGGCCCGGAACGTGGTGGGTTATCTGGACAATCAGGCCGAGCAGACGATCGTGATCGGGGCACACTACGACCATCTGGGCAAGGGCTACCAATCAGGTTCCCTGACGCCCGATAGCCAGAATGTGATCCACAATGGTGCCGACGACAATGCTTCCGGCGTGGCGGGCTTGATTGAATTAGCCAGGTACTTTGCAGGCAACAAGGCAAAAGAAAAATACAACCTTTTGTTTATTGCCTTTTCCGGGGAGGAACTGGGACTTCTGGGTTCCAAATTTTTTGTGGATCACCCGACCATCCCCATGGAATCGGTGGCAATGATGGTGAATATGGACATGGTCGGGCGGCTGGACGAGAGCAAGGGCGTGACCATTGGCGGGTGGGGTACCAGCCCTGAGTGGGGACGGGTACTTCCCGCTTTATCCCAAAAAAACGGACTGAAATATGCCGTAGATTCGTCCGGTATCGGTCCGTCTGACCATACTTCGTTTTATTTAAAGGAAAAACCCGTACTATTCTTTTTCACGGGCGTACATTCTGACTACCATAAACCCAGCGACGACCCGGATCGAATCAATGCCGCCGGAGAGCGGAAAATTCTGCAACTTATTGCTGACCTGGTGGACGGATTGGGGAATACTCAAAAAGCCATTGCTTTTACAGAAGCGGGCAATCCGCACTCACAAAATACTCCCACCGGTTTCAAGGTTACCCTTGGCATAATTCCCGATTACTCGTTCAACGGGCGCGGACTTCGCGTCGATGCCGTTTCCAAAAACCGTCCGGCGGCGGAGGCGGGACTGGAAACGGGCGACATTATCGTCAAGATGGGCGACTTTCCCATCAAGGATATTTATGACTACATGAGTTCGCTGGGGCAGTTTGAAATGGGCCAGAGCGTGGAGGTCCAAGTACGGCGCAAGCAGGAAAACAAAACCTTTCGGGTGAAATTCTAACGCCTACAAGATCGTCGCAAAAGGATCTTTCGACATATTTAATTCATCGAAAGTACTTCCCGCTTTGGTATCTGTGATGGGTAGTTTTGCGGGACCCAGCTGGTGATTGGTCGCAACTTTCAGCCCGGTACCAAGCGTCTTCCAGTCTTCCCAGGTAGCTTTAAGGCCACCAATCGGGATGATCGATACCCATAGCCGGAAGGCCGTTGGTAAACCGGAATCATCCAGTAGCCACAAATACGAGTCCCCCGGCGTGACTCCGCCGCTGGTGTAAGTCACAAGCAGGGCGTCATTCCCATCCTCGTCTTTGACGACCGAGCGCTTTACTCCTTCGTCGAAAACTTTGGTGGGGGCAATAAACCAGAACGAATCGTTGCAGAATATCTCCCAGGCTTTGCCCCGCTTTTTATCCAGCGCATCATCTGTGACTTCATTTCCATCCTCATAGGCTTTTCCTTTCTCCCATTGATCCAGGTTGAGCAGCACCTGATTGTCGCCCCATTTCACTTCCACCAATTTTCGTTTTCTGTCCCACACATAGTGGTGCGTACTGTTAAAAGTCCAGGTCAGAATATTGGTTTGATCCATATTTCCGGCGCCCACGGCGGTCATCATTTTATTGGCCAGTTGGTCTGCCTCGGGGCCGGAGCTACCTTCGGGAAGTGGTTTATTGTAGATCAGGTAAGCGCCGACGAATAGCAGTACCAAAATAGCGACTATCGCGCCAAGTACCCGGAAGATGGTTTTCATAGGGGAGAGTTTTTTGTAAAAGTATAAAATTGTACATTCATCGCTGTACTTTGGGCAAGCGGAGCCTTCGCTGGGGCTTTTACTCACCTCTCTATCTTAAAATCATTTTCATGAAAAGACTTAACCCGATTTTTGTAAGCTGTGTTTGCCTTTTATTTTTATTGAGAAACTCCGCTCTGGCTCAAACTACCTCTCCTCCTTTTGACCTCTACGCCCAAACCAGCGAAATAGCCGGGTTAATTCTTCAATACGGACAGGATATTCGGGCGATTCGCTATTTTTATTCTCCCACGGTAAAAAATCGCTATTACGGCGAAGCCGCTAATGTGCTGAATTCCCCCGAACAGCGGCGACGACTCCTCGAAGTAAACGAAAACTACCTCCAGAAACTATCGGCGGTGGATTTTAAGGCCATGAGCAAATACGGACAGGTAGACTACATTCTGCTCAAAAGAAACATCGACGACCATAAGCTTGGATTGTTGCAGGAAGCCCAGGAATACGAGCAGATTACGAAATACATTCCGTTTGCCGAGCCAATTTATCAACTTGAAAAAGAGCGCCGTCGGGGCGCCACCATCGACGGGCAGCAGGTGGCGGCCACGCTGAATAGTTTGAACAAAGAGGTGGTTGCTGCTACCGAATCCCTCAAAAAAATAGAATCAATGGATAAAACCCTGGCCGATCAGGGTGAACAGGCGCTGCTTGGCCTCCGCGCGCGGTTGCGAAGTACTTACGATTTTTACGTGGGCTACGATCCGCTATTCAGCTGGTGGGTACCCCGACCCTTCGAAACGCTCGACAGTACTCTGCTGGCCTACGCCAAATCGATAAAAAGTAAGGGTAAACTGGTTACCACCCAAAAAGAAGATAAGAGCGGGATTCGGGGCGTACCCATCGGTCGGCAGGAGTTGATTCGTCAGCTGCGGGTCGAGATGATTCCCTACACGCCCGAGGAATTGATCGACCTGGCCAATAAGGAGTTTGCCTGGTGCGATAAGGAATTATTGAAGGCTTCGCAGCAAATGGGCTTCGGAAACGAATGGAAAAAGGCGCAGGAAAAGGTGAAAAATAGCTACGTTCCGGCGGGTCAGCAGCCTGAGCTTATCATGAAGCTCTACAACGACGCCAAAGAATTTATCCAAAAAAACGATCTGATCGAATACCCCGAAATTGCCGACGAAACCTGGGGCATGCAGATGATGACTCCCGAACGCCAGCTGGTCAATCCATTTTTCCTGGGCGGTCGCGACATCATCATTTCCTACCCGACCAGTACTATGGAACATGAGGATAAACTGATGAGTATGCGAGGCAATAATCCTTACTTCTCGCGCCCCACGGTGCAGCACGAGCTTGTACCCGGCCACCACTTGCAATATTATGTCAGTAGCAGATACAAACCCTACCGCAACGAGTTTCGCACGCCATTCTGGACAGAAGGTTGGGCTTTGTATTGGGAACTACTGCTCTATGACAAAGGATTTGCCCAAACCCCCGAGGAGCGGATTGGGATGCTGTTCTGGCGGATGCACCGCTGCGCTCGTATAATCTTCTCACTCAACTACCATTTGGGCAAATGGACACCCCAGGAGTGCATCGACTTCCTAGTAGATCGGGTGGGCCACGAACGCGCCAACGCCGAGGGCGAGGTACGTCGGTCCTTCGAGGGCGGATACAGCCCGCTTTACCAAGTGGCTTACCTGATCGGCGGTTTGCAGATTTTTAGCCTGAAAAAAGAATTGGTGGATAGCGGTAAGATGACTTTCAAGCAGTTTCATGAAGCCGTGATGCATGAAAACAGCATGCCCATCGAGATGGTACGCGCCATGCTCACCGACCAATCGCTATCGCCTGATTATCAGACAAAATGGAAATTTTATGATTTTAAGTAAAAGGTAAACTACCTTGTGATCTCATGAAAACAATAATCCTGGTACTTATAAACTTGCTCATAGTAATGGCCTGCTCGACCGACGACAAAGCAACTGAAAAAAGCGTGGAGGAGCACGCTCAGGGTACTTTTGGCTACGACCTGGAATTTTTACAAAAACAAGATAGTAACCTGGTGGTACTGGCCAATGCCGATCGCAGTTCACAAGTACTTGTTTCGGCCCGCTATCAGGGTAAAGTATTCACTTCTTCCGCTGACGGACTGGCTGGCCGGAGCTTTGGCTGGGTCAATTACAAAGCATTCAGCGCCGAAAAAGATGAGCACATGAATGCTTACGGCGGTGAAAATCGACTGTGGCTTGGGCCGGAAGGCGCGCAGTTTTCGTTGTTTTTCAAGTCGGGAACTTCCATGGAGTTTGAAAACTGGCATACCCCCGCCGCTTTCGATAGCGAAGCCTGGGAAATCGTCTCGAAAAACGAGAAAGAAGTGGTCATGGAGAAAGCCATGAACCTCACCAACTACGCCGGAACAAATCTGGATCTCAAAGTGGAGCGGAAAGTTCGACTACTCAACAAAGACGCAATTCATGAATTGCTGGGCGCTGATTTACAGCAACTGAAGTCGGTTGCGTATAGCACGGAGAACACTTTGATAAATACAGGTACCGAGGCCTGGAATCAGCAAACGGGCGCGCCCTGTTTATGGCTGCTCGATATGTTTGCCCCTTCACCGAAAACTACCATCGTTATTCCCTATCAAAAAGAAGCGAAAGGAAAGGTAGCAACGACCGACTACTTTGGCCAAATTCCGTCTGACCGCGTTACCTACCAAGAAGGAATACTATACTTCAAAGCCGATGGCAAGAGCCGTGGTAAGTTGGGAATCCCGCCGCAGCGCGCCATGGAAATCGCCGGAAGCTACGATGCCGTAAATCAGGTATTGACACTGACTCTTTTTAACGTAGATCAAAAAGGTACTTACCTCAACCAGGAATGGAAACTGGTTGACAATCCGTTGCAGGGCGATGCTGTGAACGCTTATAATGATGGACCGCTGGATGATGGCAGCCAGATGGGGCCTTTCTACGAATTGGAGAGCGTTTCTCCCGCTGCGTTTCTGAAACCAGGTGAGAAGCTGACGCATCGCCACAGTGTTATCCACCTTACGGGAAGTACTTCAGAACTAGATCAGGTAGCCCAAAAGGCATTAGGCGTATCCTTAGAAGAAATACAAAATGCTTTGATAAAGTAGTTGCACAAAAAAGTCAACTTTTCTGTGCAACTACCACGATACTTTTATAAACGAAACGCCCTGCCGGGGCAGATCAAAATCCAATTTCAACTCGCCGTTTTTTACACTCATCCATTCGGGTGAGGTGAGCATCTGCAATTGCCCTGCTTCTTCCAGCGTGGCAATTTGTTCTGGTGTGGGCTTTTGTGGAGAACCCATGCTTTTCCACACTTCGTAGGAATTGCTGTGCTGCTGATCTATGCGGTAGTGTTGCACCAATACGCGTGACGCGGTCAGGCCTTTTATCTGGACCGAGACCGGGGCGTCGGGAGCGGGGACGTTGTCATCGTGGTAGTTCCAGACCATCACGGCGGCTTCCCGGTTGCCTTTGGTGGCAAAGCCGTTGATATCCGCTTCGCCGCGGACGCTTTCTTTCGTCACTTTCTGGAACGAATAAGCCAGATTTTGCTGACTCACTTCCACGCGCCGCTCGGGCATCATGCCGAACATTCGGAAAGTATTCAGCACGGGCTTATCGACGCCATTGGTCGCCAGGTCGCGGAAACCCCGGAACCAGGGCTGATCTTCAAACTCGAAGGCCCAGGTCACGGCACCGAGCAGATTGACGCCACGCGCTTCGGCCATGTCCTGTTTGCGGGCGTAGGAAGCAGCTGTGTAGCTGCTGTACATCGTGCCGTTGCGGTAGGCGTTGGAAGGGTGAAAATCCTCCGAACAGGCGGCACAACCCTCCGGATCAGATTCGCCGATGACGATCGGCAGGTTTTTGAGGGTAGGGTAGGAGGCCACGATTTCGAAACCTTTGTCGATATTTCGCAGCTGTGCCCCTATGTTCATCTGCACATGGCCGTCTACTACCTTCGGCGCGCCTTTGGCGTGAAAAGTAATAAAATCGATGGGAGAGCCTTTTTTGCCCGTGACGTAGTTTTTGCCGTTGACGATATGATCCATGAAAGTACGAAAAAACTTAGCAGCTTTCTCGGAATTGGGGCCAGTTACTTCGGGGCCTCCCATGCGGGCGGTAGGTAGCGCGCGCTTGACGGCATCGGCGGTATAGTCATATAATTTGATGTATTCTTCCGTCGTGCCTTTCCAGTAGGGAATGTCAGGCTCATTCCATAATTCCCAGTACCAGCTTTCCACTTCTTTTTGGCCGTAGCGGGCCACCGAGTGCTTTACCCACTGAAAGACCAGTTCCGCAAATTTCTCGTAGTCATTCGGCGGATAGGCCCAGCCCGTAAAAATATCGCCGTAGCTGTCGTCGGGTTTCCAGTAATGGCGGTAGGGGGCCG
Organism: uncultured Persicitalea sp.; assembly: GCA_964500445.1. GTDB lineage: Bacteria > Bacteroidota > Bacteroidia > Cytophagales > Spirosomataceae > Persicitalea. Next base: position 8,773 of record CAZCOG010000041.1, on the reverse strand, counting down.
GCTTGGAAGAAAGCGCTTCCGGCATAAAACCGATCTGCGCCAGCGGCTTCATGCCGCGTTCAATATAGGTATCAAAAATCTTGTCGATAATCGTCCAATCATACACCGGATTGCCGTTGGCGTCTTCGGTGTAGGCATTGGTCGAGCCCCATTTCAGGGCGGCCTCACCGTCGCCCGTAACCAGCAGACTGTGCGCCCGGACGTACACCGGCACGCGGTTGGCCTGCGCCAGTTCGGTAAGCAGTTTTCGGCCGTCTTTCATGTAGGTGTAGTTGGGTTCGTCATAGCCAAACCACGCCCATATCGGCCTGGCAATCCCTCTCTCTTTAGCAAGGTCCACCTCGATTTTAATGGGTTGGGCGGTAACTCCCTGGTCAAAAGAGGATAGCGTTATTGCCAGGAAAAGGCTTGAAAGGTATATTCTTCGTAAGAAACTATTCATGTAAAAGATGGAAATTCAGATTGGGATTGAAGACTTGGTATTGCTAAAAATCCATCCTGCTGTTTTTATAATATTTGGTCTACACAGTTTTCTAAGTTCTAAGGGTGAACCAAAGAAACTCTATCTACAAAACTACCTACCTGACCAATGGCTGGGTCCAGGCAGTTTCAACGTCGCCTTCCTGATAAGGGTTTTTCTGCGGCGTGTCGGATATGATCTTGGCCCGGACGTAAAGGTCGGCGGGAGCTAGTTGGTAGCTGGCATCCGTGCCTTTTACTTCTTTCAGAAGTACCCGAATCCTCTCCTTATTTTCTTTGGTCTGCTTTCGCCCGCCCCAAAACTGGATCGTGTAGTTGGTATCCGGTTTGGCATCTACCACCACGGAGAGTCGTCCCTTTTTAGTCTGGATATCTTTTATCAGAACCCCCGTCGTGGCGTAGAAATCACCATTTTCCATGGCATCGATCAAAGCTTCGGGAGTCAAATCCGGAGCTTTGACCATGATCCAGCCCCGTCCCGGGTTACTCAGCCCAACCTTAGTTTCCAGGTAGTTGTGCGAATCGTCGGTGGCCAGACCGTACAAAGGTGGCTTGCCTTCGGCGAGGTAGCTGATGAGCAGGTCGTCCCAGAGTTCGTCCATGCCGAAGGTAGTGCTATCGCCGTAGTTATGTACCAGTGGGTGCCCGTTATATACCTCAAAAAAACGTTCGCCGCGCAGTCCCCGCATGTCGTCGGCTTTGATGGCCCACACGAAGTTAGGATGATTGATGTGAGGAAACATGGGCTGCCCTGTGCGTTCCCGTTGTTCATATACCGCATCCAGATTATTCTGCATCACCTCGGTCACGCTGTTTCCGCCCTTGGGCCCAAGTAGTTCCTTCACATTGATGGCATTCATGTGAATGGGCTTGTCGCCGAATTTGTCCGAAACCTCTTCCGCCTGGATGATGAGAAATTTTCCTTTTTCTTCAAAAAGCGGACGAAACTCTTTGAGTGTTTTCAGCTTGACACTGATTTTTCCGGCGGAATCGGTTTTATATTCCACCCAGTCGCCGTACTTTTTCAGGTACTCCCGGAAGCGTTGCTGACGAAACGGGTGTTCAGGTACTTCTTTCCATAATTCTTTATCGGACAGCGTATTATGGTCCGAAATGGCCAAGAAGTTATAATCCCGGCTTTTGTACCAATCCACCACCAACTCGGGAAAGTCGTCGCCATCGCTCCACAAAGTATGGGTGTGGGTATTGCCTTTGTACCAGCGGGTAGTTGACTGAGCCTGAACATGCATGGAACCAATTAAAAATAAAAGTAGAATCGCGCGCATATCTCGGGAAAGTAAAAAGTATCGAATATTAGTCTATAATCAGCAAGTACCGCTCAGGCTATTTCTCTGTTTGAAATTCGGTACAGGTGGAAAGAAGTGTACGGCCTCTTCGTCCATGAAAAACTCAGCTCAAACTTCACTATTGTCCTTTGTCAGGAAACGCGTGCGGAGGCGTTCGGTTTCAAGCTTGTCCTCGAAAAAAATGGCTTTTCCATTCTCGTTCAGTACATCGTGTTCGGGTTGGCCGATTCTTGCGGAATCTGCTGAATCGAATCCCAATGCTCGACAATTTTTCCGTTCTCATCGAATCTGAAAAAATCCATGGTAACGTATTGATCGTTTCCCGGCCAGATTTGATGGGTGTGCAAAGCCACCAAATCGCCTTCGGCGACCGATCTGATAAATTCGATACTTTTTTCGGGATATTCCTTCGCCATCCGTTCGAAGTACTCGATAAATCCCGCTGTTCCATTTTCGACCGCCGGATTATGCTGGATATATTCGTTTCCCACGTATCGCTCGACGGCCAGTCGGGGATTGCCCTCGTAAGCTGTTTTGTAAAAGGCGATGGCATTTTGTTTGTTCCGGGAAAGACTCATGTAGTTCAGATTTAGAGTGAAAGCGCTTTATGAAGCCAATTTAATCATTCCGACGGTTTGTCAATGATTAGGGTGTCAGGAATTGACTAAACATAAAATAACATCCCGAAAGCTAGAAATTTTCGGGATGTTAGTGGATACGGAAGTACCTCAAATGACAATGGAAACCAGACGAGCGAAGCGAAACTACCAAATAGAATTCTGGTAAAAAGTACCTGCTATCAGCCCTTTAACTCGTCTTCCAGCCGGGCATGTAAATCGTACAGCATTGTCATAAGCTTTTCAACGTCGGCCTGGGTAAACTGGCTGACTTTTTCTACAATCGGTGCCTTCATCGCATCGGCATTGAAAACCCTGCCTGAAACATTATACCCAATGAAATCGTGGATGGCAAGCCAATCGGACGCGAGCGAGTTGGAAAGGTACTTAGGGTTGATCAAGTGGAAATGTGCAGCCTGGTCGGGCAAGGTGTGCCTGATCTTATCTTTATCAAGTTCCAGGTTTCGGATGAGCCGTGCAAGGTCAGCAACTACGAAAATGTTGCTTTTTTTGTCACTCTCTGGCCTAGTGAGTGTAGTGGTTTTTTTAGTTTTCATTTTAGGAGGGGAGTATAAAAATCGTTTTGGGGGATAATTGTAACTAAAATTGGCTCCACTTCCTAGACTCTAAGAAAAAAATCATATATAACCCTCTAATTTACATATCTTTATGGCGCATGTGCCTCTAAGATAATTAGTCCATTTTTTTGTCAATAACGGCTGCAATAATTCAACTTTGCTATGAATTTTGTAGTAATTCATTCAGAATTGATTGTATATTGTTACATTTTATAATATCAATCAGCTATGAAAGTCGCAAAAGGCTTAATTTCTGGGCATAAGTAGTTCACATGCGTGTGAAACCGGTATTAACTACATCAAGACACTGGCATCGAGCGATTAGTCAGTGATGGCACTGTTACGAATAGTGCCATCACTGTGACACTATTCGCGCCAGGATACTATATCAACTCCCGCCGATGTGTAATGCTCACAGTGAAGCGGAAAATAACTTGACTGATCTTTGCCATCGGACGTGGCTGGCAGCTGGGCAATAGTATCAAGTGGTCGAAGAATCTTTTTTTACAACGCGAATAAGGGTAGTTCGTACACTAAAATTTCCCAATACGAAAAGGTAGGCTGCATCCGCATTGCTGGCCTGATTCGTAGCGTTGCTTTTTCTGTTCACGGATGAAACTATCCGAAAACTCGGTCTGAAACTTAGACATCAACAGCGAGCCCATCCTCAATGCCAGCGTTACAAGCCGCCTTCAGCGTTGAACGTTATTAGGAGGAGCACACTTTCTCCAATAATCCACTATTACCTTTAGGGTTTCCTTGATATCATCGAAACCACTCGGTTTCACAAAGAAACCTTGGGCAGACTGACTGTACGCATCAACAACGGCCTGCTGGTTAACTGCGGTAGTGAAGTAGATGTAAGGAATGCACCGCAGGCTGAGTTCGGCATCAGTTTGGAGTTTTTTGCGGAGTTCGAGGCCACTTAATTTGGGTAGGCTTACATCAGAGATAATAATGAAGGGCGGGTCGGTGGTGGTATGAAGGTAGTCCAGGGCAGCCAATCCATCTGCGAAGTACATTCTTTTGTTGGAATAGTCTAGTTCTTTGAAAGCCTCTTCCAGCAAGCATTGATCGTCCAGGTCGTCTTCGATGATGATGATAGTACCGCGATTTTTCATGATCTTCTAAGGCTTATGAATCAACATATTGATAAAATATTCTGGGATTTTGAAAAACTATGCCAGCAAGTTGGCTCCCCACCGTTGTGGGGAAAATGAGAGCGGGCGTAGAATTTGCGCCGCCACGGACTCTTGGTTTGTGGGCAATGTTGCCACCCTGCCGAATTTTTGCGTCTTAACCCGAGATATTTACCTACGCCATGAGAATATAGCATCTTTGTATAACTTTGTAAATCAGTAATTTGTAGAATTAGTAGATATTTAGTAATTATTTGGTCACCGAGCGTCTAATAATAAAAATTCTGACTTAAATACTTACCTAAGGTATCGGCCAATATCGGAGCACCAGAAATCTCCTGTAAGTGATTGAAAAGAATATCTTTGCTGAAAATTGAGGTTTTCCCGATTCGTTGCCGGACAATTCCGGGCAAAATCGGCGTTCTCTGATTGATTGGATTGTTGCTATACGATTATGAACAAAGCGTTTATCTGCCTTCTGCTTATGCTGGGTTGTGGTGCTTCGGCCCAAGCCCAGAAGGTCAGATTACTGATTGCCAAGAAGGTAGATTTTGACAAATTGCCAGAGAAAGAACGCAAAGATTTTGACCAGGCAATGAAAGAGGAGATGGATAAGTTTCTGGGTTTTGGCCTTAAATTGAGCGTTGACAACTTCGAAGAGACCGTCAAAACGGCGGCGGACAAAGTCAAAGAAAAAAAGGCGGTTCGGTTCCAGGTTGGCTTTCAGCTTCCCCGCTTCATCAAGACTGAGCCGCCTGACAAAGTCTTCAAAGTCGGCTGGGATTTCGGGTTCGTAAAATAACCGGGTCGTGTGCAGTCTCCCGAAGAAAGGTTGCGTACCAAAATAGTCGGCCGTTATTGTCTGCCTTCAAATCAAAAAAGCCTGCTACAAACTACGTAGCAGGCTTTTTTGATTTATGGTTGACTTTATTCTACTGTAAGATTTGGGTACTTTTTCAGGACTGCTTCCAAATCTACCTGCCGATTCTGGTCCGAGTCATAGCGCCAGGTGCGCAACAGCTTGTCATCGGTTCCGAGAAAATAGGTCATACATAGCTTATCCCCGGCAGGAGTGACGGGGCTGAGTTTGATTTTTTTAACGGTGGTGCCATCAATATCGAGGTTGTCGAAGCCGCTTCGGTACTTACTTCTTAGGTAAACCATTTTACTGTGCTTAGAGTGGAAAACATTAGGATACTTACTACTAGAGGCGCGTAAACGGTAGACTCACCCTCAGGCAATCGTCCAACGGGTCATTTTCATAGACAGATCCGCACTGGGACTCGATCAATCGTGCCTCTGATAAAGAGTTAATCTAGGTTTGGACTTAATAAAAATAATATTTTAAAAAGTACCTTTCCCTCCTTTTACCCAGCCGTTCCGAAAGGCGACTTCATATCCGAGATTCTGGGTAATCCGGCAAGCCTCTGTATGTTAACGAAGCCGCCACTCAAGTATTTTCGCATGATGCCAGGTACTTTTTTTGGGGACTTACCGGACGAACAAATTCTTGGCGTATTTTTATAGGAATTTTACTATCGCTTATTTTTATTGACCTGGAATATGAAAGGCGTTTACACAATAGGACTGCTGCTATTGTCCAATATCTTTATGACAATTGCCTGGTACGGGCACTTGAAATTCAAAGAAATGAACTGGTTTAGCCATTTGGCCTTACCGGCTATAGTACTTATCAGCTGGGGGATATCGCTATTCGAATACTCGTTTCAAGTTCCCGCGAACCGGATCGGTTTCAATGAAAATGGGGGACCTTTTAGTTTATGGCAACTTAAAGTAATTCAGGAATTTATAACGCTGATTGTCTTTTCATTCTTTACAATCGTTGTTTTCAAAAATGAAACTTTCCGGCTCAATCATTTGATCGGATTCGGCTTTCTTATACTCGCCGTGTATTTTATTTTCAAGAAATAGGCTAGGGGTACTTGGAAAGCGGATAGCTCCGCCTCTTGGATAAAGCACTTAATAAGATTAATATTGGGGAAAGGCCCTGTGTTTCGATTAACAACTGGCACCTATTTGGCATCAGAGGGGTTCTTTGTTGCAACAAACGGCTGGAAGTCGTTGACTTCCAGCCGTTTAACCCTCGTGGAGACGGAGGGATTCGAACCCTCGTCCAGAACAGGGAAACCCTGCGCCTTCTACATGTTTAGCTTTGATTCGGTTTTCGTGCCGGGCAAGGTTCAAATCAGACCTTCACCGCGACCTTAGATACTGGTGTCTCGTTGGTTTTCCGTATCACTATTCCAACCAGCGCTGCATTTCGACACCCCTTGATCCTCCCGGCAGCACGTAGGGAGGAGGGGTGATGGCATTTGCGTAATCCTCTGGATTAGGCAGCCATGGCGTAGTTAGACTCGCCGTGTATTATTTGGAAGGCATTTGTTACGGAAGATACCCCCAACTCCCGACATGCTTACACAGACCTTCAACCCGCTGTCAATACCAGTCGCCCCCAGGTCAATTGGAACGAAAAGCGCAGTTTATGATAACTTTCGCTTCCGAAGTATTTCTACAAATTCTGCTCGAAAAAAGTTCACTCATTCATAAAATGTTGCCAGGAAAGCAGGAATAACTATCGCAAGATTATTCTTTGCTTTTGGTGCTAAGACAGCATCATTTATGGCTTTGTGGTAGTGAGAGTATGCCATTATTGATTGAACAGTAAGCAAACTATTGTTCCTGTACTTCAAGCGTATCTATTAGTAAAGAATCGATCAGGAGGGAATCACCGAGCGGCAATACGCGGTTCAGCTGTTTGGGGCGGTTCCAGGGACCCGTCGTACGGCTTGCCATGTCCAGTGCCAAGAGAGCTACGATAAGGGTAAAGACAATAAAAACCACGATGAAAATCCGGCGGTTTTTGTTCGGTTCGGCCATAATCATTAAAAAATTACGGTTCCTTCATTTCGCTGATACCCTGATAATCGTCGTCGTCGTAATCATCGTCGTCATCCCCGGCACCAAATTCATTTTCCAGATCGTGCATAAAGACTGCATCGACTGCTTCTTCCAGCGTTGGCAACACCAGCAAGTCTGCGATGCTGGAATCTTCAAGAAGCTCGGCGAAGTCGTCATTCTCCGTAGCTGCTACCAGGATACCAAGCTTGGTAGTACAAAGCCTCACCAGCTTGCGAAGAGTCATGATGCCGCTGTTGTCGATATTCTGGGTCTGATCCATGACCACGATCAGGTTGTTATAATCTTCCCGGAGCAACCCGCGGGCTGTTTCCTCGAACTCGGGCGATATCGCTTCGTCGAATTGAGCTTCTTTCAGAGTAATTACCGCGTACTTTTCCTTCCGGTCTATCTTATGATCCATCTTTTTATGAGTATAGTTGGCTGATTGGGTTAAGGGAGTTTTGTAGATAGTTTTCTTGGGCACTAAGGCTCTAGGCTGACAAGGAATTGCCGATATTGGTTTCGATCCGCTTGAGTATATGCTGCCCATCGCTTTTCTCAAAAACCATTCCAGTCACTTTTTCGTACAACTCGATGTATCGGTTGCTGATCTGGCTTACCCACGCATCACTCATGTCCGGTACTTTCTGCCCCTCCTTCCCCTGAAAGCCATTTTCAATCAGCCATTCCCGCACAAATTCCTTGGATAATTGCCTTTGAGGAAGGCCCTGTGCCTGATTCAACTCGTAACCTTCCTGATAAAAGTACCGGGAAGAATCAGGCGTATGGATTTCGTCGATTAGGTATATGGTATTGTCCAGTTTGCCAAATTCGTATTTGGTATCAACCAGAATAAGCCCCTGCTCTGCGGCCATTTCAGTTCCTTTCCTGAACAAGGCCAATGCGTAATTTTCCAGCTGTTCATATTCTTTGGGCGCCACGATATTTTGCCCGAGAATTTGCTCGCGGGAGATATCCTCATCGTGACCTTCATGGGCCTTGGTGGTTGGGGTAATGATGGGTAGGGGCAGCCTGTCGTTCTCGCGCAGACCGTCGGGCAATGGTACTCCACAGACCATACGTTTGCCGGAGCGGTATTCCCGCCAGGCATGGCCAGCCAGGTAGCCGCGCACGACCATCTCTACCGGGTAAGGCTCACAGCGCAAGCCGATGCTGACATTGGGATCGGGAATTTCCAGCAGCCAGTTGGGCACGAGGTCGGAGGTAGCCGTCAGGAAATGGGCGGCGATTTGATTCAACACCTGACCCTTGAAAGGAATAGCCCGGGGCAGCACGACATCGAAGGCGGAAATACGATCGGTAGCCACCATCACAAGCTTGTTTTCAAAGGCATACACATCCCGTACCTTGCCACGGTAAAAACTCTTTTGGTCGGGAAATTGGAAATTGGTTTCCTGAATTGCGTTCATTTTGTTAAATAAGGTGATAACCAACTAAATAATTCTACTGCTACCACTCGATAATTTTACTGCGTTCCGACTGCTCATAGTACTGCCTTCTGCGAAGTTGATAGATGTATTGAGATTCATTTGATTTCATAGCATCGAGAATCGAGCGAGCCTGCTCTTCAGACATATTCAGCCGTCTTAATCGTTCCAATAATTCTTCCCGTTTTTCGGCAAGCTCGACGGTCTGCTGCGCCAAACTGGTCGGGGGAGGAGGACTCGGAGGGGGGGAGGCTGGCGGGGGAGTTGTGGGCTGGTTGGGTACTT
>CAZCOG010000040.1:0-58471 GCA_964500445.1 uncultured Persicitalea sp. | reverse complement strand
GTATAATACTCATTATCAATAGGTTTTACAAAAACCTTTTCTTTTTATTTAAAGAAAAAAACTACATATTTTTGCTGAAATTAAAAATTAATAAAGGATAAATATTACATTTTCCTGATTTAAATTCTGACAAAAATCAAAGATGGCCCGAATCCTTGAACGCTGGCCCGACTTAACATCATGATTTGAGATATGTTATCGCAGGTTTGTCTACGTAGACACTTTATTTCCCAAAACACGTTGCAGCAGAAAGAAGATTTTCTTTCAAAATTCAGACAGGATCAGAAAGCACAAAGAGCAAAACGGGAAAGTTTTGCTCTTTGTAATGATGCCAGAAAAGACTACTCGGTAAATCAGATGGTACTCAAGGCAACGTAGTTTTGCTAAGAGTTACCTTCGCTGCCCTCACGATACAGCAAGATGCGAATGCTTTTGGAGTACCTGATCGAGATCCTTCTTCCGCTTGGCCTGACTATCGTAGTACCAGGTTCGAACGACCTTTCCATCCCGTCCGTAAAAATACAGTATCCAGAGCTTGGGATTCTTGGGAAAAGGGGGGCTCAACTCAATTTTTGACACCATTGAGCTTTCTATGGTCAGATTGTCGAGTCCTGTCCGCGATTTACTTTTCAGTAGGCACATACTTTTAACTTTAAAGGTGATTAGTTGAATTGTGTTGTTTTATAGTTACCTATAAGAGCAGAAAAAGTACCTTTAGTAATACCTTAAATCGTCCAATAGGTTACTTTTATAGACCAAATCCCGCTGTGAGCCGACGAGTTGGTAACTGGCTACGAGGCGGACTCAAGTACGAATTTCAAGAGCCGGAAGATGGCGGTAAAATTCCGACCTCCTTGGTATGCCGCCACGAATCACTAAAAACCATTCACTTATCCCATTTTCCAGGAAATTCCTGTCAGGTTTCCCGTTTTTTGTTTCGCCCGGTCCCATCGTCAGTTCGTTCGTCAGGTGGTGGGAAAGGAATATTGATAGGTGTCTTAAACCCAACTGCCGTCCTATGAAAAGCTTTTTGCTCGCCGTACTTCTATTATCAGCCTGTTCCAGTGGTTCTGCTCAAAAACCAGACACTAAGGCGCTGGATAGCCTTTTTTCGATCTATGATCAAAAGGAGGTCTTTTTCGTCAATGCTCTGGTCAAACGGGAAGACAGCATATTGTACCAGGGCTCGGCAGGCTACCAGGATAGGGAAGCAGGAATAAAGAACCAACCACAAACGAAATTTCTCATTGGCTCGATCACAAAGACATACACCGCAACCATAATCATGCAACTGGTGGAGGAAGGCAAAATCAAGCTGGACGATAAGCTGGCGCGATTTTACCCCGACATTCCCAACGCCGACCAAATCATGGTGGCGATGTTGCTTCGCCACCGTTCGGGGTTATTTAACTACACCAGTAGCCCTACATTCATCACGGAAGTGGCTGAACCCATTTCCAAAGAGCAATTTCTGGAAAGATTCAAATCGCTGAAAATCGATTTTGCGCCCGACGCAAAATATGAATACAGCAACACCAACTACATGCTGTTGGGCTTCATTATCGAACAAATAACCGGCGATACCTACGAAAACCAGTTGCAGAAGCGTATTCTCACCAGACTAGGCTTGCAGGATACTGACTATGGGCGCCCCGCCGACCGGAAAAATTTTGCGAAGTCATACATTTTTACCGGCGAAAAATGGGTACCTACCCAACCCGAATGGAACATCGATTGGGCCGCTGCCGCCGGGGGCATCGCTACCACGGCCAGCGATCTGGCGTTGTTTTACGAAGGTCTTTTCAATGGCAAACTAGTTTCGGATAAAAGTCTCGCCCAAATGATGGAAATGAAAGGCGGTTACGGCTTTGGACTGACAACGGTTCCCTACGGTGCGCGCACTTTTTATGGACATGGCGGTGGTATTGAGAGTTATCTTTCCTTCGTGGGCTATAATCCCACCGACAAGACACTTTTTGTGCAGCTAGTCAATGCAAGAAAACAGCACGATCCCAACGACATTTCGATTCAGCTCCTGAATGGAGCCTACGGCAATCCTATCAAGTACCCTGATTTGACGGTGAAACCGGAGATAGCAGTAGATGAGGAGATATTGCGAAGCTATGAAGGTACTTACGCAACCCCGAATTTCCCTTTGGATATGAAGGTGTTCGTCAAAGAAGGAAAGCTATTCGGACAGGCCACCGGGCAAGGCGCGTTTCCGCTCGCGGCTTATTCAGACACGGAGTTTGGTTTTAACACTGCCAATATTAAGATGAACTTTTTTGAAAAAGAGGGCCAGAAGGCGTTCCACTTTTCGCAGGGGCCTAACCGGTTCGATTTTGTCAGGAAACCCTGATGTTCGTTTCTACCAGCCCATCGGGAAAATCATATCATCGGGATGAAGGGCCAGGGTAATGAACGAGCGGGTGCGATGAAGTACTTTTGATAGTCCATAAACTGAAACAGGTACTTGCATGATTCGGGTAGTTTGGGCGCAGATGAACACTATAACCGGCATGCTCCCGATAAAAAGGGCTTTCTTAAAGACCGTGGTTACGTTTTTTTATACCTTGTCTTTTCATTAAATAATACAGCCGGAAGTACCCCAATCGCTCATTAAATTTGCTATTCCCATCACCCATGACCGAAGAATACCAAACGCCCAAAGACCGTGCGTACGTTAATACCCTGCTGAATGCAGCGCCCCAGGAATCGGCGGCCTTCATGAACCTGAAACACACCGCCGAGCGGGCCGATGGCGTCATTCCGGTCAAGTACCGCGAACTGATGTCAGTGGCCGTGGCCCTAACTACCCAATGCGCCTACTGCATCGAGTCGCACATCCAGAACGCCGTCAAGGCCGGAGCTACCCGCGAGGAGATTGCCGAAACTGTCTTCATTACGGCCGCCCTGCGCGCCGGTGGTGCGGTGGGCAACGGGCTGATGGCGATGCGGCTTTTCGATGAAGTAAGCCCGGCGAAGTAATAAAGATGCCGGATCATCGGGGTACCTCGCCCAAATTCATGGCCCAGCCACCGCTGCTGACTAAAAGAGATTTCATGATTAATCAAGAATATGCATTGCTTTGCCCGGTTGAAAGAGCCATTGTGGATGGATTTAAATACGGAACACCCTTTTAAACCTACCTATAATTCGGCAGAAGCAGTATCTTGGTCAACTGAAAAACATCCCTCTATTTTTTAACCTGTTTTATCCCATGAAACTAACGCTACTCCTCGGCCTTGTTATTGTTTTTGCGGTCAGTCGCGCCACGGCTCAGGACCAGTACATTTTCCCTAGTGGTGGGGGGCCTTCCAAACAATTCATTCTGGAAATCGTCAAGCTGACGGGTAAGGAGCGCCCCAAGATTTGCTTCCTGCCCACGGCCTCCGGCGATAGCGAACAGGGAATTATCCGCTGGTACGAACTGGTACACGACCTGCCGGTAGAGCCTTCCGTGCAGAAAGTTTGGATCAGTTCGTACAATCAGAAAGCGTCGTTCGAGGAAGTACTGCTAAATGTGGACGCTATTGTGGTAGGCGGCGGAAACACGCTCAACATGATTGCGATCTGGAAGGCGCAGGGAATTGATAAAGTACTTAAAAAAGCTCTGGAAAAAGGCATCGTACTGGCCGGGGGCAGCGCCGGGTCGCTCTGCTGGTTCGATAACGGTACCACCGATTCGCGGCCTGCGGAGTTGAGTGTGGTGGAAGGTCTGGGTTTTCTGCCGTTCAGTCACTGCCCGCACTACCACAGCGAAGAATACCGCCGCCCGCTGTACTTCAAGAATATCGAAAACGGAATCTTCAAGCCTGGCTACGCCATCGACGACAAGGCAGGAATTATTTTTAAGAATGGTAAGGTATTCAAGGTACTATCCACTACTGAAAAAGACAACGCCTATTTTGTTTCGATGAAGGATGGCAAAGTAGTAGAAGAGAAACTGGATGCTACTATCCTTAAATAAAGTACGGTACTTGTAAGTCAAACCTCATGAGCGAAGCTAAATGACGTTACTAAGTACTTAGGATCTACCATAGCTTGGATCTGAGAATTTCAAATTATTGCCGTCGAATCATAGAGTCCAGAATTACCTCCTGACTTTCTGCTACCAACGTTCGTCTCGGTATTTCCTTTACTTCTGCGCTATTGAGTTTAATATTTTTCTGTATCAAATCCTTACCATCGGAAATTTCGAAGGTATAGCGTCCATCTTTCATTTGGGAAAAGTCAAAGCTACGGCCATATTTCTGCATTTGCTTACCAATGACTTCATCGTGTAAAACCTGTCCATTCGGGTCCAGTAATCGAATGGATACGGTTTTACCCAGCTTTTTTTCCATCAGCAACCGCATCTTCAACGATTCCCGCACCCGATACATCCCCACTTCAAAACTGGGGCCGGGATTTTTGTCGGCACGAACGGTGCCTGGCTTCGACTTACGAAGGATTTTACGCAATGTATTGGTAGGTAGCTCTTTCAGATTATGAAAATCTTTCCGGTTCGTCGTCTGGGCTTCGGCCTCCGGGCTGGCCGCGAACAGGAATAGAGCAATGGCTCCGGGGATCAGAATATTTTTCATGAAGTAAGGTTTTAGGGGGTAGTCAGTAAAAGGCACTCAACGAACCAAAGATTCGACTTACCTTTTCATCCGAAGATGGTAAAGGTAAGCCGAGTGTTACATCAAAATTTCAGGAGTAGATTCCGGATTTTATCCGGCTGTCCGTGATCCTTAGTTCAGGGCGACCAGCGTCCGGGCAGGCGTCTCAACCAGATCGGTCGTCGTCAGATTAACCGACCGCTTAACCACTTCGTCGTGATTGGTGATTTCGATGGTGTAGCGACCATCCTGAGTCTGCGAAAAGTCGAAATTACGACCGTATTTCTGTTGCCTTTTGCCGACGACTTCCTCGTGCAGTACTTTCCCCTGTGGGTTGAGTAAACGGACCATTACTTTTTCGCCCGCCTTTTTCTCCAGCAGCAGGCGCATCTTCAATGAGTCTTTGATCCGGTACATTCCGACTTCAAAGGTTTGGGGCTTTTTCTGCTGATTGTCGGTATCGTCGCTTGAAGCGAAAGCGGGGAACATCATCAGACTGCACAGGGCAACGGCAAACATTTTCTTTACATTTTTCATGGCTAATAAAGTATTGGGTTGTTATGAATGATTCAGCCCAAAGAGGTAAGCCATGAGGTCTGCGTTGCATCAAAAAGCCCGAACGGAAGATTTTCGGGATGAGCGGTAATCAATGTGGTACGGGCCGATGGCCCGTTTTCAGTTTCCAAAGAAGGGCCAGCGGCTGGAACGTCAGCCGACTATACTACATTTACTGCGACCATTCCGTAGGTTCGCGGTCCCAGCGGTGTTGTTTTAGTTTTTCCAATAAATCCTTCGAAAGCGTTTTACCGTCGCTGGCAGCAATGTTGGATTTGACGTGCGGTAGTTTCCTCATGCCGGGAATCGTGGTAGCTACGTCGTCATTAGCCAGGATGAAGCGCAGGGCCATTTCGGGCATAGTCATACCATCGGGGATGAGCGGCTTGAGCGCGTCGGCATGCTCTACGCTGCTGTTAAGGTTCTCGGGGACGAAGTAGGTAGAGCGCCAGTCGTCGGCGGGAAAGGTAGTTTCTTTAGTAAATGTACCCGTCAGCGTCCCTTCATCAAAGGGAACGCGGGCAATGATGCCGACGTCGTGCTTTTTGCAAAGCGGGAAAAGATGATCTTCGGGATTCTGGTCGAAGATATTGTAGATCACCTGCACAGCGTCGATCAGGCCGGTTTTGATCGTTTCCAGTGAATTGTCGGGTTCCCAACGATTGACGCTAATCCCCCAGGCTTGTACTTTACCTTCCTTTGTTAATTTCTGAATCGCTTCTTTCCACTCGTCGCGCCCCGCCCAGTGATCCTCCCAGACGTGAAACTGCATAATGTCGATGGTCTCGACGCTCAGATTTTTTAAGCTTTTCTCGGTATATTCTACAATATAGTCAGCGGGAAAAACCTCGTCCAGTAAGAACTCTGCCCGCGAGGGCCAGGTCCGGTTTTTGGGCGGAATCTTGGTGGCGGCGTAAAGTTTCCTGTCGGAGTTGCGCTTGATCAATTCTCCCAGAATTTGTTCGCTTTTCCCTTCGGCGTAGCCCCAGGCCGTGTCGAAAAAATTGCAGCCCAACTCCACGGCTAGGTCGAGGGAGGCGTTTACTTCTTTTATGTCGGAGCCCGTCCAGCCCGCCAAGCCCCACATGCCGTAGCCTATCTCGCTCACCTTCCAATCGGTACGGCCAAATCTTCGGTATTCCATCGTTATTTTCAGGATTTAAATTCATGTTGTAAGCCACAAATTAAAGGAAATATGGCTTGAAAAGCATTTTGCAGAAAATTTTCTATATTTGGTAAAAACCGTAAACCAAAAGAATTGCGCGATAAAAACAGACGAAAACCGCCGATTGGTGAGTTTTGACACGGCCTGACAAGGCATACTTTTTGTGACTATGTTCTCACGAAAAACAACATGAAGACATCTAATGTAATGGATAAGAGCGGGGGGAGAAAATCTATGCTTTGGAAAAACACACTGAACAACTTGATGGCTCTTTCGGTCATTATGGCTTTAACCGGATGGAATGTAAAAGAACCAAAGCCGACGCCTTCCGAACAACTGCTTGATTTCTGCCAGCAGTTTGAGCAGCTTCAGGTAAATATTCGAGAGTGCAACATCAGTCCTGACTCTGCCTCCCGGGCTTTTCAAACGGTCATGCGAAATATCCGGCTGACAATGAATGAAGTTGATTCCTGCCGGGGTATCACAAATTTTGTGTACCCGGTGCGCGGCTACTTGCCCAAGTACTCGATCGGCGGTCGCGGGCGAGGCTACCGCGATAAGAATTTCAACCTTTTCGACATGGATGTGCAGGGCAGTCACCCCGCCCATGATCTTTTCATCCGGGATGGCAACCAGGATAATCTGGACGATCGTTTTTCCCAGCCGGTAGATTTGCTGTCGTTCAGTCAGGGCGTGGTGCTGGCCACCGATACTACCTGGCAGCCCGGTAGCGAGCTACGCGGCGGTAAGTACATTTGGGTCTATGATCCCTGCCTGAACGGCCTTTTTTACTACGCCCACAATAACCAGGTGAGTGTAGTGCCGGGACAGCTCGTCAAAGCCGGACAAAAGCTGGGTGAAATAGGGCGAACCGGTTACAATGCCTATAAAGAACGCTCCCCGACCCACGTCCACATGATGTTTCTGCGGCTGGACAGTGCTTATCTTCCCCAGCCAGAAAATACTCTGGCCTGGTTACAGGCAGCGGAGGTGGTGGACTGGGATGCTGCCCCAGTCCAGCCCGTGAAGTCTAAACTACCTCCACTATTACCTTTAGCAAAAACTCATCCATCTCAATCTCCGTGGCCGATCCGTTTAGATCGGATACCAGTTCAAGCCCCACCGCCTGCACTTCCTGACAAATATAATCACGCTGCGAGGCAACGGCATCGCTAAGCGTCGCATCATTGTTCTGCAACGTAATCTGAATTTTGTCGGTCACCTCGAAGCCGCTGTCTTTCCGTAAGTTCTGGATACGGTTGACAAAATCGCGGGCGATACCCTCTTTGCGTAAATCGTCCGTAACCGTGACGTCCAGCGCGACGGTCAGGCCGTCTTCACTGGCAACGAGCCAACCGGGTACGTCCTCGGCGATGATTTCCACTTCATGCAGTGTGATGAACGTCGGCGCATCAGAACTTGCGAGCGCCAGCGGGAATTCGTTGTCGCGCTCAAGTACTTTGATATCTTCTTCGCTCATCTTAGAAATAGCTGCCGCCACTTCCTTCATAAGCGGCCCGAATTTCGGCCCCAGGGCTTTGAAGTTCGGCTTGATTTTCTTTTTCAGAATTCCGCTGTCGTCGCTTACGAATTCGACGGTTTTGATATTTACTTCCGACAAAATAATGGGTACCACATTTTCGATTTGTCGGCGCGTCTTATCACTCAGCACCGGAATCAGGATTTTGGACAATGGCTGACGTACTTTGATTTTGTGCCCTTTGCGCAAAGAATGTACCAGCGAACTGATGTCCTGCGCCAGTTGCATGGACTCTTCCAGATCGAGGTCGATCCAATCATATTCCACGGGATGCCAGTTGGTCAGGTGAACGGATTCGTGCTGAAAAGGCGTGTTTCCCGAGACTGATTCCTGCCGCGTAGCATCAGTCAGGTTTTTGTACAGCCAGTCGCCGTAGAAAGGAGCGATGGGCGACATCAGCTGCGCCACCGCCGACAAACAATGCTGCAAAGTTTCGTAGGCCGCTTTTTTGTCAAGGGTCAATTCACCACTTCCGGTACTGCCCGTCCAGAAGCGCCGCCGCGACAGCCGCACGTACCAGTTGGACAATTGATCACAAACAAAATCCTGCACCAATCGCCCGGCTTTGGTCGGATTGTAGTTTTCAAACTGCTCCCCTACCTCTTTGACCAGCGTATTCAGTTTGGACAAAATCCAACGATCCAGTTCGGGTAGTTTTTCGTGGGGAATCTGGTCGAACTGATTGATCTGATAGCCATCGAGATTGGCGTACAGCGCAAAGAAGTTGTAGGTATTCGATAAAGTGCCAAAGAATTTACGCTGGACTTCCCCGATGCCATCAAGATTGAATTTGAGATTGTCCCAGGGTTCGGCATTGGTAATCATGTACCAGCGTGTAGCATCCGGCCCGTAAGTACTCAGCGTCTCAAACGGATTCACGGCATTGCCCAGGCGCTTGGACATCTTGTTGCCATTTTTATCCAAAACCAAGCCTGTCGAAACGACATTTTTGAACGCCACCGAATCGAACAGCATCCCGGCGATAGCATGCAATGTGAAAAACCACCCGCGCGTCTGATCCACGCCTTCGCTGATAAAATCGGCGGGAAAGCTTTCGTTGAAAATCTCGTGATTCTCAAACGGGTAGTGCCACTGCGCGTAGGGCATCGCGCCCGAGTCAAACCAGACGTCGATGAGGTCGGTTTCGCGCTGCATGATTTGGCCGGACTCTGAAATCAGAAAAACCTCATCGACGAATGGGCGGTGCAAATCCAGTTTTTGTTCAAGACTGGCTTGCAGGAAGGAGTCATTCTTTTGCAGGTACTCTTCATAATCCGTTATACCTTCCAGTGTCCATTCCCGCATTTTCTCGTTTGCGGCCTGGCAAAGATTTACCAATTCCTCGACCGAACCGATGCAGACTTCTTCGCCCGCTTCACTGCGCCAAATCGGCAGCGGCGTCCCCCAGTACCGTGAGCGCGACAGGTTCCAGTCCACCAGGTTTTCCAGCCAGTTGCCGAAGCGGCCGGTGCCGGTACTTTCGGGCTGCCAGTTGATGGTTTTGTTCAGAGCCACCAGTTTTTCCTTCATAGCCGTGGTGCGGATAAACCAGCTGTCGAGCGGGTAGTACAGCACGGGCTTGTCGGTGCGCCAGCAATGTGGGTAAGGGTGTTCGTATTTTTCTACTTTGAAGGCCTTGCCTTCTTCTTTTAGCTTGATGGCGATCAGTACATCCGTAGGCTTGAAGTCGGGATCGGCCTGCTCTTCGTCGGAGTAGTATTCCGGCTTTACGTACCTGCCCCCGAATTCTCCAATCTCTTTGACAAAACGGCCCTGACGATCTACGATGGGTACTTCTTTGCCATTTTCGTCCTGCACCATGATGGGCGGAATTCCGTTGGCCTGCGCCACGCGGAAGTCGTCCGCGCCGAAGGTAGGTGAGGTATGTACCACGCCTGTACCGTCTTCGGTCGTCACAAAATCGCCCAGGATCACCCGAAAAGCGGGCGTTTTGGGCTGGACATAGGGCAGCAGTTGCTCGTACTCGATGCCTTCCAGGTCTCTACCTTTGAACTCCGCAAGTACCTGCCACGGAAGTACTTTCTTGTCGCTTTCCGGGTACCCCTCGAAATCGCCGTCTTTGCCTTTCTCCGAAAAGAAATTTTTGACCAAATCCTTTGCCAGTACGACACTCACTGGATCGTAGGTATACGGATTAAAGGTTTTGACTAAGACATAGTCGATGTTTGCCCCGACGGTCAGTGCCGAGTTAGCCGGCAGTGTCCAGGGGGTCGTCGTCCAGGCCAGGACGCGAATATCTTCCTGACTGAAATCTTTGAAAACAGAATGCGTGTCGGCGGCTTTGACTTTGAACATGGCCACGATAGTGGTGTCTTTCAGCTCTTTGTAGGTGCCGGGCATATTCAGCTCATGCGACGACAGTCCCGTACCCGCCGCCGGAGAGTACGGCTGAATGGTGTAGCCTTTGTAGAGTAAGCCTTTATCGTAAAGCTTTTTGAGCAGATTCCACAGACTTTCGATGTAGTTATTTTCGTAGGTCACGTAGGGATCGTCCAGATCCACCCAATACCCCATTTTTTCGGTCAGGTCGTTCCACTGGTCGGTGAATTTCATGACCGTTTCGCGGCATTTGGCATTGTACTCTTCGATACTGATTTTAGTACCAATGTCTTCTTTGGTGATACCCAGTTCCTTCTCGACCTGCAACTCAATGGGCAGGCCGTGCGTGTCCCAGCCCCCCTTGCGCTTTACCTGAAAGCCGCGCAGGGTTTTGTAGCGACAGAAAATATCCTTAATTGTCCGGGCCATCACGTGGTGAATGCCCGGCGCGCCGTTAGCCGAAGGAGGCCCTTCGTAAAAGGTAAAGGTAGGTTGCCCTTCCCGGACCGCGACCGAAGCCTCAAAGGTTTTATTTTCCTTCCAGAAGTTAAGTACTTCGTCGGCAATCTGTGGATAACTGAGATTTTTGTATTCCTGATATTTCATGATTTGAACTGGGTACTTGGTTCTTCGTACTTAGTTTAGACCCATCAACCAAGAACGTTGTACCTGATACCGTGTACCAAGCACAAAAAAGATGGCAAATTTAACGATTTTTAGGACGTCATTCTACATGGAGCGGATCATCGAAATATCCCCAGCCCATCAACCGGTCGATGAGCATCGCTATCCGCATGGGAAAAGGCTCTACCCAGATGATCTTGTCGTAGCCCATCGTGTAAAGTAGCGGGTGGATCACACAAATCAGCGCAACGAAGAAAAGCAGTAAGCGTTGTTCGCGCACAGGAACGGTTTTGACCACTATTAGTCCTGAAATAAAAAAAATCGGAAAAGCATACGACATGGCGCGGTCGATATCGTGAACGAAAATTACGGACGTAATCAGCACGAGCATCCCGATGATAAGTGCCAGCAACAAAAATCGGTGCCTGCTGTACCAGAGGAGCAGGAAGGCTGCGCTGATGAGTAGCCACATACCCTCGAAGGCCGTCCAAAGGCTACTCCCTAAGCCAAAACGGTGGGCGTCGGCCAGCAGTACGGGCGTGCCCATCGAGGAGTAAGTGTGATCAGGAAAATACCGAAGCCGAACGTAGGTACGTCCCGCTAAATAAACCACCCAGCAAACTATCACCAGCCAGGCCGGACTTTTCAGCGTAGCTGTGAGGAATTTGCCGAATCCATCGCGCCTTTCAACCAAGACAAGGTACTCCTTTGTAATCCACCATAAGCACACGAAGCCCGCCGCCATCAGAGACCGCTCGTCTACGAGGAAAGAAGCCAGTAAACTGAGCGAAAAAATGATTGGCTGTCGGGTGACGAGACAGACCAACAGAAAAAAACACGCAAAGCCGTCGCCGTAGCCGATGATATCCACAAAGCCAAATGAACCCACCAGCAGATTGGCAATCGCCAGCGTGTAAAGGGTAGTTTGAATCTTATCTTTCGAAAAACTAAAAAACAGTCTGGCCGACAGGTAAATAAACCCCACTCCCAATATCGCCTGAATGATAAGTATCAGCACGATATTATGGCCCGTCAGCCAGGATAAGGCTGGCAGGAACCAGCGAAAAATCATATTCTCGCGGCGGATGTAGTAGTTTATTTTGGTCGGGTGCAGAAGATCTTGGGCCTGAATTTCGATAAAATCCCAGGCATCGATCGTGAGTGTACCATTAAGGTGACCGTAGAGCAGCGAGTAGGCCGGAAACGCCAGAAAAACCGAAACAACCACACTTACGAAGGTTAGTTTCCAAAGCCAGTTGGGTCCGGCCAGCTGGCGTTCCAGCCAAAGGAAAAAAGCGTGGTAAAGGGTACTTAATGACATTTCCTGCGGCGGGTGAATGGGCATCCGGGGGTTTCGGAGGGCAAATAAAGGCAAATTTGGGCGTTCAAGCAGGAGAGAATTTCTTTTCGGGGCATAATTTTGTTTGCTTTGCTTTCCTCAAACATCCATCTGCCAACGTGTCGCAACCACCGCCTACTTCTCCCAAAACGCTCTGGTCGGTAGCCCAAAGGGCAGGTCTGGATGGTTTTATTCTGGCACTGATTACGGTCGTTTTTCTGGCATGGCTCTGGCCATTTCCGGGTACCAGCTCAGCACCGGTTCCCCTGGGCAAAATCGCGGGCTATGGCGTATCAGTCATTTTTTTCTTTTACGGATTAAAACTTAACCTGAGCCAGCTGCGTATCGGACTCAGTAATCCACGGCTGCATCTATTGATCCATGCTACTACTTTTTTGCTTTTTCCCTTATCAATATTGGCAGTCAAACCTTTTTTTCAAAGTCCCGATTTGCAAACACTTTGGCTCGGCATCTTCTTTCTGGCAGCGCTACCGGGTACTGTTTCATCAGCGGTAGTGATGGTATCGCTGGCCGGAGGTAACATTCCTGCCGCCATTTTCAACGCCAGCCTGTCCAGTTTGCTGGGCGTGTTTATCACGCCGCTATGGATGGGGCTGCTCATGAATACTACCTCGGCCAGTTTCGACATGGAAGATGTAGTGCTGAAACTGGTCGTTCAGGTGTTAGTACCCGTCGTTGCGGGAATGCTTATGCACCGGGTCTGGGGTACTTTTGCCGACAAGTACCGCAAGGAACTGAGCAATTTCGACAAAGGCGTGATACTGCTGATTGTCTATTCCAGCTTTTGCGAATCCTTCGATAGCGGGATATTTTCGCTCTTGGGTTGGCAGGAGCTTTTTCTGCTTTGGACAGGCATGGTGGTACTTTTCTTCCTGATTTATGGGATCACCACTTTTGTCGGCAAGCTCTTGAAACTTAATCGAGAGGATCTTATCACAGCTTCGTTCTGCGGTTCCAAAAAATCGCTTGTGCAGGGGGCCGTTATGTCGAAAGTACTTTTCGCCGGGCTACCAAGCGCGGGGATTTTGCTGCTGCCTGTTTTGTTATACCACGCCTCCCAGCTACTCATCGTGAGTTCCATTGCACAGCGAATGAGCCGCGAGGAATTGCCTTAATTATTTCAATAAAAAAATTTCAAATGCCTGAACCACTAAAAATTATTTTCATGGGAACGCCTGAGTTCGCCGTTCCCAGCCTGCAAGTACTGGTCGAGAATGACTGTGAGGTCGTGGCGGTCATTACGGCGCCTGACCGTCCGGCGGGTCGTGGGCAGCAGTTGAGTGAATCGCCCGTGAAGCAATATGCCGTGACCCAAAATATTCCGGTGCTGCAACCGGAAAAGTTAAAAAATCCCGAATTTTTAGAAACACTGCGCTCGTTTCAGGCCGACCTGCAGGTGGTGGTGGCGTTCAGGATGCTGCCGGAGGTAGTTTGGGCTATGCCACCATTGGGTACTTTCAACCTCCACGCCTCCCTCCTGCCCGACTACCGGGGCGCAGCTCCGATCAATTGGGCGATTATGAATGGCGAATCCGAAACGGGACTGACGACTTTTTTTATTGAAAAAGAAATCGACACCGGAAAAATTATTTTCCAGGAAAAAGAACCCATTACCCCGGACGACACAGCGGGTTCGTTGTACGAACGGCTGATGGAGAAAGGGGCACAACTGGTCCTGCGCACGGTGCGGGCTATTGCGGCGGGCAACTACCCCCAGATTCCGCAGCCGCCGATGAAAGAAGGGAAAGAAGCTCCCAAACTATTCCGCGAAAACTGCGAGATCAACTGGGATCGCCCGGCCGAAGCTATCCAAAATTTTGTACGCGGCCTTTCGCCCTACCCGGCAGCCTGGACGACGCTGAACGGTATGAACTGCAAACTTTTCGCGGTATCGGTGGTTGAAAAAAAAGTACCAGGTACTTTAACAGAACCGGGTACTTACCGCACTGATCAAAAAACCTTTCTTCATTTTCTCGCCGCCGATGCCTGGATTTCCGTCCATGAATTGCAGCTGCAGGGAAAGCGGCGCATGAAAATTGACGAGCTTCTGCGGGGGTTGAAGCTTTGACGTATTTATAACCGAAGCGGCGAGACGCGGCAAATAAAATGAAAATATCAATTATTGTGGCCGCCGCCGAAAACGGCGTGATCGGCAAAGACAACCAACTACTCTGGCGGCTGCCCGATGACCTGAAACGCTTTAAGCAACTGACGCTTGGTCATCCGATCATTATGGGCCGCAAAACTTACGAATCTATCGGAAAGCCGCTGCCGGGACGAACCTCGATCGTCATCACCCGATCTACCGACTACGAAGCGGCGGGTGTATTGGTGGCAAATTCGCTGGAAAATGCCCTGGCCATCGCCCGACAACAAGACGCAGAACAAGCATTTATTATCGGCGGCGGTGAGATTTATCGGGAAGCCTTAGCGAAAAATATGGTAGAGAAAATCTACCTGACTCGTGTGCATGCTATAATTGAAGGCGATACTTATTTTGAAAATCCCGACGAGAACAGCTGGGTTACCATTTCGGAAAACTTTCATCCCGCAGACGAACGACATGCCTATGCATTCCAGTTTGTCGATTTGACACATAAAGTCACGCGCTGACTTTATTATTCTAATAAAAATAGCTAATATTGGAATAATCTGACCTAAAAACTAAGTATGAATACAACTGTACAGACACACGCTAAAACATTAAAATTACAACTGACTACCTCAGTCATCGATGATCGTCCAATTTACGTGTCGGGTAATTTTTGCGACTGGATTGGCAGCATCGAACGTTTCAAAATGGAGCAAGTCGCACCTGGCTGCTACGAATATTCCTTTCCCGATGACATTGACCTTCCGGAAAATCTGGAATACAAGTATACCAAAGGAGGCTGGGACCACGTCGAACTCGACAGTGAGGGGAAAGCTCCGTCCAACCGAATAGCCAATCCATTCCAAGTAGAAGTCGTGCAGGATTTTGTGCCGCATTGGCGCGAGGAAGGCGTTTCATTGAATGACGATCTGATGCCGATTACTGAGTTGCTGTCTGATTCTTACGACATACCACAACTCGCCACCAATCGCCGGATTCAGGTACTTCTGCCACACAACTACTACGATCAGCCCGACCGACGCTACCCAACGCTTTACCTGACCGACGCGCAGAATCTGTTCGGCGAAGGCTCGTCCTATGGAAATTGGAGCATCGACCGCAAACTCGCGGTACTAGCAGCCCGCAACCGGGGAGATGTCATCATTATCGCCATCGACCACGGCGACAAGGAGCGTATCCGGGAGTTTTCCCCCTACGATACTAAGCGTCATGGTAAGGGCAAGGGGCGTCACTTTTTGAAGTTCATCACCAGAACACTAAAACCGGAAATAGATGCAAAGTACCGGACCCTCCCCGACCGCCTCAACACGGGTATAGGCGGCAGCTCGCTGGGTGGTTTACTGGCGGCATATGCAGGGCTGATGCACCCACTGGTATTCAGCAAGTTGATGATTTTCTCACCCTCCCTCTGGTTGTCACCCCGCATTTATTTCGACGCAGTTCACTTCTTTGAGCCCTTCGAAAGCCGAATGTACCTGTATGGTGGCGAACGCGAGGGAGCCAATATGGTCAAGAATCTGGAATCGCTCTACGAAACTTTGGAAAAACAGGGCTACGGCTACGATCGCGTTCACTTGCACCTGGAGATTGACCCACTCGGTAAGCACACCGAAGATCGCTGGGGCGAGGAATTTCCGAAAGCGCTGGAATGGCTGTATTACTAATTTGGAATTAGTGAATAATGGAATTAGTGAATATCGCTTTTGCACGATACTAAAAATATTCCGTCATTCACTAATTCCTACATTCACAATTGCAGTTATAAAATGAACTGACTCAGATCCCGGTTCTGTACCAGCTTGGAGAGTTTATCCTCCACTAATTCTTTCGTAACGGTCACTAAGGAGTTGGGGCCGATGACATCGGGAATATCATACATAAAATCGTTGAGCAGTGAGCTCATAACCGTTTGCAGGCGGCGAGCGCCAATGTTTTCTACCTCACTGTTTACATCGAAGGCAATCTTGGCGATTTCGCGAATGGCGTCTTCTTCAAATTCCAAAGCTACGCCCTCCGTTTCCATCATCGCTACGTATTGCTTGGTGAGCGCATTCTTAGGGGTCCTCAAAATTTGATAAAAATCGTCCTGCGTCAGGCTTTGCAATTCTACCCGAATCGGAAAACGTCCCTGTAATTCCGGAATGAGGTCCGAAGGCTTGGAAACGTGAAACGCCCCGGCCGCGATGAACAAAATATGATCGGTGTTGACAATTCCATGCTTGGTATTGACTGCGCTACCCTCCACAATAGGCAGCAGATCACGTTGGACGCCTTCGCGGCTTACGTCAGGTCCACCACCACCCGAACGGTTGGTAGCTACTTTGTCTATTTCGTCAATAAATATAATGCCCAGGTTTTCCGCCTTTTGGATTGCCTCGGACTTGACCTCATCCATATCGATAAGCTTTGAGGCTTCTTCTTCCAGCAACAGTACTTTCGCATCGGCTACGGATACCTTGCGCTTTTTTCCCCGGCTCGGCATCATATTACCGATCATTTCCTGAATATTCATCATAGAAACGTCGTCAATTGCTCCGCCAATCATCCCTACATTCGGGCCGCCGCTTTGCTGGACTTCAATTTCGATCTTGCGATCATCCAGTTCGCCGTTGCGAATTTTTTCCCGAAAACGCTCCCGCGTACGCTGGTTTAGTTCCTGGTCACTATCGGGCATAGCGCTGGAATCTGCGTTACCGTTTTCAAAACCTACCCCCGGGTTACCAGGTGAGTGCATCGGCGGAATCAGAATATCCAGAATCACATCCTCGACCAGTTGCTCGGCCCGGATCTTGACTTCCTCTTTCTTTTGAGCCTTTACCATCCCGACAGACTGCTCCACCAGGTCGCGCACCATACTTTCTACATCACGACCTACGTAGCCCACTTCGGTAAACTTGGAAGCCTCCACTTTCACGAAAGGCGCGTCGGCAATCTTGGCCAGCCGCCGGGCGATCTCTGTCTTACCGACGCCCGTCGCGCCGATCATCAGTATGTTGTTAGGAATTATTTCATTTTGCATATCCTCGGGGCTATTCATCCGCCGCCAGCGGTTACGCAGGGCAATGGCTACGTTGCGCTTGGCGTCGTGCTGCCCGATGATGTATTGATCCAGTTCGGCTACTATCTGCCGGGGGGTGAGTTTCTCTAAGTGTTCAGTCATTTTTGGGCTGTTGGCCGTCGGCACCAGGCTTTCGGCTTTTTTATATAATCGTAAAATTGGCGGCAAGCCGTTCAAATAAGTAATTTATGGCCTTGTCAATTAATCAGCTTCATTTTGTGCCTTATGACAAAACAACCATACCCACCCTGAAATCGCGTCATTTTTGCAGACTGACGTTTGTTCCAAATGTATTTACTCCCAATCCGGTCAGAAGTTGCGAATGGCCGTAGCTAAATTCAAATCGCTTCACTTTTAACCATCCGCCAAAGGAGATACCCGAAAGCCCCCTCATTTCCTGCAACCCCAATTCCTGCCTGAGCAGATGGTCATACCCCAGCATCAGGCGAAACTTCGGGTGTACCAAAATTTCTGCCCCCAGCGTCATGTGCCGCAAAAGTTTTTCAGGGATAGCGATCTCACGTGGTATCCGGTTGCCATTGCTATCAAAATCAAAAAAGAGGGCTGGATCATTGTACACCTGGTCAAAGTCGTTGAGATGATGTGCCGTCAGCGAGATTCGTACTGGCAGATACTCTGGCTTGAAAGTCACGCCGATCCGCACATCGAAGGGAAGTGGCGGGGCGTCGTTGCCTGCGTAGTTCTGCCGAAGAAACCCCAGGTTTTTAACCACAAATCCGGCTGTCAGGTCGCTCTTGGGATGTCTGAAGACTGCGCCCCAATCCAGGGCCAGTCCCCAGAGTCGGTAGCTTTCCAGCGACGAGCCTACCATTTTCAAAGAGCCCGCAATGGTAATGTTCTGAATGGTGTTCCCATAACCCACTGACAGCGCGTAGTCTGCCGCCCGAAACTCGCCGATGGGGTTGCCCAAATTGTCGGTCTGAGTGAGTGTGCCGTAATTCAGATACTGAATCCCCCCACCCCAAACACCTTTCATTTTCCTGAAAGATTGGGCATAAGCAAAGTTCACCAGGCGGGTATCGGCTAGATAAGGCATAAACGATAGCGCAAGATTCTTTGATTTCGTGCTATCCAGCAGGGCAGGACTTTGGATAAAAAGGGTAGCTTCCGCACCCGGTAGCGTAAAATGCCGGGCGCCCAGCGCAGCCAGCCGGGCATTTGCAGGCATTTGCAGGAAAGCAAGCCCAGTACGCCCACCCGTCGGCTGGGCAGTGCAGGTCGTGCCAAGTACCATCCACAAGAACCAAAACATCATTCGACATCTCCGGTGCTTGTTGGCCCCTGCTCTTGCAATCCTATCTCGTTTCTGTAAATTGCCCGTAATACTGCTAACGAAAGTTGTAAAAAGTAAAAGTACGATTGAAATAAAGAATATGAAAACGCCCGCCGCGCCGATGAAAGGTACCGAAGTTTTAGATAAAAAGAATGCCGAAGCCCTGCTGGGCGGTGGCGAAAAGCGGATCGACGCTCAGCACAAAAAAGGGAAACTCACGGCCCGCGAGCGCGTCGAACTACTGATGGACGAAGGTTCCTTCGAGGAAATTGGCAAATTTGTCACGCACCGCGCCAAAGACTTCGGTCTCGATGAGGAACATTACCTCGGCGACGGCGTGGTAACGGGCTACGGTACCGTGGCTGGGCGACTCACCTACGTTTTCGCGCAGGATTTCACCGTTTTTGGTGGTTCGCTATCCGAAACCCACGCCGAAAAAATCATCAAAATCATGGACATGGCCCTGAAAAACGGCGCGCCTATCATTGGATTGAATGACTCGGGCGGAGCCAGGATTCAGGAGGGTGTGGTCTCGCTGGCCGGTTATGCCGATATTTTCTACAAAAATACGCTGGCGTCGGGGGTCATTCCGCAGATTTCTGCCGTGATGGGTCCTTGCGCAGGCGGGGCAGTATATTCTCCGGCGATCACCGATTTCATCATGATGGTCGAAAACACCAGCTATATGTTTGTGACGGGTCCGAACGTAGTCAAAACCGTCACCCACGAGGAGGTAACTTCTGAGGAACTTGGCGGAGCCATGACTCATGCTACCAAATCGGGTGTGACGCATTTTGTGGCGGCCAACGAAGTGCAGTGCATTGAGTACCTGAAAAAATTACTTACCTATATTCCCCAAAACTGCGAAGATGAAGTACCACGCCTGCCCTACGAAATGGCCGACGAAACGCGTCCTGCCTTGGACGATATCATCCCGCAAAACCCCAATCAACCTTATGACATCCGGGAAGTGATCGAGGAACTTGCTGACGCGAATAGCTTCTTTGAAGTCCACAAGTACTTTGCCGAAAATATCGTGGTGGGCTTTGCCAGGTTGGCGGGAAGAAGCATTGGCATCGTGGCCAATCAGCCCGCCGTTCTGGCCGGGGTTCTGGACATCAACGCCAGCCAGAAAGCGGCTCGCTTCGTGCGCTTTTGCGATAGTTTCAATATCCCACTGCTGGTACTGGAAGATGTTCCCGGCTTTCTGCCCGGTACTGACCAGGAGTGGAACGCCATCATCACCAACGGGGCCAAACTACTATACGCTTTCTGCGAAGCTACCGTCCCGCGCATCACGGTCATCACCCGCAAGGCCTACGGTGGCGCCTACGACGTAATGAATTCCAAGCACATCGGGGCCGACATGAACTACGCCTGGCCTACCGCCGAAATCGCGGTGATGGGCGCGAGCGGCGCTGCGGAGATTATTTTCAAGAAAGAAATTGCCGAAGCCGACGACCCGGCAGCGAAGCTACAGGAGAAAGTGGACGAGTATACCCGCAAATTTGCCAACCCGTACCGCGCTGCCCAGCGCGGCTACGTAGACGAGGTGATTTATCCCGCTCAAACGCGCGAAAAGCTCATTCGTGCTTTCGCTATGCTGGAAAACAAAGTGGACGTGCTGCCGAAGAAAAAGCATGGGAACATTCCGCTGTAAGGCGACAAAGTCGAAATGGGTTAAAAGGTCAAACGGTTAATGGTCAAACGACGTTTTACGAGTTTTCTCTCGCACAGAGGATATCCGCGTACCTTTAACCGTCCATCTCCTTAGTTCTGCTCCTTGATAATTTTGACAAATCGTTGCAATTCTTCGTACCGTTCTTCGTCGGATTCAGGGTACTTCATGTCCATTTTCCCTAATTCTGCCGCAATGATCTGGCCGACGATCAGGCGCATATTCTTTTTGTCGTCGGCGGGTATTACATACCAGGGGGCTGTCTCGGTGGCGGTGGCATTGATGGCTTCTTCGTAGGCTTGCTGGTAGTCGTCCCAAAATTCACGCTCTTTTACGTCGCCTTCTTCAAACTTCCAGTTCTTGTCAGGGTCATCGATGCGAGCGATGAGCCGTTCCGCCTGTTCTTTTTTTGAAACATTCAGGAAAAACTTAACGACCCGAATCCCATTGTGGTAGAGGTAGTTTTCCGAGTTTTTGATGTCCTGATAGCGCTGCTCCCACAGGTTGTACATATTCTCCGTGAGTTCGTGGGGGAGCCGCTGCACGTCAGTCACGATTTCGGGATGTACTTTCACCACAAGTACTTCTTCGTAGTAGCTGCGGTTAAATACTGTGATACTGCCACGCTGGGGCAGCAGCAACGACGTGCGCCACATAAAGTCATGCTGGAGTTCATTCTCGCTGGGCCGCTTGAACGAATGTACCCTTACTCCGATTGGATTAACCCCCGCAAAGACCCGTTTGAGAGTCCCGTCTTTTCCTGCTGCGTCCATCGCCTGAAAAATCACCAGCAGCCCATATCGATTATGGGCATACATCATGCTTTGCAGGTCGTCGAGATCGTCGGCATTCTCGGCCAGAGCTTCTTTGTAATCGTCCTTGTCTTTATAAAGGTCCGAAATCTTGGTTTCCAGTTCTTTGATCTTGAATTCTCTGCTTCCGTCGTAGCGAAAGTCGTCGGGGTTAACTTTTTTCAATTTTGAATGATTAGTGGCGGGGCACTGCGCGGCGGGCACCCGTTCGATGAACAAATTATTTCTTCAAGAATTCTACCAACTTTGCAAAAGCGCGCGCACGATGGCTTTGCAGGCTTTTTTCCGCCATGGTCATTTCAGCGAAGGTGCGAAGTTGATTTTCCGGCACAAACACCGGATCGTAGCCAAAGCCGTGGGTACCGCGCTTTTCCCCAATAATCGTGCCTTTAACAATTCCCTCGAACTGGTGGTATTCGCCATCCAACACCAGCGTAATGACCGTCAGAAAACGGGCATCGGCGGGCAGGGGTACTTTTTTTTCGGACAGCTGATCCCAGACGCGCTGTATATTATCGTTCGCATTGCGTTGTGGCCCGGCGTAATGCGCAGAATGAACGCCCGGTTCGCCATTGAGTGCGGCTATTTCCAGGCCCGTATCGTCGGCAAAGGTGTTCACTCCAAACTTCTCCCAGATGTATTCGGCTTTCTGTCGGGAATTTCCGGCGATTGTCGGCTGCTCTTCCGGAATTTCTTCGTGACAACCGATGTCAGACAGAGTTTTTAATTGAAAATCATCGCCTAGCAGGGCTTGTATTTCGGCCAGTTTGTGGGCGTTGTTGGTAGCGAAGCAGAGCGTCATCAATGAATCAGAGTACGGGAAAAGAGGTTTGTGCAAAATACGAAAAAACTTTTGCCCACCGAAAACCCTACCTTTGTCAAGCTCGACCATGAGCCTGAAGACAGGTACTTCTACTTTTTTGAAAAAGTAAGCCCACGACGACCCCACCCATGACGTTCGAACTCACCAAAGAATACCTCGACCATATTGAGGAACTGATCGAAAGCCAGGATTCGGCAACGCTGAAAGCCGAGATGGAGGATATGTACCCCGCCGATGTGACGGGGATCCTTTACGAGCTGGATACCGAACAGGCCAAGTACCTCGTAGGACAGCTGGACACTAAGATCGGAGCGGAAATTCTGGCGGCGCTCGATACCGATGAACGCCGGGATTTCCTGAAAAATTTTACTTCGGCCGAAATCGCCCTGTACGTCAATGAAGTAGATTCCGACGATGCGGTGGATTTGCTCAACGAACAGCCTATCAAAGTTCGGGAAGAAGTCATCGCCCTGCTCGAAGACCGTGAACAGGCGCGATTTATTCTCGATCTGCTCCACTACGATGAGGACGTGGCCGGGGGGCTTATGCAGAAAGAGTTGGTAAAAGCTAACGTTAACTGGAACATGAACCAGTGCATCGAGGAACTTCGCCTGCAAGCCGAAGACGTCGAAAAGGTGTATGCCGTCTATGTCGTAGACGATAACAATCGCCTGCTGGGTACTTTGTCTTTGAAGCGCATTGTGCTGGCGCACAAGAACACAAAGGTCGAAAGTATTTACGATCAGGATATTATCTACGTCGAAACGTATCGTCCCGCCGAAGAAGTCGCCGAACTTATGCAACGCTATGACCTCGACGTAATCCCCGTCGTAAACGTGCAGGGCCGACTTTTGGGCCGCATCACAATCGACGACGTGGTGGACGTTATTACCGAACAAGCCAGTTCGGATGCCCTGGCGATGGCCGGGGTTACGGGCGATGTCGAGGAGGACGACACAGTCTGGGAACAAACCAAGGCTCGTTTGCCGTGGCTGCTGGTGGGCATGATGGGCGGTATCCTGGCCGCCAAGTTCATCGGTTTCTTCGAGGGCGACCTGAAAGTAGTGCCGGCGATGGCTGCATTTATCCCGATCATCGGCTCCACTGGCGGCAACGTCGGTATCCAGACCTCCTCGATAATTCTGCAAAGCCTGGCCGACAAAACGGGCCTCGACACGGGAGTGTGGGAACGCCTGCTCAGGATGTTTGGCGTAGCATTCATCAACGGCATCATTATCAGCCTGATCGTATTTGGCTTTAACTTACTGATCGGCAATGAACTACAACTTGCCCTGGTCGTTTCTTCGGCCTTGCTCTCCGTCGTTTTCCTGGCGTCGTTCATGGGTACTGTCACCCCAATCGTACTTGACAAGTTGGGCATCAACCCGGCTGTCGCATCCGGCCCATTCATCACTACGGCCAACGACTTGATTGGCTACGGTGTGTACTTCGGCCTGGCGCACGTGCTGCTGGGATTGTAAAAGAATGATGAGTGAGGAATTGCACCACTCATCATTCCTCACTCATCACTCCTCATTCCTTTACGCTGCTTTCTTGGGTCCTTCTTCTACTTTGTAGGCTACAATCTCCGTAATCCTGACCAGTTGATTCTCTTTATTCTGGTATTCGCGGTAGTTGAGCTTGCCTTCCACCTGAATGAACTTGCCTTTGCTGAGCATCTGCTCGCAATGCTGCGCCACTTTGCCCCAGGCCACCACATTGTGCCAGGCAGTATTGGTCACTTCTTCCTGATTGCGATTGGTATAGGTCTCGTTGGTAGCCAAGCTGAATGTCGCCTTTTTGCCATTCTCGAATTCTATCACGTTTACATCGCGTCCTACGTTTCCGATCAATTTTACTGAGTTCATGATTTTATTTGTTTGTGCAAACCCGGCCTTTGCTGACATTGCCGCTCGGCCAGATCGCGGTGAGAAATTTTTCGATTCACCCGAATCGATGGGACAAAGGTGGGAGGTTGGCAGAATCCTATACGGTTCTTAAATATTTATAATCGGATAAAAATATTTGTAGTCGTTTGCAAATGATTTATCTTTGAAAATCTTCAAGCCCTCAGCCTAATATTATTATCTCACTTTCAACCATTTATGAAGTACTTATTCCTCATTGCCGGATCATTATCATTCTTGCTGACCAATTGCTCCAAATCCGAAGAAAAAAAGGAAACTCAAACATCCGGTAACCCGATAGCCGAAGGTTGGTACGCCGATCCCGAAGGGGTAGTTTTCGGCGACGAGTACTGGATTTACCCTACCTACTCAGCCGAATACGAAAAGCAGTTGCACTTCGACGCCTTTTCGTCCAAAGACC
The DNA here is from genome assembly GCA_964500445.1 of uncultured Persicitalea sp. Taxonomy (GTDB): domain Bacteria; phylum Bacteroidota; class Bacteroidia; order Cytophagales; family Spirosomataceae; genus Persicitalea. The sequence continues at coordinate 34,177 of CAZCOG010000040.1, read as the reverse complement.
TTGTCACCTGGCAAAAGCATCCTAATATTCTGGATACGGCGGCTATCAAGTGGGCGCGGCAAGCCATGTGGGCCCCTGCCGCCATCGAAAAGGACGGTAAGTACTACTTCTTTTTTGCGGCAAATGATGTACAGCGCCCCAGCCGACCGGGCTGGGACGAGAATAATGACATCAACCATTTCGGCGGCATTGGGGTAGCCGTGGCGGATGCACCCGGCGGACCATTCAAAGACTACCTGGGCAAGCCGCTGATCGACGATTTTTACAACGACGCACAACCCATCGACCAGTTTGTTTTTAAAGACACCGACGGCACCCATTACATTTTTTACGGAGGATGGGGCCATTGCAATTTGGGTGTACTGAACGACGATTTCACGGGTTTCAAGCCCTGGGACGATGGCAAGCTATTCCACGAAATTACGCCCGAAGGCTACGTCGAAGGCCCCTTTATGTTTCTGCGCAATGGTACTTACTACCTCATGTGGTCGGAAGGTGGCTGGACTAACGATAGCTACAAAGTAGCCTATGCCACGGCGGAGAAAGCGACTGGCCCCTACAAGCGCATCGGTACTATTCTGGAATCAGACAAGGCCATAGCCACCGGGGCAGGTCATAATTCGGTAATCCATACCCCCGGTACCGACGACTGGTACATGGTGTATCACCGCCGCCCTATTCCTAACGAAGGCCGCGACCATCGCGTCACCTGTATCGACCGTCTGGAATTCAACGAGGATGGTACGATCAAGCCCGTGAAGATGACGTTTGAGGGTGTGGCGGCGAATAAGATTGTGAAGTAGTTATTCAAGATGGCAGTCTAAATGAAAACACCGTGAAAACTTGCCTAGAATGTGACCAGCCTTTCTCGGGCCGGGCGGATAAGAAATTCTGCTCGGATATGTGCCGCAATGCCTACAACAACAAACTGAATTCGGATCAGTACAACGTAGTCAGGAACACCAATAACCAATTACGCCGTAATCGCCGTATTCTGGAAGAAATATGCCCTGACGACAAGCAAAAAACTACCCGAAGTACCCTCATGGCTAAAGGTTTTGATTTTAATCTGATGACCAGCCAGCGTGTCACCCAGAAAGGCAGCGTTTACTATTTCGTTTATGACTACGGCTACCTTGAACTGGACAATGATTTTTTTTTAGTGGTAAAAGATAATCGCAATACCATATGATTGCCGTAATTCAACGCGTGAATGGCGCTTCCGTAACTATTGAAGGAACCGTAAAGGGCCAGATAGGCGTCGGCCTTCTGGTGTTAGTTGGTATCACGGCGTCCGACACGACAGAAGATTTGGAGTGGCTGGGCCGGAAGATAGTGCAGATGCGGATATTCGGCGACGCCGAAGGAAAAATGAACCTTGACTTGAAAAGTGTGGACGGAAACATCCTGCTCATCAGCCAGTTCACACTCCACGCAAGTACTAAAAAAGGCAACCGTCCCTCGTTTATTGAGGCTGCACGCCCCGAAGTCGCTATTCCACTTTACGAAAAAATGATTGAGTTCCTGAGTAGTGAACTCGGCAAACCCATTCAAACGGGTGTATTCGGAGCCGATATGAAAGTAAATCTGACGAACGATGGCCCCGTGACAATCATTATCGACTCAAAAAATCGGAGCTGATCGTTGTCTGCTTAAATTAATCCTCCCTCCTACTTTCTCTTACTTTTAAAAATATGACTCTTCAACAAGCCCAAGCCCAGGTCGATACCTGGATTAAAGAATATGGTGTCCGGTACTTTTCTGAACTTACCAACATGGCTATCCTGACCGAGGAGGTAGGTGAATTGGCCCGGATTATGGCCCGTACCTACGGTGATCAGTCATTCAAAAAATCGGATTTGGACAAAGATCTGGGCGACGAAATGGCCGATGTACTTTGGGTGTTGATCTGCCTGGCCAATCAGACCGGCGTAAACTTGACCGAGGCTTTTGAAAAAAATATGGCCAAAAAAACTGAACGTGATAAAGATCGGCACAAGCAGAATCCGAAGCTGTAAATCTACGCTATGGAATAGATTTTTGTGTAGTTCAGCAGCCATTCCAATTTACAACTATTCTTTCACGGATGAACCAATTTACCAACGACCTCTGGCACGTACTCCACAGCTATTACCTCGGATTTATAAAACTATTGCCTCGGCTGGCCTTAGCTATCGTTTTATTCCTTCTTTTCCTCATCATTGCCCGGCAAGTACGGCGCTGGCTGCTGCCCAAGCTGCTGAGGAATTCACAGGATAGTCTGCTCACCGGTTTTCTGGGCGATATGGGCTTCTGGATCGTGCTGATACTGGGTATCTCGGTTGCGCTGGGTGCCCTCGGTCTCGATGGGGCCGTCACAAAAATTCTGGCGGGTGCCGGACTTTCGGCCTTTATTCTGGGGTTTGCACTCAAAGACATTGGCGAAAACTTCCTGGCGGGAATTCTGCTGGCGTTCAAACGTCCGTTTGATATCGGTGACCTCGTGGAGACCCAAAGCGTGAAGGGCAGGATTATTGACATGACACTGCGCGAAACAATTATCAAAACTCTCGACGGAAAAGATGTTTTCGTGCCCAATGCGGGGATTTTGAACAATCCGCTTTATAACTACTCAGTGGACGATTTTTTGAGGCTGGAATTCAGTGTGGATCTGGACAATCGGGAGGACTATAAAAAGGCGATCCCACTCATTGAGAAAGCTTTGAAAGAAACCGAAGGGGTACTTCACGGCAGCCATCAGCACGAATCAGTGGCGAGCGTCGAGGAAACCAAGTCGAATGCACTATGTATGAAAGTGAGTTTCTGGATCAAAAGCCACGAAGCAGAGAAGGAATCGCCAATCGTCAAGTCGCGGGCTATTCAAAACGTGCTACACACTCTGAAGCAACACGGTTATTCTTTTACTCCCCAAAAAACTGGAAATGACGGCGATTAATTTGCTCAGAAAATCTATAAACAGTTATAGGTAAATACATGAACCTGAGTTGCGGCGGGGCTGCCGTCCGGCGAAAAGAGCGACACGCTGGCCTTAGTAGGAAAGTCTTGCTCGTTATATTCGTAGTTCACCAATCCGTTCTGTACGGGCCGCAGGCTGGCTTCATAGAATTTAAAACTACCCGGATTTTGCTTACTTATTCCCTGGCTGGTGACAAGGTTCACTAATTCGGCGGGGCGCGTGTCGGCGTATACATTACGCTTGCCGTCGTAATTTCCGTACTCGGCAGCCAATACCTCGGGGCTAATCTGCGGAAGGCTAACAAACCACTGGGTTAGGCTGCCGTTGTCGTCGTACTCATAGCGCAGGGAGTTTTCCTGCCATTTATATTTAGAAATAAACCCCTTTTCATTGTACTCCAGCGCATAAGTTTCCAGGATTTTAGGCCCGGAGTTAAGTACCTGATATTTCCTGACCGTGTCGAGACGGCCCACGCCGGAGTAATGAAGATTATACTGCATATTTCCGAATGGGGGCAGAAGATTGGTTTCTCTTATTACCGTTACAGTTCCCGATGAGTCATACTCAAATGTAAATCGTTTCTCTATGGGATTGGCGGCGCTGGTAGCGTATTGCACAATACCGAACAGACGTCTGTCATCATCGTAATTGTAGGTGCGGTAGGGCTTGCCATCTATGGTTTCAGTGGCGACTTTGCAGCCTTTTTCCTGGGGAGAAGGCGTATCTCCACCGTCAGAATTACTCTTTTTACACCCGACCAGAGCGGTCAGCATGAAGCATACGAAGAGTAGTTTATGTTGCATTTGAATTCTGTTTTTTACTGAATATACAAAATGAACAAAAACAATGCCGAAAATAAAAAAAGTACCCAGCACGATGGCCGGGTACTTTTTTTATTTTCTCAAATGAACACGTTAGTCCGTATGGAAATCCTACATCTCCAAAAGCATCCGTGAGGGATCTTCCAGCAGTTGTTTAACCCTGACAAGGAAACTTACCGAATCTTTGCCATCGATAAGACGGTGGTCGTAAGAAAGAGCCACGTACATAATCGGGCGAATCACCACCTCGCCATTCAGTGCCACAGGACGTTCCACAATGTTATGCATTCCTAAAATAGCCGACTGCGGGGCATTAATGATCGGCGTCGAAAGCATTGAGCCGAAAATGCCACCATTGGTGATGGTGAAAGTACCTCCGGTCATTTCGTCGATCCCCAGTTTACCATCGCGGGCGCGGGTAGCCAGGCGCACGATTTCTTTTTCTATACCCGCAAAGGACAGTTTTTCCGCGTTGCGAATGACAGGTACTACCAATCCTCGGGGTGACGATACAGCGATGGATATATCACAGAAATCGTTATAAACGACATCGTCGCCGTCCATATAAGCATTCACAACCGGAAAATCCTGCAAAGCCGTACAGATAGCTTTGGTGAAGAAGGACATAAAACCGAGCCCGACTTCGTGCTTTTCCTTGAATTTATCCTTGTACTGCGACCGCAAGTCCATGATGGGCTTCATATCTACCTCGTTGAAGGTAGTTAGCATCGCCGTTTCGTTTTTCACGGCCACCAGGCGACGGGCAATCGTGCGACGCAACGATGAGGTCTTCTCACGCCGTTGTCCGCGGTCGCCAGTACTTGGTTGCGGTGATTTCTCGGGCGATGAAGCAGCCGGGGCCTTTGCTGCGGTTTCGGCGGGCGCGGCTTTGGGAGCATCTGCTGCCTTCCCATTTGATTTTTGGGCGTTAAGGGCGTCTTCTTTGGTAATTCTACCACCCGCTCCTGAGCCTTTTACTTCGCTGGGGTCAATGCCTTTCTCAGCCAAAATCTTGGCCGCTACGGGCGAAGTATGGGCAGAAGTACCGCTAAACTCCTCGGCTTCTGACTGATGAACCGAAGGTACTTTGGCCTCGCCAGCTTTATCGGCAGCATTGGCGACTCCGTCGCTGGGCGCAGCAGAGTCACTTCCAACTTCGATCCGGCAAATCACCGCGCCAATTTCCAGCGTATCGCCTTCGGCGGCCACGATGCGCAGGGTTCCTGCCGACTCCGCCGGTAGTTCGAAAGTAGCTTTATCTGATTCCAGTTCGCAGATAATCTCGTCCAGCTCCACCTGGGCACCGTCTTTTTTATTCCATGAGGCGATGGTCACTTCCGTGATCGACTCGCCAACCGTCGGAACGGTCATTTCTACGACCTTGGGGGATACGCCCGATGTTTTCTGCTGGGCCGCAGTATCGATTTCTGCTTTTTCGGATTTCGCCACTGGGGTATCCATCTTTGGTTCCGGCTTCGGTTCTTCTTTGGGCGTCGAACCGTTGTTGGAAGACGCACCATTGGACGCGCCGCTGGGATCTATCGTCGCAATCAGGTCGCCAATTGCCAGCGTATCACCTTCCTGCGCCTTAATGTGAAGTACCCCATCAGCTTCAGCGGTAAGTTCGAAGGTTGCTTTGTCGGAATCCAGTCCGCATATCACTTCATCCATCTTGACGGCATCCCCTTCGTTCTTAAACCAGGTGCCGATGGTCACTTCGGAAATTGACTCGCCCACGGGCGGTACTTTTATCTGTAATTCTGCCATTTTTTTTCAATTTTGACGGGGTCGCCCGTGCGATGAGTGAATTTGGAATCAGTGAATAACTGCTAGCCTGAAAGTAATAATCACAAATTCCGACATTCCGACATTCAAAATGATTTATTCAAAAGCCCTGCGAATGATTTCTTCCTGTTCCTGTTTATGAATTTTAGCGAAGCCGGTGGAGGGCGATGCACTCGGACGTCGGGCAATCACTTCCAGCGGCTGCTCGGGGTACATGCGCAGCATGAACGTCCAGCCACCCATGTTGAAAGGCTCTTCCTGTACCCAATATACTTTTGCCTTCTTGTATTTTGCGATGTGGGCGTTCAGTTGGTTTTTTGGGAAAGGGTGCATTTGCTCCACCCGAATGATAGCCACATCGTCACGGTTGTCAGCCTGTTGTTTTTCGAAAAGCTCATAATACAACTTACCCGTCACCAGCAGTACTTTCTTCACCTTCTTGGGATCGGCGTAGCTATCACCTATGGTTTCCTGAAAACGTCCTTTCACCAGTTCGTCCAGCGGCGAAATACAGAGCGGGTGCCGCAGCATCGACTTGGGCGACATCACAATCAACGGCTTGCGGAAGGGCAGAGCCAACTGCCGCCGCATCATGTGAAACAGGTTGGCAGGTGTAGTGACGTTCGTGATAATGATGTTATTGTCCGCCGCCAGTTGCAGGAAGCGTTCGGGGCGGGCATTGGAGTGTTCGGGTCCCTGACCTTCGTAACCATGCGGTAGTAGCATCACCAGTCCCGTCCAGCGGTCCCACTTGGTTTCGCTGGATGAGATAAACTGATCGATCATTACCTGGGCGCCATTGACGAAGTCACCGAACTGCGCCTCCCAAATCACCAGCGCACCAGGGTTAGCCATCGCGTAGCCAAACTCAAAGCCCAGCACGCCGTACTCAGAAAGCAGGGAGTTATAAATCATAAACCGCCCTTGTTTCTCCTGAATGTGGTTCAGATTGTTGTAGGCTTTGTTGGTTTCAGCATCGTGCAGGACGGCGTGCCGATGCGAGAAAGTACCCCTTTGGACATCCTGTCCACTAACACGCACGATCTTGTCTTCTGCCACGACGGAGCCGTAGGCCAGGAGTTCGGCGGTTGCCCAGTTGACACTCTTGTCCTCAAAGATCATCTGGTGGCGATCTTTGAGTAGTTTGTCGATCTGTTTGAGCGTCTGGAAGCCCTCGGGAATAGTCGTGATGGCCTTACCAATCTTTTCCAGCGTTTCCAACGGTACGCCCGTATTGGGCGATTTCTCAAAATCCTCGGGCGTGGATTTGCGCAGGCTCCGCCATTCCAGTTCCAGCTTGGGCATGGCGTAAGGAAGTACCTTTTGCTTGACCATTTCCAGGCGTTCCTGCAATAAGGCTTTGAACTCCTTATCCATCGTGGCGGCGAGTTCGGCGTCCACGTCACCGCGCTCTACCAATTTTTTCTGGTAAATCTCCCGGGGATTCTGGTGGTTCTCGATGTACTTATAAAGAACGGGCTGCGTGAACTTCGGCTCGTCCGACTCGTTGTGACCGTGGCGGCGGTAGCACACCATGTCGATAAAAATATCTTTGTTGAATTTCTGGCGATACTCCACAGCCAGATGCATACAATACACCACCGATTCCGGGTCATCGCCGTTCACATGCAGTACGGGAGCGTCAACGATTTTAGCTACGTCGGTGCAGTAAATGCTGGAACGGGCATCTTCAAAGTCAGTGGTAAAACCGACCTGGTTGTTGATGACAAAGTGTATAGTACCACCCGTATAATATCCTTCGAGTCCCGACATCTGCGTGACTTCATACACGATGCCCTGGCCCGCTACGGCGGCATCGCCGTGGATCAGCACGGGTAGCACGCGGTCGTAGTCACTATTGTACATGCCATCGGCGCGGGCGCGTATGAAACCTTCCACTACCGGATTCACCGCCTCGAGGTGCGAGGGGTTGGGAGCCAGTTTCAGATACATTTCCTGGCCGCTGGGTGTCTTGATTTGGGACGAAAAGCCCATATGGTACTTCACGTCGCCGTCTCCCCAGACCTGATCAGGCAGGTTGCCTTCAAATTCATTGAAAACCTGCTCGTAAGTTTTGCGCATGGTATTCACCAGCACGTTCAGCCGCCCACGGTGGGCCATGCCGATCATCACCTCCTTTACGCCCAGCTCACCAGCCTTATTGATCATGGCGTCAAGCGCGGGAATCGTCGTCTCTCCGCCTTCGAGCGAGAAACGCTTCTGGCCGATATACTTGGTATGCAGGAAGTTTTCGAAAACGACCGCTTCGTTGAGCTTGGACAGAATATGCTTTTTCTCTTCGATGGAAAAATCCATATCGAGTGCTTCCTTCTCGATTTTGTCCCGTAACCAGTTTTTCTGCTCGCGGTCACGTATATAGAGATATTCGAAGCCGATGTCGCTGGTGTAAATCTTTTTCAGCGCATCCACAATGTCCCGTAGCGTGGCTGGTTTGCCGAACACTTCGGTCCCGGCCTCAAATACGGTGTCGAGGTCAGACTCTTCCAAATTGAAATCAGCCAGTTCCAGCAGCGGCCCGCGGTTTTTCCGTTCCCGAATCGGGTTGGTAGTAGCCACCAGGTGTCCCCGCGAGCGATAGCCCCGAATGAGGTGAACTACCTCCATTTCCTTTTGAATGCGCGAGTCGCTGACAGTACCCGACTTGGTAGCAGCCACACCGTTGGAAGCCGCTGATGCAACACCGTTCGATGCTGCGGTTCCGTTTTGAGGGTACTTTTTAGAAAAATCGAAGCCTTCAAAAAATCTGGCCCAGCTCTCCTCCACCGAAGTGGGGTCCTGCTGGTAAGATTTGTAAAGTTCCTCGATGTAAGAGGGTTCGGAATTGGCTATATAAGAGTAATTATCCATCGGGATTGGTGCTTTTTCAATTGGCTTGCAAAGTTAAGCGATGTAATTCAAAGAAGGTAGAAAAATAACCTTTTTCAGGGACGAACCCAGTTTTGGTTTCATTCTCGGCCAATCAGTTGAGGTGAAATTTGGTAGGGCTGGGGATAAATTTGAGCATAAGTTCGTGGATGGTCAACGGGTTATTATTGACCCCCACGATGGTACTTTCAATAGCCCGTGAATTAAAGATGTAGCCCAAACGCACGTTTTTGCCCAACTGTGCCTCTCCCGAAAGCTGTACGTAGTTGACAGATGCCATGCGATAAAACCCACCAAATCCTATTTTCTCGTCGTACCAGGCCCGCGCGCCAACATCCACACGCAGCGGAAGCCCTTTTTCCTGTACGATAAGAAGGCTGGGCGTGACCTGCGTTTTCTCGCCCGCATCGAATGTGGCCCCGGCCGTAACAAACAACGGCTGGCGGTAGGCAAAAAGCGACTGCCTGCCGCTGCCGAAGTTCTGCGACAGAAGCTCCGGCTTGGAAATCCCGGCGTAAAACTGATCGGCATAGCGCACCCAGACTCCGGCTCCCAAACTACCCAGCACGCCATTGGTAGAAATGCCCGAAGCAAAATCATACAACGGCAACACATTGATGCCGCCCTGGACACCTAATGAAATCCGCCACGATACGGAAGCATCCCAGTGGTAGGCGCCCGAACCGTACACACCCGTAGTAAAATAGGGCGACATCCGATCGTTCAGAGCTTGCAATCCCAGGCCGATTTTGCCATTGGCTACCGTCCCATCCATGGCGAAGGTTTGGGTAATGGGAGAATTGGGAATCGTAAACCACCGTCGCCGCAGCAACACAGTCATGTTGAAATCCTCCCGGATACCCGTAAAAGCCGGGTTGATCGCCATAGAGTTCTGGATATACTGCTCATAAAGTACCTCACGCTGGGCGAAGGATTTGGATGGGGAGGCAAACATCAAACCAAGCATTAAAATTATTACAGGCAGGCATTTATACATAGTATTTTGAGTTTAACCATTAGGTTTTGCTTATTTTCAGGAATACATGATCTCACAGGGTGGCCCCTGCTGCTTTGTCCATAAGCTGACGTGCGCCGGGCAAACACAGATTCGCCCCTACGAGGCGCAACCAATCCTCTAAACAACGCAACACCTGCACAACAAACAAAAAAGGCAAGAGAAAAACTTCTCCTGCCTTTTTACAATACATGAATGTTACTACTGCAAATTCATAATCCGGATCTCCGTCCGGCGATTTTTTTGGTGCTCTTCCTCGCTGCATTCAGTGCCATCGCCGCATTTGTTGACCAGCTTGCTTTCGCCGTACCCTTTGGCGCTAATCCGCTTGCCATCGATGCCCTTTGACACCAGGTAGTTTCTGGCTTCCTTTGCCCGGTTATTAGACAGTATCCGATTGTAGCGACTCGTAGCCCGGCTGTCGGTGTGGGCACCGAGTTCAATTTTCATGTTGGGGTACTTTTCCAAAACCTCCACCACTTTGTCCAGCTCCTGGGCAGCATCGGGACGTATGGCAGCTTTGTCGAGGTCATAGTAAATGTTCTCGATTTTGACTGCTTCTCCTTTTTCAAACATGAGTATGTCAAGGTCAGCCGTGCGGCTGGCATCATACCCAACAATTTTCTTTCCAAAAGTACCATACTCGTCGGCAGCTACGTCAAGCGAGTAGTTGTGGCCCGGTACGGCCACGAAGGTATACTGGCCTTTGGCATCCGTCACGACTTCTTGCTTTGTGCCGTCGGTGTCGTCTTTTATAGAAACTCTGATACCCGAAAGTGGCCTGGTCCCATTCTGCGCCAATACGAAGCCCTGGGCGTTGGCCATTGAACTGGCGGCTTCAACAGGCTTTTCAGATTTCGCTTTTTTAAGCGGTATTTCCAGGAGAGAAGGACGTTCATCGTCGAAAGCGGCCGTGGTGAAGCCCAGGGTGTTGTTCTGATAACCCGTTTCGGAGGCTACGAAAATGAATTCGTTCTCCGAAGCCAAACACATGAATAGATTCCCCAGACTGTCGGTTTGCAATTGGCGCATTTTTTCGGGACTGCTTTTATCCTCAATTTGCACCAAGGCATTGGCCAACGGCTTCTTTGTCTCGGCGTCGTAAACGCTTACTGTCAGGTCACGACAGGCATACAAGGGGCCTTCGCGGCGAAAGCGGTAGATATCGTCGTCGAGAGGTACCCCTTTACGATTGCTGCTGAAATACCCCTGCGTGCGCTCTCCATCGGTAATCAGGCCAAAATCGTCTTTATTAGAATTGATCGGTGCGCCCAGATTAATACTTTTCTTGGCTTTGGCGTAGGACTCCATAGGCGCGAAGAAAACATCCAGGTCACCCAGCCCCGGGCGGCCATCCGAAGAAAAATATAGATTTCCGTTCGCATCCACGAAAGGAAACATCTCGTTGCCTTTCGTATTGACTTCCGGCCCCAGATTGGTCGGCTCCGACCATTTCCCGTCTTCTAACCGAGAGACGTAGATGTCGGTGCCCCCTTCCCCACCGGGGCGGTCGGAGACGAAGTACAGCAAAGTATTGTCAGGATTCAGGGCCGGATGTCCGGTGGAGAACTCATCGCTATTGAAAGGTAATTCCTCAATTTTTGTCCATTCGCCTTTTATAAGTTCCGCCGAGTAGAGTTTTAGTTTATTAATGCCCTCTTCACTTTCTCCGTACTGCCCGTTGTTATAGTTGTTTCTGGTAAAAATAACGCGGTCGCCCTCTTTGAAAAAAGAAACCGGTCCTTCGTGGTACTTCGAGTTGATGGTTTTGTTGAGCCGCTCCGATTCCGTGCGGGGATTTTCCTCATACCCCAGATTGCTATTGTAGGCGCTGCCAGCAAAAAAACCAACCGTGCGGCTGTCGTTGGCCGTGAGGGCAGTGTAGGAATCCCGGCCCAGTATACTTTTCCGTCTTCTGCTGTACTTGTCGTTAGATCCTACGGCTTTCGACCCGCCTAGGGTAGAAGCTTCGGTTTTTCCTTTTAATTTTTTCAAATTATCCAGGTAGTACAAATCCAGGAACGGCGTTTGATCCCAATCAAAAACCCGCCTGATCCCCTTTGCTTTCGTACGTGCCGATACGAAAACAATGCCTTCTTTGTAGTACATCGGGCTGAAATCAGCATCGGAAGAATTGAGGTCGAGCCGGTCAACTTTATATGATCCCGCATTTTTAGTAAGCAGAGCTACGTTGTTGTACAGTTTCGCAAAACTCGGGCCATATTGATCAGAAGTGCTCAAATTCGTATACTTTTCGTAGGTTTCCTGCGCTTCACTGTATTTTCCGTTGCTGGCCAGGGCCTCGGCGAAGTACAGGTAATTTTCTACATACGGCTCGGGTAATTCTTCTCCGTAGCTGCTAATCATTTCCTGGAGTACGCGCTCAACGTTTTCGGAATCTTTCAATTGTCGATAACTATAGGCTAATTTGGCTTTGGCCGCAAGCTCCTCCTTCTCTCCCAGATTATTTCCTTTTATCGCCTCTTCGTACAGCGAAGCCGCACGCAGGTAGGCCATGGATTTGTATTCCTTGTCGGCCAGGCTTATTAGAGACTGGCCTTTGACAGCATTGCTTAGCAATATAGCACTCAAAATCAGTAGCGTAGCAGTTCGTTTCATACGAGTGATTTGAAAAATTTGACCAAAAAAAAGGTATATCCCACGCCGACTGCCAAACAGTCGCCTCGGAGAATATACCTTATTTGTCAACCGCCCAGGCGATTGGTTTTCGTTGTTAGAAGTAACGCGGGGTCAGGATCTTACTTTTGCCATATCCGAACTCGTACCGAAGCATGAGCTCATGGCTGCCTGAATTGATGCTTAGGTTGGATTGCTTAAGACCGTTCAGCATCATGTCGTAGGCGTAGCCCATCCGAAACTGATCGGTGATCTGAATCTCTACCATGCCCACTACCGCATCGCTGATGTAGTTATTGATGTCATTTCCGGCACCGCTGCTATTATTCAGCGTGCTCCACTGATTGTGGCGGTAAGAAGTACCGATTGCCACCCGATCATTTATCCAAAGATTCAGGTTACCATCCATGCCCAGTGGTGCCCCGTCGGCATACTTGACGAGCAGGGAGGGTTTTAGTTTCAGAGTACTTCCCAGACCGATAACAAAACCTGACATCAAATAAGCGTGACGTTTCTGCTTGGCCCGGTTGTCTCCCACATTATAATCGCTGAGGTTATTGGCAATCAACTGGGGCACCGATACTCCCAGATAACTTTTATCATTGCTGATAAAAACGCCCGTTCCGAAGTTGGGCAGAATTTTAGAGATATTCTGATTGAAAGCCTGGTCTGCTCCTCCCCCTCCCGGTGCCAAAATGGCTTCGCTCAGGCTCCACCGGAAACTCGTGGCTCCTGCCTGTAGACCCAGCGCCAGGGTAGAGCGCTCACCTACCTTGATCCGAAAAGCGTAAGAAGCATAGATCCCCGTCTCATTCTGCAGACCGATCTGGTCATTGAAGAGCTGAATTCCCAGCCCTACCCGCTCCTTATTGATAGGAGCGTCCAGGGTAAAGGTCATGGTTTTGGGAGCCCCTTCTACATTGACCCACTGATTGCGGTAGAGCCCCGTCGCGCTCAGCACATCACGGCTTCCGGCGTAGGCCGGGTTGAGGGCCATCATGTTAAACATGTACTGGGAGTACATTTTGTCCTGCTGGGCGAGGACTTCGGTACTGCCGACCGTGAGGGTCAGCAGTACTAGGGCAGTCCATTGCTTGATTCTAGAGTTCCGTATCATAATCTTATCTGGTTATGGTCATGTATCTGACGTATTGCTTGCCATCCTCAATTTTCACTACGTAGAAGTACGTTCCGTCGGGTAATCCCTGGGCTGTATTTCCTGCGCGGAGGCCGTTATTGGCGATACCTGTCCAGTCGTTCTTGTAATCGTCGTCCTTATACACCTGCGTCATCCAGCGGTTGTAGATTTCCAGCGTTACGCGCTTTCCTGCGGGTACATTGCGGATTACGAACACATCGTTGATTCCGTCTCCGTTGGGCGAGAAGCCTTCTGGAATAAAGACTTCAGTACCACCGGGTATCACGATTGGAGTACCAAGATCTTCCAAAGCTTCGGTCGGATCGCCGTTGCCATTCAGGTCAGCCAGTACTCCGTTGGTCGACTTGTCCGTCACTGTTATCTCACCGGATTTAGCCGAGGCATATACCCAGTTCAGGTAAGGTACGGTTCGACCGTCGGTTTGCACGTTAACTGTGAAGAGCAGCGTATCGGAGACTCCGGCATTCAGGCGGCTATTGGGGCTAACGAGCAGCTCCATATCGTTGATGCCATCGAAACTTTGGTTGATCGCCAATTCACTTATATCGCTTGCAATAGGCGTGCCAACTTTCGTAAATGTGGCGCCCGTTTGCGTATTAAATACCTGCGATAGTGAATCGGTAATCTGAACATTCGTCAGGACACTTGAACCGAAGTTCTGGACAACAACGCGGTACGTGATGTTATAACTACCATTGGACTGGCGCACGGTATCTTTCACCGAGAGTGCTACCCCGATGAGCGACTCGCCCGGCAAGTTATTCAGCACAATGGGCGTCACCTCGCTATCGTTGGTTGGGTCCATATCTTCATCAGGGTCGGGGTTACTACCGGAAGTAGAACTATCCGCTACCATGACATTTTCTGCACCCATTGCCGTTCCCAGAGCAATGTTGTTAAACGTGGTGGTCGTGGCCGAAGTAACATCCACCCGGACCGTCAGGTAAATATCACGCATCGTTCCGACGGGCAGTGTACTCAGCGAATCGACCAGCAGGCCAGTGTTGGCGCCTTCTCCGGTATAGGAAGTATTGACTACCAATCCAGGATCTGCTTCCACCTTGATACTACCATCGACGATCTTGGCTCCGTTGCCGAAGGTCAGCGACAAGTCATCGGTAACCTGGACTTTGGTCAAATCGTGTGAACCCAGGTTTTTGACCATGATCGTGTAAGGCACATCGTACACACCGGGGGTAATCAGCGTCGGCGTACCAGCTTGCTTAGCTACTCCAATGGAGTTTTCGTGAGCCAGTGGTGCCCCTGTGGCAATAATATCTACCTCCGACTTGTTGTTGGCCGAATTATAATCCCGCTGATCCAGGTTGGCGATTTGGGCGACATTCGTAATCGTACCTTCACCGATAACATCTACGAGGCAGGTGAACACCAAGCTATCGTTGGCGGCAATCTTTGGAATTACACCCTTGATCACATTGCCGTCGATGTCATATCCCGTACCGGCTATATACTTCAAGCCAGGAGGCAGGATGTCAATGACCGTGATATTGGTAGCATCGATCGGACCATTGTTCTTGATTTTGATCGAATACGTTGCTTCACCACCTTTCGCTACGGTCAGCTTGTCCACCGTTTTGATGATTTCAAGATCGGTAGAGTCTACATCGTTGGCGCAATCGATGATGCCCACCTCTATTTTCGACGGAGCACTGTAACAACCTTCGGCCGATTTCTCGAACACATAATAGGTTCCGGCACCTACCGTGGTGGGCGAAGCTATCGCATCGGAAGTTGGCGAAGTGCCGATCCGGTAGATAAAGCTGTTGCCGCTGGCAGGCTGTCCGATGACGGCTGTCGTCAAATCCACAGTACTTGATGGGCAGGTGTTCCGCTTGTTGGAAACAACTGGCGTCATCATTGGAGCGTTCACATTGACGATCACTCTGGCTGAGGTCATTGAAGAACAACCTGCTTCGTTCATCAGCGTTACGGTGTAAGTTCCGCTCGACTTCACCACGAAGGTGTTATTTGCCGAAGCAGTTCCACCATTCAATTTGTATGTATAAGTACCTGAGCCCGGAGCATCAGTGGCGGTGATTGTTACCGAGTCGCCAGCACAGATATTGAGGGTGGTAGCCATCGTATCCGTTTTGGCAACGCCGTTGATAGCGATACCAGGCTGAATCTTGATCGATTCCAGAGTCAGCTTCACCTGATCAGAATCAGCCTCGCAATTTCCATTCGGTCCATCGGGGTCATTCGTCGTCAGGGTAAGCATCACTTCACCATTCTGCATATCAGCCAGTGAAGGTGTGTAGGTAGCCGTCAGCGAAGCCGGGTCGTCGAAAGTACCCGTTCCGCTGGTCGTCCACATTCCGCTCGATGCTGCTCCACCAATCGATCCGGCCAGTTTGTACGTAGTAGCCGCACAAATCGTGGCGTCCGCTCCAGCATCCGCCGTGGCTGGGTTGGTTTCGCAAGGCGTCGCGTTGTCACAGTTCGTGATGGTCACGATGATTATCGAAGCACCACTGAAACAGCCAGTCGTTGATTGCTCGAATACATAGTAAGTACCGGCACCCACTTTGGCTGGGTCAGCTACTTCGGCAGACTCCGGCGAATTACCCATGCGATAGACAAACACGCCACCCACGCTCTTCGGAGAGCTGGTCACTCCGGTGGTCAGGTCTACCGTATTGAACGGACATGCATTGGTCAGATTCTGCGTCAATGGCTTGACAATTTTTGGTCCAACCGTCACCGTAATCGGCGTCGAAGGATCGCTCTTACAGAAGGTTGAGGTGCAGCATTGAGCCGTGAACGTGGTTGTAGTGGCTGGCGAGATGGTAATGGAGTTACCAACCAGGCCATTCGACCAGATTACATATCCCTGGCTGCATCCACTGGCAGTCAATGTTACGGAGCTACCAAAGCAGACACTGTTGGTCGATGCCGAGATGGTTGGCGTACTTGGTTTACCAACGGTGACGGTAGTAGAAGCGGATGGGCTGCTCTCACAGGCACCCAGCTTACAAGTTGCTGTGTACGAAGTCGTGCTGGTTGGCTTCACGTAGATGCTGGCACCCGTGCTGCCATTCGACCACATTACTTCACCCTGACAGCCAATCGCAGCCAGCTTAACACTGTCACCAGCACAAATCAGATTCGAGCTAATGGTCAGCGTCGGAGCTTCCAGCTTGGTCACGCTTACTGTAACAGCATTGGAAATCGGACTCATGCATTCTTCATCCTGCTTACAGGTAGCAGTGAAGGTCATCGTCGCATTAAGCGCTACGGTGATGCTTGGGCCGGTTTGCCCATTCGACCATACCACTGTACTGGTGCATCCCGTCGCGGTCAGTGTTACATTGCTGCCCACGCACACCGTCGGAGAGCTCGCCGAGATAACAGGTGCCTCGACCATGCAATCCTTGACCTCAATCGTAATCTTGGCCGTGTCGCTTGCGCACTCTTTCACCAGGCAGATGACCGAGTAAGTAGTCGTGGTAGTTGGAGCTACCGTGATGCTTGTTTCGGCGCTGCCATTTGACCATTCGAGGGAACCATTGCAACCCGTAGCGGTGATCGTCGTCGAGTCACCTGTATTGATTGGGTTCTTGGAAGCCGTCAAGACAGGCATCACAGGCTCGACTACATTGATCTTATATTCAATAGAACTGGCGCTCTCACAGCCATTCACTACGCAGCTGGCGGTGTAAGAAGTCGTCACCATTGGGTTTACTACAATAGCTTCGCCTGTCTGGCCTGTCGACCACTTGGCGGTACCATCGCAGCCCTGGATAATCAGCGTTACGCTTTCACCTTTACAGATGCTATCCGTCGAGCAGATTACAGTTGGTGGAGGCGTAGTAGTCACGTTGATCGAGATGGTCGCCTTTTCACTCACACAAACACCCTTGTCGCAGGTAGCACCATAGGTCGTGGCGGTGGTCGGCGATACCTTTATGCTAGCCCCCGTCATACCATTGTCCCAGTTTACGGTACCTGTGCAACCAGTAGCAGTCAGTGTCACTTCCTCGCCCTGACAGATGGTCAGCTTGCTGGCCGTCAGTACCGGAGCCGTCGGGGTGCCCACTTTGATGGTTACCGCATTCGATGGGCCGCTGGCGCAAGTCGATGCCGTAGTCTTACAGATAGCGGTGTAGTTTGTCGTTGCTGTTGGATTCACTTTGATAGAAGCTCCCTCCATACCATTCGACCATTTCACCGTTCCTGCGCAACCCGTGGCAGTCAGCGTAACTTCCTCACCAGCGCATATTTCCGACTTACTGGCCGCAATAACCGGCGGTCTACCCGCTGTATTCACGTTGATAGTAATCTTGTTAGAAGCATCGCTGGTGCAGGCATCCTGCTTGCAAACTGCGGAGTAAACCGTAGTAGCGGATGGGGCAACCTTGATGCTGGCACCCGTCATACCGTTGGACCAGCTAGTAGTAGCTACACATCCGGTAGCGGTCAGCGTCACGCTGTCGCCCGCGCAGACTACCGTCTTGTCACTAGCAATGATCGGTGCAGTTGGCGCAGCCACTTTGATTGTCACCATATTTGACTCGCCGCTTTCGCAGGCATCAGTCTTACAGGTAGCTGTAAAGCTCTTGGTAGCATTCAGCGTTACGGCAATCGAGCTGCCCGTCATGCCATTTGACCATTTCACCGTGCCATCGCAGCCTGTAGCGGTCAGCGTTGCGGTACCACCCGGACAGATGGCCAGGGTGTTTGATGCAATGACCGGAGCCTGTGGCGTAGTCACTTTGATCGTGTGTTCTTCTGACTCCTCGCTTTCGCAGGTACCCGTCACACACTTTGCAGTGTAGGTAGTTGTGGTAGCTGGGCTCACTGTGATAGAAGTTCCCGTAGCACCATTTGACCAGTTTACTGTGCCGCTACATTCGTAGGCTGTCAACGTTACGCTCTCGCCTGGACAGATTTCCATCTTGCCACACGTGACAATCGGCGGAGGACCAGGCTGACCAATTTTGATAGTGATCGAAGCTGTTTCGCTTACGCATTCGCCCTTCTTGCAGAATGCCGTGTAGGTCGTTGTTTCAGTTGGCGTCACCACCAGCGGCGAGCCGGTAGTACCCGTTGACCACACAACTACACCATTACAGTTGGAAGCGGTCAGGGTGGCACTTCCACCGAGGCATACTTCGCTTACATTGCTGGCCAATACCGGCGTTACAGGTGCAGCGACTTTGATCGTAATCGGATTGGAAGGTGCGCTCTCACATTCGCCCACTTTACAGGTGGCTGTGAAGGTCGTCGTTTCGTTGATAACTACCGTAATGGATGCTCCCGTCATACCGTTCGACCAGTTAACAGTACCGTTCTTGCAACCGACCGAGGTCAGTTTGATAGAGGTACCTATGCAAACATTCGTTTCGGCACATGCAATGATCGGTGGCTCGATGGTAGGACAGCCAACATTCACCGTTACAGAAGCTTCGTCGTCCTGGCCATTGTTATAGCCGTCGCCTGGTGAAGAATCAGGATCTTTCTGATCAGACTTGCTGATCTGGGCAATGTTCTTGATTGCTCCGGTACCTGTCACATTGGCTTCGAAGGTCAGTGATTTGGTTTCACCAATACCAATGCTGGCGATCATTCCTTTCAGCAGATTACCCGTCTTGGAGAAATCCGTGCTGGATACAAATTCAAGTCCGGCAGGTAGTTGATCCGTCACTTCTACATTCGTGGCTTTCTGCGGACCATCATTCGTCACTTCCAATGTATAGGTGATCGTTTCACCCGTTACCGGATTTACTTTCGAAGCCTTCTTGGCTAGCATCAGGTCGGCAATATTATCAACCTGGATGGTAACTCTGGACGTATCATTTGCCATGTTACCAGGGTCGTTGTCAGGACTACTGACAATGGCGGTGTTGGTGATGCTACCTGCTGCCGACTCTTTGATCCTGGCGGTCATGATCAATACACGGTTGGAGCCATTTGTCAGGTCACCAATCGTCCAGATTCCTGAACCGCTATTGTATTCACCAACCGGAGCCGATGCTACATAAGTTAAAGAGCTCGGGAAGATATCTTTCACGGTCACACTCTTGGCATTACCAATGCCCAGATTTTTCACTTCGACCGAGTAGTTAATTTCCTGTCCGGGTGAATAAGGGCCCGGAGTCAGTACTGTTTTAACGACAGCCAGATCGGAGAAGCAAGGCTTCACTACCACTGTCACTGGAGTGCGCTCGGCGCTTACACAACCTTTGTCGCTAACTGCTTCGGCGTAGTATGTAGTTGTAGCCGCAGGCGTCACTACCAGCTTACCACCGCTTGGCGTCGAGCCAATGGCCGTACCGCCCTCGGCAGTGGTATACCACTTGATGGTCGCATCCGGTGCGAAGCCGATAAGCTTCGTGCTCTTACCCAGGCATACCAGCGTATCGTCACACGCTACACCGAAAGCAGGGGCAGGCATTGGGTTGATGACAATTGACAGGGCGTCCATCTTGGGCACGCAGGTTCCAGTGCCGTCTGGGTCTTCGGTAGTAGCGGTAAGTACTACACTGCCATCCGCAATGTCAGCAGCTGACGGGATATAAGTCGTCGTCAGGCTATTGGCGCTGGCAAATGTGCCCGTACCGGTAGTGGTCCAGGTAACGCCCGTGGCCGTTCCGGTCAGCGTGGCAGTTATTGAGATAGGCAGACCGGCGCATACTTCCTGATCGTCGCCTACTGATACACCATATACTAACTGACAGTCACAGGGAATAATATTTACTACGATAACCGCAGGGTTGCTGTAGCATCCGGCTGGGGATTTTTCGAAGAGATAGTACTTACCCGCCGCAACTTTGGTTGGGTCAGTTACCAGCGCTGAGGTTGTCGATGGGCCGACGCGCCACTCGAATACGCCACCTACAATCGAGATTGGCGAGATCGTAATGGCCGTCAGATCTACCGTTGAATCAGGGCAGATATTCGTGATATTACCAATGCAGGTTGGCGTAGCGGGCTTGGCATTCACGACTACCGTAATTGGGGTGCGGTCGCTCATACAGCCCTGATCCGTCATAGCCTGCAAATAATAGGTAGTAGTTGAAGTTGGGCTGAGATTCAGATTCTGTCCGCTCGTCGTGGTGGCGAAAGCCGTACCGCCAATCGCAGCGTAGTACCAATTGATCGTGACACCCGGTACATTGGAAGTTGCTCCCAGCGCTACTGCTTCACCCACGCAGATTTCTTGGTCAGGTGTTACCGTCAAAGCAATCGTTGGACACTGCGGAGCGATACCCGCGTCAATATTCGGGTTGTTCCGAAGCGTGTCATCGACTGGCTTGCTGGTATCGATCGTAATGGCTTTGGTTTTGCCAGGTACTCCGCTCGCCCCGGCGTCGCTATCCTTGGTAGGATCGCCGCCTTGCTTAGGCTGAACCAGCGTCTGATTGGGCCCGGCAATGAACCGTACGAAATAAGTACCACTCACCAGTGAGTCGAACAGGTACTTACCACCATTCTTGGTGACGGTAGTTTTGATTGGAATCATGGCTGAGTCTTGCAGTTCAACTGTAAGACCATCTACACCGGTTAGTTCGTTGGCATCCTGAACACCGTTGTTATTAGTATCCAGCCACACGAAGTCGCCAATTGAGCCGTAAGGTGTAATGATTTTGTTGAATCCTGCATCAATCGTCGGGTTATTACGACCAATGTCATTTACAGGAAGGCTGGTGTTTATGGTAATGGCATTGGTTTTACCCAATGTACCACTCTCGCCCGCATTGCTATCCTTGGTAGGATCGCCGCCAACGTTTGGCGTTATGTATGTTTGTCCGCTTGGTGCGAAGAATTTCACAAAATAGGTTCCACTCACCAGACTATCGAACAGGTACTTACCACCGTTGGAAGTAAACATACTGTCAATGGCGACCATGTTTTCGTCTTGTAATTGAACCTTCACGCCATTGATTCCCGGCTCGCCGACATCTTGCACCCCGTTATTATTAGTGTCAAAGAAGACAAAGTCGCCAATTGATCCGTAGGGTATCGGCGAGACGTTGACCGAGACCGAGTCGGCATCGTCCTCACCGTTATTTGAACCGTTGCCTGGAGTTGAGTCCTCATCAGTTACGTCATTCCCATCACCGTCCTTAGCATTCTGGATCTGAGCGTAGTTCATCAAAGTACCGCTCGTAAAACTGGTTGCCACCATTGTCTTTATATTGACAGTGATCGAGTCTCCCGGTGCCAAAGGTCCCGCAATCGGCGTAGCGAGCGTAGCTATTTGGCCCGTCGCCGTCCAGGCCGCATCGGCCAGGCTCAGCCCTACGGGCAGCGAGTCACTCAGCGCGATTTGCGTGGCGGGCACCTCACCCTCGTTTTTCACTGTCAGCGAGAAAGTCACCGTGTCGCCCGGCATTACCGTAGCGGGCTGGCCCTGAGCCAGGGACTTGCGCAGAGCTAGATCAAAGAACGGCGCACGGTAGATACCGGCATCAATATTCAGGTTATTGCGCAGCGTATCGTTGGAAGGCCTGCTGGTGTCTATAGTAATGACGTTGGTTTTACCCGGCGTGCCACTCTCACCAGCGTTACTATCCTTAGCCGGATCACCGCCCTGGTTAGTTACTATGAAGACGCTGTCACCCGGTGCAAAGAATTTTACAAAGTACTGACCGCTGGTCAGCGAGTCGAATAAGTACTGGCCGCCCCCAGCAGTGATCATGCTATCGATGGCAACCATGTTCCCATCCTGCAGTTGAACCTTCACGCCATCCACGCCTGGTTCGCCCGCATCCTGCACGCCGTTGTTGTTAGTGTCGTAGAATACCAAATCCCCGATTGATCCGTAGGGTATCGGCGAGATATTGATGGGTTCGTCGTCCGCGTCGTCTTCACCATTATTAAAGCCATTACCCGGGGTCGAATCCTGGTCGGTCATGTCATTCCCTTCGCCGTCCTTGGCATCCTGGATCTGAGCATAGTTCGTCAGGCTGTTGCCCGCAAAACTACCAGATACCTGTACTGAGACATCTACAAAAACAGAATCACCCGGCGCGAGTGGTCCGGGAATCGGCGTATTCAAGGTCAGAATATTGCCAGGGCCGTTGGCTGTCCAGGCAGTTTCGCTGGGAGCAATGCTCATACCTGCCGGAAGTGAATCCGTAAGTGCAATCAGCGTAGCCGGGATATTGCCTTCATTCTTTACATAAAGGCGAAAGTTTACAATATCACCTGGTGCAACCAGCGAAGCCTGACCGGGAGCCAGGTTTTTACTTAAAGCCAAATCAAATATAGGTCCATCTACAATTTCGATGGCGCAGCAACCCGTAGCAGGGCAGGAAACGCCTACTGTAGATATAAACGTGTAAGAACCCGGCCCCATAATAGTAAGGGTCGAGTCAGGATTTACCCGTGCCCGAACGATGCCGTCAACCATGACGGAGTCTGTTATTGCTGTACCATTATACGACCACACTACGCCCTTGTAGCCTGAAGGCACAGAAACGTCGAACTCGTCACCTGCGTAATAATCTATGGGTACCGAAAAACAGGTAGCGGCTAAATCATCCTGGTCGAGAGCACCATCATTGGGCCAGGAATCCATATCGTCTTCGTTCATGGCAAATACTTCGGCCACGTTGAAGTAAACACCCTGGGCCAAAACAGTAGCCGAGATGGTAAGGATAGCCGAGTCACCAGGGGCAACCGTTCCCACATTCCACATACCCGTAGCCGGAGTGTAGCTGGTTCCACCGCGTACCAGCGTATTGCTCAAGTACGAAACGCCGCCGAGGGGCAGACTGTCCTTTACCATTACGCCTGTGGCGGCCAGAATTCCGGAGTTTTTAACCGTAAGCGTATAAGTAACGACTTCACCGATTGCCGGCTTGGATTTATCGATGTTCTTGGAAAGACTCAGATCAACCTGCGCCCAGGTCGCGCTAATTGACAGAAGAAATACTGCAACGAAGGCAAGAATCCTTGCCCGGAGTTTGCCGTCGAACGCCGATACTGCTACCTTCCGAAGCAACGCGGGGCGTAGGATAATTGCAGATTGCGCATTTTTGGATGAGACCTTGTCAAGAAAAGAGGAAATCGCTGACATCAATGTCGCGATTGTCATTCCAATAAGTTGCGCTAATTTTTCTGGTAGAAGTGGATTGTTCATATACTTTTCATTGGTAAGGCCTATGTAGCTTTGCTTGGGTGCATTTTCTGAATATTTAAAGCCAGGCGGGCCTTCCTTATTCAGGAATGATCTGCGTGGACGTGCGATAAATAAAAAATGCAACTTTAAGAAAGCTCCCTGAAACAGACCAAGAAGTACTTTCGCGGCCAGACGGGCAGTATCGTCAAACCTAACAAATATATTTGTTAGATAGCCGATAAACAAAAGTGCAAACTTGCCCATAAATAATTCTGCTGACCTATTTATGACAGTGCTAGCTTTCTTACCTGAGCGTAAAATACCTTTCATGTGCTTTGGTATTAAAATGAATTTTTGGTAATCTTTTTTGATCTGCTACCGGACAATCCTTACCTGTGCAGTTTTTGATACAACCCCTTAGCAACATAAACTATGCCAAATTGGCTACTAAACCGATTCTCTTTGGAGGAATAGGTATCGTCTTACATATCAAGCCTTTTGCCCCTAACTTTTTGCTCTTCCGCTTCTCGCCCAAACACGTTCAACAAGGCTAAAAGACCAATAAAGTATAGCTAATGCGAATGAAGTACCTGAAGCCAAAAAGGTGCCAAAAAAGAGTTTGTATGGTGTATCATCCAGATTGCCCCAGTAGGAAACTACATTGACAGGCGGATTACACCATAGGCTAAAACGCAAAAAAGGGGCTGAAATCAGTAGATTTCAGCCCCTTTTGATTCGCGATAAAGATCGCCCTAAAAATCGTAGCCTAGGGTAACGTAAGGGATTGCTTTGTTTGTGATTCCATTGTCTACACCCCAGGCATAGTCAAACTTCACATAAAAGCCGAAGAGCATAGTACGCGCACCAACACCGTAACCCATAAGATAAGGGTTCCTGAAATTTGTAACCGTAGCCCGAAAAGGATCGGATCCATTGCCGATGATTTCGGTGTTCAGGCTATTCTCTTGGCTAAATGGCCCTTTTCCCGTCCAAGCCGTACCAATGTCCGTAAAACCGATGATTTGGAAATTGCGAAGAAAATTAGAAGTGATCGGACCGCGATACAGGTACTTGATCAGGGGTACCCTAAGTTCCAGGTTGGCCAGCACATAATTAGTTCCTGACAAACGATTCAGGTTGAATCCCCGAAGGTTGGTGGCGAACTCAGAAAAGAAGATATCCCGGTTGTCCACTCCCTCGCCAAATGTCAGAGGATTGTTATTTGCAGAGTTATCCTTCTTATTCAATATCCAGTTTTCCATGCCGCCCATGATACTTTGCTTAGGGGCGCGACCTCCCGAACGGCTAAAAGCCAATCGGCCGGCCAGAATCAGATCACGATGAATTTTCTGATAGCGTCGCAAGTCGATACTCAATCGATAGAAATTCTGATAGGCCTGACCTATACCCAATTGATTTTCGTAACGTACTTTGAAGCGGGTCCCCTGCACCATATTCATGCCGTTGGTTTCAGTATTATCCAGCACGAATTCCGAAATAGCACCCGCATACTGCGTGGAGCGATCAGGTGCAGAAAGTACCCCAACATCTACCAATCGGGTAGTGGTGAAAGTGGGACTCACACTGACTCTTACAAATTGAGAGAATGGGTAAGAGACAGTCGCTTTGATTTGATTGAAGCGGTACTTTTGAGTAGCACGGTTATAATCTATATAAAGGCTCTGGCGATCTACCCTAAGGCCAAAGTCGATCCGATGGGTATTGTTGGTGTATTCAGCAAACAGATTGCTGTTACGGAAGGTAGTTGAAATGAAGAACCCAGCCTTAATAACGTGGTTCTCGAGCAAGTCATTCATTGAAATGGACTGCGCGTACCCAAATCCCCGGATCGGATCAACCCGCCAGTCCGAAGACGCGTCGTTGGCGATGAATAACCCCCGATAATCATACGGTCCTTTTATGGCAATGTTTTCGCGTTTTCTGCTACGAGGGATAGGAATCGGAATATTATTGGCCAGGTTGCCACGCTTTTGCCGAAACTCAAAGGTTTTCAGCACATCTTCGTCGAACTGGTAGTTGTCAGTGTCTACCTCGCCCGGACGCAAAGTTATTTCTTTCGTCTCCGTAGCCGGGGGCAAAGTATCTGCTCTGCTGTTGGCAGGGTTGGCACCAGCTACGGTAGCAGCTGGCTGAGACTTTGGTTTCCCGTCTCTCGACAGCACCGGTGCATCCAGAGAAATGTCAGGATTGAGACGATCAATATAGGCCATGCTGTACATTCCATTTTCTAGCCGGGAGTATACTATTCCTCCGCTTCCCTGCAAAGTAATATCAGCACTCAGAAGCGAAAACAGGTAGTTTGTCAGTTGAGAAATCGTTTTGGACTCCCGGTTGTACTTGAAAAGATTCTTAATTCCTTTATAGTCAGAAAGAAAGAAAACATCCTCTTCATTGGCCCGAACTGCCGTCAACGATTTGCCAAGTGAATCTACCAGACGGGTAACAGTTTCGGCGCGGGGAGAACCATCATGCTCGAACAGGCTAACGGTTGCATTGAGATTCTTATAATTGCCCTGATCTGTTCCCAGAGTATCGGTAGGCCTATTGGATGTAAAAACTACCCGTCTTGAGGAACCCGTTACGAATTGGGGGCTTAGATCATCGAAAAGGTCGTTGGTCAATGGGATTACAGAAGCCCGTGATACACTAACCAGGTACAGGTCATTTTTCCCTCCCTTATCTGCGCTTACGGCCAGCATGGTACCGTCGTCCGATACATCCATAGCCACAATTTGATCCAGCCCGCGGATATTTCGCTTGATCCTGATAACAGGCCGCTTGGTATCGAGCTTATCAAATATAAACAGATTCTGTCGGTTATTTTCTTCGACCACCATAGCCAGCGTATTGTACTTGGTCCAGGCGATCAAAGGCAGCATAGTGTTCTTTCGGGCATTACCAATCTGGATTCCGCCCTGCCGGACCACAATGTCCTTTCCCGTTTCCAGGTTGAATACCGTTACTTTATACCGGCTTTTGTGCAATTCACTGACCGCGATCCATTTCTTATCCGGTGACAGCTTTATGGAAGAACTATTGCCTATTTCGTTAAACTCATGCAGTCGGTAACGCCAGGTGGGGTTGGGTTCCGTGTAACCTTTACTTGCCTGTTCTGTGGTGTTACTATAAAATGCCTGCCACTCCCGCAGAAACCGAGAATAAGAAGGTACCCCGAGCGTGCTAGTAATACTGGTCTGCTCAGTACGAATAATCCGAGTCAGGTTCAGGATGTTGGAAATATTGTCCTTACCATAACGCTCAGCAATGTAGTTCCAAATGGACTGACCGATCAATGTAGCGTCCTTTCCGTATAATAGAGCTGGTTTTTTTATAGGACGTTTCAGCGTAACATCCCGCATGTAATCGCTCAATTCAGGCGTCCAACCTTCGGCAATATAGGCCGCAATACCGGACATAAACCAATCGGGCAAAGTAAGAAGCAGTGAGCTTTGGAGGGCATCTTTCAGATTGCCTCCATAAAGCATATCATACACAAACAGCCGGGAAATTTCCATTACCAGCTTTTTGCGGAAACTGATTTGATCGCCCGTAAAAGCAATTTCGACACGCGATTGGGCAAGATCGAGTTCCTGGTCGTCGAGGTCGCCAAATGTAGCCAACCCCATATTGCTTTGCATCAGTTCACCGGGAGAATTATACAGGAAAATCTTGATTCTGTTGTAAGGCGTGTAACCAAGAATTTCGGTAATACGGTCAAATTCGGTTTCAGCAAATTGGGCAGTTAGTTTAGCCATGTTGGTACCGCCCTGATAATGGTATACTTCAAAGTTAGAAGTCCGGAATATCTTCCAGTCAAAAGTGCGGTACTGAATGCGGTTCTTACCAAATTTTTCCTGCGAAGGGTAGCGCTGTGCCTGCGTAGGTAGGGCAGCCCACAACATTGCAAACAATGCCATGATATGCCGGGGCTTTAGTCGGAGAAATATCTTCATTTGAGCTAGGATGCTGTCTTTAGTGGTAATATAACGAAAAATAGCGGGCAATATTCGCTTCAGGATTCAATTCTTTGCCTTGACAAAGATGATTTACCAACTCATTGGCAAAATATGGTGCCAGCGTAACTCCCTTAGTACCCAAACCGTTAAATATTCCCACCGCCTTGTGTTCGGGATGAATCCCGAGCAGGGGACGGCGGTCTTTACAGGACGGGCGAATCCCCGCCTGTTGCTTCTTAATCGTGTAATTTACCGACACCAGAGGTTGTAATTTGTTCTCAAGATACGCCCGACCGTCCACGGTGGATTCCCAATCCAGGTCGTGCCAGGAGTATGTAGCTCCTACCCGGTACTCACCCTTTGTTATAGATGGCAGAATAAAAATTCCCTGGTTGACAATTTTATCAGCATAATAGTCCTCAAAAGTAACGTCGAGAATTTGCCCCTTCACAGGATTAAACGGCAGCCAGCTAAATAACCAATTCTCGCGGGCATCATACCCCTGACAAAATATGATTTTTCCGGCACTAATTCTCTTCCATACTGCCCTATCAGGACTGATTAGCAAGTCATTATTTACAAAAATACCCTCTGAATATTGATTATTTTCAATAAAATAAGCTTTGCTTTTTTTTATAAACTCCTTCAAATCTACCCAACCCGAGCCTTTTACTTCCAGGCCACCAAAAGGAGCGTTGAGACCAGCTATACTTAACTGACTATCAGATTTTTCTACTATATATTCCGAAAGATTTCCATTAGAAACGTAGGACAAATAATTGTCACGCTCCTCTGGTGTACGGTAAGGCCGGAAGATATTTTGGGGATAAACGAGCTTTATACCCAGAAACTTTTCAATCTGATGATAAAAGCGGACTGCATAGGGAAATATTTCATCAGCCATCCAGGTCTTCACCAGTTTGCGGCCAGTAAGCGGGTTATAAATCCCGGCAGCTACTTTTGAGGCGGCAGGTCGTGACGAATCACCAACGACCAACACGCGCTGACCCGCCTGGATCAGGTGCCAGGCCAACGTAGTACCGGCAATACCCTGTCCGACAATCAGATAATCAAATTCATTGGCTTTCATTTCTTCTCATGTCGGCGAACTGCCTGACCGATACGCTCGTCTGCAAGTCGAACTACTAGTTCTACCTGCTCATCTACGGTCATGAACGTGTTGTCGATTAGCAGGGCGTCGTCGGCTTGCCGGAGGGGGCTTTCTTCCCGGTGCGTGTCGATATGATCGCGTTTTTGCAGATTAGCGATAATTTCGGGCAAATCAACCATCTCACCTTTGGCCAGTAACTCCGCCTGGCGGCGCTGGGCACGCATCAGGGGATCGGCCGTCATAAATATTTTAAGTTCTGCTTCGGGAAAAACAACAGTCCCGATGTCACGGCCATCCATAACGATGCTTTTGCTCTTACCCATTTTCTGCTGCTGGGCCACCATCGCGTGACGTACCTCCGCCACAGCACTCACTTCGCTGACCCGTTCGGAAACATACATTTTACGAATTTCTGTTTCGACATTCATGCCATTCAGAAAGGTGTCGTTACTTTTCGTTTCGGGATGCCGCCGAAAGGTTATATGGATATTATTGAGTGCCTTACTTACCTCGTGCGGATTGGTAATCGAGATATGGTTTTGCAGGAAGTATAAGGTGACAGCCCGGTACATAGCACCTGTGTCTATATAGGCGTAGTCAAGTTGCTTGGCCGCCAGCTTAGCCGTGGTACTTTTACCGCAACTCGAATAGCCGTCGAGTGCAATGATAATGGAAGACATTTGTCTATTAAAAAATGGATAGTGGACCGCAAAGTATCGGCTGACCGTCGTCAGCCGGGAATGGGTAATGCAGACAAAATACGGAAAGATTTGACCAATGTCTTTGCCTTAACGGACGACATTCGATCATTAAATCAATATAAGCTTTACTTACAAAAAAATATCTACAACTTAAAAGCCTGACGGGCCAAAAGTTGCCAGCCATTGTTTGTTTTACTCCATACCTGCAAAACCCCCAGATTTGGTTTACTTACGGTACCGTCTTCAAGACTCACATTTCCGGTCATCTTGTGGCGCACCAGGGCGGTGTTTCCGACGACTCTTACCGTCATATCATCCAGGTTGAGTTCATTGTACACTTCCTTTTTGTCCTTGATTATATTTATAAAAGTCGCCTTCGTATCCATACGGCCATTGGAGTGTCCGTAGGTCATCTCGTTGGCAAAAACTTTGTCCAGGTTCTGAATGTCCTGATCTAACACAGCCTTTCGCCACATTTCTACGCGGTCCAGTACCGCCTTTTCTTCCTTCGATTGCGCCATCGCCGCCGAGAGCGTCAGCCCAAAGAAGAGTATAAGCCACCATTTCTTAGCCATATGAATGAAAATTGATTGAATACAGATTTTAGGCTAAGATATGAATTGTTCTGGTTTTTGCCGGACTTTCACCAAAATTCAAAAGTAGCCAGAATAGGATAATGATCCGAAGTGTTGGGGTAGTCTCTGATTACTTTGTAGGACTTGACGCGTACTCTGGTGTTTTTCAAAACCATGAGATAGTCCAGTCGGTCACCCGAAATCCCCTCCGTCCAGGTAGGCAGAAAAGAGCCTTTGGCAGCATCCATCCAGTTGGCATGGTACGAAAAGTAAGGCTGTTCGTTGGGTCTTGCGCCCATATCCATCGCCAAGACTACAGGCTGAATACTGGGCTCAAGTACCCGGTTAACAAAAGCGGATTGCAAAGCCCGGTCGAAGACCGAGGCGTACTCCATCCTGACATTGCACATCCGAAATGTCAATCCTTTAACCGGGGTGACCAAAGCGCAAGCCATGACACGGGGATCAGCACCTGGCGAATGCGGCAGAAACATCTTTTGGGTGTTCTGAAAAGCCCAGCGCGATAGGATTCCCACGCCGTGGCTCCCCTGATCGGTGCTGTCGGAAGCGGCATAGAGATAATGCATCCCGGCCTGTACTGCCAGACGGCGAAGTTGGTGATTTACTTTACCATTCTCCCGAATACTATCTACTGCCTGCAAAGCAACAAGGTCGGGCTTCTGCTCGTGGATAAGCTTGACAATTTCCCGCAGATTGGATTCTCCCCACTTGTCTTCTCCATGATGCATATTGAAACTCAGCACCTTCACTTCGCAGGCTTGCCGGGATGTTGACCCAGACAGACTTCCGATAAGTACAAAAAGGAGAATACGTAGAAGTTTCTTTTTCAAGAATCCGGGGTTAAAAGTTCCAGCCTACTCGCGCCAGTAATGTACTTCGCAACTTACGTGCCAAGTAATCACGCTTAATTCGCCATAAGACCTGTTCTCCTCCTCTACTATGATACTTTCCAGGCAATAGCCTCCTGTTTCTGGGTACCCAGGCCTTCAATACCCAGCTCTACCACATCATTGGGCTGCAAGTACTTAGGCGGTTTCATACCCAGGCCAACGCCCGATGGCGTTCCGGTCGAAATGACGTCGCCTGGCAGAAGGGTCATAAACTGACTGAGGTAGCTAATGATTTTGGGGATATAAAAAATCATGTCGGACGTGTTGGAGTCCTGCACCATTTCGCCATTAAGCGACAGCCAAAGGCGCAGGTTGTGGGGGTCCGGTACTTCGTCGGCGGTAACCAGGTAAGGGCCGAGGGGAGCAAAAGTATCGTTACTTTTTCCCTTCACCCATTGTCCTCCCATTTCCAGTTGGAAAGCTCGCTCCGAATAGTCATTGTGCAGAGCGTAACCCGCAATGTGGTCCATAGCCTCGCTTTCTTCAATGTAGCTGGCCCGCTTTCCGATGATCACAGCTAATTCTACTTCCCAGTCAGTCTTGACAGAATTTCGGGGAATGATTACCTGGTCATTGGGCCCACAAAGTGCACTGGTTGCTTTAAAGAAAACGACTGGCTCCGCAGGCGGTTGAGCTCCAGACTCGGCAGCATGTTTGGCGTAGTTGAGGCCAATACAGACAATTTTGGAAGGTCGGGCTATGCAGGCACCCAACCGCGTTTCGGCGGGAACTTCGGGGCAGAAGGTACTATTATGCTGCAACCATTCGGTCAGGCGCCCCGGACCGTCCGTGGCGAAAAACTTCTCGTCGTAATCTTCGCCAAAGGCCGATACGTCCAATCGTGTGTCGTCGAGAGAGACTACTCCCGGCTTTTCCTGCTCATGCGCGCCGAAACGAAATAATTTCATGTAATATTTTTTAGGTTTTAATTATTCAACTTCTCAAATCCACCATCGATCAGGTAGTCACAGCCCGTGATAAACGAAGCCTCATCGGAACAAAGGTACAAAGCCAGGTTACCGATTTCCTCCGGCCTGGCCATGCGGCCAATGGGCTGAGTCCTGGACAGCTTTTCAAACATTTCTTTCTCCTGACCGGGGTAGTTTTTGGCAATGAAGCCGTCTACGAACGGCGTATGGACCCTGGCAGGTGAGATGCTGTTGCAACGAATATTATCCGCAAGGTAGTCTTTTGCTACCGAAAGCGTCATGGTGTAGACCGCGCCTTTACTTGCGGAATAGGCAAATCGGTCAGGTATGCCTACCGTCGCGGCAATGGAAACCATATTGAGAATTACGCCACCACCCGTTTTTTGAAGATGAGGAATAGTCGCGAAAAGGCAGTTGTAAACGCCCTTGATGTTGACGTTTACGATACGGTCAAAATCCTCTTCTGCCGTTGTGTGGGCTTTCCCGATATGGGCGATCCCCGCATTGTTGACCAGTATGTCAATTTTCTTACTAGCTGCGATAGCGCCGATGGTTTCAGTCACCTGAGCTTGTTTCGAGATGTCCAGCGTGTGGGCTTCAGCCACTCCGCCTGCCGCCCTGATTTCATCTACCGCCGCTTGTGCCTGACTTTCGTTAATTTCCAGAATATGAACTTCCGCTCCCTGATCGGCAAAAACTCTGGAAATGGCTAATCCGATGCCGCTGGCTCCGCCCGTCACAAGGGCTACTTTATTATCTAATCGAAACATGAAGAAGTCGTGCTATATTGAAACAAAGACGAAAATACGCCGATGTTAACTGTGTACATCAAGTTTTTTTAAGAAACCAAACATTTAATTATTCTGAGATTCTGCTTTTCTTTGGTCACAGACCCATCCTGAACCTGAAAACGCGTATGCATGCTAATATCCTAAACCTTTTCGATCGTACCATTCGCGAAGCTCGCCTGGAGATAATAAATGGTAGAATCTCGGACATTTCTTATCTTGGCAAAGAAGCTCCTTCCCTCCCCTACATGCTGCCGGGTTTTGTGGACGCCCACGTTCACATTGAAAGTTCGATGCTCACACCCAGTCAGTTTGCCCGACTCGCCGTAGTGCATGGCACAGTGGCGACCGTTTCCGACCCGCACGAAATCGGTAATGTATTGGGCACCGCAGGCGTGGAATACATGATTGAGGATGGCCGCCGCACTCCCTTCAAATTTTGTTTTGGTGCCCCATCCTGTGTCCCGGCTACTACTTTCGAAACGGCAGGCGCGGTTATCAGTCCCTCGGATGTGCGTAAGTTATTGGCCATGAAAGAAATTGGCTATCTGGCCGAGGTAATGAACTACCCGGGTGTACTGAATGAAGACCCGGATATGATTGCCAAAATCACGCTGGCGAAAGCTTTCAACAAACCTATCGACGGCCATGCACCCGGCTTGCGGGGCGACTCCGCTCGCCGCTACGCCGAGGCGGGCATTTCTACCGACCATGAGTGCTTCACTTACGAGGAGGCACGAGAGAAAATAGATTTCGGGATGCATATCCTGATCAGGGAGGGCAGCGCCGCCAAAAATTTCGACGCACTAATTCCGCTTCTGGCCGAATTTCCGAAAAAAATAATGTTCTGCTCGGACGACAAGCACCCCGATAGTCTCGTAGAAGGCCATATCAATTCTTTGGTAAAGAGAGCCTTATCCTTAGGACATAATCTTTTCGATGTATTACAGGCCGCCTGTCTGAATCCCGTTCTTCATTACAGGCTTCCCGTTGGATTACTGCGCGAAGGCGATCCGGCAGACTTTATCATAGTCGATAATCTATTAGATTTCAACATCTTGCAAACCTACCTCGATGGCAAGCTGGTGGCTGAACATGGGCAATCACTACTACCCGACCTGCGTAGTGAACACGTCAACAACTTCCACTGCCTTCCCAAAAGCCCCAAGGACTTTATATGTTCTGCCCCCTCAGATAAGGTCTCTTTACGAATTATCGAAGTATTGGACGGTCAGCTTATTACGAATAGTATTCAGGAAGAAATACAGGTTCAAAACGGTGTGATAGAAAGCGATGTCGAGCGGGATATTTTAAAGATAGCGGTAGCCAATCGTTATAAAAACGCCATTCCTGCCCTGGCCTTTATCCGTAACTTCGGTTTAGAAAGTGGTGCCATTGCCTCCTCGGTCGGTCATGATTCTCATAACATTATCGCTGTGGGTTGTGACGATGAAAGCCTCTGTAAAGCAGTAAACGCAGTTATCGAAGCCCGGGGCGGAATTTCAGCGGTAGGTATGGGTCAAGTACACACGCTGCCATTACCGATTGCGGGCCTTATGACGGATACCGATGGCTACAAAGTGGCTGAAAGCTACACCCGGCTTGATCAATTCGTAAAGCAGGAGTTGAAAAGTACCCTCACTTCTCCTTTTATGAGTCTGTCATTCATGGCTTTATTGGTTATCCCGTCTCTCAAACTTAGTGACCGGGGGCTATTCGACGGAGATAAATTTTCTTTTGTGTCTCTTACGGGTGACTCATGAGATTCTTCGTCCCTATTTTGTACAATTCCCGGATTTAAAGAAAATAAAATTGAATAAATCAAAATTTTCTGGGCTG
>CAZCOG010000039.1:0-66463 GCA_964500445.1 uncultured Persicitalea sp. | reverse complement strand
CCTGAACGGGTGCGCGCTTTTTATTTTGGCATATCCTTTTTAGAGTTTAACTACTAATTATCATTTAATTGAAAAGATCATGGAAAATAACCTGAATAAAATGAAAGTTGCCATTCTCGTAACGGATGGATTTGAGCAAGTAGAACTTACCAAGCCCCGCGAAATGCTGGATGCTCAGGGAGCTACTACGCACGTAATTTCGCCCCAAAAAGATGAAGTGAAAGCATGGAATAGTATCGACTGGGGAGATATTGTGAAAGTAGATGTCCCGCTGGATAACGCTCGTCCTGAATATTACGATGCGCTTCTACTACCCGGCGGCGTAATGAATCCTGACTCATTGAGAACCAATAAGGATGCCGTTGCTTTTGTGAAAGCCTTTTTCGACGCCGGGAAACCTGTTGCGGCTATTTGCCACGGCCCACAATTACTAATTGAAGCGAAGGTAGTAGACGGCCGCAAGCTGACCTCTTTTCCTTCCCTCCAAACCGACCTTAAAAACGCCGGAGCTGAGTGGGTCAATGAGGAAGTAGTTGTCAGCGATGGATTGGTTACGAGTCGCAAGCCAGATGATATTCCGGCCTTTAACAAAGCGATTGTTGAATTATTTAGCCAGCAAACCGTGGAAGCAAGCCACGCTTAGGCATTTATATTCTGCCTAAAAAATAAAAGCTGCGTAAGTACTCCGAAGTACTTGCGCAGCTTTTTTATTAGTTCATAATCAATTAATGCTCCAAAATTTCCTCAATTATATCTTCTTCAACAACCTGGTCCGATAGTTGCATTTTCGTATCGTCCAGTTCTCCCTCCCAGCGCGCAATGACTGTTGTGGACAGGCAGTTGCCAATGACATTGACCGACGTCCGGGCCATGTCCATCAGTTCATCAATTCCCATAATCAGAAACACCGGCCACTCGGGAAGGCCGAAGTTGGCCACCGATCCAAGTAATATCACCAGCGTAGCGCGGGGAATACCCGCCACGCCCTTGCTGGTGAGCATCAGCATAAATACCATAGCGATCTGCTGACTAATTGGAAAGTCTATGCCCGCCGCCTGAGCGACGAAAATAGTGGCCAGTGACAGATACAGGGTAGAACCATCGAGGTTGAAGCTGTATCCCGTCGGAATCACAAAAGACACGATCTGCCGTGGCACGCCAAACGCCTCCATTTTCTCCATGGCCTTGGGTAAGGCTGCCTCCGAACTCGTTGTGGCAAAGGCAATGGAGACGGGCTCGGCAATCTGCTTGGCAAACTTAATGATAGGTACTTTGGCAATCAGCGCTACTGGTACCAGTACAAGAATAATAAAAGCGATCAGGGCGCAGTATAGCGTCACGAGCAGCATGACAAGATTTCGCAACACGTCGATACCCATGTGGCCGACGGTCTCGGCGATGGCCGCTCCCACCCCAATCGGAGCAAAGAGCATGACGATATTGGTAAACTTGAACATTACTTCCGCCAACAGTTCGACCCCTGAAACGAATTTGTTCTTCTGCACGGCGGGCAGCATCGCCAATGCCACCCCGAAAATGACGCTGAACACGACAACCTGTAGTACTTCACCGTTGTAAATGGACTTCGCCAGGTTTTCGGGGAAAACGTGGACAATAATGTCCTGCCAGGTTTGCGGCTCCACCGTGGGCAAAGTACCGACAAGGTCAGTTGGTGCTACAATGCCTGCGCCGGGTTCAAACCAGTTGGCAAAAAACAGTCCGATAAATAGGGCAATGGTCGTTACGATCTCGAAATATACCAGTGACTTCCAACCCATTCGACCTACCTGTTTCAGGTCAGAATGCCCGGCTATGCCCGCCACCAATGTTGCGAAGAGCAGCGGTGCGATGATCGTCTTGATCATTTTCAGGAAAATCTGCCGCAGGAAATGCAGATTCTTGGCGAGTTCCGGGAAATCATAGCCAATTTCGACGCCAATCACCATCGCTACCAAAATAGAGGTAGTTAGATTACTCTTCATGAAAGCGTAGGCCAGCAGTCCGGCCATCGCCAACCATCGGAGCGTGAGGAGGATACCCTCGGGAATGGCAATCAGGCTGTATTCGTTAAGGACTGTAGCGAGAGCCGCTACGGTAATCAGTCCCCAGTTAAGGAGGGTAATGTTTTTCTTCATACAGGATAGCTAGTAGAAACTTTGGTAAATCAGGCGGTAAACTTAGCAAAAAAGCCAATATTCACGTTGATGGCGGAAGGAATTGCATCCTTTTTAATTTATGCCTTAAAACATACTTTACACCCTGAATGACGTCGGCATCGCCTAACTTCCCAGCCTATTTCCACTGTGAACAGCATCCTGTCCTTCAGCTGCTTTGTAACAAATTCTATTAAAGACATTTGATCAGGGCAATGTCTCCCCTTTTTCCACCAAATGATCGTCCCAATCCTTCACCTTCGGTCCGGTCAATTTCCCTAAACTTTTCCCTACTAAAATTGCCACGGTGGCATCGCTGGTCACGTTCACTACCGTGCGGCACATGTCGAGCGGACGATCCACAGCGAAAATAAGCGCGATTCCCGCCGGGTTGACGCCGATTGACTCCAGCACAATGACCAGCATCAATATTCCCGCGCCCGGCACTGCGGCCGAGCCAATAGAAGCCAAAGTGGCTGTCAGTACAATAGTTAGTTGCTGACCGATAGTAAGCGCATCACCAAAAGCCTGAGCGATAAAAACCGCCGCTACGGCCTGATAAAGGCTAGTACCATCCATATTGATCGTAGCCCCGACGGGTAGTACGAACGACACGACATCTTTATCTACACCGATATGTTCCTCTACCCGTTCCATCGTTACGGGTAGCGTCGCGGCACTGGAACTGGTCGAGAACGCCAGTAGTTGCGCCGGAGCCATCCCCCGGAAGAAGTCACCATAAGAGATATTGGTGAAGATTTTTACCAAAGTGGGATAAAAGGCAAAAATCAGCACTGCCAAGCCGAAAACCACTGTAAGGGCGTAGGCTCCCAAAGCCTTGAACACATCGGGAGAAGGTGACTCAACTACCAGCGCGGCCAACAGCGCAAAAACACCATAAGGTGCGGCCAGCATAATGAGGTCGATCATTTTCAAAACTACCTCGTTAACCCCGTCAAAGAATCGTTTGACGGGGTCCGACTTCTCCGCAGGAATGAGGATGAGGCCAATTCCGAAGAAAACGACGAAGAAAATCACCTGCAGCATATTGCCATTGGAGGCGGCGGCACCGATTACATTATCCGGTACTACATCCACCAAAGCACTAAGTGGACCCTTGTTCTGATTTTCGGCCGCTTTACCCACATTCTGTTCGGCGCTCACCCCGAAACTTGCCATGAGGTCACTACGCGTGGCTTCTTCGATAAAACTACCCGGCTGCACCAAATTGACGACCAACAACCCCAACGACACAGCGATCAAAGTACTCAGGATATACAGCCCGAGCGTTCGGGTACCCAGTCGTGACAGCTGACGAATATCGTCCAGATCGGATACCCCTTTGATAAGTGAAGCGACAATCAGCGGGATAGCAATGAGTTTCAGCAGATTGATAAAAATTGTCCCCCAGGGCTTGATCCAGGCTACCACAAAATCGCTGCCCCAGTCGAAACGCGAAAAAAGATACCCGGCGAGAATTCCGGCCGCCATGCCGATGAGGATTTGCCAATGAAGCGCGAGCTTTTTCAATTATCTGAAAGGTGATAGTGGAGAGTTTACTATATCTTTTCTTCCGAATTCATCTCAAAAGGACAAATAGTGTTTGGTCAGATTTACAGTATCATGCCCAAACATCGGCATTTCAGGCGGGAATTGCAATTTCTTAACTACCTGTCCTAGTCCGATACTCAATTATTCCCTGACTACTCTCAACTATTCACTTTCCCATAAACCCGCCGGCATTTCCCATGGTACCTGGCCCCGCTTATTGGTCTCAAAATAAATAAGTCGCTCATAGTTCGAGGCCGTGCACAAAGGCTTAAAACACAAACTACATAGTTAAACCCACCAATTAGTCATTCAAGAGCAAACTTGTATTGTTTCTGTGGCTGATTTAGTTTAGTTTGCCTGAAATTTTCTAAACCTCCTCTCCTAACTTACAACTACGTATGCAACAACAACTGCCCCTTGAAAAAGAAATGCGCGATTTGTTCGCGAAATTCCCAGCATTTCCTGACAGCCTGGTAGACATTCTGGTGATGATCGCGCCCTGGCTTGCCCTGATCGGTGGAATTCTCGGCTTGCTGGGATTGCTATCAGTTTTAGGCCTTTCCGCCGCTTTTATAGGTGCTATTGGCGTGGGGGCTTATGGCTCTACCTGGGCCTATTACGTTAGTATCATTGGCGGTGCTGTGGTGGCAGTACTTTACATTATGGCTTTCTCACCGCTCCGTGCCCAGCAAAAGCGGGGCTGGGATTTGTTGTACTACGCCTTTTTACTCAACTTGCTGATAAGTCTTATTACTTTTAATTTTTTAGGCTTAATTCTGACTTTCCTCATCGGTGGCTGGATCCTGTTCCAAGTGCGTCCGAAGTACGTTTGATTTTCCTGAAAAGAAGAAACGAAACGGGTGGAAAACATTCCACTCGTTTTTTTTATTTACCATTTATCCCACTTCCGGCTGCTTTGTAACAATCGCCTTTGTACCGGGAACTAATCCTTTGCAACTTTGACGTCGGTAACTTTTACCTCATCGCAATAGCCTGGGCAAAGACCTGGCCTAGCCCCTATCAAACTTAACCTAATGAATATCCTAGAAACCCACCACATCGTCAAGGATTACGCCGAGCACCGGGCGCTGGACGACGTGAGCATCAGTATTCCTAAAGGCAGCATTTTTGGGCTGCTCGGCCCGAATGGTGCAGGAAAAACTTCCCTTATCCGCATCATCAACCAGATCACCGGACCGGATGCGGGCGAAGTACTCTTTGATGGCAAGCCACTGAATGAAAATCACATTCGCCGGATCGGCTACCTGCCCGAAGAGCGGGGTTTATACAAAAAAATGAAGGTCGGCGACCAATTGCTGTACCTGGCCCGGTTGAAAGGCCTGTCGAAGAGCGAAGCGATGGACAAACTGAAAATCTGGTTCACGAAGTTCGACATCAAGACCTGGTGGGACAAGCAGGTTTCCGATCTTTCAAAAGGGATGCAGCAAAAAGTACAGTTCGTATCGACCGTGCTCCACCAGCCCGACCTGATTATCCTGGATGAACCCTTCTCCGGCTTCGACCCCATTAATGCCAATCTGATACGGGACGAGATTCTGGAGCTGCGCGAAAAAGGCAGCACCGTTATTTTTTCGACGCACCGCATGGAAACTGTCGAAGAACTATGCGACTATATCGCCCTTATTCACCGCTCGAAGAAGGTACTTGACGGTCCGAAAAAGCAAATCAAGGAACAGTTTAAAACGAATACATTCTTCGTTGAACACAGCGGTGCATTGAATGGCCTGGCTGAACGGTACCAGATCACGGAGTCGCGCGAGTTACCTGCCGGCTTGACCCGCAGCCAAATACGGCTTCCCGAAGGTGGGTCGCCCAACCAACTGTTACAAGACCTCCTCCCCCGGGTAGAAATCCATTCATTCGGCGAGAACATCCCGTCCATGAGCGATGTATTTATGCGGGCAGTCAACGAGGTACCCGAGTCTTAGAAAAAGGAGTCAACCGTTAGCGGCCAGTCTGCGTTTGAGTACTTTGCCTCATCGCCGATTGTATTTCGTTAACCTTTGAGCTTTAACCATCAATTCAAAAGGAGTACAATGAAAAACATCTTACTGGTCTTACAACGCGAATACCTGGTGAGGGTGAAGAAAAAATCTTTCATCATCATGACCTTCCTGACGCCTTTCCTGTTCGTGGGCTTTTATGCAGCCATGATCTGGATTGCCATCGGCAGCACGGAAAGCAAAACCATTGAAGTACTTGATGAGAGTGAACTCTTCATCAACCAGTTCAAGGACACGGAAGAGCTCAAATTCACTTATATCAATGAACCGCTGGATTCAGCAAAAGCTGCCTTTACCACCAATAAGGGAAGTGGGGTCAATGCTTTGGTTTTCATCCCGAAAGATGTACTTGAGCATCCAAAGGATGTCCGAATATACGCCGCCAAGAATGTGAGTCTCGACCTGAAAAGTGATATTGAAAAAACCATCGAGCGGCAAATTGAGAACATTAAACTTACCGAAGCAGGAATTACGCGTAAGATTATTGAGGACGCCCGCGTAAACGTAAGCTCCGAAACGATCAGCCTGAACGAGGAGGGCGAAAAAAGCAGCAGTTCCGGCGCGGCGACGATCATCGGCGGCATTTGCGCCTTCATGATATATCTGTCGGTATTCGTGTATGGTACGCAGGTCATGCGCGGAGTTACGGAAGAAAAAACCAGCCGTATTGTGGAAGTTATCATCTCTTCGGTCAAGCCCTACCAACTGATGATGGGCAAAATCGTGGGGGTTGCTCTGGTAGGACTCACGCAATTTGTGCTGTGGATTTTGCTCACGGTACTTTTCATTTCGGCGGCCGGCTATGCCTTCAAGGACAAAATGGGTGATAATCCGCAGGCCAAAATTGAGCAGGTACAAAAGAGTATGCCCGCGGGTGGAGCTATGAATACTGCCGCCGCATCCGCTGGCAACGACAACCCCGTATCTGAAGTACTTGGTGCGGTAAGCAGTCTCAATATCCCCTATATTATCGCCTGTTTCTTATTCTATTATCTGGGAGGGTACTTTTTTTATAGTGCGCTCTTCGGCGCGGTGGGCGCGGCAGTGGACAACGATGCCGACACGCAGCAATTCATGCTGCCCATCACCATGCCCATCATTATTTCTTTCTTTTTCGCGCAATTTGCCCTGCGCGATCCCGATGGCCCGCTGGCCTTTTGGGCATCCATCATTCCTTTCACCTCCCCGATCGTGATGATGGTCCGGGTACCCTTCGGAGTACCTGGCTGGCAGCTGGCCCTATCAATGGTATTGCTGGTTCTCGGTCTGATGGGTACGGTCTGGCTGGCCGCCCGCATCTACCGGGTCGGCATCCTTATGTATGGCAAAAAGGTGTCTTACAAGGAATTGGGCAAATGGATCTTTTATAAGATCTAACTTATGGGGTTCAAAGTTCTTAGTTCGTAGTTCTTGCGTTTCAGGTCAGAGACTAATTTTTCCAGCTCTGAACCAAGAACGAAGAACTACGAACGCCCTTCCTTTAACCTTTTTTAAGAGCGCCGAAAACTTGCCGTTGGGGTTATTTTACTAATTTTGGGCCTAGGTTCAACATGCTGAATCAAAGGTTTATCGAGCAAACGTGAGAAAACTGCTCACTCTCAACTCTCCATTTTCAACTTTCAACTAGTAAAATGACCCGCTACAACCGCTTCAACAACCTCACCGGTTGGATTGTATTCGCGATTGCCTTCCTTACCTACGCCCTTACCGTCGAACGTACCGCCAGTTTCTGGGACTGCGGTGAGTTCATCGCCTGCGCTTTTAAGTTGCAGGTGCCTCACCCGCCGGGAGCCCCTTTCTTCCTCTTGATTGGACGGCTGTTCTCATTGCTGTCTTTTGGCGATGTCACCCGGGTGGCCTATTGGGTAAATATGGTCTCCGTACTGAGTAGTGCCTTTACCATTTTGTTTCTTTTCTGGACCATTACTCTACTGGGATTGAAGCTACTACGTAAAAAGGAGGTCGACCTCACGATGGCGGACACCATTCTCTTGCTCGGTTCCGGGGTAGTTGGCGCGCTAGCCTACACCTGGTCCGATTCGTTCTGGTTTTCGGCGGTCGAGGCGGAAGTTTACGGTATGTCATCGTTTTTTACGGCGATCGTCATCTGGGCAGTCTTCAAGTGGGAGCGCATCGATGATCCCGCCGCCGAAAACCGCTGGTTGATTTTTATCGCCTATCTCATTGGTCTTTCCATTGGGGTCCACCTCCTGAACCTGGTGACGATTCCGGGTTTGGCCTTGGTATAT
The DNA here is from genome assembly GCA_964500445.1 of uncultured Persicitalea sp. Taxonomy (GTDB): domain Bacteria; phylum Bacteroidota; class Bacteroidia; order Cytophagales; family Spirosomataceae; genus Persicitalea. The sequence continues at coordinate 58,486 of CAZCOG010000039.1, read as the reverse complement.
TACTACAAGAAGTACGACAAAATCACCGTTTTCGGTGGCCTGCTGGCCTTTATCGTGGGGGGATTGATCCTGGTCATTATCAATTCGGGCATCATTCCCGGACTACCAAGTCTGGCAGGTTGGTTTGAAATCAAGTTTGTCAATCTGCTGGGATTGCCTTTCGGTAGCGGCACGATCTTCTTCGTCGTTGCCTTCCTGGGGGCATTGGTCTATGGTATCCGGTACTCTCAGGTCAAACAGAACGCTCTGCTCAACACGGCTTTGCTTTCGCTGGCTTTTGTCCTGATTGGCTATTCCTGCTACCTGCTGGTGCTGGTGCGGGCCAATTACAATCCGCCCATCAATGAAAACAACCCCGACGGCACACTTAGCTTTGTATCTTATCTGAAACGCGAACAGTACGGCAGCCGTCCTCTACTGTACGGCCCGACTTTCGTCTCACGCCCTATCAAGCAGAATCGCGGCGAACCAATCTACCGCAAACAAGGGGGTAAGTACGCCATTATCGACTACAAGCCGGAGTACGAATACGAACCGGGCACCAGCATGTTGCTTCCCCGGATGTACAGCACCCAGGCCAACCACCCGCAGCTTTATCGCCAGATGGAAAATCTCGCCGAAGGCCAAAAACCTTCGATGGCCGATAACCTGGGCTTTATGTTTAAGTACCAGATTGGTCACATGTACTGGCGGTACTTTATGTGGAACTTTGTGGGTCGGGAAAGCGATGAAGAAGGCGCGGGCAATCTGCTGCCTCTGGATGCTTTCAAGGATTTCCCTTATTCTATTTCCCACAACAAAGCGCATGACAATTTTTTCATGCTGCCTTTCCTGCTCGGGCTGTTAGGCATTGTGATCCAATATTTCCGCCGTCGCCGCGACCTGCTGGTTCTGGGATTGCTATTCTTCCTGACGGGCGTCGCTTTGGTCATATATCTAAACTCCCCGCCCACCGAGCCGCGCGAGCGTGACTATATCTACGTCGGTTCCTACTACATTTTCTGTATCTGGATTGGCTTTGGGGTGATTTCCATCGCCGAAGGCATCGCGTCTTTTGTCAAGAACGCCACGGCGCGAGCTGGGTTGGCGACGGCGCTGGGGCTGATCGTGCCGGCCATTATGGGCTTCAAAGGCTGGGACAACCACGACCGCAGCAACCGTTACCATTCAGTCGATTTTGCCAAAAATCTTCTCAGTAGTTGCGCTCCCAATGCCATTCTGTTCACGGGTGGCGACAACGATACTTTCCCGCTCTGGTACGTGCAGGAAACCGAAGGCTTCCGTACCGACGTACGCGTCTGTAACCTCAGTCTGTTGGGTACCGACTGGTACATCGATCAGATGAAGCGGCAGACCTACGAGTCGGCACCGCTACCGATTTCGCTCGACCACGACAATTATATGTTCGGTAAAAACGACATCGTACCTTTTTACGAGATTCCGGGCGTGAAAGGCGGCATCAATTTGAAGGAGTACATGGGCCTGGTGAAGTCCGAAAACAAAGCTATTCAGGTACCGCTGACCAGCGGCGACATGACCTCGATTCTGCCGTCTTCAGTACTATTCCTGCCGGTTGACGTCGCCAGCGTCAGCAAAATGGGAATACTGAAACCCGACATGCTGCCCTTCCTGCGTGACTCCATCAGCTGGACCATCGGCCAGAACGATTTGTACAAGTCTGATCTTATCATGCTGGACATCATCGCAACCAACAATTGGGAACGTCCGATCTATTTTTCGTCAACGCTGGCGGGTTCCAACTACCTCAGTCTGAAAGAGTACATGCAGGTGGAGGGCTACGCTTACCGGTTGCTGCCGGTATTTGTCCCCAACGCGACGGACGGCTACGTGAACTCCGACATCATGTATACCAACCTGATGACTAAAATGGCCTGGCGGGAGCTGGATAACCCGAATACATACTACGATAACACATTCCTGGGTTCGCCCGTGTTTACGGCTCGCATTGCCTTCCTGCGGCTGGTTGGACAATTGATCGCCGAAAATAAAATGGATAAAGCCAAACTGGCTTTAAATAAGATTCTGGATGTAATGCCGGATAAAAGTATCCCGTATGACCAGATTTCTTCCAACTATATTCGTCCGCTGTTCCAGTTGGGTGAAGATAAAAAAGCCATGGAAATTGCCGATACCATGGCTTCACGGGCAGACGAAAATCTGACCTATGCCCAGGAAAATCGCACCACTAATCAGCGTGATGCCAACATTGACCTGTATATTCTGCAAACCATCGTGAATTCGTTGCGGGAATCGGGTAAGGAAGAGGCGGCCAAGAAGTATGACGCCATATTCCAAAAGCATATTGTTGGATTCAACGTCGGGCAGTAGCCGGAAGTAGTCAGGCTGATTTTTATTCCTAAAAAGTAAACCCCTCAGATTGGACAATCTGAGGGGTTTACTTTTTAATTTGAATCCGGGTCTATGGCGTGAAGTAAGTACTTAGCTTTTCTTTGACTACCTCAATTTCCTTTTCGACGGAAATTTTATCAGCCAATTCATTCAGCTTTTCCAGGGTAGTTTCCAGATGTTGCCGATAGGAAGGCGTTTGGATTTGAAAGGGACGGTGGGCGATCATTTTTTGCACAGATTGCCAGCTTTCCATTACTTTCTGCGACTCCTCCGAAATATAAGCGGTTGAAAACTTCTGGAAAATCATTTTTTCGGCCAACTCACTGGGATGAATTAAATCTTCCTTGTAAAACCGATAATCACGCAGTTCATCCATCATAATTTCATAGCTGGGAAAGTACCTTACATTTTTGTACTGCTCCGAAAGCCGGTGGCAAAGTAGCCGCAGCACCGCCTTGCTCACCTGATTGAGCGGCAATGTGTCACGTGTGTGCCGAACCGGGCTGACGGTCAGAACTATTTTGCGGAAAGTTCTGAGCCTGCGAATCAGATCGCCCCAGGTGTTCTGCAACTGCTCGTAGCCTAGTAGCTCCTTCACAAAAGCACTTTGGGGAGTCTTGTGGCAATTGGCCACCAACGACAGATTCTTCCGATAACGATACACGTAGGCTGTCCCGAACGTCACGACAAGTACCTCCGCTGATTGCAGGAATTCCCGCACCTGCGATAAGGCGATGCGTAGTTTCTGGGAAAGTTCTTCCTGACTCTCTCCCCAGAATGACGAATGGAAATCAAAATGTCGCCAGATTCCATCGGCATTCTGCGTATACAGCTCTTGGTTTGGCGCTGTGTTATCCAAAGCCATCGTCAGGACTTTCGCGATGGAATACGGATTGAACATGGTCCCAAAAGGGTTGCTCAGTACCTGAAATTTGTTTTCATTTAATTGTGTACCAAGTACCTCGGCAAAACAGGAACCGATGGTGAGGACCTGTGTTTGATGGGAAATATTCCAATCACCTGGCGAGACAGCTACTTCTGTGGTAAGTTTCAAAGCGGCAATTCTGATGGTTTACTAAAAAAGTTATTGCCCCAATATACATTCCTTCGTCATTCGGGAATAATTACCGGGCAAAATCTTCCGCTTATTTGTACCGCTGAATACTGTACGTGTTGGATGTCAGCTTGGAGCGATCTCCCATTGCCGCGTTAATTTCGCCGATGCGGGCATTAAGGGTAAAAATCTGACCGTTTACATAAGTACTTGTTGTAGACTGGGCGTAGCCATCCGTTTGGGAGTCAGCCACTCTGGCATTGACAAAATTATCGCTGCTTCGGAGAAGTGCCACTTTATTGCCGCCTGTAACTACATAAAGATCAGATGTTCCAACCAAAGTCAGGCCATCACCAGGCAGGCTACTTATCCCCATTACTTCGGTAATAGCGTTACCATTTTTCAAATCCACTTTAAAGAGTTTGCCCGCACCCGTATTGGCCACAATCAGATAACCGTCGGGGTGATAAACGATGCCATTAAGCCCGAACATAGGACTGGAAAACAGCACATCGTCGCGAACCAGAATACTGGCTGTACCGTCGGCAGTTACTTTATAAATAACCGGCGAAAATGAGTCTGTAATGTACACTGTGCCATCGGGGCTCAAAGCCAGGTCATTGGCAAAATGTCTGGCTCCTGGCAACAGGTCATCGAGGTCCACACGGCGTTCCAAACTCCGCGAGTCGATGTTAAATACCAGAAGTTCTGCCGTTTGAGCCGCCGTAGCGGGAGTACTTTTGCTCGACACCCCGTTATCACTATTGGCCACAAAAATGCGGTTGTCGGCGACCTTAACGCCAACGCCGCTAATGAGTGCCGGGTCAGAAACCAGGTCTTCGTACTTTCCGTCTGTACTTACCATGCCTATTTTGCCCTGAGTCAGCGAGGTTATAATGAATCGATCGAGCTTTTGTGAGTAAGCAATTCCCTCGGGATACTGCCGCTCGGCAAAAAACTCAATGCGCTCCGGAAAACTGGCATCGGGACTAAGGCGATGGTCTTCACAGGAAGTGAAAGTGAACAGTGAAGCTCCCAGCAGCAGACCGGGAAGTAATTTGGTTTTCATGGTTGGTTGGAATTTGAGTTGTGGAATCTGAAAAGTACCTGCCTTTAAAAAAATCAGTCCAAAACCAAAACTCAAATATCGATGGGAAGCTCTATCACTTGCCGGCCAGGTACCGTTTCCGGTACTCGATGGGCGTGCAACCCTTCACTTGCCGAAATTGTCGGGCGATGTTCTTGCTGTCGGTCAGGCCCATATCCAGCGCAATTTCGAAAATGGACATATCGGTATCCAGGAGTTTTTGGGTAAATTTCTGGATGCGCAGATTGAAGATGTACTTATACACCGGATAGCCCGTAATGGCCTGAAATCGCTTTTCCAGGGCGCGGCGCGACAGAGGTACTTGCTTGACCACCTCGTCGACCTGTAGATTCCGGTCGGAATTCTGGTGGATGTATTTCAGGGAAGTAGCGATGCAGGTATCGTTGGTGGCATAAATATCCGTAGAATGGCGGGTGATGATTTGCGTGGGCTTAACTACGATATCATACGCTTCGGTTTTACCGTCCCGAATCATTTGATGGAGAAGTTTGGCCGCATCGTACCCTCCTTTTTCCACGTCGAGTGCAATGCTGGAAAGCGGTGGGTCCGATAGCTCACACAACATCACATCGTTGTCTACTCCAAGTACCGCGACTTCTTCGGGAATGCGAAAACCCGCCAGGCGGCAAGCTTCTGTGATATGCTGGCCCTGATTGTCGTCACAAGCCAATAGGGCAACAGGCTTCGGCAGTGATTTGAGCCATTGGCTTAGCGAACTGGGCTTGTAGTACCACAATTCGCTCGATCGGGCCTTCCGGTGTTCAAAGTACTCAACGGCGTGCCCCGAGGCTGCGATTCGTTCCTCAAAACCTTCGGCTCTTTCCCGCGACCAGACAATATCGCTGAACCCGTAGAAGGCAAAATGCTGAAATCCTTTTTTGAGAAAATAGTCGGCCGCCATCTGCCCGGTTTCGCGGTAAGCACCCGTAATATTCGGTATTTCTTTGAAGCGTTCCTTAAAATCCTGAGCAATGATCGGGATACCCGATTTCACGATCCTCCCAATATCCTCGTCGTTGTACAGTTGCCCGACGATCCCATCCGCTCCCCATTCCTGTGCCCATTTGAGAATGCCGTCCAGCCCCATCGTTTCACGGTGGTACAGTGGCATCCGGCAGAAAACCCAGGGGCCATGATCGCGCGAGTACGCTGATATTCCTTTCAGCAAACTCTTGCTGTACTCTTCCGCAAAGTCGATAAGCAGGATGATTTTATACATTTATTATAGACGCAAATGTTTGGCTATCTGATTATTGCATCAAATTGTTTATTTCTTTTTTTTGAATAATTCGGCAAATCTCACGGTTTCATTCGTAACGATCGGCTTTGCCCAGAGGCCAATGCTGAAAATGTACCCCAGCGTAATCAAAACAAACAGCATGGCCAGCCGTAGCCCTAGCCATTCGGCCAGTCCGCCGATGATGAGCGGCACCACCGCTCCACCGGCGATGCCGCTACAAAGAATACCTGAGAAAGTACCGTGGTGGTTGGGTACCGAATTGAGCGCCAACGAGACGATGATGGACCACATGACTGAGGCAAAAAATCCCGCCAATGGAAAAGCGACAACGGCGATTGCCAAACTACCGAATAATGCGGCCAGCAGCGACGCAATGGCTCCGGCAGTAAACAGCATCAAGACCCTCCGACTATCAAATAGTTTTAAAAGTACCAGCCCCAAAAGGCAGCCGATGGTCAGCAGTCCCCAGAAATTGGAGATGACGGTTGCTCCACTCGTGGCCGGATCGACTCCGTGGTAGGTTTGCAGGAATTTTACCATCCAGTTGGCAATGCCCTGTTCGGTGCCCACGTAGGCGAAAATCCCCAGGAAAAATAAAAGTACTTTGCGGTTGGCCAGTAGTTCCCGGAAAGCCCGTCCCGTATCTATTTTTTCGTCCTCTTTCAATTCTACCGTCGGGAATTTAACGAACCGGATTACGACAACCATCGCCAGAGCAATGAGTGCGAACACCCAGTACAGGGATACCCATTTCAGATTTTCGGGTACCAGCGAATCGAAAAGCCGGATGATCGCCGACTCACTGCCCGAGTGAACATTCGTTACCAGATAGCTATATAAGTAAGGACTCAGGAACGATGCAGCGCCAAAAGCCAGCTGTCCCAGTACTGAGTTGAAGGCAAATTGCCTTTCGCCACCCGCCACGCGTAAAAGTGGGTTGATCACAACCTGCAGCATGGCCATGCCGATGCCAATCAGGAACAAGGATAACAATGAGATGCCAAAACTTGGCATAAATGCAAACAACAACGCTCCGGCAAAAGCAGTCGTAAACGCCCAAAGTAGTATTTTTTTCTCCCGGTATTTTTCTACCAAAATTCCCGCAGGGATCGACATTACTCCGTAGGAAACGAAGAAGGCAAAGGGCATGAATCCCGCTAACCCCAAACTCAAATCGAAACTCTCGACAATATCAGGAATAATGGGTCCCAGGATGTTACTGAGAAACGAAATGACAAAGAAAATGAGGAGAATAAGGAAAACGAGAAACGGGTTACGCTGCATTCAGTGGAGGGTTGAAATTTATATTTACAGTCTATTTTAAAGCGCTTATTGGGCCTGAACTATGGCGGTTCTGCCGGAACGTCCGGCTTTGTCAAAGGCTTTCAATTTTACCGGACCGGAAATTTTAACCGGTGCTGAATATTCAGCGGATTTCAAGGTGGGCTCGGTGCCATCGGTAGTATAAAAAATACGCAGACCGGGAAGCGCGACATTAGCTTTAAGCAAGCCATTTTCGATGATAGCACCGGGAAGCGGGATGCGATAGTTGTAGCCACCATTGAAAAAGGCCAGTCGGGGAAGTTCTCTAACTGCCAGGGTATTGGCAAAAAGATTCCACGCCTCTCCTACCCTTTTTTTGCGATTTTCGCCCGGTGGCATATCTTCCCAGTCGCGGGCCTGGGCCCAGGCACTTTCGGCAAAGCCCATGAGTTTGGGTAGCATCAGGTACTCCAGCATGGCGCGGCCTTTCACGGTTTCGCCCCACAACTGGGCTTCCACGCCAATGATATTCTTCCGGGCATCCGGGCGGAGTTTTTCCATTCCGGCGAAGTCTTTGCTGACATCTAATTTTTTTCCAAAATTAGTCTCCTCCGTCGTGCTGAACATGTTGTAGGGTGCGAACTCCCAATTGTCGCGGGTATCGACGAAGCCCGCCCAATACAAGCCGGGCTCTTTGGGGTCGTTGTTGTAAGACATATCGAAATAAAAATTGGAGACATTGCAGAGGATTACGGGATAGGCCGCATTAGCCAGACGGTAGCCCAAGTCTTTGTAGTCGAACAGATTGTTCCAGATGTAGGGTACTACGCTGCCGTCGGCAAAAGTGGCATTGGGCTGGTAGCTGCCATCTGCCGTTTTGAGCAAAGCCACTTCCTCCCAACCGTGAACGGTCAATCCTCTTTTCTTCATCCGACCCAGTAGTTTTTCAAAGAAATAAGCCTGCAAATTTTTGGGGTCTTTGATAGCAGGATTTTCTTTCAGTAGTTTAGCCGCCAGGGGTGAAGCCGTCCAGGCGCCTTCGGGTACTTCGTCGCCGCCTGCGTGGATTACATCCATCTTCAGGCCCGCTTGCTGGTACATTTTAGCCATTTCGTCTACTACCTTTTCGTAAAAATGGTAGGTAGATTCCCGCGCTACGCTTACTACATTATTCTTGTAGCCCTGAGCCGAAAGGTACTTTGAGTTATCGTCGGGGTCAATGAGCCGATACTCGTTGGCTTCTTTTTCTTTGCCTTCTTTCATCAGCCGCTCGTAGCGAGCTTCCATTGCCTTAATGGCGGCAAGGGCGTGACCCGGCAAATTCAATTCGGGAATGACTTTGATATGGCGGGCCGCGGCGTATTTCAGGATTTCCACAAAATCGGCCTTGGTATAGTAGCCGCTGCCATGCTTGCCAACTTCGTAGGCAATTGGCCCTGATCCGTAGGCCGGATGCAGTACCGGGGCGTTCATGTCCAATGTATGTTGCCGCTGTCCGCCAACATCCGTCAACTCGGGCAAACCTTCTATTTCCAGCCGCCACCCTTCGTCCTCAGTAGTATAAAGCAGGAAATGATTCAATTTATAAGCAGCCATCAAATCCAGCGTCCGCAGGATTGTTTCCTTCGTCTGGAAATTTCGGCTTACATCCACGTGTAAGCCCCGCGTGTGGAAGCGCGGGGCATCTTCGATTTTCATGGCCTGCAATTCAACAGCATTCTTACCGTAGGCTTCAAAAGGAATTAGCGCCAGCAAACTTTGAATTCCGTAAAAAACACCCGCCGCATCGGAGCCTTCGATCAGGATTCCCTTTTCAGAAATATCGAGCCGATAGGCTTCTTTATCGATGCCATTCACGGCGACCTTCCCGATTCTCAGGACAATTCCAGTTGCATTATCCTCGACACTACCTGTGCCGACTTTCACCTTGGTAATCTCTTCCAGCCGCTTACTCAGAAAATTGGCTTCGTTTTCCAGTCCGTTCCCAAATCCAATCTTTTTCTTACCATCCAGTCTATACGTACCAGTACTTTTTACCAGGCGCACGGGCGAAGGGATGATTTTTAGTAGTTCGTCTTCGGCAAGCGGACGAAGCATGAGGTTATCGGAATAGCGTTGTGAAGCAGAAGGCAGGGGTTTTAGGTCCGCTTTGCCACGGAGCATTTGCTCCATGCTGGTAAAAGGCTGGACGATAGCGTCGCCAATTTGCTCAATGTTTTTTTGCTTCCCCGCTTCGTCGTAGTAAACGACATAGAGCCCGAGCGGAGCGTCGGTTTCTTTGATCACGCCTTCGGTGCCCGTGTACCGCACCTCAATTGAGTCGCCGGGTGCGAGTGAAAAACTACGCTCAGGTACCATTTTGTACCAGTCGCCGTTGATGTGCTCGACCCGAGCGGGCTGGGAAACTTTATTCGCCAAAATAGGGCGAGGTGCCATATTGAAGAAAATGGCCCAATCCTTGTCATTCAGTTCATCCTTGCCATTATTCTTGATAAAAAATCTTGCATCGAATTCATCATTTTCTCCGGCAAAATTACTGATCACTTTCCAGTAGACGGCTAATTCACTTTTCCCGGTAATTTTTTCCTCGCTAGGATAACTACAACCAAACATTAGTAACAATGAGAAAAAAATCAGCGCAGAGTTCTTCATAAAGAATTGATTACCAGATTTTAAAAGTATATTTTATTAAGAGAATTAGATGATTGAGCCTAAGAATCTGCTCCCGGCAATTTTTCATTATCAACCTATCCCATTAGCCCTTATACTACCGTTTGGCGTATTAAAACGACTACTGAACACAGAAGACACCCTCGATCTATTTCTCCTGAAAAAACAAAAATGGGCAACATCTCCCAACGGCTGATTTCGCTGGATGCCCTGCGCGGCTTCACCATAGCAGCCATGATCACCGTCAACTTTCCCGGTTTGGAAACCTATGTGTACCCCCCGCTTCACCATACCGCCTGGAACGGGCTGACATTTACAGATTTGATTGCCCCAATATTCCTGTTTGTCATTGGGGTTTCCATCGCGTTGGCCTATTCCCGGCGCTTAGCGCAAAATGCCCCCAAAGCCGACCTGCATCGCAAAATCATCGTTCGGGCATTGAAAATTTTTGTGGTGGGTATGTTTTTAAACCTGATGCCTGACTTCGATTTTGCGGATGCCCGCTGGACGGGGACGCTACATCGCATCGCTTTCGTTTTCCTCTTCTGCGGGTTGCTTTTCCTACATACCAACTGGCAGCAACAAGCCTGGATCGGGGCAATAATCCTTGTTGCCTACTGGCTGGCGATGAATCTGATTCCTACTCCCGGCGTGGGAGAAGTAATGCTCGAACCGGGTGTCAATCTGGCGGCGTGGATCGATCAGCAACTACTTCCGGGCCGGATGTGGCAAGGTAACTGGGACCCCGAAGGCATCCTGAGTACTTTCCCCGCTACGGTAACGGGCATTACCGGAATGCTGGTCGGAAGACTGCTGCTGAGCAAGTACTCCCCTAACGAAAAGGTCAACTACCTGATGACCGCAGGTTTGTTGTCCTCGGTACTTGGGTATCTGTGGAGTCTGGCTTTCCCGCTCAACGAAGGATTATGGACGAGTTCGTTCGTGCTGCTCACGTCCGGTTTCGCCGCGCTGCTACTGGGAGCACTCTACTTCGTCGTCGATATTTTGGGCCGCAGGAAAGGAACGGGCGTGGGTATCATTTTTGGGGCCAATGCCATTACCGTCTATGTTCTGGCGGACATTTTCGCACTTTTCTTTTACGGTATCCACTTTGATGGTCAACCACTCAATGAACTGACCGTCAATACAATGATCACGGCCTGGGTTGCCCCAAAATTTGCAAGTATGACTTACGCGCTCGCCTTCACAGCAGTAAATTTCATCCCAGCCTACATTTTGTACAAACGAAAGATTTTTATCAAGCTGTGAAAAAGTGCCTAAGTACGCCTCGGACGGTCGGCCGCTGCCGGCGCCCCGCTAAGTACCTAAGTACCTAAGTACCTAAGTACCTAAGTACCTAAGTACCTAAGTATCTAAAAAAATGGATTACTAGCTTCGCTTACTTGCTCAATTATTAAAATTTTTGCACCCCGGTATTCCCTGGAAAACACTGCCACCAAAAAATGCAAACCCTCGACCTCATTGTTTTTCTGATTTATATGGGTGGTATTACCCTTTTTGGCGCTTCTTTTTATTCCAAAGACAAATCGGCTTCCACTTTTACGCTGGGCAATAGCAACTTCCCGACCTGGGTGGTAACCATGTCGATTTTTGCGACTTTTGTCAGCAGCATTAGTTTTTTGGGATTGCCGGGAAATGCCTACCAATCCAACTGGAATGCCTTCGTTTTCAGCCTTTCCATTCCGGTAGCGTCACTGATGGCGGTGCAATTTTTTGTGCCACTCTACCGGAAATTGAATAGTCCGTCGGCCTACGTTTTTCTGGAAACCAAGTTTGGACTGTGGGCTCGGGTATACGTGTCGGCCTGTTACCTGCTGACACAGCTCATGCGCATTGGTACCATTCTGTACCTGCTGGCGCTGCCCGTCAATGCCCTGTTTGGCTGGGATATTCTCACCATTATTGCCATTACCGGACTTGTCGTGATGGGCTACTCATTGCTGGGCGGGATACAGGCGGTCATGTGGACCGATGCCATTCAGGGCATCGTCCTGATCGGCGGAGCGCTGGTTTGTCTGATTTACATTGCTTTTTCCATGCCCGAAGGGCCGGGGCAAATCATGACCATTGCGCTTGAAAATGATAAATTCAGTCTGGGTAGTTTTGGGAGTAGCCTCACCGAGTCCACTTTTTGGGTAGTGCTCATTTATGGGGTTTTCATAAACCTTCAAAACTACGGTATCGACCAGAACTACGTACAACGCTACATGGCCTCCCGCTCCGACGCCGAAGCCAAGCGATCGGCGCTCTGGGGCGGAATGCTGTACGTCCCCGTTTCAATGCTGTTTTTCCTTATCGGCACATCGCTGTTTTCGTACTATACTGCCATTCCCGATGCGCTGCCCGCCGAACTACGGGATATTGCCAAAAGCGACCGCGTCTTTCCCTTTTTCATCGTGAATGTGTTGCCTCCCGGTCTTACCGGGCTTTTGATCGCCTCTATTTTCGCGGCAGGTATGAGTACCATTTCTACCAGTATCAACAGTTCATCTACGGTTATTCTGGTAGATTATTTTCAGCGTTTTTCCAAAACGGAACTCTCCGAAAAAGCGGCTATGCGGGTACTTTACCTTACGACGTTTATCATAAGCGCTCTGGGTATTGGCATCGCCTTCGCGATGATCAATGTCAAAAGTGCGCTGGATGCCTGGTGGAAACTGGCTTCGGTATTTAGCGGCGGGATGTTGGGACTATTTTTGTTAGGTGCCTTTGTAGAAAAAATAAATCGTAAAGGTGCGATAGTCGGGGTAGTACTGGGTGTACTGCTGATCCTGTGGATGAGTCTTTCGCCGATTTTCTGGACCGATGGAGAAATGCGGGAGTACGCCAGCCCGTTCCATGCGTATCTTGCCATTGTATTTGGCACGATGGTGCTGTTCCTGACCGGGTTTCTGATTTCGGTACTCGCTCCACGTAGATAACTTCCCGAAAGTTTTTCAACTTTCGGGAAGTTTGCGGACCGTATCAGACTACACCTTTCTCTTATGATAAAAACTTTCCTGATCAAACTAGGCTGGACGCTGCTGGAAATCCTGACGTTTGCGGCCCTATCATTTCTGGTGATTATTTCCTTTGCCGGGGTATTCAAAGTATTCGGCATCGACATCTTTTCCAACCCTTCGGTAGCGCACCATAATGATCCATACTGGGAAACGCTCACAGAGTACCTGCCGCAGAACGTAGCTTTTCTGACCGCTTTTTTCGTAATGCGGAAGTACATTTTCAGGCGTTCGTTCGCCGAAATGGGTTTGACCTGGAAAAATCTGTTTGGCGATTTAGGCAAAGGTTTTGGTATAAGTGTAGTACTTATTGCCGCAGGATTCGCCATCCTTCTGGTTTTACAAAAAATCAACCTCACCGGGACGGTATTCAATGGGAAACAATTCAGCGGTTTACTGGTACTTTTTTTCTTCCAGAGCTGGTCTGAAGAAATTATGAGCCGAGGCTTTCTGCTAGCCACTATCACCCATTATTTCGGCGATCGAGCAGGGTTGATTGTGAGTTCTTTGCTATTTTCTGTACTTCATTTTGCTAACCCTGATTTTGCCTGGATCGGGGCCGCCAACATTTTTCTGGCCGGACTTGTGCTGGGGCTACTCTATCTCAAATACCGCAATATATGGGTCTGCACCGGTTTTCACTGGGGCTGGAATTTTGTGCAGGCGGGCTTTTTCGATTTCAATGTGAGCGGCTTCAACGTGTATAGTTTCATTCGTTTCAAGCCGCTCCCCCCGGCTTGGCTTTCGGGGGGTACTTTCGGCTTTGAAGGTTCGATATTGGCGGTAGTTTTTCTGCTGGCTCTCAGCGTTTACTACTGGCGTGAGCTGTACTTCTCCATAAAAAAACATCCCGAAAGCGAAAAGTACTTTCGGGATGTTGAAAATTAATCAGGGTAGTTTAGCGTCCGGTCGTAAGTACGACTTCCGTGCTGGGGCTCATGGTATCAGCGTTATCTTCTGCTGTAATAAACACCCTATCCGGCTTCTCTGCCTCAGTCACGTTGATCTCTCCCGTCAGGGCCTTCGAAAACATGCCTGAGCCAACTTTGATTTGACCTAGTTTCTTCGTTATGCTCCGGTCTGAATCCATCCAGACAATGTAGACATTACGGGAGGGAGTTAGTTTTTTTGGTTCAGCCAGATTAGCGACATTGACTGTGATCTGGTAGTTGTTGTTCTTATCTTTCTTGACTTTCACATCACCGGAGGCAGCCGGAACTACCGAAGAATCCTGAAAAGTCATTTTGCTGGAACAAGCTCCCAGCGTAAGCGCTATAAAGAACAGTAGGGCAATCGAGATATTCGTCTTCATTTTTAACAGATTTCAACTGTGGGAAAATATTTACTTTTATAGAAATAATCGCTACAAAATCCGTTCCCGCAGCTTCCTAGCTCAATCTTATTGCTTAACGCCGCCAAAACTTTGTCCCTGAGCATCGAGCGTCACACCCGTTATATGTCCGTCAGCACTACGCTTGAATTTCAGGGTAGCCCGACCGGCTGCATCGAATTGGTCAGGAGCCGAAAGTGGGGTTAATTCGCCCTCTTCGCCCATGGCGTTGATAAGCAATTTGCCATCCGAGGTTTTAATTTCCATCGTCTCGAAAGGAAGCCCTTCCATTTTGTACTTTCCCACATACGCCTCTATACTGTTGGCAGCCGCTTCGCGTTTTCCTATGTAATTTTTCCCCTGGATATTTACCACCATGGTACTTATATTATTGGAAGCATCGCGCGTGAAATTGACCGCGGCCTGTCCGTTGGCGTCGAACTGATCTTTACCCGAAAGCGCTGTTAAATCGCCCCGGTATTCGCCGGCAACATAATGTAGTTTGCCTGATTTGTCAGAAAGTTCGATGTACTCGAAGGGTAATCCCTCCATTTTGTACTTGCCGACGTATGAACTGATTCCCATTTCCGACATTTCCCGGGTTCCCGAGAAATTCTCTCCCTGAGCATTCAGACCCATCCCATTGACCATGCCGTTGGTGTCGCGCGTGAATTTGACCGTAGCCTGCCCGTTGGCATCGAACTCGTCTTTGATCGTTTTGGGCTTCAATTCGCCCCGATACTCCCCCGCCACATAATGCAATTTTCCGTCTTTGGCGGTAAGCTCAACGTATTCGAAGGGCGTTCCCTGCATTTTGTATTTGCCCGCGTATTCCATGTAATTAGCCGTATCGACCCGACTCACCTGAAACTGGGTCACATCCGAAGTCCCGGCGTACAAACTCGATCCGGAAAGCGCGAAGATTATTAGGCAATTGACGACAAGAGTTAGCTTATTCATATTCATTCAATGATTGGTTTTTCGTTAAAAACCTGAAATTAAATATTTTTACCCGTTATAATACTATGTTTTATAGCTGGTCTGTCTACTGTAATTCAACCAAAGGTTCCCACCAGTGTGGGGTAGCTTGTTTCGTCCCCACGGGGTACCGCGTCCCAATGGTTGGCGTCGCTATGAAAACGCCCGTTTTATTGGCGCGATTTAGTCGCTCGACGCTCTCCGTCCACGGATGTACCGCCAGATTGAAGGCTCCCCAGTGAATGGGCATCAGTACTTTACCTTTCAAATCCAGAAATGCCTGCATGGTTTGTTCGGGCAGCAGGTGGATGTCCTTCCACTTTACATT
Source organism: uncultured Persicitalea sp. (assembly GCA_964500445.1). Lineage (GTDB taxonomy): Bacteria > Bacteroidota > Bacteroidia > Cytophagales > Spirosomataceae > Persicitalea. The sequence continues at coordinate 43,125 of CAZCOG010000039.1, read as the reverse complement.
GTATTGTCCGCACTCGATCATCGCCAGGTCAAACGGCCCGAATCGTTGGCCGATTTCCTTGAAATGCGGACCATAGCCGCCATCGCCGCTGAAATAAATTTTGTGCGAACTACCTTCAACTACCCACGACGCCCAAAGCGTACTGTTACGGTCGGTCAGGCCCCGGCCCGAAAAGTGACGTTGCGGCGTCGCCGTGAAGGTAAGCCCAGCCCCTGTGGCAGATTCCCACCAGTCGAGCTCCGTAATTTTGGCGCTATCGACGCCCCAGCGTTCGAGGTGGCCACCTACGCCCAATGGCACGTAGAAATGGCCCACGTTGGGATTGAGCTTTTGGATTGATTCATAATCCAGATGATCATAATGATCGTGTGAAATAACTACCGCATCGATTTTCACAAACTGCGCAAAATCAATCGGCTCACGGTAGGCGAAGCGTTTGGCAAAAAACGGAACAGGCGACGCCGAAGGACCCAGCATTGGATCAAGAAGAATACGCTTGCCCTCAATTTCCAGCAATACCGCCGAATGGCCAAACCAGGTAATATGCACCAAAGTATCGGGATCGGGCTTTTTGATTGAGAAGTCGACGGGCAGCGGCTGATCCGGTCGGGTGTTCTTGGCCGTCATGAATTCTTTCAGCGTACTGAACATCGAATCCACGGGCATGTCCATTGAAGTATGAATTGGATTCACAAAAGTACCATCGTGGTATTGCGGCGAAGCCTCAACCCTCGCCAGTCGCTTTCCTTCGGGTGGGCGGCCGAATTGCGGGGCGGTTTTGACGAAAATAAATATTCCTGCGGCGACCACGACTATCAGTACCAGCAGGTACTTAAATAGGCTTTTCAGAAATTTCACGAATTGAGGGATTGTAAAATGTAAATTCTTAGCTGGATATTGTAAGAGAGCCAGGTATTGTTCTCGCAAAAAAATCATCACACCATTTCCGTAGCAATCTTGGCCGAAAGCAAACATAAAGGTACTCCCCCGCCCGGATGAACGCTGCCACCGACGAAGTACAGGTTGCTGAACTGCCGCGAGAAGTTGGCGTGGCGCAGGAAAGCGGCAAAACGATTGTTGGAGCTATTGCCGTACAAAGCTCCCTGAGAACTCGACGTTCGGCTCTCGATCAGGCGCGGGTCGAGCGTGTCTTCTGCCTCGATCAAATTTTCAATATTTTCACCTAGTTGATGGCTCAGTTTGGTCAGGATGTTTTGGCGCGTTTCGGCGATGAACGCGTCCCAGTCCTGGCCATCGTTGGCGGGAGCATTCACCATCACAAACCAGTTTTCACTGCCCGCTGGCGCGTCTTCGGGCTCGTATTTTGAAGTAATATTGATATAAACCGTCGGATCGTGATGAATGGTTTTCTTCTGGAATAAGTATTGAAACTCAGTGGGGTAATGCCGGCTGAAAAATATATTGTGCAGGCCGAGTTCAGAAAATTGCTTTTTTATTCCCCAGTAAAAAATAAGCGCTGAACTCGATTTAGGCTGCCGAAGTACCCGCTCGGGTTGTCGGGCCTCCGGCAGTAGTTTGCGGAAAGTGTTGACTACATCCATGTTGCTGATCACGAGGTCGTAGTCCAGCTTTTCCCCCTTGACCTGTATGCCCGAAATATATTTTCCTTTGTTTAAAAGCTTTTCTACCGGGCAATTAAAGTGAAACTTTACCCCTAAGTCTTCCGCCAGCCTAACCAGATTATTGGTGATCGAGACCATCCCACCTTTGGGAAAAAACGCTCCGATATTGTATTCCAGATGAGGAATAATATTCATGGTCGCGGGCGTCTGATAAGGGTCGGAGCCGTTGTAGGTAGCGTAGCGGTTGAATAGCTGTACCACGCGCGGATCAGAAAATCGGCTCGCGTTGGCCGCGCTCATGCTGCGAAAAGCGTCAAGTTTGTGCAGGTTTCGGTAGCCTTTCAGAGCATCGCTGTTGAAATAAGTACCTAGTTTATGCAGTGAGCGATGCAGGAAAAGCTTTTCGGTCACCTCGTACTTCACCGCACTATCCCGCAGATGCGCAAGGACATTTTCGGCGGGTTCTCCAAGGTACTTTTCAATGGTACGGGCCAAAGCTTCCGGTTCAGCATCGGCCACGAAGCGGGTACCATCTTCGTAAAAATAGCGGCAGGTTTCGGGTAGTTTTTGATACTGAAAATAATCGGTCGGCTGCCTGCCCGCCAAAACGAATAAATCGTCCACCAACTTCGGCATCGTAAAAAGCGAGGGACCGGCATCGAAGCGATAACCGGCCATTGTCAGGGAAGAAAGCTTGCCACCGGGATAGGAATTCCCTTCATAAACATCTATGCGATAGCCTTTTACGGCCAGGCGAATCGCCGAGGCGATACCAGCGATGCCCGCGCCGACAATGGCAGCTTTTTTTGTCGAATTATTGACGGGGCTACCCACGCTGTTGTATGATCTTTGAATTGCCGTTGATTTATTTAGTTATTTGTTCACCAGCCACTTTGGTACTTTGGTACTTTGGTACTTAAAAGTAAACTCACTCCCCGCCACGAAGTTTCAGAATCAAAGCGGTTTTTGCGTCAAAAAGTTTTTTCTCAAGACCGACCGGATAGGTATGAGGGTTGACAAAACGCCTGGTACCTTCATGCAATTGAGCGAGTTGTTGCTGAACTCGAATCTTTATTTCTTCGATCGGCGGAATCTGATATTGTTGTTTTCCAGCGAGAAAGACTGTCTGGAGAAGATCCTCATATTCATATTGCCCATTGAAAGTACGTTGTCTGGTAAAATCATAGGGATCGATCATCGTCACTTTTTCACCAATCGTTTCATCGCGCACATCAAAGATCATGTCAGCCACAAAGCCCCTGGCGTTCTGGTAACGCCGCACTTGCTGAATTCCCGGCGTAGAAGTCTTGATGGTTTGTTCCGAAAGCTTGACTTTATTCTCCCACGAACCATCTTCATTTTCAAGCGCGGCAAGTTTATAAACGCCGCCCAACGCGGGCTGGTCGTAGGCGGTGACGAGTTTGGTACCTACTCCCCAGACGTTGATTTTTGCCCCTTGATTTTTCAAACTGGCCATGATGTACTCGTCGAGGTCATTGCTGGCGACAATGGATGTTCTTTCAAAGCCGGCAGCATCCAGCAGCTTACGTGCTTCGATACTGAAATAGGCTAAATCCCCGGAATCGAGCCGGATTCCCCCCAGGTCGTGACCACGCGCCCGGAGTTGCTGCCCCACGATTATCGCATTTTTTACCCCCTGAATCGTGTCGTAAGTATCGACCAAAAGCGTCACATTATTCGGCAAGTACCTGGCGTATGTCTCAAAAGCCGTTAATTCATCTTCAAAGGACATAACCCAACTATGGGCGTGAGTACCCTTGACCGGAATACCGTAAAGCTTGCCTGCCAGTACGTTGGACGTAGCGTCGAAGCCGCCGATGTAGGCCGCACGGCTGGCCGTCATGCCGCCGTCGGGCCCCTGCGCGCGCCGAAGGCCAAATTCCAGTAGTGCGTCATGCGGCGCCACCAGCCGCATACGGGCCGCCTTAGTAGCAATGAGCGTTTGAAAATTAATGAGGTTGAGCAAGGGAGTTTCCAGTAACTGGCATTGCAGAATCGGACCCGTTATGCGCAATAGCGGTTCATTGGGAAAAACCACGGTCCCCTCCGGTACCGCAGCCACGTCACATTTGAAACTAAGGTTTTTGAGGTACTCCAGAAAGCCTTCTTCGAAAAGTGGCTGCCCGTCGCTGCCCGTGAGGGTGCGCAGGTACTTGATGTCTTTGCCGGAGAAACCGTATTCGTTGAGATAGCTGATTGCGCTGCTCAGTCCGCAAGCCACTGTAAAACCTCCCTCGAACGGATGCTTTCTGAAATACAGGTTAAATACCGCCTGCTGTTCGGCCTTGCCCGACTTCCAGTAGCCGTACGCCATCGTAAGCTGGTAGAGGTCGGTAAGAAGACTGAGTGAAGTGTCGTAAAGGCGGTTGATCACGGTTTGGGCGGACGTTGACTAGGAAAGCTGCTTCGCGAACAGGTCTTTGAAAGCAGGTAGTTCCACGTCCTTTTCCGAAACGATGGGATCTTTCACCCCCCAGTCAATATTCAGCGTTGGGTCGTTCCAGATAATGCCTGATTCACAGGATTTATTGTAAAGATTGGTGCACTTGTAGCTAAATATGGAATCTTCCAGGGTTGCAAATCCGTGCGCAAAACCCTCTGGAATATAGGCCATGTTGTTGCGTTTCGCATCCAGTTCAAACAACTCGTATTGACCGAAGGTCTGGGATTCGGGACGGATGTCAACCGCGACATCGATGACGCGCCCTGTAATGACCCGTACCAGCTTGCCCTGAGCAAAAGGGGCATTTTGAAAGTGCAGGCCCCGCAGTACACCTTTGATTGAGAAAGACTGGTTGTCTTGCACAAAATGGGCCGGAATTCCCGCTTTCTCGAAAGCCTCCCGGTTGTAGGACTCAAAAAACGCTCCTCGTTCATCCTCAAAAATTCGGGGAAAAATCTCGACCAATCCCGCAATGGACGTTTCTCGAATCAGCATATGTTTTTGGCTATTGATGATTAGAATGGGTACTTGCCGTTTCTGTTCTGGGTGGCAAATTTATGAATCTATCGGGAGAGGTCGTAATTTCGCCTCATTATTTCCGCTCTTATGACTTCCGAAGAACTTTTTTTACAGATTAAAGCAAAAAAATCCTACCTCTGCGTAGGTCTGGACACCGATATCAGGAAAATTCCTTTCCATTTGAGATCGGAGGAAGACCCGGTCTTCGCTTTTAATAAAGCTATTATCGACGCAACTGCCGATTATTGTGTGGCCTACAAACCCAATATCGCTTTTTACGAAGCACAGGGGCCGAAAGGCTGGGAAAGTTTGCGAAAAACCCTGAACTACATCCCTGAATCTCACTTTACGATTGCGGATGCCAAACGAGGCGACATCGGCAACACTTCCGGCCTGTACGCCAGGACCTTCTTCGATGTGTCAGCGGCAGGTCTGGATTTTGACGCCGTAACCGTCGCGCCCTACATGGGTCACGATTCGGTGGAGCCTTTTCTGGAATACAAAAATAAATGGGTAATCCTGCTGGCGCTCACCTCCAACCCCGGTGGAGACGATTTTCAACGCTTGCTGGTGGATGGCAAACCTCTGTATGAGCACGTACTGACTACCTCCCAAAACTGGGCAGGCTCCGACCGCCTGATGTATGTAGTAGGGGCTACCCAAGCCGACGCACTCAGCCACATTCGCCGGATAGTACCTGACCATTTTCTGCTGGTGCCGGGCGTCGGAGCACAAGGCGGCAGCCTGGAGGAAGTATCGCGACACGGTATGAACAAGAAATGCGGCCTACTGGTCAACGCTTCGCGCAGCATTCTCTTCGCCAGTAACGGAGATGATTTCGCTGAGAAAGCCAAAGAGGAAGCCCAAAGGATTCAGCGCGAAATGGCGCAGTATCTGGAAGAGTACGGATAAGAAGCTCAATCTGCTTAAATCTGAGTTCTCTCAAAAATTTAATATTCCAACAACCGACTTGAAATGTCCGCTACTACCTATATAGATCTCGCAAAAAAATACGGTACTCCACTTTACGTGTACGATGGCAGTATTATCCGCCGGCAGGTAAAGAGTTTACAAGATGCCTTCGCCGATGTCGACATGCGGATTAAGTACGCATGCAAGGCCAACACCAATCTGGCCATTTTGCGGCTCATGCGGAAACTGGGCGTTGAAATCGACGTGGTGTCGATGGGAGAAATGCAAATGGCTCTCCTGGCGGGATATGCGCCAGAGCAGGTCACCTTTACCCCCAGTGGGGTACCATTTGAAGAGGTACGTGAGGCGGTTGAAGCAGGCGCCAAAATCAATGTAGATAGTCTGCCTCTACTCGAATGGTTCGGGCAGAACTACGGTGATTCACAACCTTGCCTGATTCGGCTTAAGCCCAACGTGGCGGCGGGTGGCAACGCCAAGATCATGACCGGTCACAGCGACTCGAAATTCGGAATCTCTGTGTTATTGCTGGATGATATATTGAGTATAGTTGAGCGCTATAACCTCAAAATCATTGGCCTGCACCAGCATACGGGTTCTGATATCAAAGAGGCCGAAGCCTTTTTGCAGGCAGCGGAGGTGATATTCAAAGCCGCTATGCGCTTCCCGGACTTGCAAATCATCGATTTAGGTGGTGGCTTCAAAGTATCCTACAAACCAGGCGACACCACCACAGATATGCAGAAACTGGGCGCCGAAATCACCCGTGGTTTTCAGAATTTTTGCCAAAAATACGGCCGTGAATTACAGCTGTGGTTCGAGCCGGGCAAGTACCTGGTGAGCGAGTGCGGCCAACTACTGGTACAAGCCACGGTCATTAAGGAAGATCCGGCCCGCGATTTTGTCCACGTGGATTCAGGCCTCAATCACCTCATTCGCCCTATGATGTACGGGGCGTATCATCACATTCTCAATCTTTCTAACCCCGATAGAGCCATCGGCAACTACGACGTGGTAGGCTACATTTGCGAAACCGATACCTTCGCGACCGACCGCGAACTACCCGAAGTGCGGCCCGGCGATATACTGGCTTTTCTTAACGCGGGAGCTTATGGCTTCACGATGAGTTCACACTACAACGCCCGCTACCGACCCGCCGAAGTACTTATCGACGAAGGGGAAGCCCGCCTGGTCCGGCGACGCGATACCCTGGACGATTTGCTACGAACTCAGCTCGATCTGGAGTTATAATAACAATATAGCCTGTGGTACCCGCCATAGGCTACCTTGTTATATATCGTTTGCGTTTTCACTTTTATGACATCCCCATGGCGCCCCCCTTCCGAACGCTCGAAGTGTCTGATCCTCGTTTTTCGCAGGAAGGAATGCACTATGTCACAGTCAAAACCCCTAATCTGCGGGGCCGGGGAGACATTAGTGTTTTTCTACCGACAAGTACTTCTCAACCCCTACCCATTGTAATTCTGCTGCATGGAGTCTACGGCAGCCATTGGGCCTGGACCATGAAGGCGGGCGTTCACCGTACAGCGCAACGATTGATTGACGAAAATCGAATCAAGCCGATTGCCCTCGCTATGCCTTCCGATGGATTGTTCGGCGACGGCAGCGGGTACCTTCCACACTCGGGACGTAACTTTGAAAACTGGATTCTGGACGATGTTCCCGCGGCGATCGGAGCAGCCTTTCCAAATGTAAAATTCGACCATGACGGGTACTTTATTGCCGGATTGTCCATGGGAGGCTATGGAGCAATGCGCTTGGGAGGCAGGTACCCGCAGCATTTCCGGGGATTCGCCGGGCATTCGTCCATTACAGCGCTGGAACAATTGAGTCAGTTCGTTGAAGAGCCTGCTTCCGACTATGCTCAGGACGAGCCGCAAGATGGCTCAGTGCTGGCGCAGTTAATAAAAAATAAGGCCCTACTGCCTCCCTTCCGATTTGATTGCGGCCTGGACGACGAGCTTTTAGTAGCCAACCGTACGCTCCATCAAAAACTCATTGAACACGCTATCCCGCACGAATACCAGGAGTTTCCGGGCGGGCATGAGTGGTCTTATTGGGAGCAACATATTGAGAAGACATTGTTATTTTTTGACCAAATATTGTAGGAAAACTTCAATTCAGTCGTTTTGAGTCGGGTAGATTGCCATATTGATGGCTTTTAATTCCAAACACAACCCTTCTCAATAATTCGGATGTCGATACACCTTCCTGCTTTCATCAAGACTGACCTCATCCAGCAAAAAACGATCCGCGAGTACATAGAAAATAAAGGCCTGCGGATCTCCTGTGACTTCGACCAGCTGGATACGACCTGTTACAAACCCGCCGAGCGCGATTCGTATTATGTTCATACCAAGTCTTTTTTGGTAAAATCCGATTTGGATACCGTTTGGAAAACCTACCTGACTATTCCCCCCCGCGAAACCTGGCGTAGCCGCATGGTCAGCTTTGGCTGCATGTACTGCAAGCAAAGCAAGTCGCTAACCTATCTGAAAGACCAATACAATGGTCTCAGCGAGGGGCAGGTTTTATTCCTGAATATCAGTTTGTTCTGGGGCATGCTCAATATCGCCGTGGCACACCAGATCACCCGCATCGACGCAATAGAAAAATACATCGAGTTTTCGTACATTGAAGGCGGTAAAACCGAAGGGAGTCAGCGACTTATTTTCCAAGAAACCCCTGATTACCAGACCAGAATAATTCATCGTACTACTTATCGGGGTAAAACCAGATCCTATTTGAGGGAGAAAAGGCTTTATCCCTACCTGCACGGAAAGGTGATTGCCGCCTTTCATCGTAATGTAGAACTGAAAGTACTTGAGATCGGATAAAAAAAGAAAGCCCCAAGTGGAGCTTTCTTTTTACAATCAATTACCTATGAGAAAAAACTTTACAAAAAAATTCTTCCTTTTCATAACTGACGATCAGGGTTGTATAGTACCCTTACATTTTTTGTAAAAAAATACGCTTCATTTCTGGGGCAGGTAATCAGATTCCCGAAAATTTTCCAATGCGCACAAGTTTCCTTTTCCTGGCGTGTCTATTATTCCTGGCTGCTGTTTTTCAGGGATGCGGGGATCGTCCATCCGGTTTGTCATCGGATGCTCAATTGCCGGAAGAGGTTAGCTATAATTTTGATATACGGCCGATTCTCTCGGATAAATGCCTGGCTTGTCACGGACCCGATGCCAACAAGCGCGAAGCAGGGTTGCGGCTGGATGTGGCTGAGAATGCCTTCGCAGCCTTGCAGGATAACCCGACCGCCCACGCCCTGGTTGCTGGAAAGCCGGAGCTTTCGCAGGTTTTTCTTCGCATCACTACCGAAGATTCCACCGAGCGGATGCCTCCCGCAGACTCCAATTTGAAATTATCTCAATACGAAATTGACCTGATCGGGAGATGGATTGCTCAGGGCGCAAAATACGAAAAGCACTGGGCCTTCGAGCCGCCTACGAAGCCAGCTCTTCCCAACGTGGAGGCAACAGACTGGCCCCGCAACGAAATCGACTACTTTATTTTACAAAAGCAAGAGCAACGTGGACTGGCACCCAACGAAGAGGCGGATAAAGAGCGACTGCTCAAAAGGCTGAGTCTGGACATCGTTGGCTTGCCACCTACGCTGCAAATGCAGAATGATTTCCTGGCGGACGAGCGTCCCGATGCCTACGAGCGTATGGTGGATCGCCTCCTGAAACTACCCGCTTACGGGGAAAAAATGTCGCTTCATTGGCTGGATTTGGCCCGCTATGCCGACTCTCACGGCTACCAGGACGACGGCTACCGTACTCAATGGCCCTGGCGCGATTGGGTGATACACGCCTTCAACGAGAACATGTCCTATAAGAAATTTGTGACCTGGCAGCTCGCGGGCGATCTGCTTCCCGACAGCAACAAGGAACAACTGCTGGCTACAGGTTTCAACCGTAACCACAAGATTACCGAAGAGGGCGGCATCATCGACGAGGAGTACCGTTTGCTCTACGTGACTGATCGCAACGATTTGTTCGGTAAGGGCTTGCTCGGTGTGACATTGGAATGTGCTCATTGTCATGATCATAAGTACGATCCTTTTTCCCAAAAGGAGTACTATCAGATGTTCGCTTTTTTTAATAACGTAAAAGAGGTAGGCCGGGAGTCGGTCATTGGCGGACCGGAAACGTACGCCAAAAAGCCACTTATGGAAATCAGCGATGAAGACACGCAAAGCATCCTTAGTTTCATAAACAAGCCCGACACCAACCGCCTTATTGTTTCAGTCATGGGCGATCTGGATTCAACCCGAAAAACACATATTCTCAAACGTGGGGTTTATGATGCGCTCGGCGATGAAGTGGAACTAAGTACGCCCGCTGCGATCCTGCCTTTCAACAAAAACTACCCGAAAAATCGAATGGGGCTGGCCCAATGGCTGTTTGATAAAAAAAATCCGCTGACCGCCCGCGTTTACGTGAATATTTTGTGGCAGGAGTTTTTCGGGAAAGGTATAGTCAAAACCTCCGGCGATTTTGGCATGCAGGGCGACCTCCCCACGCACCCTGCCCTGCTCGACTGGCTGGCTGTCGATTTTATGGAACACGGCTGGGACATAAAGCGGCTCGTGAAGCAGATGGTCACTTCTGCTACCTACCGGCAGGCTGCTACAGTAAGCAAAAAGAAATTGGCGGTCGATCCCGAAAATATTTATCTGGCGCGTGGCCCGCGCTACCGTATCCATGCCGAATACGTCAAGGATTTGGTGCTGGCCAGCAGCGGTCTGCTCAACCGAAGTATCGGCGGCCCCAGTGTGAAACCGTACCAACCCGACGGCCTTTGGGAGGGTGCCACGTCGGGGCGCGGGCTGTTATCAGTTTACAAGCAGGATCACGGCAGCAAACTCTACCGGCGGGGCATGTACACGCTCATTAAACGCACAGTGCCCCCACCCACGATGGGCATCTTCGACGCCAGCAACCGCGACCTGTGTGAAGTTAAACGCCTGAAAACTAACACACCCCTACAAGCGCTCGTCATGATGAATGATCCTGCCGTGCTGGAAGCCTCACGGGTACTTGCCGCCAAACTGTTGCAGGAAAAATCCAGTATAAATGATAAACTGACCAAAGCTTTTCGCCTGATCATCTGCCGGAAACCCAGTGATAAAGAGCTGACGATCCTGGCCAATTACTACGAGAAGCAGAAGAATACTTTAACACCCGTAGTCGCTCACAAAATGCTGACGGTGGGAGAATACCCCATGACCCGCAATCTCGACAAAGTAAACCAGGCCGCCCTCATGCGCGTGATTTCTACGATCTATAATTTGGAAGAGGCGATAACTAAGACTTAGCTAATCAATTTGGAATGTCGGAATTAGTGAATGTCGGACGGGGGCGCCCGCGCGATATCATTATTCACTAATTCCGACATTCACTAATTCAAAATTAAAATCATGCACAACGCCCAAATCGAACACGGCTTTTCCTTCAATCGACGACGTTTCCTCTCTTCGATGAGTCTCGGAATCGGGGGCGTGGCGTTGGGATCGCTGCTGATGCCTGACTTGTTTAAGGGAGTTGGAGAAGGTCCCGATGGACTTGCGCCAGGGATACCGCACTTTGCGCCTAAGGCCAAGCGGGTTATTTATTTGTTCCAAAACGGAGCCCCTTCGCAGCAGGAATTGTTTGATTATAAGCCCAAACTCCGGGATATGCAGGGCGAGGAAATCCCGCCCTCCGTGCGTGGCGATCAGCGCCTGACCGGCATGACGGCCAATCAGGCGTCCTTTCCGCTCGTAGGATCGTTCGTAGATTTCCAGCAATACGGGCAGTCGCGGGCGTGGGTAAGTAGTTTGATGCCCCACACGGCCAAAATTGTGGATGACCTCTGTTTCGTAAAGTCGATGTACACCGAAGCCATCAACCACGATCCGGCTCTTACCTTTCTGCAAACGGGCTCGCAGCAGGGCAATCGGCCCAGTATGGGTTCGTGGCTGAGCTATGGATTGGGCAATGAGAACAAGAACCTACCTGCCTTCACCGTCTTGCTATCGCGGGGGGTGGGCAATGGCCAGGGGGTTTATTCCAAGTTGTGGTCGAGTGGCTTTCTGGATTCGGTACATCAGGGCGTCCAGTTCAGTAAGGGTGAGGATCCGGTATTGTACCTCAGCGACCCGGAGGGGATGAACCGTAGCGACCGCCGCGAAATGCTGGATAACCTTTCGGAACTGAACGAATTGTCCTACCAGGAATTTGGTGACCCCGAAATCGCGGCGAAAGTCAAGCAGTACGAAATGGCATATCGGATGCAAACCGCCGTACCGGAAGTGATGGACTTGTCCAAAGAATCGGACGATATCGTGAAGCTTTACGGCCCCGAATGCCTGGTACCGGGTACTTACGCCGCCAACTGCCTGCTGGCGCGTAAACTGTCGGAGAACGGCATCCGCTTTGTGCAACTCTACCATCAGGGCTGGGATCAGCACGGGGATCTGCCTTACGAAATCACCCAACAGGCCAAAGATGTCGATCAGGCCTCCGCAGCCCTCGTGACCGATCTGAAACAACGGGGCATGCTGGACGAAACGCTGGTCATTTGGGGAGGAGAATTTGGACGCACGAGCTATACGCAGGGCAAACTGACCGCTGACAACTACGGGCGCGACCACCACCCACGCTGTTTCACCATCTGGATGGCGGGCGGCGGGTTCAAGCCCGGGATGGTGTACGGCGAGACGGACGAACTGGGCTACAACATTTCGCACAATCCGGTTCACGTGCACGATTTTCAAGCTACGGTACTTCACCAGCTGGGGCTGAATCACGAGAAATTAATTTTTAAGCATCTGGGACGCCGCTACCGGCTGACCGATGTTTCCGGAAAAGTCGTGAGAGACATTTTGAGTTAAAATTTCATGAGTTTTGAGCCCTTGGAGTGATACGAAGCACTTATGAAAATTCGGAATTTTGCAGAAAACCTTCTCCTGGGGTTGACCGTCACCATTGCTTTTCTTTTGATTTTTGAGAACAAGCTGGTACTTCCCGTTTGGTTGCAGAGTTTTGGGCGCCTGCATCCAATGCTCTTGCACTTCCCACTAGTCCTGCTCATCGTGGCGGTACTTTTGGAATTCTTTCGTTTCTCTCCGGCCAATGCCGCCAATGACTTTTACCAGAATTTCTCGCGAAATTTTCTGTTAGCGGGTACTTTACTGGCGGCGATAACGGTGGTAATGGGCTTATTTCTGGCGCAGGAAGAAGGCTACACGGGTGATACATTATTCTGGCATAAATGGACAGGCGCGGGAATTTTCTTCCTGTCTACCCTACTTTACTTTGTACGGAATGCTCGCTGGTACCGCGCGCCCGTCGCCCGGGTAGCCGGCGGAATACTTCTGCTGGCGCTGGTGCTGGGCGGGCATTTTGGCGCGTCGCTAACACACGGCGAAGATTATGTCCTCGCTCCTTTTCGGGCAGACGAAACCATTGCTCCCGTTTCATTTGAAGAGGCTCTGGTATTTGCCGATGTCATCCAGCCTATCTTCAACCAGAAATGCGTAGGGTGCCATAACGCCGACAAACAGAAAGGCGGTCTGCTGCTAACGGATGCGGAATCGGTGATGAAAGGTGGAAAGAACGGTGAGTTGTTCGTCGCCGGCCACTCCGAAACCAGCTTACTGCTACAAAGAATACATCTGCCCCTGGACCAGAAAAAGCATATGCCTCCTTCGGGCAAAGCGCAGCTCAGTCCCGAAGAAATGAGCCTTTTGGTACTTTGGGTACAACGCCATAAGGGATTTAAACAGAAAGTAGCTAACCTGCCCGTTGGCGATTCGCTGCGTTTGTTGGCCGCTGCCCGATTGCAGCTTACAGTGGCCGAAGAGGTATTCAACTTTGAATTTCCTACCGAAGAAGTTGTGCAAAAGCTGAACACGGATTACCGTACAGTCTCTTTCCTTGCGCGACAATCGCCCGCTTTGGAAGTCAATATCTATAATAAAAACGAATACACCGCACGGCAATTGGAGGAATTACGGCCCGTGCGAATGCAGATTGTGGATCTCAATCTCAGCAAGATGCCGGTAAAAGACGAGGATTTGAGCATCGTGGCGACTTTTGAAAACCTCCGAAAGTTGAACTTAAACTTTACCGACGTCAGCGCTCAGGGACTACACGCACTGGCTGCTTTGCCGCACTTGAAAATGCTGACTTTATCAGGTACTAGGTTGGTTTTTACAGATTTAAAAAAACAGTTGGGTACTTTCACAACGCTGAAAAAGGTTTCGGTTTGGGATGCCGGGCTGACGGGTGAGCAAATTTCTCAGTTGAAGAAAAATCAGCCAAATATTGAGATAATAGGCGGTTTTGTGGATGATGGCAAATCTCCGCTGAAACTCAATCCGCCGCAGGAAGGAAATGCGACTACGGTTTTTGCTAAATCCATTGCGCTACGGCTGAAACACCCCGTTCGGGGTACTACCATTCGCTACACTACCGATGGTAGCGAGCCGGATAGCGTAACTTCGCCCGTATTTGATGGAAAGGTGATCCTAAAAGAACCCGCCACAATCAAGGCCAAAGCATTCAAAACGGGTTGGCTGGGCAGCGAAACGGCCACCTACGATTTTTTCAGAAGTACCTTTCAACCCGATAGTCTTCGGTTGCTGTATCCGCTCAATCGTGTGCACCTGGCCGAGGGCGCGGAAACTTTTTTCAACAAAAAACTCGGTACCATCGGCGCGAATAACCCGGCCTGGGCCAACTTCTGGGCGGGAGTGCGCGACAATGACCTTGGGTTGGTTGCCACCTTCGAAAAACCAGTCACTATTTCGTCGGTAGGTCTGCACTATATGATCGAAGAGGATACGGGGATCTTCCCGCCCGCGTGGGTGGAGATATGGGGCGGACTAAGTGAAAAAGAAGCCAAACTACTGGCCAAAGTGAAACCCCGGCAACCCGGGAAAGGCGAGTTCGAGAGTTTACAATCCATCGCGGGCAATTTTAAACCGCAGTCGGTTAGCTATTTAAAAATACTAGCCAGACCAGTGGAAAAAATTCCGGAACAAAATACGCAAAAGGGCAGGAAGGCGCTCTTGCTGGTGGATGAGATGTTTATCAACTGAACGTCACGAAAAGGCAGTGTGCTATCTTGAAAACGTCCGCACCGACACCGTAGATTCTGTATTGAATCCGATGGGCATAGTAAACCGCTGTTTGATAACCATGCCCTTGTGTGTGCCGGGCAGCCATCGGCCGCTCATGAGTTTGATGACCCGCAGGGCTTCATCGTTCAGAGACTTTCCGGCGCTCTGCTCGATGCGGTAGTCGCTGAAAGTACCATCCTCATTGACCATATAAGAAATGGCTACTTTTCCCGTGGTATTGTTTCGACTGGCCTCCACAGGGTAGCGAATGTTTTTACCCAAAAACTGGTACATTTCCTGCAAAACTTCCTGGTAACGTGGGGCTATCGGGTACTCGCTTTCGTAAGCTGTCTCTTTCCCGTTCAACACGTTTTTCCCGCGTAGGAATTTTCCGTTCTCGTAAAATTCTTCAAATACAAGTGTGCTGTCGGCCAGTTGGCCAATCCAACGGCCCTGCTTGCGATTGCCGGTAACTTTCCCCTGCTCAAAAACGACCAATCCGTTCAACGAACTACCTGACAGCTTGGCCCAACCATCGCTTTCGGCGACAAGGGGAGTTCCGTCGCGGCCCCACACTTCCTGGATGATCGTTCCGGTAGCGGGATGGGTTTCTATTACACTGTTCATCAGTCCTGATTCATACCATGTTGTGGTGTTGACCGTACTGTCCAGCTGGGTTTCGTATTTCCGCAGCATTCCGTTGAGGTAGTATTCTTTATGCAGGTAAGGAGCCTTCCCCATTCCTGGGTAGGCAGTTACTGACAGCAACTTGCCATCTTTTTGCCTAACTACCTCTTCCCACGGTCCACCCGAATTGTCGGTGCGGGTAGTGGCTCGTGCGGCCCGGATAGAGTCTGCCCCGCTGGAACCGTGCACTTTTACCCAAACCTCCGATTCAATGTACGGAAATGTTATGACGTCCTGCCAGCCCTTACGACGACTTTGCTGAAAACGGACATCGCCACGTATCATTCCGTAGTCATCCACCGGAATCACACGGCGGTACTCATACTTGCCCTCGTCCGTCGTCAGCACCTGATCTTTGTCAAAGTACTCATACAACACCTTTTCTTCCAGGTCGTAGTTGGGAATTGGCGGCGAACGAAAAAATACCGGATAGGTGACCTCCTGCCGCACGGCTTTTCCACCTTTGAGGGCAGGTTGCCAGGCACGATACAGACCCAGTACACGCAGCGTCTCCCGGTTGCACGAACTATCGATCGATTTGACAATTTCCATATTCGTGAACCGACCATCCGGCTCTACGATACCCTTCACATACACCCCGCCATTCAACCCTTTGGCAGCCGCCTCGATCGGAATCCGGAGGTTGGCTGAAATGAATTGATTGAGCAGCGTCGTACCGCCCGCTGGGTTAGCCGACTGCTCGACTTCCTGACTTTGGTACACCGTCTGAGCAAAGACAGGCGAATTGAGCAGGGTCAGGAGTAGTAAAATAGTTCTCATCGGAGTTGTGTAGTTTTTGGTAAAAGTACTGATCAACAACAAGACAAATGGTACCAATCACTACTTTTTTTGATAAAATTTGCTTTTCTACGAATTTCTCGTAGATTTACGAAAAAATCGTAGACAATGGAAAAACTAACTCAACAGGAAGAAGAAGCCATGCGGGCCGTCTGGAAAACGGGCTCAGGGAATATCAAGTCGTTCATGGAGCATTTCGACGAGCCGCCGCCCTACACTACCCTGGCGTCTACGGTCAAGAATCTGGAAAGAAAAGGTTACGTAAAAAGCGAATTGATTGGAAATACGCTGCTGTACGCCCCGGCCATTGAAGAAGTCGACTACAAACAAAAATTCCTGGGCAACGTCGTGAAAGATTACTTCGAAAATTCGTACAAGGAGTTGGTTAGTTTCTTTGTCGAAAAGAATAAAATCAGCGCCAAAGAACTGCGGGAAATGATTGATTTGATCGAAAACAAACCCAAAAAGCCATGACTCCCTTTCTGGAATATCTTCTAAAACTCTCCGCCAGCCTCGCTTTGGTTGGGCTATTCTACCAACTGGTACTTCGCAGGCTCACCTTCTACAACTGGAACCGTTGGTACTTGCTGGCGTATTCCGCCCTGGCTTTTTTCATCCCGTTCGTGAATCTGAATCACGTGTTGCCGCCCGAAAAATTAGCCACTATTCCGGCGCTGGTGGAATCAACAAGGCTGATAACTTCATCAGGAGCTGTTAATAGTAACGACATTAAAAGCCGGCCCGAATCTAAAATCACCCAAATAGAAGGAATTCCGCGCCAAGTGAAGGTTCATCAACAAAATGAATCGGCCTTTACATTACCACAAGCGTTCGTTTTCCTGTTGCTGGCGGGTATCGCTTTTCTGCTTCTGCGCTTTATTTTTTACCTCATATCTTTTGCCAGAATAAAAAACGGCGCGCAGCTTATCTCAGACGAAGATGGCGTAAAAGTATACTACTGCGAAAGGAAAATCGTCCCCTTTTCCTTTGGAAACACCATTTTCTACAACCCGAATTTGCACGAGGCGCGCGACCTGGAAGAAATCATGCGCCACGAACTCGTCCACGTGCGACAGCGGCACACGCTCGACATTTTGTTTGCCGAACTACTTTGCATCCTCAACTGGTACAACCCCTTCGCCTGGCTCATCCGCCGCGCCATCCGGCAAAATCTGGAATTCATCGCCGACCGCGAAGTACTTGAAAACGGTACCGACGCGCGGGCCTACCAGTTTCTATTGCTGAAAGTAGCGGGCGTACCGGAATTCCGACTGGCGAATCAGTTTAATTTTTCTTCGCTGAAACAGAGGATCATCATGATGAACCGCCTGAAATCAGCCCAAGCTTATTTGGTTCGCTTTTTCTATATCATTCCGCTGACGCTGGTGCTGCTGGCGGCGTGTCGGACAGACATCGAGAATATGGCGGCACAGGGCCAAGACCGCGTTCCGGCGAAAAACGGCGAGATTGAGTTTGAGTACCTGTCAGGAATTTTGATGGACGCAGAATCGGGAAAGCCGATTGCTAACCTCCCGTTGGAGAAATCAGTGAAACAGATAGTCCGGGAAAATTCCAGTTTACGCGAAGTTTTGATCGAAAAATTGGAAACCATTACCACCGACAAAGACGGCTTTTATTTCTGGAAAATAGATGTACGTGACCAGCCAGAAGGCGACTATTTCTATGCGTTAAAACCAATAGGAGGAAAGTATGAGGATCTTAACCTTTCCGTACATCACAGCGATAGCTGGTACCTGTCTGATAATCTGCATTTCAACGTTCGATTTGTGAAGGAAAACGGCAGATCTGGGTTGCAGGACAATTATAGTGTAAGGAATGGAATAGAACCGGGAAGCAGCAGCGTACCGATGGAAAGTAACGAAGTAAAGAACTTACTTCTAAATAAACTACCTGAATTCGTCGCCCAAAACAAACTGATTGTTGATTTTAAGAAACAATACTGGAAACCTGTGAAAATCATCACAAAATTCAGGAACGGATATTTTAATAAAGACCGGATTTTGCTGGGGTACGAGGGCGTACTCGAATTCTTTCTAGACGGCAAAAGAGTAGGCTACGAAGATATTAATAAAGAATTTGAGGGGTATTTAATTGAACCTGCCAGTCGTGTAAGTGAGAATTATCAGTTCAGTATAAACAAAAAGCTTTTCTACTTGACTTTCCCCTTATTCCGGGACGCCCCGCCCGCAGCACTCACCTCTGCCCATACTGTGGAGTGGATTAGCCCGGATGCTTTTGATCTGGCAAAACTTGAAAAAGAACCTTATATCCTGGACGGTTTCCGGCAGGTTTTTGGCACAGGTAGTAACCTCATGCCCCTGAAATCAGAAATCAAACGGGTCGCGATTTTCAAGGGTGACCTTGCCCGCTACTACGACCGCAAAATCGATAAACTTTGGTGGATCGAAACACGCCCCCCGGCCGAGGTGATGGAGCGGCCGGATTTCGCGGGGCGATGAAAGGTAACCGGATCTAATAAAAAAGGCGGCCAAGGTACTTCGGGTACTTTGGCCGCCCTTTTCTATTTTATTATATCACCTACTGCTTCCGGTCTGCCGGCTTTCCCGATTTCTCGATGTACATCTGATCCAGTTCCTCGGAATCTTTGTACTTCTTTCGCAGGGCTTCAAGATCTTTATGTAGTTTGGCCCTGACGTCGGCGTAGGCTGGGTCGTCGTAGACATTCTTCATTTCGTGTGGGTCCTTCTTGCGGTCGTAGAGTTCCCATTCGTCCACGTCGTAATAGAAGTGAATAAGCTTGTAATCCTCCGTCACGATGGCGTAATGCCGTTTAGCCATATGGACGCCGGGGTACTCATAATAGTGGTAATAGGCTGCTTTCCGAAAATTATCCGTTTTGCCTTCAAATAAAGGCACCAAACTCTCGCCCTGCATATCTCCAGGTACGGTTACGCCCGCCGCGCTCAGAAATGTGGGTGCGAAGTCGAGGTTCTGCACCATCTGGGTGTTGACACTACCGGGCTTAATGACGCCCGGCCAGCGCACCAGCAGCGGCGTGCGGAAGGATTCCTCATAAACAAACCGCTTGTCGAACCAGCCGTGCTCGCCCAGGTAGAAACCCTGATCGGAGGTGTAGACCACAATGGTATTTTCGTCCAGACCACTTTCTTTCAGGTAGTCAAGTACCTGGCCCACGCCTTCGTCTACGGCGGCGATAGAGCCGAGGTAGTCCTGCATGTAACGCTGGTAGCGCCACTGCATGAGCGCTTTATCGTCCATGCCTTTTTGGTATCGCTCCTTAAAATCGGCGGTGATAGGTTTATAGTACTTGTCCCACTCGGCCCGTTGCTCGGGATTCATGCGGCCCACTTCGCGCTCGAAGCCATTGATGTCTCCTTTTTTGTCCAACCCCAGCTCCTTAACTACCTCAGGGTACACCTTAGAGTCGCCCGCGTAAAACATATGCTTCAGAATGTTCATCTCCGCTGTTTTGGCGGCAGTACCTCGGCCCTCGTAATCATCGTAGAGCGTTTCAGGTTCGGGGAATGTACGCTTCGTGTATTCAGGCAGGTGCCGGAGGGCGGGCAGCCACTCGCGGTGTGGGGCTTTGTGCAGATACATCAGGAAGAAGGGCTTTTCCGGCTCCCGCTCGGTTTTGAGCCAATTGAGCGTCATATCCGTAATGAGGTCGGTCACGTACCCAGTCAGCGATATTTTCCCTTCTTTCTTAGTAATAAAATCCGGGTTGTAGTACGATCCTTGTCCCGGCAAAATCTTAAACTCGTCAAAGCCCTTGGGATTGTTGCCAAAGTGCAGCTTACCAAACATGGCGGTTTGATAACCAGCGCTCTGCAACAGCTGCGGAAAGGTCATCTGCGTAGTATCGAAGGGGAAATTGTTGTCGATCTTGCCGTTGAGGTGGCTATGCTTACCCGTCAGGATTACGGCACGGGAAGGCGCGCAGATGGAGTTAGTGACGCTGGCATTGGTGAACTTCATACCACCCTCGGCAATGCGGTCGATGTGAGGCGTCTCGATGAGTCTATTGCTGTATGCGCTGATGGCCTGATAAGCGTGGTCATCCGACATGATGAAAAGGATGTTCGGCCTTTGGTTGCTTTTCTTTTCTTCGGCTCCGCCGCAGGCGGCAACAAGCAGAGCGAGTGAGAGACTGACTCCGAATGCAATCGAATAGGATTTCTTCATTTTTAGGGTTTATATTATCTGGTACTCAAAAATTCTTTTCAATAAATTTACTGATGCATGGTTCATCAAATTCTACCCTCTTCTCTTTCCTTTAACTTCCGTTTCACTACATCACCCGGGTATTTCAGGGCCAGTTTCCTGATGTCATACGTGAACTCCGTAAAGGTTTCTTCCCAAAGCTTTGCCTCCTCGGGCGTATATTCATGAAAACCGTGGGCGTTGGCAATGCCCTTCCCTCCTTCACGAACAATTTTGTCGATCAGTTCAGGTACTTCTGTGCTATTGTTGAGGGTGGGAAGCAGTCGTTGCATCACGGTGTGGTAAGCCGGGACGCCTGTCAGGTCCATCCAGCGGAATACGCCGGCGATGGTCATAAAGTACCCCGCGTTATTGCGGCACGAACGGTCCACGTCTTCCACGGTCGCATAGCCGCCTTCTACCAGGCTGATGGCCTCACGGTACATGGCGTACATCAGGCGGTTGGTGATGAATCCGGCAATGTCCTTCCGAACCAGTATGGGTTCTTTACCCCATTGATGCGCCAGTTCGTAAAGGTATTCACCGTTTTTCAGGTCGGTTTCGTTGCCGCAGATAATTTCCAGAAAGCGCGTGGTGTGGGCGGGTTCGGTCCAGTGCAAACCCAGGAAGCGCGCCGGCTGCTGGGTCAGCTGTTGTAAAGTACTTATCGGTATCGCCGAAGTGTTGCTGGTCAGAAGCGCATCCTCAGGAAGATGAGCTTCAATTTTTTTATACACCTGTTCTTTAATCAACACATTTTCGATGGTACATTCGATCACCAGGCGACAGGTACTTAGATCGGCGTAGTCTTCGGTGATTTTCAAATTATTAAAATAGAAGTCGGGCTGATGATCCACCAGGCCGTTTTCTACTGACTTTTCCAGGTGTTCCCTAATGCGGGCTTCGGCGTGTTCGAGATCGGCTGGAATCGGGGCAACGGCCACCACGGGATGTCCGGCAATAAGCAGGCAGGTCACAATGCTGCATCCCATCAGACCCAGCCCAACCACACTTACTGGAATTTGCTGGGTATTCATACGTAATAAATTGCTTTCCAAAAGAAAGCCAGGGGAATGCTACATATACTGTTCTAGAGCCAGCTAGCCATTTTTTGTATTATTGTCAACGCATACTCACCAAATACTTTTTCAGAATGACCCGCTATTTGATCTGCCTTTTCATCTGCTGCTCGGCCACGTTGTCTGCCATCGGCCAGTCGGCTAAGCCCAATATTATCTACATCTACGCCGATGATCTGGGTTACGCCGAACTGGGCTGCTACGGCCAAAAAAAAATCAGGACGCCTAATATCGACCGCATCGCCAAAGAAGGCATTTTGTTTACCGATTACTATACAAGTACCCCTGTCTGCGCCCCGTCGCGCTGCCAGCTACTTACCGGAAAGCATGCCGGGCATTCCTATATCCGGGGGAACTACGAATTAGGCGGATTTCCTGACTCCACTGAACGCGGACAAATGCCGCTGCCGGCTGGCACCGTCACCATAGGTACTTTACTCCAAAAAGAAGGGTACCGCACGGCCGCCATCGGCAAGTGGGGCCTGGGAATGGGGTACAGCAGCGGCAGCCCCAACAAGCAGGGCTTCGATTACTTCTACGGCTACTACGATCAGAAACAAGCCCACAACTACTACCCCACGCACCTTTGGGAAAACGAGAAATGGGACACGCTCAATAATCCAGTGATCGATGTGCACCGTCGGCTCGATCCCAAAACAGCTACGAAAGAAGATTTTGACTACTACAAAGGCAACGACTACGCCATTGACAGAATGGCCGAGAAGGCCGTCCATTTTGTACAAGACAACAAAGACAGGCCATTTTTCCTATATCTACCCTTTACCATTCCACACGTATCGCTGCAAGCGCCTGACTCAGCAGTGGCCAGGTACCTGGGACAATTTCCTGAGACGCCTTATTACGGCGGGCAGAGTTACGCCTCGACGCCCTACCCTCTCTCCACCTACGCGGCCATGATAACTCACATGGATACCAAAGTTGGCGAAATTCTGGCATTGCTAAAAGAACTGGGAATCGAAGACAACACGCTGGTGATTTTCACTTCTGACAATGGAACTACCTTCAACGGAGGTGTAGATGCCAAGTTTTTTGAAAGTGTGGGGCCGTATCGGGGTTTAAAAATGGATGTATATGAAGGCGGAATCCGCATGCCGATGGTGGCCCGCTGGCCCGGCCGTATTACGCCCGGCAGCGTAACCGACCACGTTGGTGCTCACTATGATGTACTCGCCACGCTGCTCGATGTCGTCAAGGCCAGCCCCGTTCCCAGCGACGGCATTTCGTTCCTGCCTACGCTCCTGGGCCAGCAGGACCAGCAGAAAAAACACGAGTACCTCTACTGGGAGTATCCTGAAAAAGGCGGTCAGCTGGCCATCCGTATGGGTAAGTGGAAGGGAGTCAAGCTAGATATGAAGAAAAACAAAAACGCCCGATGGGAACTCTATGATCTGCAAAAGGACGATAGCGAAACAACCGATCTGGCGGCGCAGTACCCTGAAATCATTACCCGCTTCGACCAGATTGTAAAAAGTGAACATCAGCCATCGCACGTGGCGGCGTGGGAATTTGTGGAGTAGGTCAAATTCGAGATAACCATGGTACTTATGAAATCAAATCGTATAAGTCGTTATGCAGGGATAGTAGTTGGATTGCTATTTCTCAGTTCAGGCATTCGGGCGCAGTCAAACTGGAAAACCGCCGAGGATTCTACTCAATTCAACCTGAATGATACGGCCAAAATCTGGCGGAGCGGGGCGGTTTCTATTTCCCAGCAACATAGCTCGCCGCTTCGGAATATGGTACTTGTCAGCACTAAGTATGATTCGCTGTTGTCGCGGGGAATGTACGTTGGGGTCAACGAGCCGCGCTACGATCTGGAAACCCCTGATTCTACTACGGTAGGAATGGTGATTCGTCCGAAGGACAGCGCTCAGGGACTGGTAGTCAACAATTATGCTAACTTCAAAACTGGCGTCGACTTCCCCGATGTACACACCAGCGTGGGTGAGTTCAATATGTTCCGGGGCCTGCCAGATACTCTGGGCTACCGGGATGGTGGAAACGTAGCCAAGCTGGCCGCCGTGAAGGTGTCGAGTACTTTTGGCAATAATGCCCGTCCTTACCGGACAGAAGATTTCGATTTTATTAATCTGCGGCTCTTTACAAGTAATGAGGCAGGCAATGCCGCCCAGATCGAGAATTTCTTCGGCCTCAGGCTTGAAGGTTTTCGGGGAGTCAATCCCAACATCATCAAAAATGGCTGGGGAATATACATCGCGCCTTCCCAACTGAAAAACTACTTCTCGGGTCAGGTAGGTATCGGCACCACCGTCATCGCCCACGCCTTGACGGTTTCGTCCCCAACCGATCCCATTCAGGTGAGCGGGCTGCAATACAGCAGTGATGATTCTGATGTGTTGACTGTAGACCGCCAGGGTGTGGTGCATAAAAAAACACTTTCATCGACCCGGCCAATCTTCATCACTACCCTATCCGACACCACCTTATCAGAGGAGGTTTCCCTGTACATCCATAAGGGGGGTGATGCCTTTTTTACCTTGCCTCCGGCCTCCCGACGGAAAGGCCAAAGCTGGCACATCGTCAACCTGGGTTCGGGAGTCATCACCCTTTCGGAGCCCTATTGCGTAGGGAACGAATCGCGCCGACATATTTTGAATACACCAGAAAGCTATTCGTGTGAATTGTTTTCGGATGGGGAGGTGTACTTTTCTATTAGGTAGTAGCTATTATATAAATGACCCCTCTGGCGTCAAATTCGCGCTATTTCCCTGAATCCATTTCTTTTGGATTCCGCGATACCTGGTAACTTCTTTTCGCATTCGACGATAGCGACAAATACACCTCATGTCGCCGGCGTCGTGCCACTTCCACGGTCATTCCATTGCTAAGCGTTACTGAAGAACCATCATAGTCACGGATATGCTGCTTATTTACTAGCCAACTCCGTGTAAGGCGAAGAAATTGCTTTGAAGCTAATCTCGATTCCAGAACGCCCAATGTCAGTGACACCAGCACTTTCCGATCGTTGGTCATGTACACGTGAGTGTAGTTTCGGTCGCCCTGGCAATAGAGAATTTCGTCGGGGTAGGCTTGCTTGCGGGCACCAATGGGTACTTGTTCAAAGTTATTGAGTAAAGAAATTACCGCCATAGTAGGGGGGGTGAGTTGTGGAAGTACCAATTTCTCAAAATGGTATTCAGCAATCAATCCTGAACTCACGAGCGGGCAATATTAACTTGTGAACTAAGGGAAAAAGTTATCGAATGTCATTAAAGGATTCTTCGAAATCGGTTTATCTTTGTGGATCAAGGTCTTCCACACGCTATGCTTCGACATTTCACTAAATTTACTGCGTGGAATTTTCTGGTAATGTTTTCTATGGGTCAGGGAATCGCGCAGAATCCAGACTTCCCGTCTATTGCCGAGAGGCGACAGCATGCCCGGGAGGTTGAGCGCGAAGCACTGGCAAAAAATGATTCTGCCCTTTTGGCTGAAGCATATTATCTCTACGGAAAGATGTACGCTTTTACCGGGGATCACGTCGCCTCCAAAACCGCGTTCCTGAATTCGCTACGCCTTCTCGAGCCTCGGGGAGATTCTTATGAGCTAGGCAGATTGTACGTGAGACTATCCGAAAACTCCACCCAGGTTTATCACTCAAAAGATGAAATCCGTTATGCCTATAAGGCCAGAGCTCTGTTCGAACGGATAAAATCCTTAAAGGGGCAGGTACTCGCCAATGAAACCTTGGCGCAGGTCTATGAACGCAGGTATCCCCACAATACAGTAAGCCAACGCCCTGATAGCGCGGTAATGTATCTCAAAACTGCCGAAAGGCTGAATCGCCGGATATCGGACACACTGGGTATGGCCGATATTAACCTGAAGCTCGGACAGCTCTATTTGTTCCGAAATGATCCCAGGGCTATCGGCCACTTTTTTGAAGCGCTTAAATGGCTTAAATCGAAGAAAAATCTCAGAACTCAGCTTAATACACAGATTTTGCTGGGACGCGCGTACATCAATGCTAATCAGCCGGAAAAGGGTTTGGCCGAAATTCAGGAAGCTGCGAGTCTTTTTAATGAAAACAAACTCAATGACCATTTATTGGATGCCACAATAGACCGGGCAATGCTGGATTATTACGAGCACACCAATCAATGGCAACGAGCCTACGAACGATTTGGAGAGCTATATAAGAAGGAAAATCGGCAATTCGCCGCCGAACGGGATGGGGTGCTGGCCCGGCTTCAGGTGGAATACGAAACAGAGAAAAAGGAGAATCTCCTCAAAATCAAACAGTTGGAACTTGACATTTCAAATCGCAATCTTCGTCAGAATAAAATATTTATTGGTGTTATTCTACTACTCCTTTTAGGAGCGGGGATACTGAGCGTGTCATTTTTTCAACTATCCCGGAAATATCAGCGGCTAAGCCTGAAAAATGAACATCTGGTTCGGGAGCAGAACCACCGGGCAATAAGTAATCTTCAACAGATTTCGAGTCTGCTCAATTTACAGGCCCGACAGCTTTCCGATATTCATGCACGCCAAGCTATGGAAGAAAGTCAGCTGCGGGTGCAATCTATGTCCCTCATTCAGAGCCGACTCTTCGGCACTATCGATTCACCACTCATCGATCTGACTGAGTTCATTCCGACACTTGCAAACGGGGTTTTACATGCTTATGGTTACTCAGACATTACTACCCACTACACGCTCGCTGCCTTGCGCCTCAGTCCGGAACAAACTATTCCATTGGGATTAATTTTGACAGAACTGGTAACTAATGCCTGCAAATATGCTTTCCCGACTTGTACTGAGCCATCACTGAGTATAAATTGTCATCGTCATGGTGAACAAATTGAACTTACTGTCTCGGACAATGGTCCCGGTCTTGATGTCGATTCAACTTCCGAAAACATCACAACTACTATCCCTGTGACCAAATCTTATGGGATGGAGATGATCCGTATGCAGGTACTTCAACTACGTGGTACTTATAGCTTTGCTGAATCGCAACCGAATAGTGGTACTCTGTTCACTTTGAAATTTAAAGATCCTACTGCATGACTCCGCTCAAGATATTACTCGTCGAGGACGACATTCTTACCGCTACCGATCTGGCTGCCCAGCTTGAAGACGCCGGCCACACCGTCGTTGGTTCTGCGCGTGATGCCAGTGAAGCTAAAAAATTCCTCAAAGTCAATCCGCCAGACCTGGCTATCATTGACATCACCCTTGGCGGAGCTTCTTTTGCAGGTATTCAACTAGCTCAGGATCTGCTGGCCCAGCATTGGATGCCCTTTCTTTATCTTACCTCCAGCACCGATCAATCTACTATTGACAGGGCTAGTGCCACACTGCCGTCTGCCTATCTCTTAAAGCCTTTCCGGATTCAAGAGCTGCTAATACAAATTGAACTGGCCCACGCCAGGTTTCTACGTTTGGAGCCGGGCTTGCCTTCCGGTGGCCAAGTACTTTTCCTGCCGATCGACAACGGCCACGAACAGATTTCGACCAAAGATGTACTCTATTTACAGGCTGACGGCGCAAGTGTGTCCATACGCTTACGTCATCAGGAAAGACCGGCGAAGGTATGGATGAACCTGGGAAAGCTGACTCAACGCTTTAACGACCCGAACTTTTTCCGGCTCTCCCGCTCCCTGGTTGTTAATCTGGCACACCTACGACGCGTAGAACGTCATGCTATTCACTTGGGGGACGAGAGAGTCATGGTTGATATTTCAGAAGCAAACCGTAAAACACTATTGCAGAAAATTAAGGTGGTCAAGACCAAGTAAGCCTTACAATTTCCTGCATCTTCGCCCGTTAGCGGTATATCACTCCTGACGTTGCCTTTTACAGTTAGGGAAACAAATTTCTCTTATCGAGATTTCCTCCATTAATTTTAATTCGATTTTAGTCAACTGCCAATAAATTATAATACAACACCATGCAAAGACGCACGGCCCTCAAAAACGTCGCCGCCACCATGGGCGCAATGGTCGCCCTGCCCGCCTGGGCCAGCGGCTGGAACTCTAAAAATATCCGGAAAGTCGGGATACTCACCACGGCTGAAGATGCCATGCTGGCCGAAGTGGTCGAAACCTTTATTCCCGTCACCGACACGCCGGGAGCCAAGGAATTGAACGTCCACCGCTTCGTGCAAAAAATGGTAGCCGACTGCTACGAACCGGAGGCACGAAAGACGCTGACCAACGGCCTGGCCTCGCTCGATAAGTACAGTCAGCAGACTTTTAAAAAACCTTTTGCCGCTGGCACGCCCGCTCAGCGCATTCATATTCTGGAAGGTCTGGAACTGAGCGACGAGCCATCGGTGCGAGCGTTTTTTCCATTGGTAAAAAATCTCACCATTCAGGGCTACATGAATTCTGAATATGTGATGACCAACCTAACCCACTACGAGATGATTCCGGGCCGCTGGCATGGCTGTGTTCCGGTGGCCAAAGAAGAAGCTTTTGCAAACCCAAATTCTCGTCCCAAAGCAGACCGCTAAGAAATGTCTTACTTCAATATAGATTCTCAAAAGGCCCGTACTTACGACGCCATAGTCATTGGCTCGGGTATCAGTGGCGGCTGGGCTGCCAAAGAATTGACCGAGAAAGGTCTGAAAACCCTGGTACTCGAAAGAGGCCGCGACGTGAAGCACAACGTAGACTACCCCACGACCAACATGATGCCGTGGGAGTTTGAGCACCGCGAAAGAATGCCTCTGGAAGTGAAAGAGCAGAACCCTATTCAGAGCAAGTGCTACAACTGGAAGGAATCAGCTGCGCATTTTTTTATAAAGGATAAAGACCAGCCATACGTCCAGGAGAAACCGTTTGATTGGATTCGAGGATATCAGGTGGGCGGAAAATCGCTGCTTTGGGCTCGCCAAACCCAGCGCTGGAGTAAGTATGATTTTGAGGGTCCCGGCCGCGATGGCTTCGCGGTGGAATGGCCCATCAGCTACGACGACATTGCGCCCTGGTACAGCCACGTGGAAAAATTTGCCGGCATCACCGGAAATAAAGATGGGATAGATGCCCTGCCCGATGGCGAGTTTCTGTCGCCCCACGAAATGACCTGCGTGGAGAAGTACTTCAAAGAAAAGGTTGCCAGCAACTACAAAGATCGCCATATTATCATTGGTCGGGCGGCCCACATCACCGATCCGCAGCAGATTCATTACGACCAGGGCCGGGCCAAGTGTCAGCACCGGGTTATGTGCGAACGCGGTTGTCCGTTCGGCGGGTACTTTAGTAGCAATGCCTCCACGATTCCCTGGGCCATGAAAACCGGGAACATGACCCTCCGTCCCCATTCGGTGGTGCACTCTGTGATTTACGACGATAAGAAACAGAAGGCTACGGGAGTACGGGTACTTGATGCGAACACGAAGGAGATGATGGAGTTTTACGCCAAAATCATTTTCGTAAACGCCGCGGCTATCAATACCAACATGATCCTGCTCAACTCCACTTCGTCGCGCTTTCCCAACGGACTTGGCAACGACAGTGGTACTTTGGGCAAGTACTTTGCCTTTCACAACTACCGCGCCCGCGTGTCGGGCGAATACGATGGATTTTTGGATATGAAAACCGATGGCCGACGTCCTAATGGTAGTTATATCCCCCGATTCAGAAATGTGTACAAGCAGGAAACGGATTTTCTTCGGGGCTACGCCGCAGGCTTCAATGCCCATCGCGGCTCACACTCTGATTATAGCAAGGAAGGCGTTGACTTAAAACAAAGTTTGCTGAATCCAGAACTAGGGAACTGGCGCGTTGGCTCCCACATGATGGGAGAAACAATTCCAAAAGAAAGCAACTACGTGGCACTGGACCCTAATCTGAGAGATCCTTACGGATTGCCGCAGGTAAAGATGTCGGTGGCTTACGATAATAATGATGAAAAAATGGTGAAGGATTATCTGGAGCAAATGACGGAAATGTTCACCATGGCTGGCTTTACCAATATCCGCACCAGCGACAGCAAACAGGCTCCTGGTCTGGATATCCACGAAATGGGTGGTGTACGTATGGGGAAAGATCCCAAAACCTCAATGCTGAATAAGCATCATCAGCTCCACGCGGTCCCCAACGTTTTCGTGACCGACGGGGCAAGCATGACCTCCACTTCTACTCAAAACCCTTCGCTGACATATATGGCCTTCACGGCCCGAGCAGCGGACTACGCGGTAAAAGAGATGAAGAAGAAGAATTTGTAGGCTAAGTTCGTACAATAATGAGAATGCCAGACTACTAGATAGTCTGGCATTCTTCGTTTTAAAGCTTTGAAGCAGCGCAGTACAATAAGGTTGTCTGAAGTTTCGGATTTTGCTTTGGAGGAGGATTTTTAGTACAAAAGTTTAATAAGAATCACATATTTTGAATAATCTGCCGTCAGCCTAATGATAATGTGTCAGCTTCTGTTTTGGCAAAGCCTTTATTATATGGGGTTAGTCTTCTTGTTTTTCAATCTCTTTAATTTTTGTAATAAGCTATCATATTGGTAAACTGCTTTTAAAATTTCTTTCGCGAATTCAAGTGAAATCTCAATCTCATCTTTTCCTATTTCACTAAATGTTTGGGCTTCTATATGTGCTGCATCATTTCCTAAAAGTCTAAGTTCATTCATTCCTTCTAACAGTTCTTGTGGAATTAAGATTTTACTTCCTAAGTCTTGTAATTTCTTATACAAATTTACACCCGTCGCACCTCTGTCAATACAAATCTCTTCTAACGTTTTCCTAATCATTATCGCAGAAGCAATAAAGCAAGAATTAGAATGACATTTGATTGATTCTTCAAAAGCTTTCAAAACCTTATCGGGTATATTTTCCTTATCAAATGGTATCGTTTCAGTTGGTGAAGTGAGTTGCACATTCCCCACAGCGTCTGCGATGAAAAAGAGGTGTCCATAGCATTTTTCATTTGGGCATCGTCTGATACCTAAAAAATTATCCACAACCATACCTCTTTTATGTTCAGTATGATATGTGTAAACGTCATTTACTATCGAAACAAAAGTCCCAAAGTGTCCACAGTGAGGACAACGTGTTGCAATATTCGCAATTCTGTTAGTTTCAACTGACTTTAGTGTTATTTTCATAAAAGGTTGTCGTCATTGTATTACACAACATTCATTTTCTATACTGCTAGAAATTGAACCTTACTTTGATGCCATCATTCAGCTCATTCTTTTTACAAATTCAAATCATCGAATGGGCTTTTGATTTCATTTTGCGTTCATTCACTTATATATATGAAACGTAAGGCAGTTTTATTAATCAGTTACAACGAGAAAATTATTACCCAGTGTACTACCCTCTCAACTTTTTAACCCATTGCCGTACGCCCGACGGCACCAGCGACCGCATCAGGCCAGCGGGCAGGTACACTTTGTAAGAATAGCCGATGTGACCAATGTCTTTATCGAGGTACTGGCTTTTCACTTCCTTTCCGGTGGCGATATTGACTACTTTTTGGATGGAAATCCGTTCGATGGCCATATCGGTCAGCATAGGGCGGTAGTAGGCGCAGCCCTCGAAGTAGTAGTGATTCACCTGCGTGAAGCGGGTACTTCCGGCTTGTGAAATCGGTTCGCCGCCGTGCAGCAGGTTAGCCGACCAGATCAGGGCCTGCCCTTTCTTGATGTTCAGTACTTTCTTATCCAGTTTCTTATTGGCCACCAGCTCAGCAATAAAATCCTCGTAGCGGGTATAGTACTTCGTGAGCATCTCTTCGATGGATTTGCTCGTGGAGCCCTTCAAACCCAGAATCGACAAATCGTAAAAGGGTAGTTTATGGCTTTTGGGATAATAGTGCAACGGCCCGTTGCCATCGTGGACGTCTTCCAGCGCCACCCACACACCACACATAAACCGCTCAGGAATGGAATTGAAATGGATGGAGTCGCTATGAGTCCGCTGCTGACTGCCCGTGCTGAAATTCAGCGTCTGAAAGGGAATCGGCTCCCTGCGATAAAGTAGTTTAAGTACTTCCAGCACCCGGGGCGCGGCGGCAATCTGCCTGACGGCATCGTTGTACTCCCAGGCATCCTGAATGCGGTTGGTGTGCTCCGCCTCAAAATTCGGTTTGAGGCCATTTACCACGGCGTCGATCACTGACTCGTCGATTTGTGGATCGAAGACCACGTAACCATCTTCGGCGTAGCTTCGGATAAGAGTTTCGGTTTTGGAATCGTAACCGGCCTGCTCAATTTCTTGCTCGAAGAACGGGGATTCCACCCAGGGGGTGTTAAGGGTAGTAGTGGCCATGTAAGGTTTGAAATTTTGGTAAAAACAGATAAAGATTGTTTAAAAACATTTCACTGCAAAAGAAGATGACGAAATAAAGCGTAGGAAAGAAATTATCTACGCTTTCCTAAACACCGCTGATATTTTCCTGAGCGCAAGAATAACTCTCGTAAACTACCTAGACACCTTTTTTCTGCCATATCTTACGATCTAGAGTAGAAGGTAGAAATAGTAATGGGCACTCTTATAAAATTTCCAAAAAGAAAATTATCTAGAACTTCACAACCTCAAATCTTTACTACCCATAAAATACTACCCATAAAATAGGATGAAAATTTTACTCCTTTTACTGGCTTTTGCCACCACGACCTACGCCCAAAAATCGTTGGAGGTAGTTTACAAGAAAGTAGACAGCACACTACTCACCATCACAATCGACTATCCGCCGGACTACCAGTCGGGACGCAATTATCCTACTATCCTGTTCTTTTTTGGGGGTGGCTGGACTGGCGGTAGTATCGCTCAGTTTGAACCGCACGCCAGGTACTTTGCCAGCCGGGGAATGGTGTGCGCGCGGGCCGATTACCGGGTCAGAAGCAGGCAAAAGACCACGCCATTTGAGTCGGTAGCCGATGCCAAATCGGCCATGCGCTTTCTGCGCCAACACGCCGACCAGTTGGGCATCGATGAAGGGAAAATAATTGCGGCCGGTGGCAGCGCAGGTGGCCATCTGGCCGCCGCACTGGCTCACTTATCTGGTCTGGACGACCCTGGGGATGATCTTTCTGTCAGCACGGTACCGCAGGCTTTGGTACTTTACAATCCCGTGATCGATAACGGACCCGAAGGCTACGGATTTGAACGGATCGGTGAGCGATACAAGGAGTTTTCTCCCATTCACAACCTGAATGTGGTATCTCCGCCAACTATTTTTTTCCTGGGTACTCATGATAAATTAATTCCGGTCAGCACTGCGGAAGCTTACAAAAAGAAAGTAGAGGCTAAAGGCGGGCGCTGTGATCTGCACCTGTATGAAGGACAACCCCACGGTTTTTTCAACTACAAGAATTTAGATTATTTTAAAGATACCGTGCTAAAGACAGATGCATTTTTACAGTCGTTGGGATATCTCGATGGGAAAGAAACGCTTAACACATTTCTGAGCGAGCGATAAGAAATTGCTCGCTTTTTGCATTTAAAAAGGCCACTGAAAAAGATTTCAGTGGCCTTCAAATAGTCAGTTTTTCTCAGAATCAAGGCTAAATCCCGCCGCCCCGAATGAGACGAAGAACTACAGCTATCACCGCGATGACCAGCAAAATGTGAATAATGTTGCCCATTCCGAAGCTATCAAAGCCCAGGAACCCAAGCAACCAGATAATGACCAAAATAACGGCAACCGTGTACAGGATATTTCCCATTGTTGTGTTTGGTTAGAGTGAACGAACGTGTTGAGAGAGCCTTTAAAAACAGGGTACCAGTAGCGTTCTGGTCAAAACATTATCTTGTTTCGCTTTTATTTCTCCCCACAGTGGCTACCGACTGGGCATTTTTTACCCCACACTTTTAAATTTACTCAGCTTTCAGGGGAACAATGTACGGAAACGGCAGGATGAGCGCTGTAATTGTTTTTAGTTTTGCGCAAAGAACCAATCTTCATTTTCCTTCCCGTTTGCGCTTTAAAAATCCAGGTGGCAATTCAGCCATTCATCGTCGAAGCGGGTGCCGTATTTCCGATAGAAACCCACCGCGGAGGTATTCCAGTCAAGTACCTGCCACATCATGCCCGTACAGTCGGTATCTTTTGCCGTCTTAACTACCGCGTCGAACAGGGTTTTTCCCAAACCATTGCCCCGGATAGATTCTGTAATCACAATATCTTCCAGGTACAAACGCTTGCCTTTCCAGGTCGAGTAGCGGTAGTAGTATAAAGCCAGGCCGACGGTTTGGCCATCTGATTCGGCGACGTGGAAATCGTAGAGTTTTTGATCATAGTCCCGCTCCATTCTTTCGACGGAGTTTGAAACCTGATCGAGGGCTTTTTCATAAACAGCCAGTTCTTTGACTAATTCAAAAATAGCGGGGATGTCGGCGCGGGTGCCGGGTCGAGTAGTGATTGTCATAATTTGAAACGTTGGAATGTCGGAATGTATTAACTAATTCACAATTAGCTGTATTGTACATAATTTCGCCAACGATCCAGTACTTCCACAAAATCGTCGGGCAGGTCGGTGTCGAAGGGCATAAGTTCTTTGGTCTTGGGATGAATGATTCCCAATGATTTGGCATGCAGGGCCTGACGGGGCATAATTTTGAAACAGTTCTCGACGAAAGCCTTATAACTACCACTGGCTGCACCACGCCGAATGCGGTCGCCGCCGTAAATACTATCCCCAAAAATAGGGTGACCAATATGCTTCATGTGGGCTCTGATCTGGTGGGTGCGGCCCGTTTCGAGGTTACACTTGATCAGCGACACGTATCGCAGATTTTCAAGTACTTCATAATGGGTTACGGCGCGCTTCCCCTGGCTGCCGTCGGGATATACTTCCATCATCCTGCGATCCTTGGTACTGCGGCCAATGTGGCCTTCGATGGTACCTTTAGGTTCTTTCATTTCGCCCCAGACAATTGCATAATAGGTCCGTTCGATGGAGTGATCGGCGAATTGTTTTGCCAGATACGTCATTCCGTATTCAGAGCGGGCAATGACCAGAATCCCCGAAGTGTCTTTGTCAATCCGATGTACCAGGCCAGGGCGAATGTCGCCATTTCGGCCCGTGGGTAAGTTTTCAAAGTGATACATCAGCGCATTGACCAGTGTCCCCGACCAATTGCCAAAAGCCGGGTGCACTACCATCCCGGCGGGTTTGTTGACGAGGGTAATTTCCTCGTCTTCATAAATGATGTCCAGCGGAATATCCTCCCCCACGATTTCGGTACTGCGGGGTGGCTGCGGCAGGGCCAGCACAATTACATCTTCGGGTTTGACCTTGTAGCTGGCTTTGGAGGGGCTGTCGTTTACTTTTACTGCCTCGGCCTCGATTCCGTTCTGTATCTTCGTGCGCGTGGCATTAGGAACGTGCAGACTCAGAAATTTGTCGAGCCGCATAGGGCTTTGCCCGGCATCGACCTCGATCCGGTAGTGTTCGTAGAGTTCTTCGTCATCTTCTGCTTCCTCTGAATTCAATTGATGCTGTAAATTATTTTCGCAGCTGCCTTTTCACTTTGGAACTTTGCCGCTTAAAAAAATCAAAAATACCAAAAATTACCGGACTTGCTTATCCCCAACCTACCTACCCCCTTACAGCCTTTGATTGATGAAGTAACACTTCAGGCAGCTATCCGACTTTTCATTAAACGAGATGATCTGATCCATCCCACCGTATCGGGCAACAAATGGCGGAAATTGAAGTATACTTTGGAAGACGCACAAAAAAGAGGCTCACGTACTTTACTGACTTTCGGCGGGGCCTGGTCCAATCACTTGTACGCCACCGCTGCTGCCGGGAAAGCGCTGGGTTTGAAAACGATCGGTTTTGTGCGTGGCGAAGAGTATCAGCAAAAATTAACCGCCACTTTGGCCTTTTGCCGGGCGCAGGAAATGGAACTTCACTATATTTCGAGAGGAAATTACCGCAGGAAAGACGAGCAGGATTTCCGTGAATATCTAAATCAAAAATTTGATCAGCCCTACTTTATTCCGGAGGGGGGGAGCACGGCGCTGGCCTTGCCGGGAGTAGGTGAATTGGTTCTGGAAACAGAAATTCAGCTAAATACCAAGCCCGACTTTTTTGCCGTAGCCGCCGGAACGGGCGGAACGGCCGCAGGCATCCTGGCAACCTCCACTCCTACCCTGGCATTCTCGGCATTAAAAAATGGTGGTTTCCTGAAAAACGAAATACTAGATTTGGTTAAAGAGGACAGAAAGGCAAAGTACTTACAACTCTTTACCGACTATCATTTTGGCGGCTACGCCAGGCACAAGCCTGAATTACTGGATTTTATGCAGGAGTTCGAACAGAAACATAAAATATTAATCGAGCATGTATACACGGGTAAAATGCTCTTCGGACTTTACGATCTGATAAAGAAAGACTTCTTCAAAAAAGGTACGACTATCGTCGCCATCCACACCGGAGGTCTGCAAGGACGGATTGGAATGATGGGTGATGAGTGATGAGTTTAATTAAAAAGAGCCCCGCCAAAAAATTTGGCGGGGCTCTTTTTATATTTGCAAATGAAGGCCCTAATGACCAAGGCATTATCTGTTCATTCATCACTCATAATTCATCATTATCCCACGCTACCCTCCAAGCTGATCGCCAGTAGTTTCTGGGCTTCCACGGCAAATTCCATAGGTAGTTGATTAAGTACCTCTTTGGCGTAGCCATTCACGATCAGAGCTACCGCTTGCTCGGTGCCGATGCCGCGCTGATTGCAATAGAAAAGAATATCTTCCCCGATTTTCGACGTAGTCGCCTCATGTTCCACCGTGGCGGTCGGGTTACTGACCTCGATGTAGGGGAAAGTATGCGCCCCGCAGCGATCACCCAGCAGAAGCGAGTCGCACTGCGAGAAATTACGGGCGTTGTCGGCGCGTTTCATCACATCTACCAGGCCTCGGTAAGAGTTCTGGCTTTTTCCCGCCGAGATACCTTTCGATACGATGCGGCTCTTGGTGTTCTTGCCAATGTGGATCATTTTGGTACCCGTATCGGCCTGCTGCATGTTGTTGGTAACGGCCACGGAGTAAAACTCACCGATGGAATTATCGCCCTTCAAAATGACCGAGGGGTACTTCCAGGTAATGGCTGATCCCGTCTCGACCTGAGTCCAGGAAATTTTGGAATTGGCACCATCGCACAATCCGCGCTTGGTCACAAAGTTGTAAATACCGCCTTTGCCGTCCTTATCACCGGGATACCAGTTCTGAACCGTAGAGTACTTTACCTCCGCGCCTTCATGAGCAAAAATTTCGACCACAGCGGCGTGCAGTTGGTTTTCGTCGCGCATCGGGGCAGTACAGCCTTCAAGATAACTGACGTAACTACCTTCGTCGGCGATTATCAGCGTCCGCTCAAACTGTCCCGTTCCGGCAGCATTGATGCGGAAATAGGTTGAAAGCTCCATCGGGCAGCGAACGCCCTTGGGGATGTACACGAATGATCCGTCGGAAAAAACGGCAGAATTAAGCCCCGCATAGAAATTATCTTTCGGCGGCACCACCGATCCAAGGTACTTTTTCACCAGCTCAGGGTGGTCTTTGATGGCCTCCGTGATCGAGCAGAAGATAATGCCTTTCTCTTTAAGAGATTCTTTGAAAGTCGTAAAGACAGATTCGGAATCCATTACGGCGTCGACGGCCACGTTGGATATTCTTTTCTGCTCGTCCAGAGAAATACCCAGCCGCTCGAAGGTATCTCGTAGTTGGGGATCGATTTCGTCCAGACTATTGAGCTGCTTCTTTTTCTTTGGAGCAGAATAGTACTTTATCGACTGCAGATCAATGGGGGGGTAATGCACATTGGCCCAGGTAGGCTCGCTGGTTTTCAGCCAGGCCCGGTACGATTTCAACCGCCACTCCAGCATCCATTCCGGCTCGTTTTTCTTGGCCGAAATGAAACGAATGATATTCTCATCCAGTCCGGGAGGGGCTTCGTCGGCTTCAATGTCCGTTACAAATCCGTATTTATATTCAGTACTGGTTATTTCTTCCAGCAATTCTGTTTCCTTACTCATATAGCTTTATTTGTTACCTTTTTAGGATACGGTCAGATAACAACCGATCGCTCCGTTCAGTTTGGTATTGCTACAAAAATATAGAAAAATTCTAAATAAGTCGGCGCAAAACCGCTATGCAACTACCCAAATCAAAAGGGACGGGTGATCATTGGCCGAAACACCGGATAGAATGCACCATCTAATAGTACTTTTCCGATATAAGATAATTTTTCACATAATCTTCAATCCCTTCTTCCAGTGAATGGAAGGGTTGCTCGTAGCCAATTGAGCGCAATTTATCCATCGACGCTTCGGTGAAGTACTGGTACTTGTCGCGGATGTCTTCGGGCGTATCGATGTACTCGACGATCGGGCCGATTCCCATTGCCTGAAAAGTATTGGCCACCAAATCCTTGAAAGTGCGGGCCTGACCGCTACCGAGGTTGTAGATACCCGAGTTTTTACGGTGATTCATCAGGAATAAACAAACGTCGAGTAAATCCTTGACATACACGAAGTCGCGCATCTGCTCGCCATCCTTGAAGTCAGGATTGTGAGAGCGAAAAAGTTTCATTTTCCCCGTTTTCTTGATCTGATGATAGGCGTGAAAAATCACGGATGCCATGCGCCCCTTGTGATATTCATTGGGACCGTACACGTTAAAAAACTTCAATCCGGCCCAGAAAAACGGCTTTTTCTCCTGCTGCAAGGCCCAGATATCGAATTCGTTTTTGGAATCACCATAAGCATTGAGGGGTTGAAGTTGTGGGATTTGGGATTCGTCGTCCTCGTATCCCAATTCGCCAAGCCCGTAGGTCGCCGCCGACGACGCATACACGAGCGGAATTTGATAATCCACACATCGACGCCAAATTTCTTTAGAGTATTCGACGTTCAGTTCATCAAAGATGGCGCGGTCGAATTCCGTCGTGTCGGTGCGGGCACCGATGTGGAAAATGAATTCGACCTCCTCCTGGTTGTTGTCGAGCCAGTCAAAAAACTCGCTGCGTTCTACACGCTCCTGAATGGTTTTTCCTTCCAGATTATGCGCCTTTTCAAGCTTGGAGAAATCGTCTACGGCGATAATGACATTAAAACCTTCCTGATTCAGTTTGCTAACCAGGCAGCTTCCAATAAAGCCTGCGGCTCCTGTTACTACGATCATTTAATTGACAGTTGAGAATTGAAAGTTGAAAAATAAGTGCAGTGTCACTCCTGTGCAGTGGTACCCCTACTTTCCAATCTAACTATTTTCAGATGAATAGACATTTTTTTAGAACTACAAAGTAAAGACTTTCTGCTGGATGAACAGATTTAAAGCCCTGAATTCCTGAATCCGTTGAACAAACCGTAATTTTGCCTAAAAATTTGAGCTGCCTGGCTATCTGAGCTAGCGCATTCTCAACTTTCAACTTTCAATTTTCAACAGAATAGTGGTTTACGTTACCCGAAAAGAGCATTTTAACGCGGCGCACAGGCTGCATAATCCCAGTTGGTCGGAAGAAAAAAACCGGGAGGTATTTGGTCCGTGCGCCAATCTGAACTACCACGGCCACAACTTCGAACTCATCGTGACCGTGAAGGGCACACCTGACCCCGAAACGGGTTTTGTGATCGATTTGAAAGTACTGGGTGATCTCATCAAGCAGCGCGTTATCGACAAAGTGGATCACAAAAACCTGAACCTCGACGTGGATTTCATGGCGGGCAAAATGGCTTCCTGTGAGATATTTGTGATGGAAATCTGGAAACTACTGGCTCCGGCCATCGAGGAAAAAGCACCTGGCGCGCGGCTGCACTACATCAAGTTGATCGAAACGCCCAAGAACTTCGTGGAATACTACGGCGAATGAAATACTACCTCATCGCCGGCGAGCGTTCGGGCGACCTGCACGGGGCAAGTCTCATGAAGGGCATCCGACAGCACGATCCCGACGCGGAGTTCCGCGCCTGGGGCGGCGACCTCATGCAAGCCCAGGGCGCGACGCTCGTCATGCATTACACCGACCTGGCATTTATGGGTTTTCTGGAAGTAGCCAGGAATATTACCACCATTTTGGGCTTCCTGAAAAAATGCAAAACCGATATCCTCGACTATCAGCCCGATGTCCTCATCCTGATCGACTACCCTGGTTTTAATCTACGCATCGCGTCCTTCGCCAAAAAGTGCGGAATTAAAGTCTGCTATTATATTTCACCCAAGGTGTGGGCCTGGAACCAGAAACGGGCGTGGAAAATCAAAGCCAACGTCGACCGGATGTTTGTGATTTTTCCGTTTGAAGTAGATTTTTATAAAAAC
The DNA here is from genome assembly GCA_964500445.1 of uncultured Persicitalea sp. Lineage (GTDB taxonomy): Bacteria > Bacteroidota > Bacteroidia > Cytophagales > Spirosomataceae > Persicitalea. The sequence goes on along the minus strand of CAZCOG010000039.1, from coordinate 3,445 downwards.
TACGACTACGACGTTACCTACGTAGGAAATCCGTTGATGGACGCCATTGAGGGCTTCACTCCAGACCCGGATTTTCTGCATCGAAACAATCTCGCGGACAAGCGGATCATTGCGCTATTGCCGGGCAGCCGTAAGCAGGAAGTCATTGGCATGCTGGATACGATGCTCAGCGCCAAGTCTGCTTTTCCTCAATACGAATTTGTAGTGGCTGGTGTGAATAGTCTACCGTCGTCGCTCTACGAAAAGTACCACAATCTCCCAGGCGTCAGGGTTGTTTTTGAAGCTACTTACGATCTGCTGTCGGTAGCCGAAGCCGCTTTGGTTGCTTCGGGAACGGCGACACTGGAAACGGCACTTTTCGCGGTACCGGAGGTAGTTTGCTACCGCACCAGTGCCATCTCCTACGCCATCGCCAGAAGTCTGATCCGCGTGCCGTTTATCTCTCTGGTCAATTTGATAATGGAAAAAGAAGCTGTTCGCGAATTGATCCAGGACGATTTTTGCCAGGAGAACATTACCTCCGAACTAAAAGCTATCCTGCCCGATGGAAAAAAGCGGTCAACTATCGAAGCAGACTACGAAGTACTTAAAGAAAAAGTAGGCGGAGCAGGTGCTTCCCAGCGAGCCGGGGCAGCGATCGTCACCTATTTGAGAAACTAACATTTCGCATATAAGTACCTTGAAAAAAAGAAATCCTGTCGGCTTGGATTTTACCAATCTGACAGGATGCTTTAAAATCAGAAAAATTTCGACTCTACTTTATTTCTTCATAATCAACGTATTCACCGCCCCGGAAGCGTGAACCATTGTCTGATTTCTTGGCATTGGGGTCAACGCGGATGCTTCCTTCACGCTGGGGAGGACGGTTGGCGTTTTGGTACTTACGCTGCTCTTTCATCAGCTGCCGCCCCACCAGAAGATGGAAAAGAAAACGCCGGAAAGGCGGTACGAAGGCGATCAGCAGAGAAAGAATCAGAAATATATTGAATACAATTTTCATGGGTCTCAGGAATTCGGTAGGCGGCTTATACTTGAACGTTCACACGAATATAACGAAAAATAATCGGGAGAGTTTCACAGGTTACGGAAGAAAGGCAGTACGTATGGACGGGCGGCCGATTAATTTCTAAAATAATCATTCCGCGAGGTTGGAAACCAAGTCTTCGATTACAACGGGATAATGTTCATGTTCCAGCATCTGCACCTTTCGGGCTACGTCGTCGGGCTTGTCACTGGCTTCCAAATCGCAGGTAGCCTGGAAAATTATTTTTCCCTCGTCATATACCTCGTTTACCAAATGGATGGTAATGCCCGATTGCTGCTCTCCGGCGGCAACTACCGCTTCGTGCACAAAGTGGCCGTACATCCCCTTGCCACCATACTTGGGAAGGAGCGCCGGATGAATGTTCACCATTTTTTTTGGGAAAGCATGAATAAGTTTTTCGGGTATGAGCATCATAAATCCCGCCAAAACTACCAGGTCGATTTTCTGATTCAAGAGCAATTCCAGAATCCGGTCTGTTTCATAAAAAGCGTATCTGTCGAAAACTACTACCGGAATGTGTAGCCGCCGGCCGCGCTTGATCACCCCTGCTTCGGAGTTGTTGGTAAGAATAAGAGAGACTTGCACATCGGAGCTCGCCTGGAAGTGCCGGGCGATGGCCTCAGCATTGGAACCCGACCCCGAGGCAAAAATGGCAATTCTTTTCATGGAAAGGTACTTTGCAGCGAATATGTAATCACATTAGGACACGGCAAAGATAGAAGTCCATGCTGTACTCCTTGCTGCATCCGATAATTTGTTTTCATTTTGCTTGGGCCTATATTTGATATTTTTCTTTTTGGCTGACGGTCGTCGGTGAGGAATTCAGGTTATCCTGCTTCCTTATCATCTTTTTGCGCAACACTACCCTTAAATGAAGGTCTCTACTACGGAACCCTACCAAATTATCTATTCTCTGCTTCGGCATGAATACCTCGGTTATCTGTTCGAATCCTTTGTAGTTCAGCTCAACGAGCAGAGAGAACTGACATTTCTATACCAGAATATATCTTCAAAGAATGTCCAGGAATTTGCTGCCGGGCTGGATGAAACTGATTTTGAACTGGTCAAACTCATCGACGAAATGCAGCAGGACGTCATTTTGCAAAAATTCGACGCTCGCAAACGAAAACCCGTTGATTTTTTCCTGAAAACATATGATCCGCAGAAAGGCGATAAGGGTTTACAAGGGGCTATTGCCGGTTATCTGGAAATGCTGAAAGCCAAAATTCTGCCCAAACTGGCGCAAAAACGACTGTTTATTATGGGCAATGATGGCAACCCTACTTGGCAGCCCATCACCTGGATGCCTGCACCTACCAAAATGCGCTTTCATTTTGTGCGTAACGAGGAGAACACCCATTATTTTCCTACCATGCAGTACGAAGGCGAAAAACTCCACTTCAAATATGCCGGGGGTATGGTACTTTGCGATGAACCTGCGTTCCTGCTCGTCAACGGTGGCTTATATCATTTTGAAAACGGGGTTGATGGAAAAAAAATCAGGCCTTTTCTGGAAAAAAAGTTCATCGCAATACCGCGGGAGATGGAAGACGTCTACTACCGTCGGTTTGTGGCTCCGCTGATAGCCGGCTACGACGTAGTATCGAAAGGTCTGGAAATCCGGCAGGAATCTTTCCCGGCCCGGCCCATTCTCAACATTTCCGAAAATTTCAGAAGTAATGGCAATACCGGGGCAGCCAAAAATGAGTTATCGACAAGCTTGCTTGCTGACAGTGAGGTAATTCTCTCCTTGTCGTTTCAGTATGGCGAACACGCATTTACGTTCGATAACCTGGCGCACGATGCTCACGTGAATCTGGAGAAAATCGACGGCGACTATGTCTTTCACAAAGTACGGCGCAGTCTGGCTTTTGAAAAGCAACGGGTCGATGAGCTCAAAGAATGGGGACTCGACCTGCGCAACAAGCAGGTAGTTTGGCCCAAAGCCCAGGCGTTTGATTGGCTGAATCAGAATCTTGACAAGCTGAAGAAGAAAAACATCATCCTGCAGCAGAATACCGAAAACGAAAAAAGGTACTTTTTGGGCTACTCTTCCCTCGATCTTTCGATCGAGGAAGGCCGGGACTGGTTCGACATCCGCGCCAAAGTAAAGTTCGGTGATTTTGAAATCCCATTCGTCCAGTTGCGTCGCCACATTTTGCAGCGTAAAAGGGAATTTACGCTGCCAAACGGCGAAATTGCGGTCATTCCCGAATCCTGGTTCACGAAGTATTCCGAACTTTTCAACCTGGTGGAAACCGATAATAAAGACGAAAGTATCCGGCTGAAAAAGTACCATCTGATGCTGGTGCAGGAATTGGAACGCGATAGCCTGGCGACTACCGTTTTGAGCCGTAAACTCGAAAAGCTTCGGGATTTCCAGGAACTAGAAACATACGA
>CAZCOG010000038.1:0-69123 GCA_964500445.1 uncultured Persicitalea sp. | reverse complement strand
ATCATATGCTACCAATCCGGCGCGCCCCGCCCGCCCCCCGAAGGCCCCGGCACCCGCTCCAAGCGCAAAATCAATTCCTGCTGCTCCGACCGTGGCTCCGGTCTCTAAGGTTCCCGCTGCTCCCAAGGCGCCTGTTGCCCCGCCCAAGAAAAAGTAGCACGGTTAACGACGATTTCCGCGGTATTTTCGTTAGTAGGGGCAATTCTCTCACGCGAAATGACCCAAAAATCAAGAGTAACCTTATTATGGTTCGTCCATCTGCTTGGCTTGTGTGCCTGGGGGATGGATGCGCCGCTTTTGGCCCAAGCGGATAGCGTCGCTACCCGTACGGGCTTCGGCCTGGTGGCACGACTGGATATCCGGCGAACTCGCCTGGATGGTCGCCCCGGCCACATCAACGGTGCGCTGGCAGGGGTGCGTTTTGGCGAAAAGGGCCATCTGCTGATGATGGGGTACCACTGGCTGGGCTACGATGCGCCAAACAACTACATCGTGTGGCGTGGCTGGCTTCCGTCACGCATCGACCTTGATTTTTTTACTATCACAGACGCCCGATTTGTAAGCCTGGGCTACTGGTATCCGGTTTTCCGAAGCCCCAAATGGTATGTGGCCGTGCCCTTGGAGGTTGGTTATGGCGGGGAAACGGCGCGTTACCTCGACCGAATTTCACCGGAAACCGGGACTCCCCGCTTTCAGTTGGCGCAGGCGGGTACTTTTGTTAATTATCGGTTTATTCCCTGGCTGGGTTTGAATGCCCGCGCGGGGTACCGCAGTGCACTTTTCAATCCAGAGTTTAGTCGCCGGTTTTCAGGAGTTTATTATAGTTTTGGTCTGGCTTTCTATCCTGTTCCGGCTTATTACGAATTGCGTGACGGACACCGTGGAAGGTTGAAAAAGAAGGGCAGTCGCTGACCGACTGCCCTGCCGCTCCTAATTAGCCACAAAAGGTGCTTGCCGCACGTAAGTATCGTCCGTTAGCTGTGCGACGAGAAACCGCGCCAGGGCCGAAGCACTCACCGTCTCGCCGGGGCTGTCTTCCAAACTCACTTTCACGTCTTCTTCGACTTCGGTCATTTGGATCCACGGCAACCGCACCAGCGTCCAGTCAGCCTCGCTTTCGGTGAGTTTTTGGTACTCGACCTGCTTGTTGGCGGTAGTTTCGGAGTAATTGGTTTTCATCCAGTCCGTAGAAGCCTGTGCCCAGTCACCTTTGCGATCCTCAGGTGCATCCACATTCACACCCGAGATGACGATGTAACGTGTAATGGCCGTTTCTTTCATGGCCCGCAGCACGTTTTCGGTCGCCTGGCTGAATATGGGCGGCTGCCCGGCTGGTTGCCCTAACGTGCTGATGACCGCCTGGCAGCCTTCCAAAAGCATCCGCACAACTTCGTAGTCACGGGCGTCGCCCGTTACGAGTTCTGCCTGGGGCGTCTCGACCGGGAAGTTTTCAGGAGTCCGAAGGAGAAGTTTAAGGGAAAATCCCTGGTGCAGTAGTTCTTTGACGAGGTACTTTCCGGCTTTTCCGGTGCCGCCTATGATGGCAATTTTTACTTTTTGTTCCATGATTTTTCTTGATATATATTGAAAAGAAAGCCGCGACCCAGCTGGATATTACCGGGCAGGCCGAGAGGTTACGGCTTGGCGATGAGCGTCTGCCAAGTACCCTAACCTTATAGTCAATATGTATCAGAAGAATAGAATACCACGAAAGTAAGGATTTTCTGATAATCCGGAATTAAATCTATTCCATTACAGCCCCCCGGTTATCTCTTTCAGTTTATTGAAGAAGCCCCGCTTGCGTTCCGAGTTGATGCCCCAGTCGGCGGGAATACTCTGATACCCTTCGGCAAAGCCCTCATCCTTCATACGATAGTCAAAGTACCCCCAGGACGCGTTGGCTTTCACGGCATTGACGAAGTTGTTTTCGGCTTTGTCAAAATCGAAATGGTCGTCCTCATTGAAAACGATCGGCTGGCCGTAGTAGCCTGATACGTTGCGGGTTTTGGCGACTAATTCAGTGATTTTGGCGGGATCTTTAATGCCATTGCCGTGAAGCAACACGTAGTCGGCTATTCGCACCACATTGGGTTGCGGTACGGCACCACCGCCGTAACTCGTGCTGACCAACAGTCGGTAGCCGTCTTTTTGCTTTCGCTTTACACGTTCTATGAGTTCACTAATGCGCCTGGGTTTCAGGATTTCGTAGTCGTACTTATCGATGTTGCATTCATTATTGATCTCAATCAGCACGTTACGGTAACCTTTCTTGAAAATCCAGTCGGTCGCGTTGTCCACGGCATTGATGACGGCCTTTTCATCGGTCAGATTTTGGTCTTGTCCAAAATAAAAGTACCCCAGCATCACGACCATATGCAGCTCGTCGGCTTTGTCAAGAATGCGTTCCAGCCTTTTTACATAATCTTTTCGCAGATTTCCTTTCTTGTCAAATGCTGAATTGACCCAACTGCTATTACCATACCCCGTTGGACTTCCGCCCTGCAAGTTGAGGGTAAAGGAATTCAGGCCATAAGAATGCCACAGCGGCATGGCCGCCACAAATTCGTCGGTATTACGGTCAGGGTCCCACTTTTGGGTATCAGGGTAGATGAATTTGCTGCGAGTATCGGGATTCAGATCGTCAAAAATCCCCTGTACCATACGAGAATTCATCAGCAGCCCCTCAATTGAATGGCCTTCCCAGGTTCGGCCTTCGTAGGTGAGCCTGCCGTTGATATAGAATTGGCCGTCTTTGATGTCCACAATAGTACGGGGCTGGGCTACGGCAATGGTGGTCAGAAGCAGAAAGAATGCGATAATCGGTTGTTTCATAGGTGTTTTAAGTTGAAATAGGAATGTCTGTTTCACTTTTCGGGCAGATACTTACTTAATCGCCGGAAAGAAATCCAGAACGGTTCGCCGCGCGCTTCTCAATTCGTTTTGCACTTGTGGTACTTTCTGTTGAAAACCTCATTTTGCCCGAAAACTACCTTCGTTCATTCGTTTTTTCCTAACTTGTTAATCCGAGCCGGCCTATTCAGGCTGGCATGGCTTTTACATATACACCCAAACAAAGACCTAATCTGAGAAATTTTTGGCATAAGTTACCTTGCCAAATTTCATAATTCGCATCTCATATCTAAAATACATGGCCTCAAAGCACACTCCACTCGACGACAACCTCCACTGGTACAAGGACGCTATTATCTATGAACTCCACATCAAAGCTTTCCGTGACGGCAACGGTGACGGCATCGGCGATTTTCAGGGAATCATGGAAAAGCTCGACTACCTCGAAGACCTGGGCGTTACGGCTATCTGGTTATTACCCTTTTACCCTTCGCCCCTGCGCGACGATGGATACGATATCGCCGACTATTATTCCATCAATCCTTCTTATGGTGATATCGGGCAATTGCAGACTTTCATTGAGGAAGCCCACAAGCGCAATCTGAAAGTTATTATAGAGCTGGTCATCAACCACACCTCCGACCAGCACCCCTGGTTTCAGCGGGCGCGAAAGGCGCCAAAAGGCTCGCCCGAGCGTGAGTACTACGTTTGGACCGACGACTCGAGTCAGTATAAGGATGTGCGGATTATTTTCCAGGATTTCGAAACGTCCAACTGGACCTGGGACCCGGTAGCACAGCAGTACTACTGGCACCGATTTTTTCACCACCAGCCCGACCTCAACTACGACAGTCCGCTGGTGCAGGAGGAAATTTTCAAGATTCTGGATTTCTGGTGTAAGACGGGCGTCAATGGTTTTCGACTCGATGCCGTTCCCTATCTGTTTGAGCGCGAAGGCACTAACGGAGAGAATTTGCCCGAAACCCACGATTTCCTGAAAAAAATCCGGGCGCACGTGGACGAACACTACCCCGGCACGACGCTGCTGGCCGAAGCCAATATGTGGCCCGAAGATTCGGCCTCGTACTTTGGAGAGGGCGAAGGCGACGAGTGCCACATGAACTACCACTTTCCGGTGATGCCGCGCATGTACATGGCGCTGCAAATGGAAGACCGCTACCCGATCATCGACATTTTTGAGCAGACGCCCGACATCCCGGCCACTGGTCAATGGGCTATGTTTCTGCGCAACCACGATGAGCTGACCCTGGAAATGGTCACCGACGAAGAGCGTGACTACATGTATAAGTCTTACGCCAAGGACCCCAAAGCGCGGATCAATCTCGGCATCCGGCACCGCCTGGCACCTCTGCTTGACAACAACCGGCGCAAGATCGAGCTGATGAACTGTCTGCTGTTCTCGCTCAATGGTACTCCCGTGATTTATTATGGCGACGAGATCGGCATGGGCGATAATTTCTACCTCGGTGATCGCGACGGTGTACGCACACCCATGCAGTGGTCGCCCGATCGGAACGCGGGTTTCTCCGAAACTAATCCGCATAAGCTGTACCTGCCCGTGATCCTCGACCCGGAGTACCATTATGAGGCCGTAAACGTCGAGACGCAACGGCGCAATACTTCTTCGCTGCTGTGGTTCATGAAGCGGATGATTACCATGCGGAAGAAATTTAAAGCTTTCAGCCGGGGCGATATGGAGTTTGTATGGGTAAGTAATCCCAAAATCCTGGCCTTCACCCGCAGCTACGAAGACGAGACAATCCTGGTGCTGGTGAATCTGTCGCGCTACACGCAGCCCGCCGAGCTGGATTTATCGGCTTACAAAGGGTACCTGCCCGTCGATGTTTTTAGCAAAAACCGCTTTCCTGTAATCAGGGAAGAAGATCCCTATTTCTTTACGCTCGGCTCGCATGGCTACCAGTGGTTTTTGTTGGAAAAAGCCCATCCTGAGTCGGATAGCCAACAACCCAGACCGTCATTTGAACTGACGGATTGGTCTGAGCTATTAGAAAAGGATTCCGTTAAAATCCTGGAAAGTCAGATTCTTCCTCAATATCTGCACAGTACGGGTTGGTTTATCGGCAAAGAGCGAACGGTCATCAGTACCGAAATTACCGAGTCGGCGGAGTTGGACTTAGGCGAACACAAAGCTTATCTGCTGTTGCTGGAGGTACAGTACGAAAGCGGTTTGCCCGAACACTACCAACTACCCGTAGCATTCGTAACCGACGAAGTTCAGAACCGGATTTCTGAAAACTGCCCGCCTGCCGTGATTGCCCAGCTCAGTGTTGGCAACGAGGACGGACTGCTCGTAGACGCCTACTATACTCTGGGTATGCAAAGGCAATTACTCCGGCATTTTTTGAAAAAAGTACCTATGAAGTTGAAAGGCGGTAGCCTGAATTTTTCGACTTACAACGCCACCGCTCTGCCCGAACCGGAGGAAATGAAAATAAAGATGCACGGCACTTATCATGAGACCATTATCTCTTACAATGAGGAATATGCGCTCAAGCTGTACCGCCGGGTTGAGAAAACTCCTCAACCCGATGCTGAAATCACCCGGTTGCTGACCGAGAAAAGCAAGTTTGCCCAGATGCTGCCTTACGCGGGTGGAATGGACTGGAAAATCGGCCGGGATACTTATACATTGGGAATTCTGCAGGAAGCCCCCGAAGGAAATGTGAGCATGTGGAAATTCATGCGCGAGCGTGTCAACAACTATTACGAGCGAGTGCTGTCGCTGGAGCACGACAACTGGCCTATGCCGCTGAAAAGTCAGGCCATAGTTGCCCCCGTGGCTCATGAAAATATTCCCGATGATTTCCGCGACCTGTTCGGCGGCACAGTGGTCGTGCCCACCCGTTTGCTGGGCGAGCGGCTGGGCGAGTTGCACCTGGCCCTGGCGGCGGCTGATGCGCCTGATTTCGGATCAGAGGGATTTTCGCTCCATTATCAGCGCTCCCTTTATTCGGGTTTGCAGTCGCTGGTGCGCGAAACTTTTCAGAATCAGGAGAGCAAACTGAACAAACTACCGAAAGAAGTTCAACCAGAAGCTAAGAAAATTGCGGCCCGTAAGAACGAAATTCTGGCTTTGCTCAAAAAGATCTATGACAAAAAGATCGATGCAGTCAAAATTCGCATCCATGGTGACTACACATTGGACAAGGTACTTTTTACGGGCAACGATCTGGCGATCTGTGAGTTTGGTGGAAACCCCTACCGGAGTTACAGCGAACGACGCCTCCGTCGATCGCCCCTACGCGATGTGGCCGACATGCTTTTGTCGCTATACTATGCCGCCTACGCCAGTCTGCTTTTCAATGATCAGGTCCGCGGGGACGACATCGAGCGGCTGACGCCTCCCACTGATCGCTGGATACAGGCCACATCGGGTGTTTTCCTGGATGCTTACCTTAGCACGGTAAAAGGCAGCGATTTTATCCCTGATAATGAGAAAGACCTGCACGTACTTTTGCAGACTTACCTCCTGGAGAAGGCAGTCTTCGAACTTAATCACGAACTGTACGAAAGACCCGAATGGGCAACGGTACCCTTGCGGATGATTGAAATGATATTGGAAACAGCTGTCGGACCAAAAAAGTAAAAAAAGCGGTTGATTTTTCTATTTCTTTATTTCATACAGAGTACCTTGCTTCAAGAGGCTACTCTGTATGAAATATCCGTCTTCGACAACTTCAGCAAATTCAAGAGCGAAAGTTAAAAGTACTTAGGTCTTGTTTGATGCATACTTTTCCAACTGCCGACGAGCCCGCTGCTGAATCTTATTTTGCATGAACGGCGTCCATCCCAGCAAGTAGCCCGGCAACCCCAGAGCTTGCCGCGTCCACTTCCAAAAATCAAAATGATCGGTATGCCGGACGATCAAGCCATTATTGAATTCAAAACGGGCCGTTACATTGTTGCGGACTTTTCTCCCGGTCTGGCTGAATACGTAATCGGCCACCCAGTGGGCGGAGCCGGTTGTTTCATTGACCTCAATATTATCTACGGACACCGCCAGATTACCCTTGCTGTTTTTGATCAGCATCCGCCACATATTTCTGGCATCATCCCTGCGCAACTCTCCAAAGGCCGGATCGGTGAAAACTACATCAGGAGCATAACAACTCACCATTCCTTCGGCATCAGCCCGGGCAAATGATTCGTAAAATTTTTCGATCAGGGCTTTATTGGTCATACGAGGTACTTTTGGAAACACTGAATGAGCATACGAGCGCAAGAAAAGAAAAAAGTATCTTTGGATACACGCTACTGCTCTCAACCGCAAGATTTTTCTTTCCGAACTGAGTAATTTTCTGAAATTCAATGAAAATTCAAAAAGTACTATTCCGAGGCCAGGTAATTCTTGTCACCCGATCGGGCCGATTTTTCGGACTTATGCTTTTTTTAGCTCTGACATGTGGCGGGCCAACCTTAAAGACGCAGGGACATCGACCTACTTTTCAGTACCTGGTATCTTTTCCTCAACCTAATACCCACCAATATCATGTGGAATAGTTGGGGGAATAGTAATTTGCCTACTGATCCAGAAAACGTGTGTATTATCCACTTCTATGTGGTCACAAACTTTGCGAAAATACATTTTACCTAATCTGAAAGTACTCAGCCGCTCCCGCTGGTTGCGAGCGATTCTGCTTTTCATAGTAGTGGGTCTGGGACTGGACGCGCTCTTTCCTTTCCAGCCCCAAGTACCTTACTCTACCCAAATCCTGGCCGCTGACGGAACTGTGCTACACGCGTTTTTGAGTAAGGATGATAAATGGCGCCTGCAAACGGAAGTAGCCGAAATTACGCCCCTGTTGCGCAAAACACTCATTTATAAGGAAGATCGTTTTTTTGTCTGGCACCCTGGCGTCAATCCACTGGCGTTGGGACGGGCTGCCCTGCGGAACTTGTTGACGGGCCGCCGTACTTCCGGTGCCTCCACCATCACGATGCAGGTCGTGAGGTTGCTCCGACCACGTGAGCGAACCTATGGAAGTAAGTTTGTGGAGATACTACGCGCCGTTCAGTTGGAGCTGCATTATTCCAAAACTGAAATCCTGCAACTGTACCTTAACCTCGTGCCTTATGGAGGTAATATTGAAGGAATCAAGGCGGCTTCGCTGCTGTACTTTGGCAAGCCTCCTAAGCTGTTGAGCCTGGCCGAAATAACCGCACTGGCTATTGTCCCCAACCGTCCGTCGAGTTTGCGGCCCGACAGGCGGCAGGGTAATTTGCTGGCGGCCCGTAATGGATGGTTGCGTCGCTTCGAATCCGAAAACTTATTTGAAGCAAACATCATTCAGGACGCCCTGCGCGAGCCGCTGGACGTTAAACGCCGCTCCGCTCCGCGCGAAATTCCTCACCTGGCCCTGCGGCTGAAAAGCGAGTTTCCTGATGAACCGACAATTTATACGGCTATCCGCCTACAGAAACAGCGACAGGCGGAGGAGTTGGTGAAGAACTACGTGAATCGTCTGCGGAGTAAAAATATTCATAACGCAGCGGTGTTGGTAGTCAATAACGAAACCGGGGCCGTGGAAGCTTACGTCGGCTCGGCTGATTTTGCCAACTCCTACGATGGCGGACAGGTGGATGGCATTCGGGCGGTGCGCTCGCCGGGTAGTACTTTGAAACCGCTGCTTTATGCCACGGCTTTCGACAAAGGGCTGCTGACGCCTAAAACGGTACTTAACGACGTGCCGACCAACTTTGGGGGGTACGAACCGGAAAATTTCGATCAGCGATTCAACGGCCCGGTGACGGTAGAGTTTGCGCTGGCGAATTCGCTCAATGTCCCGGCGGTGAAAGTTTTGAAGGATGTAAGCACCCCCGTGCTGGTGGAACAACTGAAGAAGGCGGGCTTCCAGACGGTAAGCAAACAGTCGAAGGATCTGGGCCTTTCATTGATTCTGGGCGGATGTGGCGTGACACTAGAAGAACTTACAAGGCTTTTCTCAGCCTTTGCCCGGGAAGGAAAAGTACGCCCGCTGAATTTTGGTTCGCCCATAGAACTACCCAAAAAAGATAAGACAACGGGTAGCGAAATTATTTCGCCCGGTGCAGCTTTCCTGATTACCAACGTCCTGACTCAGGTTACCCGCCCCGATCTGCCCACAAATTTCGACAATACCTATCACTTGCCACGTATCGCCTGGAAAACGGGTACTTCCTACGGACGCCGCGACGCGTGGAGTGTGGGGTACAACAAGCGATATACGGTAGGCGTGTGGGTGGGGAATTTTTCGGGTCAGGGCGTTCCCGAACTGAGTGGGGCCGAAACGGCTACACCTTTGCTGTTTTCCATTTTCAACAGCCTCGACTACAATTCGCCCAAAGGCTGGTTCCGTGCTCCCGATCCGGTGGCGGTACGGCAGGTTTGCGCGGTAAGCGGCGACATTCCGGTCGATTTTTGTACTAACAAAATTGTCGATTATCATCTGATGGGCGTGTCGCCCTACCATCGCTGCACGCACCGGAAATGGGTATTTACGGACGTGGCGGGGAAGATTTCATACTGCCCGTATTGCCTGCCAGGCGAAGACCAGCATGGCCCCGGGTACATTCGGCGTTCGTTCCCTAATCTTGCTCCCGAGTTGATTGCTTATTACGAATCAAAAAAACTACCCTACGAAAAAGAGCCGCCGCACAATCCCGCCTGCGAGCGGGTCTTCCGCGACGGCGCTCCGCTAATCGTGAGTCCCAACCAGGGTAGCGAATACTACCTTCAGACCGGCGAACCGCAGCAGTTGCTACTGAGTTGCCAGGCGGCCAATAATGTGGAGGAAATTTTTTGGTATGTCAACGACAAACTATATCAGAAAAGTGGCCCCACCGAAGCAGTCTTCATGAGTCCGCCGCCCGGCCGCGTCAAGATCTCGTGCAGTGATGATAAAGGACGGAATACGGATATTTGGATTGAGGTGAAGCGGTTGTAGTGTACAAGTAAGAAAGCCAAAAGGCCCGAACGAAGTTTCGCTCGGGCCTTTTGGCTTTTGAATAATTGACAAGAATCCAATGTCAATTTTCTCTGATTAATTACATTCTGAAACCGAAGGTATAGACATCGGCGGGAGCGTCGGCGTAAACGCCTTCAAACTGCACCATTGCGCCAGACTTATCGGCCAGAGCACTTTTCAGTTCATTCACCGAACGTACCTGCTTGCCATTCACCTTTGTGATGATAAAGCCTTCGCTTACACCGGCGCGTGATAGTTTACCACCCTGAATGTCCATTATTTTCACACCGCCGTCGATTTTGTAGCGCGACAGACGCTGCTTTTCAGGAGTAGTGAGGTTGTCGAATTGCGCACCCAGGGCATTCATAGCCACAGCACTTTCGCTCTTTTTCACTATTTCCGATCCACCCGTACGGTTACGCAGGGTTACATTGAAATCTTTCTCTTTGCCGTCGCGGTTCACGGTGACAACTACCTTATCTCCAGGGCGGTGCAAACCAATCGATTGTTGCAGTTGAGGAATTGTATTGATAGTGGAACCATCCACCTTCACAACTACGTCGCCTTGCTTGATACCAGCAGCGGCACCGGCACTACCATCCGAGAAATCCCTTACATACACACCCTCGCTTACTTTCACACCCAGTTCATCGGCTTTACGACTGTCCAGGTCTTCCAGAACTATACCCAGGTAGCCGCGCTGTACATTACCATATTTGATAATATCACCCGATACTTTCTTTACGATGGCCGAAGGTACTGCAAAAGCATACCCGGCAAAGCTGCCTGTGGGGCTGGCAATGGCGGTGTTGATACCGATCAGTTCTCCTTTCAGGTTCACCAATGCACCGCCGCTGTTGCCGGGGTTCACTACTGCATCCGTTTGGATAAATGATTCCAGGGGCGAATCACCTTCGTAGCCATTAGGGTCGTTGCCATATTTTCTGGCAAATTCCTGATTGATAATACCCAAGCCCCGCCCTTTGGCGCTCACGATACCCGCAGTAACGGTTGATTCCAGATCGAAAGGGTTACCGACGGCAACTACCCATTCGCCCACTTTGGCAGCGTCAGAGTTGCCGAACACGATGGCGGGCAGGTCATTTTCTTCAATTTTAATTACAGCAATATCCGTCGAAGGGTCAGTGCCTATTACCTTAGCACTTACTTTTCGCTGATTGTTCAGCGTTACTTCCAGCTCTTCCGAGCCTTCCACCACGTGGTTGTTCGTCACGATGTAGCCATCAGTGCTGATGATAACACCCGAGCCGCTGGCCTGTCCGCGCTGCGGTGCCTGCCGTCCCATGCCCCTATCTCCGAAGAATTCGCGGAACATTTCGGGAATCTGAGCATTGACGTCGCGCGCCTGACGCGTGATCGTTGACTTAATGTGTACTACAGCTGGTGTAGCTGTTTCGGCTGCATAAGTAAAATCGCCCGGAGTACCAGCGGGTAAGCCGGTTGAAGTAAACTTCGCCAGTGTTTCGGCGGGTGCTTCTTTAAAAATAACATCGCGACCATTGCCGTCATCCAGCAACTTGAAGCCAGCGATAGTGGTGGCGCTCGAGAGCAAACCCACCAATACAATTGCTTTCCAATTAGTTTTCATACTGCGTATCGAGGTTTATATGTGTAAGGTTGAAACGTTCCATTTAGCGGCTTTCATTCCCGCAATTGGGTAATTTAACGAATTTTAACAAAGGTAATCAGGTGAGCAAAAGAATCATACCGCTGCATTACGAACGAAAGTCCTGTGTCTAAAAATACAAAACGAAGGCGATTCAAAAAAGTTAGAATCGCCTTCGTCCTCAGCCATTCCCAATTACGATATTTCGATGGTGCGGCTGGGTTTCACTTTGGCTTCTTCGCGCTTGGGAAGATCCACGTTAAGCACGCCATCTGTGTAGGTTGCGTTGATTTTCTCACCATCAACTGTATTGGGAAGTGTGAAAGTACGCTGGAATGAAGAGTAGCTGAACTCGCGGCGGGTATATTTGCCTTTTTTACGGCTTGGCTTCTGCGCTTCGCCATTTGCCTTCTGTTCTTCACCATTTTCATTTTTGTTGCCCTGATCTTCGTAGTTATCAAAGTCGTTCTCCTCGCGTTTTTCGGCGGAGATAGTAAGACGGTTGTGATCAAGGTTGAGTTTGAAATCCGACTTGTTCAGGCCGGGAGCAGCCACTTCGATGTAGTAGCCGTCTTCGTCTTCCCTTACGTTTACGGCGGGAGCGGTGCCGTTGAAGGTCGGCGTGAAAAGCTCATCCATCAGATCTTTGCTGAAAAAGCTGTTGATCAGGCTGGGGTACTGATAAGAATCGTTGTTGCGGTTTCTGATTAAAGCGTTCATAACTTAAATTGTTTTAATGTGAATGTCTGGTTTTGTATCTGTCATTTCTGACTTGTACTAAACCCATTTTCAACATCTGTACCAATAAGGAAAAACTTTGGGGTAATGACATTTTGGCTTGATAATCTCCTATTTTTAGGCTGGTCAGCCATTTTGGCATCAAAAGAATGTGAATTTTTTTCAGAGTACTAGCGGATAGTGTTGCCACGCCTTTTGTGGTACTTTGGGGAAATTTGCCATCAAAGCAAAAACAAAAGAGCAGGGCTGCCACAATGGGACTACCCTGCTCTTTGAAATAGAGAAGAATCTTTACTGCTATTCTTTTACAAATCAATCATCGTGCATCAGAACATTCCTATTATCAACCGCTTGTTTACAACATCAAGAACGGCAGTGTTGCTGGTTACTATTCGGGTGGTGGCACTGTCTCCCTCCACTTTATTCGGCTTTTCTTCCAGATAGCATTCAAAAAAGCCTGTTGAGTTACTAGAAAGCGAGCCTGATAGCTTGATGTTTCTTGCAAATTCACTTTTACTAAAACAAGTGTCCTTTTTAAGGTTTGTCAGACTGGCAAAAGGTTTTACGCTGTTTAGTAAATCTTTCGCCAGTTGGATATCTTGATTTGGTACATCTACGATTGCCATAAGTATGGGAGTGCTCATCACCCCTCCTTCGTCATGATAGAAATAAACGATATTCCAGTAACTGGGAATTGGTGCTTTTAGATATCGGGCAAAAATTTTAGCCGGGGTCTCAGGGGGAAAGTACCCATAGGTAAGCCTATGCAAAAGCAGGTAAAGAATGCCTAGGCCAAGAATCCAAAATGCGAATTTTTTTATCATGGAAATGATCTGCCAAAAGGCACAACCAACTACCTCAACGACAATTCCCCGCAGGCTTTCTCCGCCGCTGATTGCTCGGCTTTCTTCTTGGTGAAGCCATTACCGACGGTAAAGGGCTCGTCGTCCACGAAGAGTTGGGAAATAAATTCGCGGTGATGGCGATCGCCGTTCTCGGATACTACCTCGAAGCGAAGTTCTTTGTTCTCTCGCTGCGCCCACTCGATAATAAGACTTTTAAAATTGGTCTTATTCTCGATGATGTCTTCGAGGTCGTAGTGCGTCAGGAGTTTTTTGATGACGAACTTACGGGTAAAGCGAAAGCCTTTGTCGAGATAAATAGCGCCGATAAAGGCTTCGAGGGCATCGCCAAACATGGATGAGCGCGAGGAGCGTCCCCGTCGCCCGCCATCGTACTCGATGAGGGCGTCCAGGCCCAGCTTGCGGGAGATTTGGCCCAGAGATTCGCGGTTGACGATCCGGGAGCGGATTTCGGTCAGGAAGCCTTCGTCTTTATAGGGGTATTTAGTGAAGAGAAATTCGGCCACGATCATGCCCAGTACGGCATCGCCAAGATATTCGAGGCGCTCGTTGGATTCGCGGAAGCCCTGAATGGCCGTAGGGCGCGAGGCCGACGTGTGCCGGAATGCCAGCTGATACACACTCAGGTTGGCTGGCCTTTCACCCAGAATGTGTTCGATGGACTGCTTGAAACTCTTCTCGACCTCGCTACTTCCCGACTTGAAAAGCGACAGAATGGGTAAAAGAATTCGCTTCCTCAAAATCAGTAATGTTGCGTGATTTATTCCTCAAATTTCTTGAAAATGACCGATGCATTGTGACCGCCGAAACCGAAGGTATTACTCAATGCAATATCCACCTTGCGTTCCTGGGCCTTATTGAAAGTCAGGTTCAGCCGCGGGTCGATCTCAGGATCATCGGTAAAGTGGTTGATGGTCGGGGGGACAACGCCGTCGCGAATAGCCAGGATACAGGCCGCTGCCTCGATGGCCCCGGCTCCGCCCAGCAGGTGGCCGGTCATGGACTTGGTAGAACTGATGTTCATTGCGTAGGCGTGATCGCCAAAGTACCGCTCGATGGCTTTGATTTCCTGCGGGTCGCCCAGCGGTGTGGAAGTACCGTGGGTATTGATGTAGTCGATTTCGTCGGGCCGGATGCCAGCGTCTTCCACTGCATTTTTCATCACCTGATAAGCGCCGGTACCATCAGGATGCGGGGCGGTAATATGGTAAGCATCGGAAGACATACCCGCACCGATGATCTCGGCGTAGATTTTCGCCCCGCGCGCCTTAGCGTGCTCGTAGTCTTCCAGGATCAGTGCTGCGCCACCTTCGCCCAGCACGAATCCATCGCGATCCTTGTCGTAAGGACGGGAAGCGGTTTCGGGTGAGTCGTTGCGCTCGGATAGTGCTTTGAGGGCATTGAAACCACCGACACCCGCGTTAGTGATTGCCGCTTCGGAACCACCGCTAATGCATACCTTCATAACACCAAGACGAATGTAGTAGAAGGCATCGATGATAGCATTGGTAGAAGAAGCGCAGGCCGATACGGTAATGAAGTTAGGTCCCCGATAGCCGTAGCGGATAGATAGAACGCCCGAAGCACTGTCAGCGATCATTTTAGGAATAAAGAAGGGATTGAAACGGGGATTGCGGCCGCCTTCGGAGAAGTTCATCACTTCGTCCTCGAAGGTTTTCAGGCCGCCAATGCCGGAACCCCAGATGACGCCGGCCTTGTCAAGATCCAGTTGGTCGGGCGCAAAGCCGGCGTCTTTTACTGCCTCATCGGCCGCAATGACCGCATATTGGGTGAAAGGGTCCATTTTACGAGCTTCCTGACGAGGAATGTAGTCATTCATATCCAGGCCCTTGATTTCGCAGGCGAACTTGGTGCGAAACTTCTCGGCGTCGAACCTTGTGATGGGTGCAGCACCGCTGACCCCGGCAACCAGGTTTTGCCAAAAAGTGGGAGCATCGTTCCCCAACGGCGTCAAAGCGCCCAAACCAGTAACTACAACACGCTTAAAACTCATAAAATAGGTTTAAAATGAAGAGGTCACGGATAGTAAATATCGTTGATATTACTTCGCGTTTTCTTCCAGATAGGTGACCGCCTGACCCACTGTGCCGATGTTTTCAGCCTGATCGTCGGGAATAGAAATATTGAACTCTTTTTCAAATTCCATAATCAACTCAACGGTGTCGAGAGAGTCGGCTCCCAGGTCGTTGGTGAAGCTGGCATCGGTCGTAACCTCGGACTCCTCTACGCCGAGTTTCTCGACGATAATCTGCTTAACTTTTTCTGCGATTTCTGACATTTTGTGAACGCTTTTTGGTTAAAAACGCCACAAAGAAAGATATTTCGCACCACTTTTCAAACAATATTTTACCCCGCTTCCTGCCACCCATTTACCTGAAAAACAAAAAAGTAAGCAGTAAATCAGGGATTTGTGCAATCTTTATTCTTTGATTCTGTGGTTTGAATGGAGAAGGAAGCGGAGAAATGTACCTTTGGGAAATATTTAAAAATTGCCTTTTGCTCTTGTTATGATTGATATCCCAAAATTAAAAAACACCGACAGTGACCGTTTTTTCCTCATGGCTGGTCCCTGTGCCATCGAAAGCCGTGACATGGCTATGCGCATCGCTGAACGCATTTCTGAGCTGACTGAGCGCCTCAAAATCCCCTACATATTTAAAGGCTCCTATCGCAAGGCCAATCGTACCAAACTGGATTCATTCACGGGTATTGGTGACGAAAAGGCCCTTCGCATTTTGCAGGAAGTGGGCGAGACCTTCGGCATTCCAACCGTTACGGACATCCACGAATCAGGCGAAGCGGCCATGGCCGCCGAGTACGTGGATGTGTTGCAGATTCCCGCTTTCCTCTGCCGCCAAACCGATTTGCTGGTTGCCGCCGCCCAAACGGGCAAAGCCGTAAATGTGAAAAAAGGCCAGTTTCTGTCGGGTAACTCCATGAAATTTGCGGTGGAGAAAATCCAGGAAACCAATCCTGGCGCGCATGTGATTCTGACTGACCGGGGAAACTCCTTCGGCTACGGCGATCTGGTGGTAGATTTTCGCAACCTGCCCGAAATGCAGACATTTGGGGTTCCGGTGGTGATGGACTGTACGCATTCCTTACAGCAGCCCAACCAAAGCAGCGGCGTGACGGGCGGCAAGCCCCGACTCATTGCGACGATCGCCAAAGCCGCCATTGCCGTAGGAACCGACGGGCTGTTCATCGAAACACATTTTAATCCCGCCGAAGCTAAGTCCGACGGGGCTAATATGCTGCCGCTCGATCAGTTAGAAGAACTTTTGACGCAGTTGGTGCGGATCAGGGAGGCCATTTTAAGCTAAGTGATGAGGGATGAATAGTTTATAGCCGCCGCTTGGTAACAACTATACCATTAGCCCTCCAACCGGCCAGTCGAGCTACTCTGTAAGTACCAACTACCTTACATCTCCTTCAACTCGCCAACCATTTTCGTCAAAGTAGATTTAGCATCCCCGAACAGCATGAGGCAGTTGGGGTAGCCAAAGAGTTCATTTTCGATGCCCGCGTAGCCGACACCCATCGAGCGCTTGCTGACAATCACCGTGCGGGCTTTGTCGGCGTTCAGGATCGGCATACCGTAGATTGGGCTGGCCGGGTTGGTACGCGCGGCGGGGTTCACCACGTCGTTGGCTCCCACCACAAGTACCACGTCGGTATTGCCGAAGTCATCATTGATTTCCTCCATCTCGATAAGCTTATCGTAGGGAACGTTCGACTCCGCCAGTAGTACGTTCATGTGGCCGGGCATCCGTCCGGCGACGGGGTGAATGGCGAAGCGGACGTTAATTCCTTTTTTCTCCAGCAGGTCCATCATTTCACGCACTACGTGCTGCGCCTGGGCTACGGCCATACCGTAGCCTGGCACCACGATCACCGACGAAGCTGAGTCGAAAATCATGGCCGCTTCTTCCACGCCTACTTCCTTCACGACCATCTCGGAGCCATCGCCGCCCGCTGCCGCGCCACCCGAAGTAGCACCGAAACCACCAAGCAACACGCTAATAAGCGAGCGGTTCATGGCCTTACACATGATTTGAGTAAGGATGATACCCGAGGCACCTACCAGGGCCCCCGTTACGATCAATACGCTGTTATTGAGCACGAAACCCGTAGTACAGGCGGCCATGCCGGAATAGGAGTTGAGCAGTGAAATAACGACGGGCATATCTGCCCCGCCGATAGGAATAACTACCAGAATCCCCAGCACCAGGGCCACCGCTCCCATCACGAGCATGGCCGTGACCGAACCCGTGTTGATGGCAACCAGAACGCCGCAGGCTATGGTGACCAGCAGCAGCAGCAGATTGATTAGGTGCTGACCTTTGAATACGATGGCATTCCCGCTGACCTTCCCGCTCAGTTTACCGTAGGCCGTTAGCGAACCCGTGAAGGTGATGCCGCCGATAAGTACCGAAAGCAGAATGCTGATAATGGTAATCAGGTCGGTGGGTAGGTCAGGTTGTTCTACGGCTCGCGTCCAGTAGTCGGAGAAAGCCACGAAGAGCGAAGCCGCGCCGCCAAAACCATTGAAAATAGCCACCATTTCGGGCATTTGCGTCATCTCGACGCGACGCGCCCAGATCAAGCCGATGGCGCCACCGACGAGCATACAACTGAACGTTTCGATGGGCGTCAGCAAGCCGGAATCTACCAACGTAGCCAAGACTGCCAGCAGCATCGCGATGGCCGACAGAATATTACCCTGCCGCGCTTCCTGGGTTTTATTGAGTTTCTTGATACCCACGATAAACATAATCGTGGCGATGAGGTAAGTAAGTTGGATAATGATGTTGTTCATAGGAGCAGTCGGCTTTCGGCAGTCGGCTAGTAGTGAGGGTAGAATTTATTGTCTAAATCTTTTCGGGAAGAATCTTGCTATCCAAAATCCAGCGTCCAGAATCTATTTCTTCTTCTTGAACATCTGTAACATCCGATCGGTAACGGCGTAGCCACCGACGACGTTGATCGTGGCCATGACCAGGGCTACCATGCCAAGGTACTTGCTGACATCGCCCTCGCGGACGCACAATATGGCCCCGACGATGGTGATACCCGAAATAGCATTGGAGCCCGACATCAGCGGTGTATGGAGCGTCGGCGGTACTTTGGCAATCAATTCGAAACCACAGTAACTCGCTAAAACTAGGATATAGAGGAGGAAAATGAAATTTTCTAAGGACATGATTATAGTAGGGTATATGATGATGTTGATTTTTCGTGTATCAAAGTTCCTAAGTACTTTGAGTACCTAAGTGTAGTTCGTTTCACTCAGGTACTTTGGAGCTTAGGCACTCCTGGCCAGAATTTCCTTCGTAAACCCATGCACCAGCTCGCCCTGATGAGTGATAAGGCTGCCCTGAGTGATTTCTTCATCCATTTCCCATTTAAAGCCGTCTTTGGTGGCTAGGTGGAGCAGAAGCGTAGAAATGTTCTTGGCGTAGAGTTCGCTGGCGTTCACGGGTAGAAGTGAGGGCATGTTGGCCTCACCAATAATTGTCACGCCGTGTTTGACGACGGTTTTACCAAATTCGCTCAGTTCGCAGTTACCGCCTGACTCCACGGCCATGTCCACGATCACCGATCCCGTCTTCATACTTTTCACCATGTCTTCAGTAATAAGTACAGGGGCCTTTTTGCCTATAACTAATGCCGTCGTGATGGCCAGGTCGGCTTCCTTGATACGGTCTTTGATAAGGGCCTGCTGTTTTGCGAGGTAGTCAGCAGAGACTTCCTTGGCGTAGCCACCTTCAACCTTCACTCCCTCGGCCCCTTCTACCTGCAGAAAGCGTCCACCCAGCGACTCGACCTGTTCCTTGGTTTCAGCCCGCACGTCGGTGGCTTCCACCACTGCACCCAGGCGCTTGGCCGTGGCGATGGCCTGCAACCCCGCTACCCCCGCCCCGAACACAAGTACCCGGGCGGGCGTGATGGTACCGGCTGCGGTCATCATCAGCGGGAATATTTTACCCAGAGAATTTGCCCCGAGGATCACAGCCTTGTAACCTGCCAGGTTGGCCTGCGAGCTGAGGGCATCCATTTTCTGGGCCCGCGAAATGCGCGGCACGGCATCCATTGAGAAGGCGGTAATTTTCTTCTTATTCAAAGCCGCTACTACCGACGGGATGGTATAGGCGTAGAGGTAGGAAATGACAATGGTACCTTCTTTCATCGCTGCCACGTCCTCCTCGGTGGGAGCGTTGACTTTCAGAACGACATCGGCGTCGGCGTAGGCCGCCTGAGCAGTAGGGGAGATGCCCGCCCCGGCATCGTGGTACTTTTCGTCGGAGAAGTAGGAAGCCTCACCGGCTCCGGTTTCGATCAGGCAGGTAAAACCAGCTTTTTGAAGGGATTTGACCACATCGGGCGTGAGGGCTACGCGTCTTTCGAAGGGCTTGGTTTCTTTGGGAACAGCTATTTTCAAGGGTAGATACGAGGTTTTATAAAAAACAGTCTGACAATCGAGACGACAAATGTAAGCGGAAGCACCTAATATTTTGCCGTGACAATTCGGGATAGAAGGCGTAAACGCAGAAATATTACTGAACAGAAGCCTGATTTATCGACTTTTTACAAAGATCAAATCACATTCCCGGTTGGGACAGGGAAGCAAAGTTAGCGAGTCAGATTTGAGCAGAAAATTTTGGTAAAAGGGAGCATACACACTACCCGGTAAGAAGCCGATTTGCCACCCCCGCCGGGTAGAATCTACCCGATAGGCCTGGCTGCTGCGGTAGTAGCTGGTTTCCTCACCGGTGGACGACATTTTTCCATCGCTCTCGAAAGTGAGTGTTTGGGGCTCGGTAGCTTCGATGGCCTGAACCGTGTAGGAAGAGTCGTTCGGTACATTCTTCAGAACAAGTTGCCAGGTACCGACCAGCGGCGGATAGCCTACGCCCGTGACAGTATCTTCCTGGGCGCAACCTCCCAGCTCTACCATAGTGATGACAGCGAACAACAGACTGAGTGCTTTTTTCATACAGAACCGATTAGGTATTTCCTCTTTGGTAGAGAAAAAGTGAGCCCAAAATAGTAGAAAAACGGCAAGTACGCCAACTGCTATTTTTTATCGTCGCCTTTTTCGAAAACCAGGCAGGTGATTGGACGTTGACAGAAGATTAGTAACAATTTCATAACATCGGCACATCAGCTCCTTCCGTAGCTTTGTAATGAAGCATAGGGGTCTAAGCAAAACCTTTGGCCTATGTCCTAGTTTTCCTTAGATTAGACTCGCATTCCTTGTATTGCCAACCTTAATCAACAAACCATTCAAACCAGTTCCTTATGAGCAGAAAAGTTTTACAAAGTTACTTATTGCTGAGCTTGTCCACACTTCTCGGAGCAGCAGGTACCATGGGGCAGAGCATTTCTCTTCCGACTTCCGGTACGGTTTACACTCAGGATTTTAACACGCTTTCGAACAGTGGTA
The DNA here is from genome assembly GCA_964500445.1 of uncultured Persicitalea sp. Classification (GTDB taxonomy): domain Bacteria; phylum Bacteroidota; class Bacteroidia; order Cytophagales; family Spirosomataceae; genus Persicitalea. The sequence continues at coordinate 48,591 of CAZCOG010000038.1, read as the reverse complement.
CAACAAATACCCTATCGATAGAAGGGTGGTATCTGAGTGAAACAGGTAATAACGCAAACCAGCAATACGCTGCTGGTACCGGCAATGCTAATGCGGGAGATATGTACAGTTTCGGCCTTATGAGTGATACCGACCGTGCATTAGGTGGATTGAGAAGTAGCTCGCTGGTTCCTGTGTTCGGGGCATCCTTTACCAACAATACGGGGCGTACGGTCACCTCGCTCGATGTGAGCTATACCGGAGAACAATGGCGACTGGGAGCCGCCAACCGTACCGACCAGCTGAATTTCGAGTACAGCACCAACGCCACTTCCCTGACTACGGGTAACTGGACGGGCGTAACACAGCTCAATTTCGTAACACCCAATACGACTGCCACCGGTGCCAAAAACGGGAATGATGAAGACAATAGAACGAGTATATCCTACACGATTACCGAATTGTCCATTCCCAACGGAACTACTTTCTGGATTCGCTTCACTGATACGGATGTGTCTGGGTCTGATGACGGTCTGGCTGTCGATGATTTTAGTTTGACCCCAAATGCACCCGGCGCCCCCACCGTAGTCATCAACGAAATAGACTCCGACACGCCAACAGAGCCCCAAAACGATGCAGCCGAGTTCATCGAGCTGTACGACGGAGGCGTGGGCAATACGCCTCTCGATGGCCTGGTAGTAGTACTTTTCAACGGCAATGGAGATGCATCTTATGCCGCGTATGATCTGGATGGCTATACGACCAACGCCGACGGGTACTTTGTGCTGGGAAATACCGGGGTTGCAGGGGCTGAATTAATTTTCTCTCCCAATACACTGCAAAATGGAGCCGATGCCGTAGCGTTGTACCAAGCCAGTGCCAGCGATTTTCCCAATGGGACGCCTGTAACGGAAACGAACCTGCTGGATGCCATTGTGTACGACACCAGTGACGCCGATGATACCGGACTCATCGATGTACTGACACCCGGTCAGACGCAAATCAACGAAAACGGCAATAGTAACTCGGCCAATGAATCGCTGCAGCGCATTCCCAACGGCTCCGGAGGTCTTCGCAACACAAGTACCTACCAGGCTCTGGCACCTACCCCCAACGCGCCGAACGGTGTGGTTGCCAGCCTGTCCATAAACGATGTCACCCTGAGCGAAGGCAACAGCGGTACCACCAATTTCAACTTTACGGTAAGCCTGTCAGCTCCGGCCCCGGCTGGCGGCGTGACATTCGACATTGCTACGGCCGACAACACAGCTATCAGCCCCGAAGACTACCAAAGCAAAAGCCTGACCGGGCAGACCATCCCGGCGGGTAGTTCTTCCTATTCCTTTACCGTAGTGGTCAATGGAGATCAAACTGCAGAATCCAACGAAGCCTTCTTGGTGAATGTCACGAACGTAGTAGGTGCGCCGGTCACAGATGGACAAGGGCTGGGTACCATCGAAAACGATGATGTGACCCTCTCCCTGATTCATGACATTCAGGGTTCAGGGACGGTAAATACCCTGCCTGCTAACACTACGGTAGCAATCGAGGGAATCGTCACCTGCACGTTCACCGGTTCTACCAAACTCAACGGCTTTTACGTACAGGAGGAAGACGCCGACGCCGATGCAAACCCTGCCACCTCCGAAGGGATTTTTATCTACGATCCCAACGTCGTGTTCAGCGGAAATCCGGGCGATAAAGTACGGGTCACGGGCGTAGTATCGGAGTTTACCAGCTCAACCAGCAGCCTGACCCAGATCACACTGTCCAACGCTGGTGGTATTTCCACGCTCTCTATGGGTAATCCCCTGCCTTCGGTTGTCAGCGTCAAACTACCCGTTGCCGATGTGAGCGATCTCGAACGCTACGAAGGGATGCTGGTGGAGGTGAGCGCCACGGAAGGGAATCTGGCCGTGACGGAACACTTTCAGCTGGGTCGCTTTGGGCAGGTGGTACTTTCCGCTACGGGCCCCAGCAATGTAGCAGGTACCGACGCACGCCTCGATCAGTATACACAGTTCTACGCGCCAAGCGTGCAAGGCTACGCCGATTATTTGGCTGAAACAGCCAAACGAAAAATTATTCTCGACGACGGTAGTTCGGTGGGCAATCCTGACCCGATCATCTTTGGCCGGGGTGGTCAGCCGCTGAGTGCGGACAATACCCTGCGCGGTGGCGACGAAGTGAGCAGTATAACGGCTATCCTCGACGAGCGATTTGAGGGCTATCGCTTGCAAACTACTTCGGGTGTTAACTTCATGGCGACCAATGCGCGGCCGGCCACGCCTCCGGCGGTGGGCGGTTCGCTGAAAGCAGGTAGTTTCAATCTGCTGAACTACTTCAACGGGAATGGTCAGGGCGGGGGCTTCCCTACGTCTCGGGGCGCCGACAACCTGAATGAATTCAACCGTCAGCGCGACAAGACGATCAAAGCTATTGTGGAGTCGGGCATCGATGTGCTGGCTTTGAACGAATTAGAAAACGACGGGTACGGTGCCAACAGTGCCATTCAGGATCTGGTGAATGGAGTGAATGCCGCGACCGCACCCGGTACTTTTGCCTTTATCAATCCGGGTACTAGCATTGCTACGGATGAAATTACGGTGGGTATCATCTATAAACCCGGCAAAGTGACCCCTGTTGGGGCCGCCGCTACACTGACCACCAGCGCTGCATTCAACGCCACGGGACGCCAGCCATTGGCCCAGACGTTCAAGGAAAATGCTACCGATGCCGAATTCACCGTAGTAGCCAACCACTGGAAATCAAAAGGTTCCAGCGCGGGAGGCGCGGGCGATGCGGACATCAACGACGGCCAGGGAGCTTCCAATGGTACCCGCACCCGGCAGGCGCAGGACCTGGCCACCTGGCTGGCGACCAATCCTACCGGCACGAGCGATTCGGATTACCTGATTCTGGGCGACCTCAACGCCTACGCCGAAGAAGACCCGCTCACTGCGTTGGAAAATGCGGGCTACGTCAATTTGATACCCAACACGACCTATTCCTACGTGTTCGACGGTTTCTTCGGGGCCCTCGACCATGCACTGGGCAGTCCCTCGCTGGTTTCTCAGGTTACAGGTGCCACCAAATGGCACATCAACGCCGACGAGCCGCTGGTGATGGACTACAACACCGAGAACAAAACGGCCGGACAAATCGAAAGTCTTTATGCCGCCGATCAGTTTCGTACTTCCGACCACGATCCGGTGATTGTCGGCCTGTCGCTGACTGCCCCCGTGCCTAAGTTGGTTGCAAGTATCACCTCATCTACCAACATACGGTGCAACGGCGGTACCACGGGAAGCATTGAACTGACCGTAAGCGGTGGCCAGGCTCCCTACGACTTTTCCTGGTCCAACGGGGCCACGGTTGAGGATTTGAGCGGTGTGCCGGCGGGCAAATACGTGGTGACCGTTACGGATCAATCGGGTCAGGTGGCCAAAGACAGCGTGACGTTGACAGAGCCTGCGGCCATCGCGGTGACGCCTGGCCCCGACAAATCGGTCATTCTGGGCTTCGGCAGCAATTGCACCGAGATTTCGGCCAGCGCTACGGGGGGGACCGGAACGCTTACCTACCTCTGGCAACCCGGAAATTTGCAAGGCTCAACGGTGCAGGTGTGCCCCACGGCTACCACTACCTACACCGTCACCGTTACCGATGAAAATAGCTGCACGGCCGAAGCTCAGGTGAAAGTAAGCGTGCAGGATGTGCGCTGCGGCAATAAGAACCAAAACGTGACGATCTGCTACTACGGCGTGACGCAGTGTGTGTCGGAAAAAATAGCCGAACGCTACCTGAAACTAGGCGCGACCATCGGCGGCTGCGGTTCGGGTAATGCCCGCATCGGTGCCGAGGAGGTTTCTGCTGAGAAGCCATTTGCTCTTTCGGTGCAGGCCTATCCCAACCCTACGACGGGTGCGCTGACGCTTCGCATCCAAAGTGTGGTGGATGAACCAGCCTTACTAGATGTGCTGGACATGGCCGGATTGCCCGTACAACAGCAACGCATCGAAAATCTGGTCGAAGGAATGAACGAAATTCCAGTAGACCTGAATCGTCAAGCTTCCGGAGTTTATCTGATTCGCTGCCGCGATGCCGCAGGCCGCCAGGCGGTGGTGCGTGTAAATCGACAGTAAGCGTAGAGAATTTAAAGCGGTAAAACGCGCTTCTTGATAAGTACGCAAAACGAGCTTCGGAAGAAATTCCGAAGCTCGTTTTGCATGCTCCGGGCTAAATAGGTTCTAGCTTTTCCACTCGATCTCGACCCGCTTTCCAGTATTCGCCGCGTTTTTGATAGCCTCGATAATTCGCAGATCTTTCATGCCTTCTCCACCTGAGGCGAGCGGTTCGGTGTTGTCGAAAATACTTTGGGCGAAGGAATCCATTTGTCTGATTTGCTGAAAATCGGGTGTGGGAAAGCTTATCTTGCCCTCGCTCGAATCGCCCGTAGCACCCGTAGCGTTAAAGGCGGGATGTAAACCAAACCAGCGATAACCCGTTGTGGCGTAGAGCCGATCGACGTAAGAAGTATAGGTAGTAGTAGAGTTGGAGATCGCCCCGCCGGGAAATTCCATCTGGAACATCATCGTCTCGTAGATATCCTTGAAAATGGTCTTGTCGCGCACGTAGCCCTGCGCCGTTACGGCTACCGGTACTTCACCAACTACGCGCCTCGCTCCCTGAATAGCATAGACGCCCAAATCCATGATGGCTCCGCCACCACCGAGTTTTTTGTTCAATCGCCAAACCGTCGGGTCAGCCATCGAAAAGCCCAGGCTGGTTTCCATCATCTTTACGGTTCCGTAAACCTTTTCCGTGCCCAGGCGGCGTACTTCCAGATGATGCGGCTCAAAGTACAGGCGGTAGCCCACCGAAAGTTTCACGCCCGCTTCGCGACAGGCGTCGATCATGCGCTGGCATTCGTCCACCGTGATTGCCATTGGTTTTTCACAGATCACATGTTTCCCGGCCTGCGCCGCGCGGATGGTGTATTCCGCGTGCATGGAATTGGGTAGCACCACATACACGATGTCAATGTCCGTATTATACTTGATCTGCTCGAAATTCTCGTAGTTGTAAATATTCTTGGCAGGAATGTCGTATTGCTTGGCCCAGGATTCAGCCTTAGCGGGTGTGCCCGTCACAATTCCCGCCAGACGGCAATTGGTAGTTTGCTGCAAAGCAGGAGCCAGTTGGCGTGTACTGTAATTACCCAGACCTACCAGCGCAACGCCTAGTTTACGGGGCGGTGAGGTGTATGCCGTCGAGATGATCGGGCAGTAAGCTAACAGGAGGCTGGCTGAAAAACCTGCCTGGGAAAGGAATTTGCGTCTTTTCATGGCATCAAAAGAGAGTTCAGGAGATCTTGAATGAGTACTTTTTTTCTGGCTAACAATTTTGGCACACTCAAGATAGCAAACTCTCCTCAAACCTTCACCGCCTTCAATAATTCTCCAATCACCCGATCAGGTGTGATGCCTTCCGCCTCCGCCTTGAAATTCAGGGCGATGCGATGGCGCAGAATAGGGTAGGCCAGCGCGTGGATGTCGTCCGGTATTACCGAGAAGCGGGCGTTCAGCACGGCATTGGCTTTGGCGCAAAGTACCAGCGCCTGGCCAGCGCGAGGTCCCGCGCCCCAGTCGCACCACTGCCGCACGAAGTCGGACGGGCTTTCCAGCGGCCGCGTGGCGCGGACAAGGCGATTGATGTAGGCGATCAGCTCGTCGCTGATGTGAACCTGCCGGGTCAGTGTTTGCAGGTCGAGGATGTCCTGGTCGGTCAGGATCGTTTGCAGCGTGGGGCGAGCCGTTCCGGTGGTATTTTTCAGCACATTCAGTTCTTCCTGTTCGGAAGGGTAGTCCAGCTTTACGTACAGCAGAAAACGGTCCAACTGTGCCTCGGGCAGCGGGTAAGTACCAGCCTGCTCGATGGGGTTTTGGGTGGCGATGATCAGGAAGGGACGCGGCAGCGCGTAGTCGGTACCTGCATAGGTGACTTTGCCTTCCTGCATCGCTTCCAGCAATGCGGCCTGGGTTTTGGGCGGGGTGCGGTTAATCTCGTCGGCCAGGACCACGTGGGCAAAGAGCGGGCCTTTATTGAATTTAAAAAACTTCCGCCCCGTTTCGTGGTCTTCTTCCAGAATCTCGGTACCGACGATATCTCCCGGCATCAGGTCGGGTGTGAACTGGACGCGCTTGAAGCTCATATCGAGCGTCTTGGCCAGGGTACTTACCATGAGGGTTTTGGCCAGACCGGGAACGCCTTCCAGCAGGCAGTGCCCGCCCGCCAGCAGCGTGATGAGTATTTCGGTGACCGCCTCCTGTTGTCCAACGATGACCTTGGCGATTTCCTGCCGCAGGGCAGGTACTTTGGCGACTAAGTTTTTGAAGTGGGTGAGGTCGGGCGAAGTAGTAGTCAATTTTGATTTGATAGAGTGAGTGACAAAATTTTGTTGAATTGTTGAAAAGTTTAATTGTTTAAATATTTACATGCTTATAGAGCAGGTACTTAAACAATTCAACAACTTCACGATACCACCGTACCCAGCAGCTTCGCGATTTCTTTTTCGATATTCTTGTGGCGCATGAATTTTTCGAGCAGAATGTTGGTCTCTGCTTCTTCCTTCGCTTTCGCCAAGCCGTCGTGGATTTCTTTCATAATAATCTCGTTATAGCCTTTTTTGAGTCGGAGAATATTGGTAAAAGCCAGGTCGGGTAGTTTGTCCAGCTCCGTCGGAACAAAGATTTCGTATTTTACTTTCCACTGCTCGCTGAGGTGATAGCGGCTCGTGACCAAATCAATGGCCTCGCTCTTGATGTCAGGGTCAGGATGATTCAGAAAATAGTCGGTATCGGGGATTTCGCCGCGCGAGAAACCCTCCCGGAATACTGTCAGCAAATGCTGGTACATCGGATGATGAAACTCCACGCCCGAAAGTTCGCTGAGCATATAGTGGCAAAGCGATACGTTGGGTTCCAGTTCTTCCCGCCCAAAATTGACCAGCAGCCGAATGCATTCCTGTTCGTGCTGTATCACCGGATCGTGACGGGTAAGCTCTACAGGCGGCGGCAATGGCTCGGGAGGGGTTGGTGCTGCTCCCGACGTCAGATCACCTGGTCCCTCAGGAAAGCTCGATTGTGACCGACGATCCTCCGTCTTAGCCTTGGCCGTCTGTTCTTTTATTATGATTTTATTGCCTTCCGAAATAAGCGTTTGCTCGTCTACGCCCAGGCGGTCGGCGGTGCGGCGGAAGAAAATCTGCCGTTTGATCGGATCCGGAATCTTGACGATACTACCGACTACGTCGGTAATCACGGCGGCGCGGCGGAACGGATCGTCGCCCGCATCTTCCAGCAACGTTTCGGCCTTGAAACTAATGAAATCCCTGGCCGAGGAATGGATGTACTTTTTGAATTCTTCGGCTCCTACCCGCTGCACGTAGCTGTCGGGATCTTCGCCGTTCGGAAAAGTCACGACGCTGACGTTCAACCCCTCTTCCAGCACCAAATCCAGTCCGCGCAGGGCGGCTTTGATACCCGCCGGGTCGCCGTCGTACAGAATCGTGACGTTAGGCGTGAAGCGACCGATCAGCCGGATTTGTTCCACCGTCAGCGAAGTACCCGACGAAGCCACCACGTTTTCGACACCCGCCTGGTGCAGCGAAACTACGTCGGTATATCCCTCCACGAGGTAGCAGACGTCCAGCTGCCGGATACTGTTTTTGGCCTGATAAATTCCGTAAAGTACCTCACTTTTATGATAGACATCCGTTTCGGGCGAGTTGACGTACTTGGGCTGATGGCCCTTGGCATTGGGATCGGTTTTGAGAATTCTGGCCCCGAAAGCAATGACTTTCCCGGCCACATTGTGAATGGGGAAAATCACGCGGCCCCGGAAGCGGTCGTAGCCGCCCGTAGAACTACCTTCCCGGCGAATCATCAGTCCGGCTTTTTCCAGTAGTTCGGCGTTGTAGCCTTTGGACAAAGCTTCCTGCGTGAGGGCATCCCAGGCTTCGGGACTGTACCCCAGCTCAAACTTAGTCCGAATTGTCTCATTAAAGCCACGCTCTTTCAGGTAGCTGAGGGCGATGGATTGGCCTTCTTCGGTTTCGGTAAGTTGTTTTTGGAAATAATTTTTGGCAAAATTCAGGACGATGTACAGGCTTTCGCGCTCGTTTTGCCGCTGCTCCTGTTCGTCGGTAAGCTTCTCTTCCTCGACTTCGATGCTGTACTTCTGGGCCAGGTGTTTGAGCGCTTCACCGTAGCCGATGCCGTCGATATCCATCACAAACTTGATGGCGTCGCCCGCCGCTCCGCAACCGAAGCACTTGAAAATCTGCCGCGCCGGATTGACGTTGAAGGAAGGCGTTTTCTCGTTATGGAACGGACAGCAAGCCGTGTAGTTGGAGCCGCGCTTTTTCAGCGAAACGTAGTCGCCCACTACCTCTACAATGTCAGTGGCCTGCTTGATTCTATCGACTGTTTCGGGATTTATCACTTTTTGGGATATTGGATTTTGGAGGCTGGATTTTAGACTTGTGCGTTGGAGCAACTGGTTTTCACAATAAAACTAGTAGACTATTTCTCTACTTCCGCCCCATTCACGTAGAAATTCCGGTCAATCGTCAGGAAAGCTTTTTGCTCGTCCCGAATATCCAGGGTCTGCCAAGATGTAGTGGGATAAAGCATCTGAGACGGTCCATCACCCGAAAACATTACCTTCACAGGCATATCGAAGCCCTGAACCACATTTGTCCAGCGGTATTTTAGCCCATTTTTCGTGAAAGCATATTCCAGCCTCGGAATCCTGACGTCGCGCAGGTACTGATCGAATACTTTGCTCAAATCACGGCCCACGTGGTCACTCAGGTACTTTTCAATTTCTGATCCATCGACGGTTTTGTGATAAAATGTTTCGTTAAGACCGCGTAAGATTTGCCGCCATTTTGCGTCGTCGTTCACGATCTGCCGGATGGTATGCAGCATATTGCCGCCCTTGTAGTACATATCGCCCGAGCCTTCGTGATTTACGCCGTAAATTCCCACGATCGGACTTTCATTTTTGATGAGCCTGCGTGTGCCGATGACGTAGTCCGCCCCGGCCTGCTTGCCGTAGTAGTATTCCGTAAAGAGATTTTCGGAGTAGTTGGTGAAGCTTTCGTGGACCCACATATCGGCCACATCTTTGTAGGTGATGTTGTTGGCAAACCACTCGTGACCGCTTTCGTGGATGATAATAAAGTCCCATTTCAGGCCCCAGCCCGTACCGGATAGGTCCTTTCCCCGGTAGCCGTTCATGAAACCATTGCCGTAGGTTACCGAGCTTTGGTGTTCCATACCAAGGTAAGGTACTTGCACCAACTTATAGCCATCTTCGTAAAAAGGGTACGGCCCGAACCAGTACTCGAAGGCTTTCAGCATCAGGGGTACTTGCTTGAATTGTTCCTTTGCTTTGGCCAAATCGGCGGGCAGCACGTAGTAGCTGAGGTCGAGTTTGCCTTTTTCACCATCGTAGGTTTCGTGCCAACTCACATAGTCGGCCACGTTCATGTTCACACCGTAGTTGTTGATCGGATTATCCACAAACCAGTCGAAAGTACGGGTGCCATCCTCGTTATCGGTAACGCGCCGCAGCCGCCCGTTCGAAACATCCATGAGCGGCTTGGGGACCCGGATGCTGATGAGCATGCTGTCGGTTTCGTCGTACATATGATCCTTACAGGGCCACCACACGCTACTACCCAGGCCTTGGCAACTCGTCGCCACGAATGGCTGCCCCTGATTATCGCGCACCCACTGCACCCCGCCCTCCCAGGGTGGATTGGTAGCGATTTTTGGTTTTCCCGCGTAAAAAACCTGCACCGATTCCTGACGACCTGCCTGCTGTTTTTTTTGTAATGAAATGAAATAAGCATTACCGTCACGACGAAACTTCAACGCCTGACCATCCTGCGTAACTTTGGATATAGCCAAAGGCGGCTGCAGGTCAATTTGCATGATTTGGTAGGGCTTCAACACTTTATAGAACACCGTGTTGCTGCCGTCGATGCTGCTGTCCGCCGGATGGGCGGCGATGTCGAGGTGGTAGTAGGTCAAGTCCCACCAGGCCCGCTCGGGCGTAATGGCCCCGCGCAGAGTATCCTGATGCGTGAAAGTCTGGGCGTGGAGCAACGGGCAGACGGCTAAGAAAAAGATCAGTAGGAGGTATCTTGGCATATTTTTTAACTTTCTATCAACTCTCGAATCTTATCCAGAAAAATTTGAACCTTATCAAATAAAGGCAAAATGTCTTCCCCGGAAAAGTCTATGAAATCATCGTAATCGCTTTCGTGACGTCTGCTCATTAGATTTGAATACAAACTACCGGCTTCTTTCTGTAGAATTCCTGTCTTGATGTAATATTTGAAAAATTCAGTTCGCACTCCATTATGGGTCGAAGCTGAAATGTCGTCCTTTGACAAAAGCGCAGTTACCGCGTAGAAGCAACTGTAATAGAGCCGACTGGCCGCGCCACTCCAAAATTCGTTTTCGCCCAATGCTTTTGCCTCTTGCAAAGTCGTCGATGACTTTTTGAGGCGATAACGAATTAAATCCTCTTTTTCATAACTCATAGTTCGACCCCGTCTCTGGAAATGTTCTTATAAAGCGGAGTGATTTGGTAGTCGTGCCATTTTTCCTGCGAAAAAATAAGGGAACTGATCACTTGTTCGGCCTCCAGTTCGGTATCGAGAAGTCGGTCTCTGATGAGTTGCTTGGTGTGTTTGTTCGTTTGGCAGGAGGTCAGGATAAGGAAGTCCCAGTCGGAAGAAGGACGACTATCTCCGCGCGCTCTGGACCCAAACAAAATCACCCGGGCTTCCGGGTCAATCGCTTTGACCGTTTCCTTAACCTTATGTCTTAAATCAATAGTTTTCATAAATGCCTATCGATGGGTGAATTATAGCTCATCGCCCGGTATGTCCATTCATTTTCTCCCACAAGTTGATGCCCCTCCGGTGTTGCCGGCCAAATACACTAGGCTTGATTGGATAGGTGGAAATTGGGAGCCGCCGACGCTTTCAATTTTGCTGGAAAATGTCCCAATTTACTGAAAAAGTAGGTCTCACTTTACCATTAATCTAAAAATCTGGATGTGCCTGCCCTGAGAAGTGCTCACATAGCGGTTGTAAACCAGGCAATCCCCTTTATTTGACCAGATGACCCCATTGATAGGGCCGTTGCCGTCCGTCGAGCGCGGAGTGAGGCGCTGGGGCTGCCCGTTACGCAAATCGGTGATGAAAATAGAATTGTCGGCCGCGTAGGCCACGAAATTGCCGTCCGGACTGAAATTGAAAGGAGTTTGGATAGAAAATGGCTGATTGGTCAACTGCTTCGTCGGACCGCCATTGGGCGATACACCAAAAAGCTGGATCAGACTGGCCGAATCCTGGGCCAGAAACCCGATCAAAGTACCATCGGGTGTGGTGCGCAGCCAGTGTCGCGGCCCTTCGATGCCGCGCTCGGAAAACGTAATCCGGCGCTGCAAAACGCCCGCCGGGGGATTGGGGCGGGTTGCCGAAGTACCTGCCAAAGGCTGGCCTGGCAGAGGTTTGGGCAGCCCGTCGGGAATATCTACTACAAATACCTCCGATATTGTTTGGCTGGCCTTATTGCGGACGTTCCCCTGAAAAGCGATGGCCCGCCGCTGTCGACTACCGTCCGGCTTTTGGTAGCCATGCTGCCCAATCCAGGTTTCATCGAATGCCCGGTCGATCTCATCACTGCCGGGTCGGGGTGACTGCGTGACCTGCGTGACTATAAACGCAAATCCCTCCCCGCTGAATTCATCTTCATTGTTCCCGTCTGTCACCGTCACGCCGACACCCGGTACCATCACGCCAACCGTGCGCAGGTCCGCCACGCTCGGGTTGGTGGCAGCCAGCCGTTCCATTACCGCGTCGTTATAGGTGAAGCTGATGCGCTCGCCGTCGCCGCTCCATTGATGGGCGTGGGTACCTCCCCGCAAAGCCCCCGGCGTAAAGGGCGGGGAATTATCTCGGGCATCCATGAAGATTGGTTTTTGGGGTTGGTCGATGTCGATGGCTACGCCCGTCCGGCGGGTCATGGCGTAGGGTAATTGGGCATCGGCATTGCGCAATCCGTGCAGGAAAAGTACCTTCGGGCGTACGGGTGAGAAAGTGGCTGCCCCCACACCAGGACCATGTTCGGTTTGATTTTTGGTCTGATAAATCAACCGGTCTTCTCCGGTTTGCAGGTTCAATATCCTTATACAGCAGGTTTGTCCCAGTTCAGGATCATGATTGCGCGTGTCATAGACGACCCATTGATCATCGGGCGAGAAGACCTGCGTATTATTGAGCGTATGGCCATTCGCGCTGTGGGTGAGCTGCGTTTCGGGGGGCATAGGTTTTTCTGTGCCGTTGGACTGGCGGGTAGTGAAAGCCAGTCCGACGAACAGCAATAGGGTTAAAGTGGAAAACGGTGCAAACAGCATTTTCAAGGTAGTCAAACGGCCAGCCGCGATACCAGGACAACGGCCAATTCATCCGAAAGTCGTGCCGCTGCCGCCAGCAAATCGTCCATAGCATCGGTCACCGCCGGCGTGAGTGGCTCCACCTGCCGCCGGGTGTAAAGCGACATGGGCAGCCCGCGCTTCTGCAGGCTGTACTTGGCCAGAGTAGGGTAGGCCGTATGGGCCAAGTCCATGCAGTCATCGAAGAACTGCTGTACTTTGGCCACCTCTTCCTGCCGTTCGGTAGTATCATAATTGTCACAAAGCCAAACGACGAGTTCCGGGAAGTGATTGCCCTGAATACAAGACAGGCCCGCCGCTCCAGCTTTCAGCGACGAAACGGCATTGACCATATAGGCATCGTACAGGCCGAACTGGTAGCCCTCGGCCACTTTCAGGCGGCGAGCCACTTCCTCCGCGTTCAAACAGGTGTCTTTGTGGTACACAATTCGCCCCGTGGGTAGCAGGTCGGCCAGCATTTTGCTGTCGATGAGGCGCTTGTAGGGTACGGGACACTCGTAAAATCCCAGTGGAATTCCTTCCGTCAGGTTGAGCAGCTGATGCATGCGTTCCATAAAAACTTCATCGCTCTCGTCAGGCTGCGCCAGCAGACTTGTGATGACGATGACCGCCTGCACGCCCGTATCGTGAATACGTTTGATGAAGTCGGCCTGTTCGGCCAGCGGCCCGCCAAAAGTACCCGTGGCTACAACGGGAACCCGGCCTGCTGCCGTTTCAACTACCCGGCGGGTCACCATCAGACGTTCCTCTTCGGTAAGTTCGTACATTTCGCTGGACAGACAGTTGGCAAACAGTCCGGCGGCTCCTGCTTCCAGATAAAATTCCGTTAGTTGAGACAGACAATCGTAATCGACCTGACCGGATTCCAGAAATGGCGTGATCATTACGGGAATAAAACCACGGGGTAAAGGGCCGATAGAATTAGAGGATGAATTCATTTTTAGAATAGTTCTTTTTTGAAAAATTAGGACCGTACAACAAGCCCGGACAAATGGTACTTTGGCGCCTGACTGATGATAGTACGAAGAATGATTGATTTCGGGCAATCGGGGGCGTCCAGGTCAGAAGCAAAAGGAAAGTTCGTTTTTACTCCACCTATTGGTACTTTTTACTTACTTTTAAATCAAAAGGCTATTCTTTCTTAGCTAAATATTGAATTCCCCGATGAATAAATTTTTTTATATGAAACGTACATTTTTCCTGTTAACCGCCGGTCTTTTTGCTTTACTCTCAATCCCGAGTGGGGCGACTTCTCCCGCTAAAAATCAAAAAGGAGAACGCCTGGCTGCCCTTCCGCGAATTGCCATCGCCGGGCTGGCGATCGAGTCAAGTACCTTTTCTCCGGCGCTTACCCGGGAAGAAGCCTTTCACGCCAAATACGGAACCGAGGTTTTTTCGTCCTACCCGTTTTTATCGGCTGGCTCACCGATTCGGCAGCGGGCGACCTGGTTTCCGACGGTGGTGGGAAAAGCCATTCCCGGTGGAGCCGTGACCCGGGAAGCGTACGAATCGCTCGTAAGAAAAACGCTTGATTCTCTCGCCAAAAATGCCCCGTACGACGGACTTTTTTTTGATATTCACGGGGCCATGAGCGTCGTCGGGCTGGATGATCCCGAAGGAGATTTTATTGTCAGAATCCGGGAAGTACTGGGCAAGAAAACCATCATTTCTACCTCGATGGATCTGCACGGAAATGTATCGTGGCGGCTGGCCGAAAACACGGATTTGATTACCTGCTACCGCATGGCTCCCCACGAGGATGCTATGGAAACCAAGCAGCGGGCCATGGAAAACCTGCTGGCAAGAATCGAAAGTGGCAAAGGTAAGCCCGCCTACAAAGCCTGGATTCCGGTGCCGATCCTGTTGCCCGGCGAAAAAACGAGTACCCGAATCGAACCCGCCAAAAGTATTTATGAGGCAGTAGCCCCCGCTACCCAACAAACGGGGATACTCGATGCGGCGATCTGGGTAGGCTACGCCTGGGCCGACGAGCCGCGCAACCACGCCGTGGTGATGGTGACGGGCGACGACAAAGCGAAAGTAACGCAGACCGCCGAGCGACTGGCGAAGAGTTTCTGGGACGCCCGCAAGGATTTCGTGTTCGTGGCGCCCACGGGTACTTTGCAGGAAAGTCTCGACAAAGCCGTGGCGAGCGACAAGCACCCGTTTCTGATCAGTGATTCCGGCGATAATCCTACCGCCGGAGGCGCGGGCGATGTCACCTGGACGCTGAAAGAAATCCTGGCGCGCCCGGAATTCAAAACAGAGAATGGGCCTTCCCTCATTTACGCCTCAATTCCCGGTCCTGAGTTGGTTGAAAAGGCCATCGCCGCCGGTGTGGGCGGAAAAGTGGACGGTACCGCCGGGGCCAAAGTAGATGCCCGCTACGCGCCTCCGGTTCGGATCGCAGGCGTTGTGGAGTCGATTGAATCAGGTGACGTCAACGCAGAAGTCGAGGTAGTTGTAAGGGTTGGGAGCGTGCATGTAATTGTCACGAAAAAACGCAAGCCGTACCATCTGGAATCTGACTTTACCAGGCTGGGACTCGATCCCCGGAAAGCCGACATCGTGGTTGTGAAAATCGGATACTTGGTGCCAGAACTGTACGATATGCGGGCCGACTGGATTCTGGCGCTCACACCCGGCGGCGTGGATCAGGATCTGGAACGGCTCGACTACAAGCGCATCAAACGCCCAATGTTCCCGCTGGATAAAAACATGAAGGAGCCAGACCTGAAAGCCAAGTTGGTACCTTCGTCGGATACGCTTTGATGGGAAATCCATCGATTCATTTTTCAACCTCCCGTATTCGATACGATTGAATCAGGGGTTTGTTTTCCGGAGAAAGCGTAAATGTTACCGCCAGGTCGGCCTTTTCTCCTTCAAGGATATAAGTACCCCGCAACTGGTTTTCGGGGACGATTGCTTTTACTTTTGTTATTCTTCCGGCTTTTTCAAAAAGAGCTTTGGTTTCCTTCGTCACAGCAGCGAGCGAATAATCGTCGAAAAAATTATCGGCAAATAGCCCGGTACTTTCGGCATTTTTCCAGTCGGGCAGGAGTTGGGTAAGTTCTTTTTGCCGTTGAACCAAAATCGCAGAGGCGGGTAATTGGCGCGGTTTCAGTCCGGCCTTCACGATGAGCGTATCAAGTACCTGCAAATTGATGGGCGTCATGGGCGCGTAGGTACGATTGGCAAACGACACGATACCGATGCCGTACTCGGGCAAAAATCGCCAGTTGCTGCCAAAGCCCGGCAAGCCACCGCTATGGCCCACGTACTCGCGCCCCTCGCAGTCGCGTAGCCAGCTTAGCCCGTACCCATAGGCTGAAACGATGCCGCAAGTGCGGCCATTGGGGTAGGTAAAGCCGGGATTCATCCCGCTGATGTTCCAGGGATGGTGCATTTCCCGCAGCGAACTCCGTTTCAGTGGACCGTTATCCATTTCGTCGCGGGGCGGCCAGGCAGCCATGTGGAAGGCCATGTACTTTGCGTAGTCTTCGATGGAGGAAATCAAACCGCCCATGGCCCCATAAGCCCCGTCGTGGAGCAAAGGTACGGGTGTCCAGGTACCTTCGTTCCATTGGTATCCCAGAGCCAGTTGGGTCGCAGGTACTTCGGAATATTCCCATTTCGAGTGGGTCATGCCCAAAGGCAGCAGGATGTTCTCGGTAATATATTGCTGGTAAGTCTTCCCGGATACTTTCTCGATGATATACCCCAGCAACGTAACACCCAGATTGCTGTATTCATAGGCTACGCCCGGCGCGTTGGAAAACGACACCTGACTTTTGATCAGCGCCAGTAATTCTTGATTGGTCGCATCCAGTTGGCGGTCGCCCCAGGGATTGTCTTCCGGGAAACCCGCCGCGTGGGTCATCAGGTGGCGCAAAGTAATGGGCGGCGAATCGGTGGTCAGTAGTTTGAGGTTTTTCATTTCCGGGATGTAGGTGTCAGCCCGGTCATCGAGGCTGAGCTTACCCGCATCGCGGAGTTGCAGGATCGCCATCGTTGTAAAGCTCTTGCTCATGGACGCCACCCGAAACAGCGATTGGGTAGTGGCGGGCGTTTTTTTATTCACATTGGCAACGCCTTTACTGCTCGTATGAACCAGCTTGCCATCCACCACCAGCCCATAGGTATAGCCCGGAAAATGATTTTTATCACCATAATCTTCAAAAAGCTGGTCAACTACCGGGAATAGTGCCTCGATTTTGTTCATCCGGGACACATCCGTAAAAACGGGCGGTCGGTACGACTGCGCGCGGGCTGGCGCAATGAGGGAGATACTTACAAGCAAGGTGATGAACAGGGTTACGTTTTTCACAATTGAGGAAGGTTGTGTTTCTATTTTCGAATATAGCGAGAGTTGATAAAAAATACTGCTGAATGTTGTTAAATAGGTACTTATTGATAAGTGAATTGATTCGTAAAGTTAAAGTAGTCTGACCTGTTCGACCCCGACGGGGTCGCCTATTTATAGTACCTTGTTAGCTATAAGGATCTGACCCCGTCGGGGTCACAGCTTGCGAACGACCCAAAGTTTATAACTCTGTTCACGCATCAATAGTAAGCACGAAATCGTATTTTACTAAGTAGAAGGAAATGATCGGAGAGTCAGTAGTTTTCAAAAAAAAAGGCCCTGCCGGTTTCTGAAACCGGCAGGGCCTTTTTGATATCAACAAAGATGATTACTTAGCCGGATCGGCGGGCGTATTAAGGTTATTGTTGCGCTCCGCGAGCGGGTAAGGGTAGAAATCGCGGGTACGTTCGCTGGCCGGACGGCCAAAACGGCGGCTGTCCTCAATCCGAAGCCCCGAAAGGAAAAGCTCGATGGAGCGTTGCCGGTAGATTTCGGTCAGAATGGCTTCCTGAGTTTGCGGGCCGGAATTGGGGGGCAAGTTGGCTCCGATTCCCCAGACGTCCGTTTGCTTGGTAAGTACTTTGTTCAGTTCAGTAACAGCTTCGTTAAGACTACCCTGTCGGGCTTTTGCTTCAGCCTTGATCAGAATCATTTCGCCGGGCAAATACACGGGTACTGCTGCACTACTGGCGGTAAAGAAGCTGGCGCGTCCGGCATTGAGGCCCGTTGTCATGTTGTAGTAAAACGCCCGGCGTCCGTCGTTGGCGGGCGGTGCCAGACTGGCGGGTAAACCGAAATCTGCCACGGGTTCGGCCACGTTGCGGTTGCTGAAGCTGGTCTCGAACAACGGATTGCGGGACACATCATCAAAGAGGAACGCTGATTTTTTAGTCAGGTCTACCTGGTTGGCCGCATTATACGCCGCATCGTAGTTGCCCAGCATCAGGTTGTAGCGCGCCTGCAAAGCCAGCAGCGAATTTTTGATGTCTATCCCACCCACGGTACTGGTCGCGTTGATGGCCGCGGCCGTAAGCCCGGCTCCAATGGAAGCGAGGGCTTCTTTGAGCACATCTTCCCGACTGGAAAAGGTAGCATTTTCGCCCACCGCGATGGGGGCTTTTTCCCAGAAAGTAGCCAGGGTACCCAATGCAAGTGCCCGGTAGAAATGAGTGTTGGCAAGAATCTGAGCGTTTACCGACGGGTCTTTGGCGGCGGCAATGTTAGCCAGAATAATGTCCGCGTTGGACTTCACGATATTGCTCTTGTTCCAGAGGTTGGTCACCAGGGAGTTGTTGCCCTGCACGGCCGTGGTACCCGTCTGTAAGTTGGCCTCGTCGGTGTTTCCTACGTTCAGGTTGATGAGTTCCTTGGTAGTAAGGCCATTGGCGGTCAGTCCACTGTACATGGCTCCGGCCCGCGAAATGGTGTATTGCTGCTGCAGACCGTTGACCATCGCCAGCAGACCATTCTGGTCGTTGACTACCTGTCCCTGACTGGCTGAACCCGGATTGAGGTACTCCTGCTCGCAGGACGACAGACCCAGTGAAAGGGCCAGCCCTATGCTGTATATGAGTTTTCTTTTCATTTTCTTGAAATATCTTATGGGAAAATCCCGGTTCTTACTGATGTATGACTTGATGACGTTTGTTGTGATTAGAACGAAAGCGTCCATTGTACCTGATAGCTGCGGGGGATGGGTACATTGCCAAAATCTACCCCACGCATTAGGTCGCTGTTGCCACCCGCATTGGTTTCGGGATCGTAGCCCCGGTAGTGATCCCAGGAGTACAGGTTACGCCCGATCAGCGAAAGGGTCGAAGAATTGATTCCCAAGAATTTAGGCAGCTGATAAGTCAGAGCCAGTTCGCGCAGTTTTACGTATGAACCATTGTCGATCCGCCATTCTTCGATCAGGTAGTTGGCAAAAATATAACCTCGGGGCAGTTCGCCTTTCAGTTCTTTTTCAGCTATTTCCCCAACTCCTACCCCCTGCCGGGTACGGAAGTCAGCATTGAATACATCGACACCCTGGACGGCATCCAGCAGGAAGCGGAAACCGAATCGTTTGTAATTCAGCTGGCTGACAAATGAACCCGTCCATTTGGGATTTGGATTGCCAATGATGCCGTTCACAAAACCACCGGTAGGCTGCCCTTCTGAGGTACGCTTGGGTTCAAACGTCGCCCCGGTTTGGGTACCCTGCTCGCGCTGGGGGAAGCCTTGCGAATTCAGGATCAGGTCCCCCTGCTCGTTGCGGGCGTAGGGAACGCCGTAGAAAAGTGACGCGGGCTGTCCTTCCACCAGAAACACGGGCGCACCGGCCACGTTGTTGACGGCCACCAGCGGCGTACCCAATTTTTCGATCTTGTTGCGGTTGCGGTTGAAAAGTACCGTGACATCCCAGCTCAAATCCTTCGTGCGGACCGGAGTAGCATTCAGGCCGATTTCGATGCCTTTGTTCGACATTTCCCCGGTATTATTTACGATGCTCGTACCACCCGCCGAAGCGGCAAGTACCCGGTTGACGACGAGGTCAGATATTTGCTGCTGATAAGCCGAGAAAGTCAGACCGATTTTATCGTTCAGGAATGACGCATCCGCGCCAAATTCCAGCTCTTTCATTCTTTCGGGACGCACCGCGGGGTTAGCCAGCTGCGGGCTCGGAACAATGGTATTTTTTCCGAGGTAAGCTACCGGATTATACTGCCAGAAACGGTCGTAGGAACCAATTCCCGTCAGATTACCAGCCTGTCCGTAGGAGCCACGTAGTTTGAGCGTACTGACTACCTTACCGATGCTGCCATTTTTCCAGCCTTCCAGGTCAGAGGCCACGAAACTGGCTGAAACCTTGGGGTAGTACTGGTTGGATTCCGAAGCCGAAAACTTGGAGCTGCGGTCGCGGCGGATGGCCCCGGTAAAGAACGCGATATTCCGGAATCCGAGCGTCGCCTGCACAAATTGCCCGTTCAGGCTGTACCGATCCAGACCGTAGCCCGCCGAGATCGTGGAGCCTCCGTTGAGTGTTTCGATGAAGGGCGCCAGAGACTCGCCGCTGGCCCGCAGCAAGTTAGAGCTGCTATACTGGTAGCTGGCACCGGCCAACAGGTTCAATTTAAGCTCCGGAGCCAGATCTTTCTCATAGCCGACGTTCAGGTCCATGTTGTAAAAAGTAGCTGCATTGGTAACCGTCGAGGCAAATCCGAAAGGATAGCGTTCCAGCGGCAAGCCGGCTGCCGCCTGATAGGGGTAGGGAGGAATCAGGTTTCTGCCCACCTGCGAATAGGTATCCACACCCAGGATGGCATCAACAGTCAGGCCTTTGAGAGGAGTTAGGTTCAACTGTACATCGTTGATGGTCCGGTTGACGGTCGCGCTGAACTGCATAGCCTCCACGGTGGTCAGCGGGTTCACGCGGGTAGGTTCTACGGCCAACAGGTTGCCGTTGGCATCGCGCTTGGTAATGTCGTAGATATTGTTGGTGATATTGATGGAGTTGATCGGGCTGTAGAATACGTTTCCGTTGGCCTTTTCATTGGAGGCGCTATTGGTATAGCTCAGCCCTACCGATACCTTCGCCCAGGAAGCCAGACGCTGATCCACCCGCGTACGCAGCCCGTAACGCTGGAAGTCAGTTCCTACTATAATTCCCTGATTTTTTGAATAATTCACCGACAGCAGGTAGGTAGTCCGGTCATTGCCGCCACTGACCGACAGGTTATTATCGGTACCAACACCCGTGCGGAAAATATTGTCCTGATAGTCGTAGCGGGTTACGTCTACCAGATTACTGGCCAGCAGGGTATTGGCTTCACCGTTGCGGTTGACGCCGATGGTCGTAGCGTTGTTGGCAGCAGCTGCGGCAGCCGATACTCCGGCTATGGTGTGCAGGCGTAGACCGGCGTACCCAAACTGCTTGCCGTAGGTAGTGATGGGTACTTTCTTGCGTAATTCATTGACGTTGAAGCTCGTGGTAAAGTTGATTCTGGGCACGCCCGATTTGCCCCGCTTGGTCGTGATAATCACCACGCCATTGGCCGCGCGTGAGCCATACTGGGCGGCGGCGGCGGCCCCATTGACCACGTTGATACTCTCGATATCGTTGGGGTTGATGTCGGCCAGGCGGTTGGTACCAGCCTGCGCCGTGGAGCCGATCTGATTCTGAACGGCGGTTTGCGATACGTTTACGGTGTTGTTGCTCACGATCACGCCGTCGATTACGTACAGCGGGTCCGAACTACCCTGAATGGACTTTACCCCACGCAACCGGATGGAAATTCCGCCCGCCGGATCGCCAGAGTTCTGGGTGATCTGCGCCCCGGGAATTTTGCCCTGCAGGGCACCCAGCAAATTGTTGGAGCCCGACTTCTGGATCGCGTCCGCTTTCACCGTGTTGATGGCGTTGCCCAGCTGCCGGCGCGACTCACGCACCGTGGAACCGGTCACCACCAGTTCGTCCAGATTCAGAACATCACTACTTAGGGTAGCATCCAGCGAAACCTCAGTCTGCCTGTCCAGCGTCACGGTTTTCTGAACCGTAGCGTAGCCGATCGACGCAAAGCTGATCGTGTAGGTAGCTGGCGGAAGGCTGACGCCCAGCGTGTAGTTTCCGTCGGCACCTGTAATGGTGCCGAGGGTAGTTTGGTTGATACTGACGGTCGCACCGGGAATGGGGCCGTCGGCATCCGTCACTTTGCCTTTAATAACGTAGGACGCCTGCTGGGAGAAAGCGGCCGAAGCCACGAGCAGCATCAGCAGCAAACCCGCTGATACACGCAGCAGGCCAGGTTTAAAATGGGCTAAACTTTCGATCATGAAATAAGTAAAATTAGGATGAGAGTAGAATGTACGCAGAAAACCTGCACAAACCTGCATTTTTTTGACAAAAGTGAGTAAATAACCGCAAAAATCAAATGTTTATTACGTGGTATGCAATTAAAAATGTAGGTTTATGCTGCTTTTGTAAAAGATACATGTACAAACAGGTAAAAAAGCAGAACATATTATGCTTAAAAAAGAGCGTCAGGAATACATACTCCAGCAAATCAACAGGCACAACAAGGTACTTTCTGCGGATCTCTGCTCGAAGCTCGCAGTGTCGGAAGATACCGTGCGACGCGACTTGCACGAATTGGCGGGCGACGGGAAGATCCTCAAAGTACATGGGGGGGCACTGTCCAATACCCTCTACCAGGATACGCAGGGAGAAATATACGCCCGGCAGGAAAAAACCATCATTGCCGCCAAGGTAGTCAGGTTGTTCCAGGAAGGGATGTGCGTCATGGTGGGCGGAGGTACCACCGTGCGGGAAATTCTCAAGATAGTCCCCAGGGACCTGCGGCTCATATTCATCACGGTAAATCTTGCTTCCGCCACCGAGCTGCTCAACTACACCAACTACGAGGTAATTCTGCTGGGCGGAAAAGTATCGCGGCACACGCGCTTCTGCACGGGGGGCGATACCATCATGAATCTGGCTGACGTGCGGGCCAACTTATGTATTCTGGGCACGAATGCCATTGACGCGGAAGCGGGTATTTCGGATTCGGACTATGAGTCGGTACAGGTCAAAAAAGCCATGATCAAATCCTCGGAGCGCGTAGCGGTGGTGACGATTTCGGAAAAACTGGGCTCTGTCGAGCGATTTCACATCAGCCCCATGAATGATCTGGATTACCTGATCACCGAACTGGCGCCCACCAGCGAAGTATTGCGGGGCTACGAAAAATCCTGCGAAGTACTTTGAAATACCATGGTCCAGCCGACAACTTATTTCTTTTTATAGCAACGCCCCAAACTCCCAAGTTGCTACTTTATGCTCGCTATGCGTTCTGGAATAAAAAGTATTTTATTCGACTTAGAATCCGGTTTTCTTTTTTTGCCTACGCAGAATGTTAATACTTTTAC
Source organism: uncultured Persicitalea sp. (assembly GCA_964500445.1). Lineage (GTDB taxonomy): Bacteria > Bacteroidota > Bacteroidia > Cytophagales > Spirosomataceae > Persicitalea. The sequence goes on along the minus strand of CAZCOG010000038.1, from coordinate 25,805 downwards.
TAAATTCGTAATTCTTCGAATCAAGTACCTGGTTTAGCTTGTCTTTGGCCTTGCCTGATCGATAATCTATTACTTCATTGTTTATCTCAACTTTACTTACTCATTTTCCAAACCATGAAAAATTTTCGATTCAAGCACCCCATCCGTTGGACTTCAACCTTGATGGTGTTGTTCATCCTGGCAAGTCTTACTGCTTGTAAAAAGGATTCTGACCCGGCCCCCAGCACCAGCGTGGAGGGAAGTTGGCAGATCACCGCTATCAAAATAGTGCCGTCTTATTCAGGTATCAGTGACTATCTGGCTTACTACACCCTGATCGGCGACACTTGTCCTTCCCAAATTACCTTCAATTTCAAGGCAAACAATTCGCTGGAAATTGTGGCACCAGCCACCTGTACGGACACGAAAGACGAATTGAGTGAACTTCTTGGAGTTAATAATACCACTACTTGGGAGATAGACGGCCAACAGCTGATTCTGACAACGGCAGGTTTTGAATTTCCGGCGGACCTGACGGTTGATGCCACTACCATGAGCCTTGGTCAAAGTGGTCTGGATCTCGGAGACAATACCGACCGTACCGTTACTTTTGTTTTCAAGCGGCTTTGAAAATTCCTTCTTTCGAACAGAACGGGCCATATCTGGGGAGGTATGGCCCGTTCTGCTTTGGCACTACTTCTACCCGATAAGGGATAGTAGCAAAACAGACATTGAAAAAAACGATTTTCCATATGAGCAAGCGCATTTTATTTATTCAGGGTGGGGGCGATGGAGGTTACGAAGTTGATAAAGAGCTAGTAATTTCCCTGCATACCGCCTTGGGAATCGAATACGAAATCGATTACCCTGAAATCCAATCCGCTGAATCTGAACCTGATTTTGGTTGGCTTCAACAGATTCATGAACTGCTTTCTGAAACCGAAGATGATGTTATTCTGGCAGGTCACTCGCTGGGGGCATCCATGCTATTGAAATATCTTTCCGAAAGTGTTGTAGATAAAAAAATTGCGGGTGTCTTTTTACTGGCTACTCCATTTTGGAACGGTCATGAAGAGTGGAAGCAAGGCTTAAAACTTCAGGCCAATTTTGCCGACAAACTACCTCATGAAATTTCCCTTTTCTTCTATCATTGTCGGGACGATGAAGAAGTACCCTTTTCTCATCTTAGCCACTACAAACAAAAACTTACTCGGGCCACTTTTCGTGAAATAGAAAAGGGTGGACATCAATTCAACAGTGCTTTACATGTAGTGGCCAGCGACATAAAAACATTGTAAAACAAACGCTGAATTGCCAGCCGTTTTCAGCGCAGGTGCAATAATTACGATTACTTGCTAAGGTTAGCAGAGAAGCAATGCGCCCCTTTACCATGCCCGTAATAAATGCAACCGGATACGTAGTAAGCCCGGAAATAAGTTTGTCGAAAAAAAATCAAAGGCCTTACAACCTTTTTCGTACGCTAATTATCTCTAGATTTTTAAAACTAAAATTAGCTATGAAAAACAAACTTATCAATTCTCCTGAAGCAGGAAAAAAAGCCCTGCTGTTAATATTCCTGATAGCCGCTTTTGCCGCCTGTCGGACTGCCGAAATCCCGGTTACAGACGACTTGAAATCAGGTACGACGATGTTTGCCGTGAAAGGTCGTCAGGGCTTTCAAATTGGCCAGGTACTTTCGTTTGGTGAGTACCAGACCAGCAAAATTAACCGGGGTTGGACCAAAGGTTACTCTATCCCTTTCGTAGTACATTTTAAGGGCGCCAGTGAAAAGCTCAGCTACGAACAGTTTGGCCCGAATGGGCGTTCAGCCAAGATTGCTCTGGCCGGTCGTTTTCGTGAAACAGAGCTGTCTCCGCTGCGGGATTACTTTGCTATATCGGTAAAAAACAAAAATGTATTTACCGGAGGTATTGAGCTGAATGGCTCGAAGGAAAGCTGGGAATTTATTATTCAAAATGTAGACGGCTGGGATAATTCTTTGAAAAACAATACAATGGGCTTGATTCGCTCAAAGGCAGATTATTTGCAGATAGACATCATAGGAATTCGGGAGTTGGGGGGAGTTTCCAAAATGATGACCATGATGGACGTGTCCGGGTATGAGTTTTGGTTGGATGGCAAAGTCATTGGTGCCGTATCTACGCTCAACAACGGGAAAGTGTGGATGAAGGACAATATTCACCCTGAACTCAAACTGGTCCTCGCCAGTGTTTCTTCCGGACTTATGCTACGCAACAATGTGCTGAAAGCGAGTGATGACGTTGCGCTGGGATCTTAACTTTTCGCCAGAGGTTTACTAAAAAAGAGAAGGCCGGAAACACTCTGACCTTCTCTTTTCTGTTATCGCGTGCAGCAAAAAAACGGGATTGCTTTGCCTGGGGTTTAGAACAAGTACCTTCCCCGTCATGTCCATAGTCCTCACACTCAATCCTCCCGTCCCTCCTTCCGATTCGCATCGGCCATCCTCACAATTTTGGGCGTAAACTTCGCCAGTACCTCCACCAGGTCGCTTTGGGCATCGATGACGGTTTCGATGTCTTTGTACACCATCGGGGCCTCGTCCAGGTCGCCACCGATGAGCTGAATATCGGCTTCCTGCAACGCTTTATTTAACTGTGAATGAGTAATGCTGTTGAGCGCCTTGGTTCGCGACATCAGCCGCCCGGCACCGTGCGACGCCGAATTGATGGAATCGGCTTGGCCCCGACCGCGTACCACAAAGCCAGGCTTGGTCATCGAGCCCGGAATGATGCCCAGTACGCCGGGGCCGGCGGGGGTAGCGCCCTTGCGGTGTACCATTACCTCGCGGCCATCGGCCAGTTGCTCTTTCCAGGCAAAGTTGTGGTGGTTCTCGATCATAACCAGCGGTTTTTCGCGCATGGCTTTGGCAATTTTGCTGTGGATTTCGTGGTGATTGGCCGAGGCGTACTCGCCCGCCAGGTTCATCGCAATCCAGTACTCCTGTCCTTCTTCGGTATCGAGGTCGAGCCAGGCGAGGTGGGCGGCCTGTTTGGGCAAACGCGTTTTCTGCATGGCCAGTTTGGAGTAATAGTTGGCCACATTGCCGCCAAAGCCCCGCGAACCCGAATGCGACAGCAAGGCCATGTATTGGCCGGGTGGTAGGTTCAGATCGTTGGCTTCGTCCTGCGCGTAGACATCCATGATACCCCACTCCACAAAGTGATTGCCCGTGCCGGAGGTACCCAACTGCCGGTAGGCTTTATCTTTCAGGTCGCGGATCACCTTGGTAGCCTGCCACTCGGGCCGGTCCATCACGCTTTCGTCGGACTTGTCGCGTACTTCGCCACCCATCCCGAACTTGGTTTTTTCGACCAGCGTCTTTTTGAGCAGATGCGGCTCGCGTTTCAGGAAATCCGGCGGCAGGTCGAAGACCGACAGACACATCCGACATGCGATGTCGACGCCCACGGCGAAAGGAATCACCGTATTCGGCTCCGTGGCAAGTACCCCGCCAATGGGGAGGCCGTAGCCCTGATGGGCGTCGGGCATGAGCGCCCCAGCCACCGAAATAGGCAGACTTGCGGCCGTTTCCATTTGTAGCAGGGCACCTTCTTCAATGTGCTCCCGGCCAAAAATAGCGTAGGGTAGTCGCTCGGCCCGCAGATCAAAGTCCATGGCTTCCTGCTTTCCTTCGACTTGAAGCGGGTAGGGTGGTGGTTCTGGCGGCAGATAGGCAGCTCCGGCTTCGGTTAGCGGCACGGCAATTCCTTTTTTGTTCAAATCATAGATAGCCCCGGCCAAATTGGTGACCTTGTTTTTGGAATAGGCGTATTTTTTGGGGTTTTGTAGCATCTGCGCCAGCAGGCCCAGTGCTTTTTCTTTGGGGTAGTTGGCGCGTTGTACCAACCCATTGGCCACGCGCAGGAAAGTGGCGTGCAGTTGGTCGGGGATAGCCGCAAGTACCAATATCTCGTCAAGAGTAATTTCGGGGTTTTCCATAATCAGATTGTTTAACTACCAAGCGCCCAAAGAATGGTACCAGGATACCTATCCTCTGGGTGCTAGTTGGCAGGTTTATTAGTTTTTGGAAGAAACAAAAATCTGCTTCAGCTGGTCGATGATTTGACCACTACCGGAAACCGAAATGGTGTTGATTTTGTCGGCGATTTTTTCGACGTACTCCATCTCCTTCAACTTCCACAGCATTTCGTTATCCTCCATCAGTTTGGCCGTATTCAACAGGCTGCGGGTCGAGGCGGTTTCTTCCCGACGCATGATGATGTTGGCCTGGGCTTTCTTTTCGGCCATAAGTACCTGGTTCATGATGTCGCGCATATCGCCCGGTAGGATGATGTCGCGTACGCCGCCGCCGCTCAGTTCGATGCCGAGTTGATCTGCTTTCGTGGCCGTAGCTTGCAGAATGGCGTCGGTCATATCGGCCTTCTTGTCCAGCAACTCGTCTAAAGTCAGGCCGCCGACGTAGGCGCGCAGAGCCAGCTGCATCTGTACGTACAGCTGCTTGTCGTACTCTTTGTTCTCGACCAATGCTTTGATGACATCCCGGACGTGGTACTGCACGTAAAAGCTGAGCCGAATCGTGGCTTTGTCTTTCGTCAGGATTTCCTGGCCCGAGATTTCCATCTGCTGCCGGCGCGTGTCCACTTTCAGTACATGGACGGGCGTGTTGTTTTTCCACCAATGGTACACACCGGGTTCCAGCACGCGGTCGAATTTCCAGTCGATGAAAAGTACCCCTTTGTCGTGCCCTTCGACGGTGGTAGTGCGCACGTAGGCACCTAACGGCTGGGGCATCAAAGACGCCAGATCCACTTCGGCCGGAATCGCCAATTGCGTAACGTCCAGAATTTGGTACCGGTAGTTTTTAACGCTTTTCCAATAGGCCCAGCGACCTTTTGGGAGTACGGCCCGGAACAGTTCGTTCTCGTACTGCAACGCGATTTCGTTGTCTTTCACCTCGACTACATCCAGTTCGGCGGCAATTTCGGGGTACGAAAGCAGCACTGTCAGATCCCGGGGTGGGTTTTGCAGTAAATCCCCGCGCTTGTAGAAATACAGCGTCTCGTTGGGCCAAATCCAGTGCTTGCCCGGCAAAAGTACCTTGTGGAAATCGCCGTTTCTGAACAATAGCCCAATTTCCTGGGTCTGGATGCGTACAGTTTTCATGGTTATTTATGGATAAAAAGTTGCTACATGAACCAGTCAGAGGCTACCCATTCAGTCTGCGCGGAGGCAGGTGGCGACAACCTTCGGGAAAGCAGTTCGGAAAAAGGGTTCAAGACCGGATGCCAACGCGTAAGTAGTTGGCGATACAGATATTGAATGCTTTTCCGGAAGCGGCCTTCCGGCCCGGCTGACTCCGGCCTACCCACAGGCGTTGGCTCAATTGTGAAGCACCCGGCAAGCCAGGTATTCCACGGGGCAGCGTCTGCTGGTTTTTTACAAGTGGTGGCCATTTTAGAAGTGGCCTTCTTCTCCTACCAATGGAATCACCGTGACAGGGTGATGCGGGATTCGAACCCGCATTTTTCTGTTGCTCTACCCATTGAGCTACCTTGCCGTAGCAAGAGGAGGACTCGAACCCCCAACCCACAGATCAATGGACGAAATCAGTGGGCAGCCGACAGCATATTGACAGTCAGCGACTACCGACACTATGGGGCTATTCAGAAACCCGCATCCGGTTCGGCTACGTTGCTTTCGCCGCTACAAAGGTTAGGATCAAGTGCGCAGTGTTTTTGCGCAGATGAAAAAACTTTTTACTTTTCTGAAAAAATAATTTTTATCCATGCCCGCCAACCGCAACGCCCTCGTCCGCTACAAGACCATCGACGCTTGTCTGCGCAATCGGCAGCGTACCTGGACCCTCGACGATCTGATCGAAAAAGTGTCGGAAGCGCTCTACGAGTACGAGGGCATCGACAAAGGCATTAGCCGTCGCACGGTGCAGGCGGATCTACAAATGATGCGGAGCGACAAGCTGGGGTACTTTGCGCCCATCGTCATCCGGGCGAAGAAGTACTACACCTACGAAGATCCTACGTACAGCATCACGAACATTCCACTGTCGGATGGTGACCTGGCGCGGATGAACGAAGCCGTAGAGGTCTTAAAGCAGTTCAAGGGTTTTTCGCACTTCACGGCTCTCAACGAAGTGGTGCAGAAGTTGGAAGACCACGTTTTTTCGACGGCCCAAAAAGTAGCCCCCGTCATCGATTTTGAGAAAAATGAAAATCTGAAAGGACTTCATTTTTTGGACGATTTATACCAGGCCGTGGTGCAGAAAAAAGCCGTTCAGCTGACTTACCAGTCGTTTTCGGCCCGTGCCCCGCAGACCTTCGTATTCCACGTGTGGTGGCTGAAAGAATTCAAGAATCGCTGGTTTGCGGTGGGTGTGCGCACCGGGCAGGAGTACATTACCACATTGGCGCTGGACCGGATCATCGACATTACACCTACCTTCGAAGCCTACGTCCCTAACCTGCTGATCGACCCCGAGCTGTACTACCGCGATGTGATTGGCGTGACGGTGAGCGCAACCCTACGGCCCATCAAAATAAAATTGCTGGTAACCCATCGCCACGCTCCCTATGTCGAAACCAAGCCGCTTCATCCTTCGCAGCAGGTCGTGGATCGAAACGCCGAGGGCATCGTCATTCAGCTCAAAGTGCAGCATAACTACGAGCTGGAAAAAGAAATCCTGGGCTTTGGCGAAGGAATGATCGTGCTCGAACCCGAAAAGCTCCGGCAGATTATCAGGCGCAGGCTGAAAGAAACGTTAGCCGTGTATGAATCGTGATCGAGGATTGTGCAGTTTCGACTCATGTTTGTGCATCTGACTTACACAGAAAAATTGCCGATAGAATTCAGAACGCTTCTCCGGTTGGTTGATAGCAATCATAAAATATTTGTAATGTACACTATCTCAATATTTTATGATTAGGCGTATTGTAGTTAACTATCTGAGAAACATAAATTTTGCTTGGCTAAACCCAAATGGAATTTTTAGTAATTTTAAAATAGTTTAATGTTTTTTTTGAAGAATTAAACAAAATTAGAAAACAATGACTATTCGTCTCGGTTATCTACACTTTCAAATGTAGTACTAACCTTAAATTTTGCTGATTATGAAACGTGTGAATTTTTTCGTGCGCAATGCCACGAAACTAATGATGATAGGTGTGTTAGTCGGTATGGTAGCTGCTTGTAAAAACGACGACGACAATACCGTTGAACCGCAGTCCATTACGGACATTGTAGTGGCAAACAATGACTTTACGATTCTTAGGGCGGCGGTTACCCGTGCAGGATTGGCCGATGCGCTTGCTGCGGGTACGCTAACCGTTTTCGCGCCGAACGATGCCGCATTCATAGCGTCGGGAATTCCCGATGTTGCCGCCGTGAATGCCATGGACGAGGCCAGGCTGAGAAGTATTCTGGAATACCACGTGCTGAATTCGACGGTCGAATCGAGCGACATCGCAGCGGCCTCTGACCAGGAAGTAGGTACTTTGGGCGGCCAGAACCTGTATGTCACTAAGGACGCCGAAGGTGTTTCAGTGAACGGTGCCATGGTCGTAGCGGCTGATGTCGACGCGGCCAATGGCGTGATCCACGTGATCGACCGGGTACTTATGCCCCCTACCCAAAGTCTGCTGGAGATGGCGCAGGCGAATCCTGATCTTTCTTACCTGGTAGCTGCCGTTACCCGTGCCGCTTCCAGCAGTCAGGTAGTGCTCGATGCGCTTTCCTCTCCAGGCGGTGCGTATACGGTATTTGCGCCCACGAATCAAGCCTTTATCGATGCGGGCTTCCCTACTGAGGCTTCACTGACGGCAGCCGATCCGGCTACGCTGACCAGCATACTGCTCTACCACGTAGTGCCGGGACGCGTTTTCTCGACCAACTTAACTACGGGTGATGCGAACACCGCCGCCACTACGCCCATAGAAGTGAATGTGGGAACTGGGGTAACAATCATCGGCAACGGCAACGGAACCGACGCCGCTACGGTTACGAGCGCCAACATGCTTGCCACCAATGGTGTAGTCCACGTGATCGACGGGGTTTTGCTTCCCTAGTTGGCGAGTACCTAGGATTATTTACTAGAATGGGATCGTGCTTCTCGGCGCGATCCCATTTTTGTTGTTTGAGCGGTCCGGCTCGATGAAAGTTTTCAGTTTTACGCGTCAAATCAGAACTGACACTTCGCGGCAGTTGGGTACGAACTTGAAAAATGGATTCTGGTGTTGATCGCTGGCTTCGCGTTCACCCACCTAAGTACTTTTCCTTCAAAATGAAGTATAGTTGATGGTTTGTACTACGCCTGGCCTTGTATCGTTTGAAGTAACTACGGCCGGGCAAAAGGTTGACCAGCTTTTGACTGCGTGGATCGGCCCGGTCGTTTTGCCCGGTTAGAATCAATCTGGAAGAAATATTAACCTGAATCAATTCGTGAAAAAACTAATAACTACTTTGGCGTTTGGGTGGGTTCTTTTTTACTTCCCGGCCGCAGGGCAGGCCATCGTTTACGATATTCTACTTGCCGGGCGCGCCGTGGGCGAGCTGACGATTACGCCTCCCCGTTCGGGCGAGGGCGGCGATCATCTGCGGGTACGGGGCGCGATCGATACTTTTCTGTACGATGTGGTATACGTGAGCGAAAATCGGTTTGAGAATGGCGTATTGAAAACGTCCACGTCGAGTCAGGAAGTGAACGGTAAGCTAAAAGAAAAAACCAATACCGTCCAGACCAGCGACACTTACAAGGTGACTTTTGCCGAGGGTAATTCGGCCGCAGAAACTACCCAGATCCCCCACCTCATTAACTATACCGTGACCAGCCTCTACTACCGGGAGCCCCTCAACATGAAGCAGATATACTCCGACCGCTATGGAAAAATGTGCACGGTGCAGAAGGTAGCCGCCGGAGCTTACGACGTAGTAATGCCGGATGGCAAAAAGACGCGCTACCACTACACCCAGGGGCAGTGCCACGAAGTCAAGTCCCAAATTGCAGGCCTCAACCTGATATTCAGAATCAGGCCGGATAGTGTGGCGAAGTAGGTACCCTGCTGACCGGGAGATTTTGATTGATAAGGGTAAACTCACGCCCCAATCGTCTTTGGTATACTATCTATTGGGAGAATCGCTTTCCTATGCTCTACTATGTTGTTTTTAATAGCAGACGATTGAGTCAGAAAATAGTTTCGTGTCGAAAAGGAAAGAGCACGCCATAAGTACCGGGAGTTACCCACTACACTACCTGCCGACGAGATTAATGATCCCGTAAAAACCGACAGATGCTGAAGGATCACTACATCCGACCCGATCAAAATGAGCACTACATTGCGCTCTGGCAACGGTCAGTTGCCGGCGACAAGGAGGCTTTTTGTGAGTTGGTGGAGGCACATTATCAGGTCCTTTTTAATTATGGGACCAACTTCACATCCAACCGGGAACTCATCAAGGATACTTTGCAGGATTTGTTTATTCATCTCTGGGAAAAAAGGGAAACGTTTCAGATTCAACACCTCACTATTTACCTTCTGCGCTCCGTTCGGAACAACCTGTACCTGTCTTTCAGGAACACTAAAAATGCGATTGTTTCCATCGATGCCAATCTGCACGATCGCCCTGATGACTTTACAATCGAGAAAGCATTAATTTTTGAAGAGTCAGTCTCCGAAAAAAAAAGTAGGGTGATCGAAGCGATTTCCAACCTGCCTAAACGGCAAAAAGAGGCTGTCTTTTTAAAATTTTATCAGGGACTCGATAACGAGCAAATTGCCGAATTGATGGTCGTGAACCGACAATCGGTGGCGAATCTTCTTCACAAAGCTATCCTCAATCTCCGCCTGTCTTTCGACCAGCTTCACTACTTTATTACCACTCTTTTTTTGGTTGGATTATAAGATAGTTGTTTTAAAATCAGCTATTTAAGAGGTATTTTCTCTTTTTTATTAAAAAACTTCTTCAAAAAGGAGTATCGCGGAGTACTTATTACATCTTTCAGGAAAAATAAGTCTATCCTATTTTTTCTATGTTCGATTACACAAAGTACCGTCCCGAAGATTTGGCTGCCGACCGGTCTTTCAGAAGCTGGAAACTTAACGGAGACGCCGAGGATGCCCGTTTTTGGACAGAGTGGGTCGAACTACATCCCTATAAATCAAAAGATGTCGAAAAGGCCACGCTTCTTCTCGAGGCAGTCGGCGACTCCTTTGATCAGATCACAGAATTCGAAATCAGAAACGAACTACAGCGCCTCGCGGAACGCCTGGACCAGCCCTCCGACAAGACAGGCCACCGGGTAGTTTCTTTCTGGTCGGCTCAGAGCCGCTGGCTCTGGGCGGCGGCATCCCTGATCGGGCTGATCGGCCTGGGTTGGTGGCTGGCCCAAAGTACCCCGGCCGATCCCATTGCCCTTACTTATGCTGATCTGGTTGAGAATACAGCAGTGCAACTTACCGAATATACCAATACTAACAAACTACCCCATACCCTGGCGTTGCCTGATGGAAGCACGATAGTACTTCAGCCGGGTAGTAAGGTGAGTTATCAGAAAGAATTTGCCGGAGATAAAAGGGTAGTTTATCTGTCGGGTGAGGGCTTTTTTGAGGTTACTAAAAATCCTGACAAACCATTCTTCGTATATGCTAATACGTTGGTGACGAAAGTACTTGGTACCAGCTTCATTGTAAAGGCCCGCCCTGACGAAGATCAGGTTCAGGTGGCAGTAATGACCGGCCGGGTATCGGTGTTCAAAAACACCAGTCAAGTGCACTCTAAGGATACAAAAATTTCTAAAACAGAAAATGAAATCATTCTCAAACCTAATCAGAAACTCGTATTTCTGGCCAAAGAAAATCAGTTTGCCCGCAGCCTGGTAGAGCAACCCGAAGTACTGAAAAGTGCCACCGAACAATTGACCTTTACGTTCAAGGCAACGCCGATTGAAGACGTCTTTGGAGAGTTGGAAAAAGCGTACGGGATCGAGATCGTGTATGACAAAGAACTCATGAAAGACTGCTACCTGACGGGTTCGTTCGCTGATGAGCCATTGTTTGAAAAACTGGACCTAATCACCCGTACGATCAGCGCCCGATACCAGCAGATAGACGGACAAATTGTAATTTTCAGTAATGGATGCTGAACCCTAAGTACCTAACTACTACAACTACTGCCTGCCTATGAATTGAACCCTTTTCAAAGCTTTACAAACACAAAAAAAGTCAGCAGTGCGCCAACACCACTGACTTCGAAAGGCTCCTAAATGCGAATTCTCACAACGCTTTCTGCAACGCGGCTCAGGAGTTTTTTGCCAAGATTTTCTCATCCGACAAAATGTAAAACTATGCGAAAACGCCTACACTATCAAACTGCTATACAGAAAATTATGCGTATAAGTCTGTATCAAGCGATTCTGGCAATCACGTTCGTCTCCTTTGCGCAGGCGCACCGCGTGAATGCCCAAAAGGTTCTCGAACAAAAAGTAACTATTCAATTAACCAATGTTGGAGTCGTTCAGATTCTCGACAGATTGGAGAAGGTTACGAATGTAAAGTTTATGTATAACCCTCAGATTTTTAACTCGCAGCAACGCTACAATCTGAAATTTGAGGAAGAAGCTTTGTCCAGCGTGCTGAACACGGTACTTGTCCCTCAGAAAGTCACTTACGAGGTGGTCAACAAGCGTATTCTCCTGAAACGGGATAATGCTCAATCGAGCGCTGATACAGATCTCCCGGTTGAAGCGATCGCACCGAAACGAATGGTAAGAGGAACTGTTTCGGATGAGAAAGACACTCCCCTTCCGGGTGTAAGCGTAGTGGTCAAAAATACGCAACGCGGTACCACGACCGATGCCAACGGTGCCTTTGAAGTAGACGTTCCTAATGACCAGGCCGTGCTCGTGTTCAGTTTTGTGGGATACATTAAACAGGAGATTGCCGTAGGAAACCAGACGACCGTTTCCATCCAGATGGCACCTGACGAAAATGCGCTCAACGAGGTAGTTGTAGTAGGCTACGGTACGGTAGAAAAAAGCGATCTGACCGGAGCCGTGGGGTCAATTCAGACGCGGGACATTGTCCGGGCCAATCCGGTGATGGCCTCCAAAGCTCTGCAGGGACAGGTAGCCGGGCTGACCGTCACCAAGCAAAATAACCGGCCCGGTGTAGGGTACAACATTACCATCCGGGGCGAAAACACGATCAATAACTCCACCGAGCCGCTCGTGGTGATCGACGGCCTGATGGGTGGAAATATCAATAACCTGAATCCCAACGATATTCAGTCGATGGACATTCTGAAAGATGCGTCCTCGACGGCCATCTACGGATCGCGGGGAGCCAACGGGGTGATTATCATTACTACAAAAAAAGGGTTATCCGGCAAGCCGAGAATAAGCTACGACAGCTACGTTGGCGTGAAGATTCCCGCCCACATTCCCAAGCTGATGACCAGCGAGCAGTTTTATAAGGTAACCTACACGGACCGCCTGCTCGAAGGCCTGACCGGCGCGACGTTTACGTCGGCGGAGCTGGCCAATATTGAAGCCGGTAAAACGGCCGATTGGGCCGACCTGATTACCGATCCCGGCGTGCAAACGAGCCAGAATATCAGCGTGACGGGCGGTACCGAAAAAACTACCTACCGATTTTCGGGTGGTTTCCTGAACGAAGACGGCAACGTGAAGTACACCGGCTACAAGCGGTACAATCTCAATGCCGGACTGGACAGCAAGCTGGGCGAACATTTCAAGGTAGGTTTTACGGCGTATTTGACCTACTCGAATCAGAACCTCGGCTCGCGCGAGTCGCTGCGGAATGCTTACCGGGCCCGCCCCACGGGAACGGTGTATTTCGATGATCTGGCCAATCCTTCTGAGAACTCCGATTTCAATATTGACGGCTATGCCTTCTGGATGGGCATCAACGACAAGCAGGTACCTAATCCCCTGTCGGACATCAAGCCGGAGTACTCCAAGCTGCAGACCACGGCCTCGACCATCATGAGCAATACCTACGTGGAGTACATACCCATCAAAGGCCTCAGCATTCGCTCGTCGCTTTCGGCTATTTACAACACCGAACGGGAAGGCGATTTCCGGGGTGCCTGGACCAAATCGCAGATTGGCAGAAAGCCCCGGGCCCAATACGACAACCGTACCCTGGGCAGCTATACGCTGGACAATATCCTGAACTACGAAGTAGGTACCGGCGCCCACAAGGTACATTTTACCGGATTGCAGAGTGCTTTCTACCAGCGTAACGAAGCGTACCAGATTGCGGTAATCGACCTACCCTATGATTCGGATTGGTACGCGCTGAACACCGGGACAATCAACGGCGTTTCGAGTTCGCTGGTGGAGCGTTCCATTTTGTCGTTCATGGGCCGGTTGAACTACTCTTTCAAGGACAGGTACCTGCTGACCCTGACGGGCCGTTCCGATGGCGCTTCGCAGCTATCCGAAGGTAATAAATGGGCGTTTTTCCCGTCGGTAGCGGTGGCCTGGCGACTGATCGAGGAGCCATTTATCAATGACCTCAATCTGTTCTCGAACCTGAAACTGCGCGTAAGCTACGGACAGGTGGGGAATGCGGGGGTGAGTCCGTACAGTACGCAGGCCGGCCTGCTTAATACCGGCTACGATTTCGACGGTACGGCGGCCTACGGGTTTGCGCCCGCCAATCTGGCCAATAAGGATTTGAAGTGGGAGCGAAGCAAGGAGCTGAATTTCGGTCTGGATTTGGGATTTCTCAACAACCGGATTTCCAGTTCCATTGAAGTCTACAACCGGAAAACGGTCGACCTGATTCTGAACCAGAAGCTTCCCACGGCCTCCGGCTTTTCACAGGTCACATCCAATGTAGGTCAAATTGAAAACAAGGGTATCGAGCTTTCACTGAATACCGTCAATGTTTCTACCAACGCGTTCAGCTGGAATACTTCCCTGACTTTTACCCGCAACCGGAATAAGATTCTGGAACTGTATGGCGACGGACAGACCGTAGACAAGGGAAACAAACTTTTTGTGGGGTACCCGGTAAAATCTAATTTCGACTACGAGTTTGACGGCATCTGGCAGACTTCCGAGAAAGATCTGGCTACCAAGTACAAGCAAGTACCTGGCTCGGTGAAGGTAGTGGACCAGAACAACGATGGGATCATTTCATCAACCGATGCTATCGACGACAGGATAGTGCTAGGCTCTCAACTACCCAACTTTTTGGTAGGTCTGACCAATCGATTGAAATATAAGAATTTCGATTTGTCGTTCCTGCTCTATTATCGCAACGGCACGCAATATTACAACGGTACCCTGTCGGGTACTTTCGGGGAGATCGGTTCAACCCGCTACAACAAACTGGCCGGGCTGGATTACTGGCGCAGCGACAACCCTTCCAATACCTACTTTGGGGTAGTGGCTTCCAATCCCTACCGCAATGCCATCAACTACCAGGATGCCAGCTTTCTGCGCCTGTCGGACGTGACCATGGGCTATACCCTGCCCCGAGGATTGATGGATAAATGGAAATTATCGGCGGCCCGGGTTTACGCCCAGGTCATGAACCCCGTTATCCTGACCAAGTATACGGGCTTCGATCCTGAGTTCAACTCCAATATCTACCAGGACGATGTACCCTCTATGACCGTTACGCTCGGAGTCAACATTAGTTTCTAAAATATTAAACTGAACCCTATGAAAAAGATAGTATTCAAGCCCCATATTTTCTGGATAGCCGCGCTTCTCGTTTTCGTTCAAACCAGTTGTAAAGATGATTTTCTGGTTGAAAAACCAGTTTCTACCTTAACTACTGATAGCTACTACAAAACTGAAGCCGGTTTTGAGGATCTGGTGAAGTCCTGCTACCCACTCCTGCGCAACATTCATCAGAACCGGGTGCTGGTGCTAAACGGGACGGATGTTTTTACCGCCCAAACCGGCTGGAATCCCGCGGCCAATGGTACCATCACCCAGCCCAGCGTGTACGACGTATACGACGCCCGGTTCAATGCCACTCTGCCCGAGTTGCAAAGCCTGTGGCAACAACTGTACGCCGAGATAGCCCGGACCAATACCGTCATTTCCCGTGCCCCCGAGATCACTACCATGGCGGCGGCTCTCAAAGACGCCCGGGTGTCGGAAGCCAAATTTCTGCGGGCCTTGAGCCTGTTCTACGCCGTGCAGCATTGGGGTGATATTCCCATGCCCCTGGAAGAAGTCACCAGCCCCGGTAAAGATTTTCCCAGGGTACCTTCGGCCACGGTGTACAAGCAGATCATCACCGACCTGATGGAATGTGAAGCTAAGCTCCCCGTGACCGCCACCAACTACGGTCGGGTTACGAAGGGGGCCGCTCAGTTTCTGCTGGCCCGCGTGTACCTTACCCGCGGTTGGAACTTCAATAACAGCCTGGGCGGCTCAAATGCTGATTTTGACATGGCGCTGCAATACGCCGACAAAATCATCGATGCCTACCCGTTGGCGGCCAACTATAATGATTTGTTTCCCAAGCGATCAGAAAATCCGTTGAAACAGTATACAGGAGCACAGAATGATAAAAATGCCGAAATCGTCTTCTCGGTGCAGTACAATTCGGACGCACTCACCAACAAAACAGATCCGGCCTTTACACAGGACCCGGCCGGTGGTAATGACCTGCACTCCAAATTTGGCGCGAGCGGCGAAGGATTGCCCGGTACCAAGGGGCGGACGTCGGACTATAACCGCTGCCTGAGCATACATAATCCTACCGCGGCGGCTTACCGTTTTTTCGATCCCCAGCTCGACACCCGCTATGATCATAACTTTGTGGAAGTAGGGTATGCGTTGCAAGCCGTGAACAATTTCAAACCGCTCCCCATCACCAACCCAAGCCTGACGATCAACATTGCGCAGGGCGACACCGTGCTGTACTGCCGTCCGTGGAATAGTCCGGCTACTTCCCTGGCGCAGCGCGGAGTGGATTTGGGAGGTACCAAAAAGTATGCGGTGGTCAATACCAATGAATTTGGCGGAGGGTACCCCATTATCAACTCCGGTTTTCAGGTTACCCAGCCTTTGATGTGGAAATTCTGGCAGCCCGGCATTCCCTATGGCGATGCCTTCGGTACTTTCAACGAAATCATCTTCCGTTCAGCCGAAGCGTACCTGATTGCCGCCGAGGCCATTGTGAAAGGAGCCAAAGGAGGCAAACTGGGTGGTGCCGACGTGTACTACAATCGCGTGCTGGATCGGGCCCTGGGTGCCAAGAAAGGGGCCACCCCACTGCGTGCCGCCGCCCCTGAAGACCAGGGTCCGCTGGAAACGACACCTTATCGCGCCACGGCGGGCAACGTCACCATCGATATGATTCTGGACGAGAAGGCCCGTGAATTTATGGGCGAATACGACCGCTGGTTTGATCTGAAAAGAACGGGCAAGCTAGTCGAGCGGGTCAAGAAATACAATCCGTGGAAAACCGGGCAGCAGATTTCGGATATTCACAATCTTCGCCCCATCCCCCAAAGTGAAATCGATTTGTCTTTTCCCAAGATGAGCCAAAATCAGGGCTATTAGCCTGCGTCACCCAAAAGGTCTGCTACTTTTTAAAGGGCAGACCTTTTTATACCTTGGTAGTTTTTAACCTGATTCTGATCTGATGCTTTACAAAAAAGCCTATGTACTTGCGCTCGCCGGACTGCTGGTAGCTTCCTCTTCTTTTCGTGAAAAAACCTCCCCCGCCAAAACTGATCCTGCCGATCTGGTGGAGCCACTGGTCGATTCGGCCCATTCGCGCTGGTTCTTTTTCAGCTCGGCTACTCGGCCGTTCGGCATGGTCAACCTCAGTCCCGATATGGCCCTGAATGGGGCCTGGAATTCGGGTTATCGCTACAACCAGGATTCCATTAAGTGTTTCAGCCACGTGCATGCCTGGCAGATGTCGGGCATTCCAGTGCTGCCTACCACGGGTACCTTCAAAGGGCACCTCGGCCCGGATGCGTACGGCTCGCGCTATTCGCACAAGACCGAACTCGCGAAGGCCGGGTACCACAAAGTAGTTCTGGACGACTATCAAATCACCGCCGAACTAACCGCCACTACCCGCGTGGGCTTCCATAAGTACACCTACCCGCAGGCGGAGCAAAGCCATATTCTGTTTGACTTTGCGACAATTCTGGGCAACTCGGAGCAGCAAAGCGGCTCCATTCACAAGGTAAACACCACCGAGCTGGAAGGCTACACCGTGATGGCCCCTACCTCCCGCCGTCCTAAACCTTTCACGGTGTACTTTGTAGCGGTTTTTGATAAACCCTTTGAAAAATTCGGAGGTTGGAAGGATGGCAAGCTTGTCGCGGTTGAAGATAAAATTGAAGGCGAAAAAACCGGGGCCTATGTCAGCTTTCCGACCAAAAAAGGCGAAGTGCGCCAGATGAAGGTAGCCATCTCGTACGTAAGCGCCGAGCAGGCCCGCCTCAACCTGACCACCGAGCTGTCCCACTGGGATTTTGACAAAACCCGCGCCGAAGCCCGCGCCGACTGGAACAACTGGCTGGGACGCATGGAGATCGAAGGGGGTACTTTAACCGAGCAACGACGCTTTTACACTGACCTGTGGCATGCCTTGCAGGGGCGGCGTATTGTCAACGACGTCAATGGCAAGTACCTCGACATGACCGGCCCCGAGCGTCGCATCGGACAGATTCCCCTCAGCCCCGACGGCAAACCCAAATTCAACCACCATAATTCCGATTCCTTTTGGGGGGCGCAATGGTCGCTCAATACGCTTTGGCACCTGGTCTACCCCGAAGTATCCGAGTCTTTTGTGAATTCCATGCTGTTGATGTACGACGATGGAGGATTGATTCCGCGCGGTCCTTCCGGCGGCAACTATACGTACGTCATGACGGGTGCTTCTTCCACGCCCTTTATTGTCAGTGCCTGGCTGAAAGGCATTCGCGGGTTCGACATCAATAAAGCCTACGAAGGCTTGCGCAAGAACCATTTTCCCGGCGGCATGATGAGCAAAGCGGGTTACGAGCACAATACGACCAAGGGCGGAGGCATCGAAGCCTACATGGAGCGGGGCTACGTCCCCCATCCGCTGTACAAGCGCCGCTACGGTGGGCATCAGGACGGCTCGGCCCAAACGCTGGAATATGCCTACCAGGATTTCGCGCTGGGTCAACTGGCCAACCAATTGGGCAAAAAGGACGATTACGCGCTCTTCACAAAAAGAGCTGAAAACTACCGCAACATCTGGAACCTGGAAATCGGCTGGATGTGGGTGCGCGACACTACCGGCAGGTGGGCCGAGCCGGTGGATATTTTGCGCTACGACCACGGCTGGGAGGAAGGCAACGCCGCGCAGTACACCTGGTTTGTACCGCACGATGTCAAAGGTTTGGCAAATCTGATGGGAGGGCGCGAGGCGCTTGTTGCCAAACTAAACGATTCATTTGAAAAAGCCGAAAAGCACGATTTTGTGTCGGGAAAATCGCACGATGCAGAAACCCAGGAAGAACTGCGGCGCGTGTACATCAACTACGGCAACCAGCCCAGCATGGAGACGCCCTGGCTCTTCAACTACGTGGGCGCTCCTTGGCTGACCCAGCACTGGACCCGGCAAATTATCGACAAAGTGTATAGCGGTATTTCGCCCCAGGAAGGCTACAGCGGCGACGAAGATCAGGGCCTGATGGGTTCGTTGGCGGTGTTGCTAAAAACCGGCCTATTCTCGACCAACGGAGGTACCTCCGAGAAGCCGTTCTACGAAATAACCAGTCCGCTATTTTCCAAAATCACCATTCATCTCAACGCCCGCTACTATCCGGGCAAAACCTTTACCATCCAAACGCAGGGCACGGGCAGGTACATCCAATCGGCTAAGTTAAATGGCAGCGCCCTCGACCGCTCCTGGCTATGGCACGAAACAGTAGTCCAAGGGGGAACGCTGACTTTACAAATGGGTACTCAGCCCAACAAGAATTGGGGTGCTCGTCCACAGGATGCGCCTCCTTCGATGTCGAATTGAAATCAAAGAAATTAGCACGAGCCAGTTAATTGATGGGCAAAAGAGTTTGATTCGTACTGCTGTTTCTTTGCGCGCCAGTATCCCTTAGTGCTCGGCGCTACCAACACCACTTGGGAGGGAATCGCGGAGCTATCTCATTACACCAAAGCCAAAATGCCGAGTAAGACAAAGCCCAATTATTCGATTTGGGTCAGCGCTAGCGTGAGATAGCCGCCTCTTTGCAATGGCATACTCTTTTTAGGGTGGCTTCCTGCTCGGTTTGCTACGTCGATAAACGCGATTATTCCAATTATTTGTTTTGAAGATCAGGGAGTTATCGCTAAAAAGCGACTGGCTTTTGCTTGGTTTTTTTACCTTCTACAAACTTATCGGGTCGCAACGGGTTCAAATAGTTATGTATAATTCACAAAAACACTAAAAATTTATGAAAAGAGTAAACGAATGGATGTACAGAACCAGGAAGATAGGCACAGTACTACTAATAGTGGGCCTTTTAGGTGCCTGTACCGATAATACTACGCCCCCTCCTCCCAGGCAGACCGTTTTCGACGTATTGACGGCTAACAGCGATTTTTCTATTTTGAGAGATGCCATTGAGTATGCCGGCCTGACAAGAGACTTCCGACTGAACACGGTAACGATATTTGCCCCGAATAATGCCGCTTTTCAGGCATCGGGTATTGCCGATCCGGCAGCGATAAGGTCAATGTCGATGGGCACCGTAAGATCGATACTACTATATCATGTATTGGGATTCAATGTGCCGGCCTCCGCGCTGGTCGTAGGAAAAAACACGGCAGTACCAACTCTGCAGGGCGGCAATGTGTACATCACCAAGGATGGTACTTCCTCAGCTGTTTCGGTCAACAATGCGCGGGTGACAAGTACCGACATGAGGGCGGAAAACGGCCTGATTCATACGATCAATCGGGTCTTGATGCCCCCAACCCAGAATCTGCTGGAAATCGCTCAGGGAAATCCTAATCTGACCTATCTGGTGGCGGCAGCTACCCGTGCCGCTGCCAACAACCCAGCCGTAGTCAGTGCCCTTACCTCCACCAGTACCGCTTACACCGTTTTTGCGCCTACCAATGAGGCCTTCGTGGCGGCTGGTTTTCCAAGCATTGCTTCCATTCAGGCGGCTCCTGCGGCTACACTTGCGGCCGTAGTCCTTAATCATGTCATTCCCGACCGCGCATTCAGTCCTACCCTTACCAACGGGAGTGTGACCACAGCGGCGAACGGACAACTTACCGTGGATGTCAGTAATGGTGTTTCCGTTAAAAGTAATGGAAATACGGTGGCCTCTAAGGTAACCAATGCAGATATCCTGGCCACGAATGGCGTAGTTCACATAATTGACCGGGTTCTGCTTC
Source organism: uncultured Persicitalea sp. (assembly GCA_964500445.1). Classification (GTDB taxonomy): domain Bacteria; phylum Bacteroidota; class Bacteroidia; order Cytophagales; family Spirosomataceae; genus Persicitalea. The sequence goes on along the minus strand of CAZCOG010000038.1, from coordinate 5,428 downwards.
CGTAATTGGAAGAAAGAGCAATTAATTTATTTAGCAAAGAATCGGGTGCAGGAATGGTAGATTTACCATATCTGTGCCCGATTCTTTTGTTTGAAGTTGCTTATTTTTCAAAATACTGGCTTAGAGCACTACAAGGAACGGAATGTATATTTGCTCGCGTCGCCAACAACACAACTCTCCCAACAATGACCTACCACAACACCGCCCCCGACGAAGTATTCAAAGAATTAACTACCCAAAAGGAAGGCCTCGGCCACGAGGAAGCCCGGAAACGACTCGAGGAGCATGGGGCCAACGAACTGGAAGGAAAGTCCGGAAAGTCCATCTGGCGGCTGATCCTGAATCAGTTTCTGGACGTCATGATCCTGATCCTGCTGGCTGCCGCCGTGGTATCGGTGCTGGTGGGTGAGGGGAGCGATGCCATCGTGATTCTGATCATCGTAGTACTGAACGCTATCATCGGTTTTGTACAGGAATACCGGGCCGAAAAGGCCATCGAAGCCCTGCGCAACATGTCGGCCCCCGAAGCGGTGGTACGTCGGGAAGGTACCGAAAAAAAAGTGGAGGCCACCGAGCTGGTGCCGGGCGACATTGTACTCCTGGAAGCGGGGAATCTGGTGCCTGCCGATCTGCGACTGTACGAGGCCGTAGCGCTCAAAGTAGAGGAGGCAGCCCTCACCGGAGAGTCGGAGGCCGTAACCAAAACGACCGCAGCCATTGCCGATGAAGATCCTCCACTCGGCGACCGCATCAATATGGCCTACAAGGGTACCATTGTCAAGGACGGACGGGGTGAGGGCGTAGTTATAGCCACCGGCATGAAAACCGAGATGGGGCGCATTGCGCAGATGCTCGACGAAAGCGACAGCGAAACACCCCTTCAGAAACGCCTGGCTACTTTTGGTAAGCAGCTATCCATTGCCGTGATCGTCATTTGTGCGCTGCTGTATGGCGTGGGGCTGCTGCGGGGCGAGGAGCCACTCCGCATGTTGCTGACGGCTATTTCGCTGGCCGTGGCGGCTATTCCCGAAGCCCTGCCCGCAGTGGTGACCATCGCGCTGGCGCTGGGAGCCAAACGGATGGTCAAGCAAAACGCCCTGATCCGGCAACTTCCGGCGGTGGAAACCCTGGGCTCAGTGACCTATGTGTGTTCGGACAAAACCGGTACGATCACCGAAAACCAGATGACGGTACAGGAAACCTGGCAACCTGACGACGTGGTACTTCCCGAACAGGCCGACCTCACCAAAGAACAATTGCTGCTGCTCTGCTTAGCACTCAACCATGATGTCAAAAAGGATGAAAAAGATAACTACCTGGGTGACCCTACGGAAATTGCTTTGGTAGAATATGTCCGGCAGCAGGAAGACTACGAGCAGGACTGGGAAAAAAAGTACCCCCGTGCGGATGAAGTACCCTTCGACTCTACCCGCAAACGCATGACCACGATTCATGAGTTTGGAGGTAACTACCTGGTACTTACCAAGGGTGCTTCGGAAGCAATGGACGATGTTTCCGTTCAGGAAGCGGGGCCCATTCTACGGCGGGCCGAAGAACTGGCCAATCAGGGGATGCGGGTGATTTCGTATAGCTATAAGATTATGGATAGCCTTCCCAAAGATCATGACCCCGACAAGGCCGAATCGGATCTGAATTTTGTAGGCATGGCAGCCATGATCGACCCGCCCCGCGAGGCCGTACCGGATGCCATAGCCGAGTGCTTCGACGCGGGCATCACGCCCGTGATGATTACGGGCGACCATCCCGCCACGGCCAGAGCCATTGCGACCCAAGTGGGTATTTTACGGCAGGAAAACGACAAGGTAGTTACGGGCAAAGAGCTGGGCAAAATGTCTTCCGAACAGTTTGAAGGGGAAGTAGAGTCGATCAAAGTGTACGCACGCGTATCGCCCGAACAAAAGCTCAATATCGTAACGGCTCTTCAGAAAAAAGATCAGTTCGTGGCCATGACGGGCGACGGGGTTAACGATGCCCCGGCCCTGAAAAAAGCCAACATCGGCATAGCGATGGGGATCACAGGTACGGACGTGACCAAAGAAGCCTCCCACATGATTTTGCTGGACGATAACTTTGCCACCATTCTCAAAGCGGTACGCGAGGGACGGCGGATATTTGACAACATCAGGAAGTTTATCAAATACACACTCACCAGCAACACCGGCGAAATCTGGACGCTCTTTCTGGCGCCGCTGCTGGGCTTGCCTCTTCCGCTGCTGCCGATCCATATCCTGTGGATCAACCTGGTTACGGACGGCCTGCCCGGTCTTGCCCTGGCTGCCGAACCCGTGGAAAAAAATACCATGCAGCGTCCGCCCCACGATCCGGCAGAAGGTATGTTTAACCGCAGCCTGGTGATTCATATCGCCTGGGTGGGGCTCCTGATGGGTGGCATCTGTTTGGGTACTCAGGTAGTCAGCATGCGGCTGGACGACCCAAAATGGCAGACCATGGTCTTTACCGTACTTGCGATGAGCCAGTTGGGGCATGCCCTGGCCATCCGTAGCGACAAGGTTTCTTTATTCCGGCAGGGACTTCTCAGTAATAAGCAACTGTCCCTGGCCGTGGCCCTTACCATCCTTTTACAGCTGGCGGTCATTTACGTTCCTTTTTTACAGAATATGTTCCACACTCAGGCGCTCACTTGGCAAGAGCTGGGGGCATGTCTGGGTATTTCAAGCCTTATTTTTGGGGCAGTGGAGGTAGAGAAATGGATCAAGCGTCGGCGGAGCCACGCGGCATCTTGAGTAGTGAGGTGGCTGATATTCCTGATTGTAAATCACGGTCGGTGAGGGAAGAAATACGTAGCTTTTAAAAGCCTCCAGGTTTCCTGACACGCTTTTAAAAACTACGTATTTCAAAGCGTGTCAGGAAACCGCAGTGGCAAACACATCCAGCGGAAGCCGAACCTTTTTCAGGTTACTGAAATCGTCCCGTGATTTATCACGATAGCCAAGAGATAGTAATACCACGCTGCGTAACCCCTGCTTTTTTAACTCTAAAAGTTCATCTACTCTTTCCTGATTAAATCCCTCCATGGGGGTAGCATCTACTTTCAGATTGGCGGAGGCAATCAAGCCGGTACCCAATCCAATGTAGGCTTGTTTGCTTGCCCAAATGAAGTTTTCTTCGTCTGTTCTGGCGAGCAGATTCGTTTCGAGCGCCTTCTGAAATTCGGATAGGCTATCCACAGGAATGTTCCTCGTTTTGGCAATCAATTCCATGTAGTCCTGAATATGCTGCTGCGTTATGGACTCGAAGGCGGCAAATACCAACAGATGGGAGGCTTCCAGAATTTGGGTATTGAATGATTCTTTTGCGATTTCTTCCCTGATCGTCCTATCGTTGACCACAAAAACCCTGAAGGGTTGCAAACCCGCGGAAGTGGCAGACAGGTTAATTGCCTCCAGAACCTCGTTCACTTGTTCATCTTTCAATTTTCGGTCGCTGTATTTCTTGGCAGCATATCGCCATTGGAGCGTTTCTAATAAATCCATTGTATTTTTTCTTTAGTGATGTTGCAAAAGTAAGCCGACAAAGTTTACTTTTGTCACTTGATGACAAAATGTTATTAGGACAATAAGGTAACCAGCTAACTTATGAGTAACCCAGAATTAGATCATATAGCCTGTAAAGGCACTATTAGAGCCGTGCATGATGCGATGGATGTACTAGGCGGCCGTTGGAAGATGCACATTGTAGCTTCCCTTCGCTATGGCGAGAAGCGCTATTCGGAAATTTTGAAAGACATCAGCGGGATTTCGGGTAAAATGCTCAGTCGGGAGTTAAGAGATATGGAAATCAATCAACTCATTGAAAGATCGGTAAAAAGTACGCAGCCTGTAGTAGTCTCCTATGAGCTAACGGATTACGGTAAAAGTATCTTTCCGGTTATTGAAAGTTTGGCGAAGTGGGGAAGTGATCATCGCCAAAAAATTATCCGTACGGAAGAATAGCGGAAAGGTGGTTTTCTGCCGGTTTCGCACACCAGGAGGTGGTGCAGTGGAGCGGGGCCGACCGTCGGTTACCCGTCAATCTTGAGTAGGCGGTCATCCTTCGGAGGACCACCTACAACCGCGCTGTGCGGAACACTATGCCATGCTCGGAGAAATCTATTCGTTAGCCTCTTTCAGAATTTTGGCTCGAAGTGTTGGTGATAATCTAAAATTCGTGTTGTCAATCAGATTAACTATTTGCTTCACCGATTCGATCACACCCATCTTCTTGGCAAGTAACAATATGCCGAGACAGCCTACTATTTCAAGATTCAACTCTTTGGCTTTTCTCCGTCCTTTCTTCTCATCGATGATAAGTAAGCTGTGGTCAGTTTCCATAGCCAAGGCAATCGAACTTGCCTCACCTTTGCCCAAACCAACTGTCAGAGCCAGGTACTTTGCCAGGGATGTAAAACTTCTTACATGTATCCAATCAGGCTTGAATCCACACTCTTCGATAACTTCTTGGGTAGCTATCAACTCAGGAAACAATGCTTGTAATATGTCCAGCCTCTCGATTTTTTCGTATAAAATCAAACAGCTTGCATCGACTATGACTTTTCGCATAGTCAGATTTCCAACCCACGGATTGCTTCCAGGTCTTCGCCTGTCTCTCCGAATATCGATATGCCGTATTTACCTACTTCTTCCAGAAACTCCTTCCGGGAAATGCCAGCAAATTCAGCCGCCTGGCCTGAGGATAAGATTTCTCTGTCGTACATGTACGCGGCTAGTACCATTTTTGCTTCGTATGGCTCCACTTCGTCAGGGAGCTCGGTATTAAGTACTTTCATGTTTGAATTTTTTTAAAACGATTCCTTAAGCCCTATTTGCACTCATCGCGCATTCTTTTCTGAATTTCCATAGGCTCCTCCTCAATTTTTAGCACTCCAACGTACTTCATAGCATTGAGCCGCTTGGCGGGTGCTTTCTCATTCGTTTTTGAAAGTACGTCTTCCAGCCGCTGGCCTTTTTTCAGTACGAAGGTCATGCTTGGTAAACCTTTGTGAGGGATGAAGATACGAAAAAATGAATCGTTTAGTGCTTCATGACGCTGGCCGTTGCAAACGGCCTTTTGTTAGTAGTACGAAGTCTCCGACTCCGCACAACGTTAGAAGACTACGACGAACTAGGAGATTAACTTTTGCGGGTATTCGCACGGTCGGCCGATGCCGTTGCAAACGCGAGATGATTCAACCGCGCGGCGGACCGCACCGATTTGAAATCGGTGTTAGCGGGGATCACGCACAATAACTATCGGTGAAACTCTATGCCAAACTAGGGTTTGTGGATATATATGTTATAATTTTAAGCTTTTAATTAGATTAATTTTATAATCCAACAAATTATCAATATATTTTTCAAATAATCTCCTTTCAAGATCAGGAATATTGGGTATAGATATAAAAATATTG
>CAZCOG010000037.1:0-69490 GCA_964500445.1 uncultured Persicitalea sp. | reverse complement strand
ATTTTGCTTTCATACTTGCAATTTACAAACTTTATGTATTTATTCACTGATCAATCATACTATATAAATTATTAGGATTGAACTAAAAGTCTTTAAAACATCAGTCATTTTAGCCATAGACAAGAACGGGCAGACAACCCTTTTACATCCTTCACCTGTGTATATTTATTGTGCAAGATTGCTGCATATGTTTAAATAAAGAAAGATTTTATTGACTTTTTCTACGCAATCGTTGCCGGGAACGATTGCGTAGAATACTGACCGCTTGCATGATACTCCCCACAAGCCATCTGCCTTCCAAAGTCATATTGTATGCTCAAGATGGGTGAAGGATGCTACTCTGTAGTTTGGCCATGGCTGATTATCATGATGGGCACCTTTCTCGTAAGTACGTAGAAGTTACCGGCGCAGTCAGAGTCAACCGCACGCTCGCCTGAATATGAGCCCATATATTCTCTGTAAGGAGTTGAAGAATAAATTCCTGCGCTAGGTTTTGGCAACTTTGGGAGTTCAATAAAATAATCGCCGATTTTTTGGACTCATTATCATAACCGAAGATTTTACTTATAGACTTAGGGGGTACAACACAAAAACAAGATTGCCTAATCAGACAACCTTGTTCAATAATACTATCTGCCTATTCAATCCTAATATCCGGGATTTTGCATATTCTGCTTTTCACCCGAAGTCAGCGCCTTTCCATTGCTGAAAATTGCATCTAGAAAGGTTTGTGGTATGGGTCTCAACACGTGAATATCTTTGATGTAAGGAGCGGCACCGGGGTTGTAGGCCTTGGCTCTGGAAACCAGTGTTTTCGTACGGCTCAAATCTTCCCAGCGATGAAATTCGCCACATAGTTCCCGGGTACGTTCGTTCAATACAAGGGCAAGCATCTTGTCATAATCGCTTGATAATCCAAGTTTTGAAATTACCGCCTGATCCTCTTCGGGAAGATTCGAAATGCTCGTAATTTCTAAATCCGTTGCAGCAGTAGTGACAGGGATATTGTTTGATTCGTAGTATGAATTTTCGTTCATGAACGAATTCAAATCTACGTTTTGATTTAGTGGAGAAACTACATAGGCAGCAGCACCATCGGTGTAAAAGGCCCTGTTTTCACCCGACTTATAGGCCGCTCTTTTTCTCAAAGCGTTGATATAAGGCAGCGCATCACTATAGGAACCCTGACCAAGCTTGGCAAGCCGAACTTTCGCTTCGGCAGCCATCAAATAAGTTTCAGCCGAACGGGCTACGATTTCATCACGCATCCCACGGTTATCGTTGATAGCAATGCGCGCTGCATCGAAGTGCTTTGTTAATGAAGGGAAACGAGGTTCGACCAAAAGTCCAATTCCGTCATTTGCGTGGGCAACGTAAGCATTGGGTACAGTCTTTCCTGTTTTCTCATTGACATACACTCCTGACAGCTTGGTTTTGGCAAAACGGGTATCGTTTTTACTGTTGATAATATAAATAACGCCTAGATCACCATTGGTATAAATACCACTTCCCTTATTCAGCCGGTGCTTTGTTCTGAACGTTTTCCAAAAACGGGAGTCATTCACATGATTATAAATATCATACGTGAAATATGATGGAGCTAGCCGGCTGTATGGCCGCATCCCTGTCAGGTCACGTTGCATGAAAGGCAAATCATCGTAACGAGCCGTAAAGATTACGTGTGAAAAATTAAATGTAGAGGAAGAAAGGTCGCTTGTAAATTGAGCTGAGAGAATAAGCTCAGGCAAGGTTTCATTTGCGCCGTTTGGTTTTGTATAATTCCAAATGTCACCAAAATTGGCGGCTAATGGGTGGCGGGCAATCACTTCATCCGACAGACTTACGACTTTGGCCAGATCAGCCGCCTTGGTGGCGGAATTCCACGAATCGTTTATTTCGCTGGCTCTGGAAAGTAACGCTTTTGCCAGAAAATGAGCTGCTGCATCTTTTGTAATTCTGGCGGGAGCCCCGGTCGAATTATCCAAAAGGTCATAGGCTTGGGTCAAATCAGAAACTACCTGTTTGTAAACCTCTTCGGCTGTGGCCCTGGTAAACTCCAGTTCTACGGTAGTACTTACATCCAATTTCAGAGGTACTCCTCCATATTGACGAACTAAGTGGAGGTAATTGAATCCACGCATAAAATAGCCTTCGCCCAATGCCGTTTTTTTGATGGCGTTACTGGTAGAGTTAATTTCTGTGGCCGATTTTATAATCTGATTGGCCAGACTTATGCCCACGTAATAGTTATCCCAGGCAACGTTAGCCGCGACGGTGTTCGAGTTGGTTGTCGTTACGATAGACTGAAATGCACCATCGTAGTTATTCCAGGGAGCATTAGAGCCATCACCGCCAACAATAAACTCATCGGTTCCGTAATTAGTCGTGGCAAATTGCACCTCATTACTAAAAGGAACGGCAAAAACTTTATTGTAAGCCCCAACTACCAAAGACTGAATACCTGCTTCTGTATTGTAAAAATCAGTACTTCTTTGGGTAGTGAGTTCTTCATCCAAAAAGTCATCTCCGCAGGAAGTCATGGCCAGCAATGCCGCCGCCAACATCCCTATTTGTATATTTTTATTAAATATTTTCTTCATCATTTTAATTCGTTAAAGATTAAAATTCAATATTAAGACCAGCTGTAAATCCTCTGTTCCAGGCAGAGCTTCCCAGGTCGAGGTCAATCCAGTCCACTTTGTTGAAGACCATCCCTGGATTTAAAGCTTGTACATAAAAACGAGAGTGGCTCAACCCGATACTTTTTGAAATTTTATCCGGAATTGAATAGCCTAGCGAAATATTTCTGATTTTAAGGAATGAACCGCTTCTATACCCCAGGATGGGATAAAATGGGTCCCCTGATGCTTCGGTATAAATTGGTTTTTGGTAGTCAGAATCGGTGTTATTAATCGTATAATAATCAACTGAACGCTGATTGAAACGACCTGTAAGCCCCTCACCACCCGTATCATACCAATACCCCATGCGCCCGTACAGGAAAATGGAAAGAGAAATACCTTTGTAATCGAAAGAGTTGGTCAGACCAAGCAAAAACTTCGGAATGGTACTTCCGATGATCACACGGTCATTGTTCGCATCAATTTTATAATCGCCGTTTTGGTCAACGGGTCTTGCATTTCCCGCCGAAAATTTGTGTCCGTTGGCGTTGAATTTCTGCATTTCTTCGGCATCGGATTCCTGCCAGATTCCATTCGATTCATAACCATAAATAACACGCTGACTTCGGCCAATAAACCAACCGTTGTTGATGTCATCCTGAGCACCATTTGCCAAAGTGATAATGTGGTTGTCTTGCCACGAACCATTAAATGTAGTATTCCATTCAAAACCACCTTTACTGATATTAAGTGTATTCAATGTCAGATCAATACCCTGGCTGGCCGTCTCCCCGACGTTTGCATAGGTATCAATAAAACCGGTTACCGAAGGAATCGTTTTCTTAAGTAATAGATCGGTTGTTTTGGAAGTGTAATAATCTAAACTACCCGATATTTTTCTTCCAAAGAAAACGAAGTCGGTTCCAAAGTTGTACTGCTTCGTCTTTTCCCAGGTTAAACCCTGGTTTGCCATGGTCGAGGAGTTGACAACACCGGCTCCCAGCGTTGCATTGAACGGATAGAATAACGGACTCAGGCCGCCTTTTGTAGAATAGGGGTCAATGGCTGCGTTTCCGGTTACGCCTACACCAGCACGTAGTTTAAGCAAGTTTACCCAATTCATACCCGCAAAGAAGTTCTCGCGGTCCAATCTCCAACCCAAAGCAGCACTCGGGAAAAACGCCCACTTATGATCAGCGGAAAGCTGAGAAGCGCCGTCGTACCTCCCTGAAACAGTCACTAAAAATCTTCCGTCGAAGTCATAATTTACACGCCCCATATACGACCGTAATTGACGTTCTACTAAGGAAGATCCCCAGGACGAAAGCGCTAGATTACTTGAAGTAAGAGCGTTCCATTTTTGGCTGGCAAATGGAATATTATCTGCTCCCATCGAACTTGATTCGTAACGGTATTGGGTTTGGGTTTGGAGCGCAGTGATTCCAATCTGATGCTTGTTAAATCCTTTATTATAGTAAAGCATGTTATCCAGTGTGTAGGACAAGGCTTGGTCCTTTGCCAAGGAAGCAAAACTTGAACCCGCTCTGACAACCGATTTAGAATCGAGAAATACACCGTCACGATTTGTGGAAAGGTCGGGTCCAAAATTCAATCTGTATTTTAAACCCTCCAGAACTTTCGCGAAAGTACCGAAGTTGATTTCAGAATACAGGCTTCCGAAAGCCCGGATATTCACCCGCTGATCTTGCGAATACTGAGCTTCGTCCACTACGGTCTTCACCGCAATGTCACCGCCCGGAAATTCGACTCTGTTACCATCCGCATCATACGGCACAGTGTATGAGAAAATGGCCCTTGCGCTTTCGTACAAACCAGCCGTATTCACCAACGAGTTTCTACCCACCGTCGACTGGCCATATTCGTTTACACCATAGGTAGTACTCAAACTACCCCCAAAATTTAACCAGTCGGTTGCTTTAATATCAACACTTACTTTTCCAGTGTAGCGGTTGTATCCTTGTCCAATGATCGTACCCTGATTGTTCAGATAACCAAAAGAACCATACGCTTTCATTTTTTCGGTACCTCCGCTGGCGCTCAGAGTATGTTGCTGGGTAACAGCAGTCTGGGTTATAATCCCAACCCAATCAGTTGTTTCTACTTTTGAGCCGTCCCAGGTTCCACCATTCCATCCTTTCAGGATGTTATTCCAGGCCGAAGGATCGGATGATCCCAGGAAAATTGTAAAGTCATTGGCTTGTGTGGGCTCGTCGCCACGAGGAAAAACCGCCGGGTTCGAGTAATACTTCGCCCATCTTCTGTATTCGATGTATTCGACAGCATTCATCAACTGCGCCCTGTTTTGCAGAGTCTCGGTTGTTACCGCCGAGTTGAGGCTCAGCGTAAACTTGCCAGTCTTCCCTCTTTTAGTCGAAATAATCACAACCCCATTGGCTCCGCGTGAGCCATAAATAGCGGTTGCTGAAGCATCCTTCAAGACGTCAATTGACTCGATGTCGATAGGGTTAATGTTTTCAATTCCTCCGGAGATCAAGGGAATACCATCCACCACATACAAGGGGGAATTGGAAGCCGTCAAAGACCGAACTCCCCTGATATTGATACTCCCCAATTGCCCCGGTCGTTCATTCGAGGAAATGTCGACGCCGGCCGCCCGGCCTTGCAAACCTTGCAGGGCGTTGGCCACGGGTCTTTCATTTAACTCCTCGGAACTCACACTGACAATGGAGCCGGTCACATCCGATTTCTTCTGTTCACCGTAGCCGACTACTACGATTTCGTTCAGCAAAGCTGTTTCACTTTCCAGAACTACATTATAAATGGTTTGACTTCCAACCTGGATTTCGGAGTTTTTATAGCCAATAAACGAGTATTTCAATACATCCCCGACTTCGGCCTGAATCGAATATTTACCGTCAACATCGGTCTGTACGCCTCGTGTGGTACCTTTCAGAACTATGCTAACGCCAGGCATCCCTTGCCCATTCTCGTCAGTTACAGTACCTGATACTGCTTTCTTTTGTGCAAACAGAAGGAAGGGGGTAAGCAAGAATATACAGAGTAAAAAGAACCTTTGAAAATTGTAGAATTTTAATTGTCTCATATGATTACATAGTTGAAATAGTGATAGTTTCTTTTTAAAACTATTAGGTTTAAATACAGCTATATTTTTTTTAATAAAAAGGATAATTATTTCGTTTCAATTTTTCTTTTATTGTCAAATTAAACATGATTTCATAGCTGATAAATTGGGTTATTTCAGATAACTTTTATCAGACTTATAAGGAGAAAATTTTGTTGGATACTGATACTTTCAATTGTATCTTTTTTCAATCAGAAACGCTACCTAGAAAGCTGGGTGAGGATTTATCGCATTCAATGGTTTGTCTTGATCAATGGCTTTTTTCGCTATTCGAAAAAATACTAATCAAGAAGGTAAACTAGAAGATTGTACCAAATCTTAGTAAGAGTTAATTATTTCTTATTTTATCCCTATTTCCACCACAAAAGAACACTAACTTTTTAATTTGTCAAGATTTTATCTCCTTTTTCTACGCAATCGTTGCCGGGATCGATCCCGGCAACGATTGCGTAGAAAAAGTGCTCAGAGATATAGGTTGGTAGCGTTTATCTTCCAAACTTTAATCCTTTCAAATCTATGAATGAGTCAAAATTTTGACGCCTGCCCTCGTTGGAAGTACGAACTGCAATAGCACGACACACCCCTGGTCATGGAGAAATAAGCAATAGCAATGAATTCACTCTTAACATATGTAGCACGCGGGAGTAGAATTCAGCTGCTATTCCTATTGTTTTTTTGCCTCTATTTTTTGCTTTTTCCCGCTTCCGGATTTGCTCAGATTGCGCAGGATTCCATAGCTGAGCGAATGCTGCATTATCAGCGCGCCAACGGCGGGTGGCCGCAGCCGGGTGGTGACGCTATCGACTACATGAAAGAGCTAACCCCTGCCCAGCTGCAGAAGCTTGGTCAGGAAAAAGAAAAGCTCGATGCCACGATCGACGACCGGGCCACTACCCGCGAGATTAACTATTTGATAGAGGCATTCCAGAAAACGCATAATCCGACTTATCGACTGGCTGCCGAGCGTGGGATTAAGTACCTGCTTTCGGCCCAGCAGGCCAACGGTGGCTGGGCGCAATTTTACCCTGACTCGAGCGGCTACCGTAAGCAGATTACCTACAATGACAACGCCATGATTGATGTGCTGTGGGTGATGAAACGCACGGCTGAGGGCGCCAACGGCTTTGAGGAAGTCGATAAAACCCTGGTTCGACAGGCAAAGCAGGCGGTTGATAAGGGCGTAAATTGCATTTTAAAAACGCAATACATTCAGCATGGTACCCTCACAGCATGGTGCGCGCAACATGACCGCAATACTCTGCTGCCCACGAATGCCCGTAAATTCGAGCTGGCTTCGTTGAGTGGAGCTGAAACCGTGGGTATCCTGAGGTTTCTGATGAGTCTTGAAAAACCGTCGCCTGCTGTTAAAGAGGCCGTTCGGGCGGGTGTTACATGGCTCGATTCAGTCAAACTGCCAGGAGTTGCTACCAACATCATCAGCAACCCTAAACTACCGAGGGGGAAAGATGTTGTGATGGTGGCCGATTCCGGCTCGACAATGTGGGCGCGGTTTTACGAACTCGATACCAACCGACCGTTCTTTTGCGGGCGCGACGGGGTCAAAAAATATAGCTTGGCCGAAATTGACCCGGAACGCCGGACGGGCTACGCCTGGTATGGTACATGGCCCGAAAAACTACTGGCGAAGGAGTTTCCGAAATGGGCAAAAAAATGGGATGGTTGAGGGCAAAGGGTGTCATAATCGGGAAGAGGCCCGAATAACAAGCCGGGTGGGGATATTGACCCTGCCGAATTTTGGTGTTTTGCCCTTTTTTTCGATGAGATCAATCAACTGCTCGGCTGCCACTCGGCCAATTTCCAGGGCGGGCTGTTCTACGGTACTTAGGGCAGGCGCCAGTAAATCTGCTACAGCGGTATTGGTAAAACCGACCAGCGATACGGCCTGCGGAATAGCAATATTCCGTTTTTTCAGGGCCGCCAGACAGCCAATGGCCAGGCGGTCGCTGGCAGCTAAAAAGGCATCGGGATTTTGGTTCAACAGGTCGTTGATAACCGCGCCGACGTCGGTCTGTCCAAAGTCGGTATAGCGGACCAGATTTTCGTCGTATGGCAGCCCGTACTGTTCGAGGGCGGCCCGATAGCCCGCCAGGCGTTCTTGAGTGATGGAAATATAAGAGGGTATGGTAATGTGCGCGATACGCCGACGTCCCGTTTTGATCAGATGTTCGGTGGCGGCGAAAGCACCGCCAAAGTTGTCAGAAGCCACACAGGGTAAGTCGAGTTCATCCGAAATACGGTCGAACAGCACGATGGGAAGTTTCTTTTGCTGCAAACTGTGCAGAAGCGACACATCCGAGGTGCTGCTGGAGAGTGAAATAAGCAGGCCGTCAGCCTTACGGTCGACGGCCTGCCGTAGCGTGACCAGCTCACGTTCGTACGATTCGTGACTTTGGAAAATAAAAACATAGTATCCCCGGAGATATGCAGCGGCTTCGATACCATTGATGACCTCCGAAAAAAAGTTATTGGCGATCTGCGGGACGATCACCCCGATAATCCGGCTACGGTTTTCTTTCAGACTCCGCGCTATCTGATTGGGCCTGTAACTGAACTTTTCGGCATATCCGACAACGAGCTGCTTGGTTTCGGGACTGATTTCGTGGCTATCCCGCAATGCCCTAGAGACGGTAGAGGTCGATAGATTCAGGGCGCGGGCAATATCTTTTATGGTGATTGCATCCAAAATAGGGTCGTAATATAGGGTACAAAAAGAATTTGTACATCAGGCTGTATGCATAAAAGGCCGGATGTCGTAGCAATTACTTGTTCAAGTGGGCCAGATCGGCATAGTGGCATTAGCCCAAAAGACACCTCCTAATGAAACAGACGACATTTTTACTCATTCTCACTCTATTCACTACGGCTGCCTATCCACAAATACTCCCCACCGGAGGGCGGGACACAAGTTTCACGGTTCGGAAGTCTTTTGAACAGGAGAAAAAGCGTCATCCAGAAATCACTCTGGCCGATTCAACTCTACCCAAAGGGGTACGTGTTTACAAAAATCTCTCATATAGTACTCCCGCACCTGGTCGAAACTTATTACTGGATATTTATACCTCTCCACAGGGCACTCTTCGCCCGGCTGTTCTGATGATTCATGGGGGCGGATGGCGGTCGGGCAACCGCTCGCACAACTACCCGATGGCGGGACAGCTGGCAGCCCGTGAATTTGTGGCGGTACCGGTAGAGTACCGACTGTCGACGGAAGCCCTTTATCCGGCTGCCGTACATGATTTGAAGGCGGCGGTCCGCTGGCTCCGCACCCACGGCCACACCTATGGTGTCGATACCAGTCGGATTGCGGTTCTGGGTTTTTCGGCGGGCGGGCAACTGGCCGCCCTTATTGGCAGTACCAACTACAACAATACCTTCGGGGGTGCAGGTGGTAGCGCAGGCGAGTCGAGTGCGGTACAAGCTGTGGTCGATATTGATGGAATTCTGGCGTTCATCCATCCTGAGTCGGGCGAAGGTGATGATTCGCGGCACACTTCGGCAGCCACCTACTGGTTTGGTTATAGCAAAAATGAAAAACCGGACTTGTGGCGCGAAGCTTCCGCCCTCACCCACGTCGACAGCAACATGCCGCCCATTCTATTCATCAACAGTGGCGTAAGCCGGATGCACGCCGGACGGGATGACCTGATTTCGAAACTAAACGAAACAGGTACTTATTCGGAAGTCCACACCTTTCGCGACGCGCCCCACACATTTCTGTTTTTTAATCCCTGGTTTGACCCGACTATAACTTATATCAGTAATTTCTTAGATCGCGTTTTTGATTCTCAAAAGTAGACTAATGCGTTCCGGGGCCGGATAGATTACTTTTACAGAGACGGGATTTCGGGTAAATCAGATTGCCGGATTCCTTATACTTTTCATATTTCAGAGCTACGTCAATTTATTAGGGAAGTGGATGTGCCGTTGAAAATAACTACCTGCTATCTCTAAGCAAATAATGAATACCTGCAACGCAGAATGATCAAATCTTAAAATAAGAAAATGCCAAAACCAATGACTAGTTTGATGCCAAAACGAAAACCTTTTCAGATTAAGATCCAACCCCTGTGCTGGCTGGTCGGTTTGCTGGTAGTATTTGGCTTTAATAACCCGTCCGACCCTATTACTGTGTACCTCATCGGAGACTCAACGATGTCGGAGAAAGCTGTGCGAGCCTACCCTGAAACAGGCTGGGGAATGCCTTTTACTTACTTCTTTGATGAAAGTGTAAAAGTCGACAACCGGGCGATGAACGGGCGAAGTACCCGAACTTTTATCGAAGAAAACCGCTGGCAACCCGTTGCGGACAATTTGCAGGAAGGCGACTACGTACTGATTCAGTTTGGACACAACGATGAAGTGGAAATCAAGAAAAGCTATACGACCCAGGCTGAATTCCGGCAAAACTTGACCCGCTTTATTAACGAAAGCCGGGCGAAAAAAGCCCAGCCGGTACTTATCACGCCCGTGGCCCGGCGGCAGTTCGACGACGATGGAAAAATCGTGGAAACGCACGAGGTCTATTCTGAACTGACACGGGCTGTGGCCCGCGAAACCAATACGCCACTCATAGATTTGGACCGACAAAGCCAGAATCTACTACAATCCTTCGGACCCGAAAACTCCAAACTACTGTTTCTTCAACTGGCTCCCGGCGAACACCCTAACTACCCCGACGGCAAAGTGGACAATACGCATTTCAGCGAGCTGGGTGCCCGCAAAATGGCGCAATTGGTACTGGCCTCCATTAAAGATTTGCAACTACCCCTGGCAGACCGGATTGTCAAACCAAAAACCAAATAAGAAGCTTTCGCCCTGACACCAACTTTCTGAATACCATGAAGTTAAAAAACATCATTGCCTTTTTTATCCTGGGACTTTTCTCAACCGCTCAGGCTCAGAAGGATAATTTTCCGGATGGGACGCCCATGTCGGCCTGGTTTCTGGATCATACCAAAGTCAAACTGAGCAATCTGGGCAAGCAGTACTTGATCACCGACTTCGGGGCAAAACGTGATAGTACCCTCATCCAGACCATCACTATTCAGAAAGTCATCGACGAAGCGGCAAGAGAAGGCGGTGGAGTCGTAATAATTCCGAAGGGTACTTTTCTGAGTGGGGCCCTCTTCTTTAAGCCCAAAACGCATTTGTACGTGGCAGAAGGAGCAAAACTCAAAGGCTCGGACGATATTGCCGACTACCCTTCCATGCCATCACGCATGGAAGGACAAAATCTGAATTACTTTCCGGCGCTGGTCAATGCTTACGGGGTCGATAGCTTTACCATTTCCGGTCAGGGTACTATAGATGGCAATGGACTGAAATACTGGGAGGCTTTCTGGCAACGGCGGAAAGAAAACCCGCAGTGCACCAATCTGGAAGTGTCGCGACCTCGGCTGGTTTTTATCTGGAATTGCGATAACGTACAGGTACAAGACGTAAAATTACAGAATGCGGGCTTCTGGACGAGCCATTATTACCAGTGCACCAATGTGAAGATTCTCGACCTGCACATTACCTCGCCGCACGCGCCGGTCAAAGCTCCCAGTACCGATGCCATCGACATCGACGCCTGCTCCAATGTGCTGATCAAAGGCTGCTACATGTCCGTCAATGACGACGCCATCGCCCTCAAAGGTGGCAAAGGTCCCTGGGCAGATACCGACTCGAACAATGGTGCCAACGTCAATATCTTAGTTGAAGACTGCGAGTTTGGTTTTTGTCACGCCGCGCTCACCTGCGGCAGTGAAGCCATTCATAACAAAAACATTGTCATGCGGAATTGCCACGTCGAGGAAGCCATGCGGGTACTTTGGCTGAAAATGCGGCCCGACACCCCGCAGAAGTACGAGTACATTACCGTAGAGAACATCACCGGACAAGCCCACAGCCTAATTTACGTAAAGCCCTGGACGCAGTTCTTCGACCTGAAAGGTCGTCAGGAAGTACCCCTCTCCTACTCAGAACATATCACCCTGAAAGACATCGACATGAAATGCGATATCTTTTTCGATATTGCCATCACCGAGTACGATAAACTGGCTCAGTTTACTTTTGAAAATGTGGACTTAGAGGCAAAAAATGGTACTTACAATCCGAATATTATCGACGGGCTTACTTTTACGAACGTGAAAGTGAATGGGAAAACGGTCCGTTGAAAACCAAGGCTTTTTATGGATCCTTTATTTTCTAGCAAGCCAGCCACCAAATATGCCTGCGGATAGTTTCCCTAACTAAGTACTGAACTACAGATCCGCGCCGTCGGCCTTGGCCACATTGACCGTGTACCGTGCCACGTCTCTCCCTTGCTCCGTGCCGACGGTAGCATCGAAAGTCCAGTGAATACCGCCATATACCCGGGAAATAGCCGCCTCTTCGGCCCATCCCCGTACCAGGCTCGCCTCCTGGGGAAATATGTACGCCAGTACTTCCGCCGCAGCCGCCGAAAAAACACTATGCCCGGAGGTGTAGCTTGGAAAATTGGGTGTGCCCGCGATCGTCTTGAACCCTTTAATCATCTGAATAGGCCGGGGATAGTGGTAGTAGTACTTGGCATCCCAGCAGCTTATGCCTCCGTCCATGATTGCCATGTTCATGTAAGCGAAAGTACGGGCCGATCTCAGGGGGTTCATTTTATATTTTACTATAAAGTCGCGGGCAAAGCGGTTCCAATGCCCCGGTGGGGTGTAAGTACCCAGGCCGTCCTGCCAAAAATTGGCTATTCGTCGTCGTTCAGTCGTTACATGGGCGGCATAGTCCTTAAGGATTCTGACATCCTCCAGAAATTCAGGCGAGTCCAGAGCCGGTGGAGCTTTCGGTCTCGTAGCCAGTACGTTCGGTACGTTCCACATTTTCACCTTCCCGAATAAAGGCGTCAGGCCGACGGGCCGCGTGGGTAGTTCGAGGTTGTCCCACTGCCAGCCGAAGCGGGTGAAAGCAGCCGCTTTGATAGAGTCCGAAACAGCCTTCGGCGCCTGGGCGTTTTTCATTCCATCGGTAGCCGCGCGGGCCAGGGCCAGAGCAGAAATCTTTTTACCAAGCGATACACCGGCTGCCACATCACTGGCTACATTTCCGCCCGAGAGGGATAGGCATTGCAGGTGTTCAGCCTCGCGCTTCTCCAGATAGGCTTTCTCCAAAGGAAACATGGCTGACAAAATTTCTCTAGATACGGCAGCAATTACCGCCCCATCGGAGGGATAAGAGGGAATCGTATTTTTCTCATAGGCATAGTCAATATCGGCATCTTGTTGGTAGGGAGCGGCTCTTTTGTAAGTATACTTATAATGCCAGGCCGACACCAATCCGTCAAACTGTGCCACCGAAAGGTACGCTAGCGCCCGACTAGCATACGGCGGATGGGCAAATGGAAAGGCCGGTGGTCCCTCGGGAGAAGCGGGGTTGGGCAAAGTGTAAGTACCATCCTCATTATAACCAGGTATCAAATTGTACTTAGCGATCAGTTCCAAGGCAATCTCATTCCAGCGGGTTACGGGATTGCTGGTCCAGTAGAAAATCTCCTGCTGCTGTTGGGGGGTGATTTTACCCATGGCTGCCTTCATATCAGCTAATTCAGCCTGATATTCGGAAGAAGAGGTACTTTTAGGTGCCTCCACGGTAATAGCTGAGCCAGAATTAATGAGAATGGGTTTCCAGGTACCCCCTGCTTCGTCGTTTTCGGAGAAAGCATAGCTCTGGTATTCCAGAAAGGTGGGAAGTTCTTTTTCGCAGGATACAAAAAGCAATATCCCGCCCAGAAGAAAGATGGTTGTTATTTTTCGCAAAAGCATATCGTATATTTTTTCCTTTATAAGAATTTGAACTGGTAGGTGATGCCTGCACCAAAGTTTTTGATTTTTGGAGCGTTCAGGCCAGTCAGAGCCTGATTATGGTATATCAGTACACCAAGTTTTTTGGCCGGAGGAAGATAGTACTGCGCCATAAGACCCGCTTGCCCCATGACTACCCTGTTGGTGGGCTGCGGCGCATTATACGCCCGGATATCATCCCCGCTCGTTGATTTTAATTTCGAGTAGGAAAGCTCGATTCGGAGCGAGTAGTTGAGCAGCCAGGCTCCCAGTATTCCTTCGGCGGTCCAGGCGTTGGGTACGTCCATCCAGGAAGTGTAGTAGCTACCGTTGTTGTAGTAGTAATCCCGCTCTGCCTTCGCATAGCCTCGCCATAGGTGCGCCAGCGCCGCCCGGAAATACAGGCCGCCTTTCATTTTGTATTGAGCAATTCCCCGCAGGGCGACTTCCGGCGCACCAAAGCCCAGGCTGTACGGCATATAATCGGGTAAGTAGTTGGTAATAGGCGTAGAGTACCCCACCGTACCCAGTACGGAAAGCTCCCCTCCGGCGATTTCCTTTTTCAGAGCCTCGTATTTCAGCGCAAGACCGAGATCCTGGAAGCCCTGGGCGCCGGCGAACTTCCCGCCGTTGGGGTCGGTAGACAAGGTTTTGACATAGGGTACCCCCGCGTATAAATTCAGTTTATCGGTAATCCCGACCGCCACCATCGGTAGCACCGTAGTGCGCTTCACGGTGGCTATGGTGAGGTTGCCGCGCAGGCGGTCCCCCTCCCAGTACTGATCAAATTGCCCGTAGTTGTAGTTGGCCAATACACAGGCATCCCTGGCGGGCATCATGATGGCGTCACTCGGTGTTTGGGCCTGGCTGGGAATAAAAACGCTCCATGCCGCAAGAAGCAGACAGAGAGTTACTACAATGCGTTTACTTTTCATAAATACGCTTTTTGTTTGAAGAACAGTCATGGAGGAAATACCCTAAGTACTTGCGGATGCTCTCACCGTGGCGTAAGCATCCTTAGGTACTCAATGGCAAAAATAGTTTGATTGATTTCAATACTTGCTTTTATTAAGACAGGGAAACCCGTCCTCACGAAGTGAGACGAATAGGGCCGAAATATTAGAACCAGCGGCTCACATTCACCGAAATCAAATAATCAGCAAAGGCGGCATCGCCGTGTTTCTGGCCGGTAGGGTCCTGTAAGTCGGAGTAGCTTTTGGTACGGTTGCGATAGAGTGCCACGGGTACTGTCACCGCGGCCGAGAAGCCATTCTTCATATATGCGAGGCCTGGCTCCACCGATACGATATAGCCCGGCCGCCGGAAACCCCGGCTTCCCCCGATCAAATCGTGCGAGGGCACACCCTCCACGCGCCCGCCCAGCAAGAGGGAAAGTCCTTTTATAAATGGCAAAGACTGATTAGCGCCAACGCGGGCAGCAAACTGATCCGGTACCGAGAAGTACCCGTCGACGGGATTAGGATCGCTACCAGGATTACGGCTGACTCCGTTGGTTTCACGCGGGTTGAAAAGGTAAAATCCGTTGGCATAAAGCGAGGTAGTTTTGCCGATCTGCCAGTACCCCTGCCCTTCCAGGCTGAACCCTACGCCACCATCGCCCAGTTGAATGGACTGATCCACCGGCTTGCGCAGGATGTAATCCTGATTTTCTTTACTCAGCTTATGGAAATCATCTTCTACCCGGTAGTTGCCCGTAGGTAACTTGATGCCTACGCCCAGAGCCACGTTATATTTTTTGAGCTTCATAGGATCGACCAGCCAGTAGCTGGATGCTATGCGCAGGTCGCCAATGCCCGCCGATTTGGTGTGAAATCGTTCCTGCCCTGGATTGGCAGTGACACTATTGCCATAATGCTCATACAGGGAAGAACGGTCATTATGTAGCACGGGCAAATTGACTGAAAACGATAGCCGCGTAGTGGGCTGAAAGCTAACGCCCAAATCGAAGGCGTGGGACAGGTTAACGACTTCGGTATGGTTCTCGATCCGCTCATGTTCCTGTACATCACCCCGAAAGTGCCGGAACGAACGGAAGTAGCGGTAGCCCGTGTTCACTTGCCATTTACCATGCTTTTGCGCAAAAAGATCGGAAGATGACGCACCGGGTGCTGTGCAGCTCATGTGGCGCACAGCCACGCAGCCCTGCCCCCAGGAGGGCACCGTAGTCAGAATAGCAATAATCAGCGTGTAGATTTTCTTCATAGGTAAAAAATTTGGATGATTGAAAATTTAGAAAGCTCAGGAACGCACATTCGGGCAATTTCGGGCTATGCCAGTGCCCGCGCACTCAGGTACACGCCATAGAGACCCGAACTACCCAACAAAAAAAAGTAAATCACTGAAAATCAGTGATCTATCAGCTTTAAAATATGGTTTTCGCCCCTGGTCGGAATTATCTTTTAAAACCCAAAGGCAATACAAAAATTCAAAGAAAAAATGATATTAAAAAATGCAATTCGAAACCTGGGCTTGTAGAACTTCTCAGTCCAAGGGAAGACCTCATCACGAATGAGTCCGTTCTATCTTAAGGAAATCCAGGGAATTTAGCGAGGGCAAAAGATTACTTCACTACTTCCATCAAATAAAATTCGTATGGCCTGAACACCAGGTACTCCTCATCGCTCCCGACATCAAAGTACTTTTCCTGCCAGTGATCATATAGCTTCACCGGCGCCTCGCCGTGTTCTTTGAAGGCATACCAGGTCAGGTATGCGCTATCTTTACTATAATTAAACAGGCAATACAACTCTCTCTCTTTGCTGTCCCGTAAGAACCCCGCAATATGAATAGTATGAGCCGGGAGCCAGGTGATATTACCGAAGTCAGCCACGACGCCCAGTTTTTGGCGAATTGAAAGTAATTTTTTGGTCCCTGAAAAGACCCGGTTCTCGATGGTTCCGGATTTCTTGACCAGCGCATTCTTTTTCCAGTCGATCAGCGGGCGGTGCATCCAGCGATTATCGTAGCTTTTGCCCGGATCATCCTGGTAAGAATAGTCGTTGAGATAAGCCGCTTCGTCGCCGTATAATAGCATGGGTAGACCACCCAGAAAGAAGCTGTTGGCCTGCATCATCAGGATCTTCTGAATGGCTGTGTCTATCTGCTCAGTATCAACTTCCTGCATTGCTTTCTCCAAACCGCAAAGCGAGGCCAGCGTGCCGCTGATGCGGGCATCCTGCGTTTTTTCGTTCACCGAAAACAACGCACCCCGCGCGGGTGAACCGGGGAATTGTCCGGCGTAGTACTCTTTTAAATATTGCCGGTGCGGATATGGATCGTAGCCCGCCTGCTGGATCATGTAATCATCGTAGCCCAAACCAATATCGTCGTGGCAACGGGTGTAGGTAATCCAGGAAGTACCCACAGGCTTCCGGGCCAGTACAGGCTGGGCAGCCCGCATGACGGAAGTCTGTCCGGTAGCCAGCGCATCCCATTGCAGGGCCATTTGGGTAGCATTGTAGGCAAAATCGCATTCCTCGGCCCGGTAGCGTCCTTCGCCGAAGTACTCCATGATGGCCGCCGGGGCGACGATGGCTTCCCCCAGCAGGGCCATGCCGGGCGCAGCTACCTCCACGCATTTTTTGAGTAATTGCAGGATCGTGTGCGCCTGCGGCAAGTTTTGACAGTTGGTCCCGAGCTGCTTCCACAGAAAAGCCGGAGCATCGATGCGTAATATGTCAACGCCCAGATTAGCCGAAAAAAGTACATTGTCGAGCATCTCGACCAGAACACGAGGGTTAGTATAGTTGAGATCCCACTGGTAGTTATGAAAAACCGTCATGACCCATTTCTGGCATTCGGGTACCCACGTAAAGTTGCCCGGAGCGGCTTCGGGAAATACTTCCGGCATACTCTGCTCATACTGCTCGGGCAAAGTACTAAAATCAAAAAAATAGAAGTAGTCCTGGTAAGTTTTATCGCCTGCCTTTGCTTTCTCGGCCCAGGCGTGGCGGTGCGAAGTATGATTCAGGACGATATCGAGCATGAGGTACATCTCCCGCTTGTCCAGGGCGCTTTGTACTTTTTTTAAATCCTGAATCGTACCGAATTTTTCGTCTATTTTCCGAAAGTCAGACACGGCATAGCCGCCGTCACTTTCGCCCTCCGGGCTGGCAAAAATAGGCATCAGGTGCAGCAGGTTGATGCCAAGATCGCTCAGGTAATCGAGCTTGCCGGGCAGGTTTTTCAATTTTCCGCAAAAGCGATCGACATACAAACTCATACCGGCCAACTCATTGCTTAGAAACCAGCCTTCTGCCTTACTTTCATCGCGCGCTTTCAACGATGCCGCTCTCGACTGATGCGCCAAAATTAGTACTTCGAGTAGTTTTTCGAGATTCTCGTCACTACCCGGATGCTGCGCGTACAACTGAGAATACAAATGCTGAATATCGCCGATCCGCAATGCAAGATTAGTGTAGAATGCGGCGTCGGTTCCAGCGATGTCCAGTTTTTTCTTTCTGGCCAGATCCAGAAGCAAGGATGGAATTTTCTTTTTGTTCGTTTTCATTACTTTTTTACAGATTACTGTGTGTGTCTTATGTATGCCGGCGGAAAAACTACCCGAAATCAATGGCCTCCCCCACCTCCGAACACTGCTTCTTCCGTCACGGCGCTTTTATTTATCCTGATAAACAATACCGAAAATGCTGCCAAAATCAGCAATGTACCCGCTAATCTGATGGCATTGACGGGGCTATCGCCCAGCCATGATTTGTAGTAAAGCGGCATTGTAAAGGTTTCCAGGAGCATCGGGATCACGATAAACATATTAAAAATTCCCATGTAAATCCCCGTCCTTTCGGGCGGAATACTACCCGCCAGCATGATGTAGGGGTTGCCCATCATGCTGGCCCAAGAAAATCCCATTCCGATCATCGGGATGAGCAACAAGTACTTGTCGTGCAGATGCGGAAGCGCCAGCAGACCAATGCCCGCCAGAAACATACAGATGCCGTGCAGGTACTTGGGACCGTAGCGGTTGGCCAGCCGGGCCAGGCCAAAAGCCGCAAAGAAAGCTACGGCGTTGTAGAACGCGCCCATCGGCCCGACCCAGATTTCGGCTTGCCGGAAGGCGGTACTGCCGGAGTCGATGGTCCCGAAAAGGGTTTGGGATACGCATTTGGCGATGTACTGCCAATAAATAAACATGGCATACCAGCTAAATAGCATCATGGGAGCCATGCGCTTCATAGTGAGGGGCATTTCGCGCATGGCGTCAAATATCTCGACAAAAGTGGAACCAATACCCGTGGGCGAAGCACGGATCTTGGTTTTTTCCTCTTCGGTTAGCGGAATTTCCCGGGTAGTTTTCAGCGTCCACAGAATGGAACTGATTGACACTACACTGCCGATCAGAAAAGCCAGTAAAGTCGAAGTAGGGATACGGCCTACCTTTCCTTCCTCGGAAACAGCGAAGAAATTGATGAGCAAAAAAGGGGTAAGATATGACAACGTCTGGCCCAGGCCCGTAAATGCACTTTGGGTCAGGAATCCGAGCGAATGCTGGGTTTTGTCAAGCTTGTCGCTGACAAAGGCGCGGTAGGGCTCCTGCGTGACGTTGTTGGCGGCATCCAGTATCCACAGGATGCTGGCCGCCATCCAGACCGAACTACTAAACGGCATCGCCAGCAGCGACACGCTGCACAGCAGGGCGCCGATCAGAAAATAAGGTGTCCGGCGGCCCCAGCGGGTGATGGTTTTATCGCTCATAGCCCCGATAATCGGCTGCACGATAAGGCCCGTCATCGGTCCGGCGAGCCATAGGAGCGGCAGGGTACTTTCATCGGCACCAAGGTAAGAGTAAATCGGGCTCATGTTGGCCTGTTGCAGGCCGAAGCTGTACTGCAGACCGAAGAAGCCGAAATTCATGTTGATGATCTGGCCGAAACTAAGGTGAGGTTTCTTTAAAGTCATTGGAAATGTGTTTTTCCCAAAAGTAATTGGATTTTCAGATAAGGAAAGAAGTTTTTTAGTAGCTCAACTTTATGATTCGCCGACACAAAAGAAACACCCGTCGATTATCAAGAAGCGAATCAGGAAATAGTCCTACCTTGGTATCATGCCGCTATTCCGCCGACCGACCCTTCTTTTTCATGCTCTCGGCTGGCTCATTTTTGTGAGCCTTCCTGTGCTTTTCATCACCCGAGGCGAAGAAACGGGCTTGACTATACGCTTGCTGGCATCGTGGCAATTCTGGCTATTCCTGCTGATTTTCGCACTTGTCTTCTATCTGAATTACTACCTTTTTATACCCCGTCTATTTTTTCGTCGACAGTATTTGATGTACGGGCTGTTTTTCGGAGCGGGGCTACTACTGGTGGGTTGGCAACAGCCTTTCGATAAACTGATTATGCGGCACGAAAGAACAAATAGAGGTAGGGAACGGCGAGGCCCTGACGCCGGAGGGTTTGAGCCAGCCGTGCGATCCGGTCGTCCCGAACGACCGGCTGACCTGTCAGGTTTTGACCGCCGCCCACCCCGCGAACCTGTGCTAGACATCGTCAGCGTGATGCTGTACCTGATGATCTGGGCCATTGGGCTGGCCATCGCCATCGCGCAACGGTCGCGTCAGACTGAGCAGCGGGCCATGCAGGCCGAGGCCGACAAAGCCCGAGCCGAGTTGTCGTCGTTGAAAGCCCAGATTAACCCGCATTTTCTGTTCAATACCCTTAACACGATATATACCCTGGCCCGGATCAACCATCCGGCCTGCGCTGAGAGTATCATGAAGCTTTCCAACATCATGCGCTACGTGTCAGACGAAGTACGGGAGGATTTCGTCCCACTCGAAGATGAAGTCGCTTGCCTGCGCCAATATATAGATTTACAGGAACTTAGGTTGAGTAAGAAAACCACGGTGAAGTTTGAGACGACAGGCGATCTGCAGCATCAGCAAATTCCGCCTCTGGTACTGATGACATTGGTCGAGAATATTTTCAAGCACGGCGTGAGCAACCGCGAAGCTTCGGTGATCGAAATAAAAGTTGCCGCCGAGCCGGGCAAAGTCTCCTTTTATTCAAAAAACCGGAAATTTCAGAATACACCCGAATCCGGAAGAACGGGTATAGGACTTCACAATGTGCGCAAACGGCTGGACCATATTTATCCTGATCGCCATTCACTAGATATTGATGACGATGGCGATTTTTTCTCCGTAAGCCTTACCATAGAAGTATGAAAATTCGCTGCGTAGCCATCGACGACGAACCCTGGGCGCTGGAACTGATCAGGCAGTATGTCGCCGAGTTCCCTGAACTTGAACTGCTCGCTACTTTCGATGATGCCATCGAAGGCGCAGCTTATCTGCGCGAAAATGAGGTGGATGCGCTGTTTGTGGATATCAACATGCCTGACCTGACGGGCCTGGATCTGGTGTCGCAACTCATCGAGCCGCCCATGGTAGTTTTTACCACGGCCCACAAAAAATTCGCCCTTGAAGGGTTTGAACTCAATGCGCTGGACTACCTGCTCAAACCCATAGATCTCGACCGCTTCCGCCGCACGGTACAGAAAATCAGGGAGTACCATCAGTTCAGGAATGCTGGATCTGACACTAAACCCACGAGTCTCTATGTGCGCTCGGAGTACCGTCTGGTAAAAGTAGATTTGAACGACATTATTTACATAGAAGGCTTGTCGGACTACATAAAAATTCACCTGAAATCGTCGCCCCACCTGCTGCTGACACTTATGACGCTGAAAGGAATTCTTGATGAATTACCGGATGATCGATTCGCCCGCATCCACCGCAGCTACATCGTAGCCATCCAACAAGTCCAGTCTATCCATAACCGCAAAGCCCAAATGTCAAATGGAGCTGATTTACCCATTAGTCAGTCGTACGGGGATTTTGTAGAAATCTGGGGAAGAAAAAACCGCTGAACCGAAGGAGCTTTGCCGTCCCTCTCCGCTTCCTTTTTTCATTTTGCCGATACATTCCCCTCGTTGGCCGAGAAGCATCTATTGCATCGCAACATCGCCCCCCTTTTGGCGTACTAGGTACCAAACGAAACATTCAAAAACGATTTCTATGAAACGCATCGATTTTTTAAAGAAAGCAGGCATCAGCTTGTTCTCGGCTTCCCTAGTGACGGCCTGCTCCAAGGATTCGCTCGAAGCAGCCTCTACCCCCGAAACTACCACCAACCCTGATGGGACAACTACCAGCGGCAGCACCAATACTAGCTGTACGTCTACCCCCTCCGAAACCGCCGGCCCCTACCCCACCAAATCGCCAGCTAGCCTGGTGATTAAAGATATTCGCTCCGACCGTACGGGCGTACCGCTAGCCGTGCTCATTACCATTCAGAACAAAAACAAAAGCTGCGCGGGGCTGGAAGGAGTCGTCGTGGACATCTGGCACTGTGACAAAGACGGCAACTACTCGGAATACGGCTCTCTGACATCGGTTCATTTCCTGCGCGGGAGGCAGACCACCAATGCCGACGGGCTGGCGGCATTCACCACCATTTTCCCCGGCTGGTACTCAGGCCGCGCCCCGCATATTCACGTCCATATTTACGATGCCAGCGGCAAGTCGCTGCTCGTGACGCAGATCGCCTTCCCAACCGATATCTGCGATCACGTGTACACAACGGCTACGAATTTCTATACCCGGGGCAAACAGGATACTAGCAATGCGCGCGACAATGTTTTCTCTGATTCCAT
Source organism: uncultured Persicitalea sp. (assembly GCA_964500445.1). Taxonomy (GTDB): domain Bacteria; phylum Bacteroidota; class Bacteroidia; order Cytophagales; family Spirosomataceae; genus Persicitalea. The sequence goes on along the minus strand of CAZCOG010000037.1, from coordinate 47,225 downwards.
TGCACTGGAAATGCCCGCGGTCTCCGGCAGCATTGCCGATGGCTATACACTTTCCCACAACATTGTAGTGAATGTATGATCTTATGAATCAGTCTCCTTCCGCCGAAATAATGCCCGCCATCGAAGCCCGGATCTTTCCGGCAATTAAACGACCTGGAGTTCAGACCCCCTATGCGCTCCAGTTTCAGACGATCATAAATGGCTCTGGACCAGGTAATGATGGTCTTCAAAAAATCAGTGATGATACCCTGCGGGCGGGTATTGAACTTTCGATGCGAGCCGAAGCCGATTCGGTAGTGGTGCTCCTGCCCTACATTGGGGATTTGCAATTGATTCGTCAAAATAAGTCTTCGCAGGCTCTTGACGAAGGACAGGTTTTTGCCTTCTCGGTGCAGAAAGGCGAAACCTATACCCTCAAAAATGCCTACCAGGAGGAAGCAATCAATTACTTCCAATTGATCTTCGCTGCTCCTATGTCTGCGACATCCCAAAGTACTTACCCGCAAGGTCCCCCTGCACATACCGGACAGGTAGTTATGGATGATTACCCCAATCAACTACTCCCTGTGTATGACAGGGAAATAAAAGTTTTAATTGGAAAGTACGAAGGGCGCGCCGAAGGTACTTTTCAGGTACGAAACCCCAACCGGGGGGTCTTTGCCTTTGTTGTAGAAGGAGCATTTGAAGTACAGAACCGGCTTCTGGAAAACCGCGACGGTCTGGCCTTGTGGAATGTCAACCGGCTGGAATTTGAAGCGCTATCGTCCGATGCGGTACTTCTTGTCATCGAGTTATAGGGTTGGATTTCTTCCTTATCGGGTCATTAGCCGGAGATAATTTACTTCGTCTTTTCTTGGAAAATCAATAATACCATCGTACGTTTGTGATGTGGCTCCCGCCAGAGCCACATTCTTTTTGCGAATATACTCTACTAAATTACTATACTAAATAGACTTTCGGAAACACCTTCCTTCTCTATGTCTGTTCAGGAAACCAAGGAAATAGCTGCCTGGCAGCCTTTAAACGCCGTAAAGATCGCTACCGGTGATCCTGTCGAGGACCGTCGGCTGGCCGTAATTGCGCGGCAGCAAGGTTACGCTGTTTTGTTACCTGACTTACCCGAAGAGTCGGATGCCGTTTTTGCCAATACGATTTACAAATCTGCGGCAGATAAGGAAATTTTAATCGAACCAAAGAATAGTACAAATTCTCTTTCTGCTTTCAAAAAAGTTTCCAGCCGCCTTTCCGAAGTAGTACTACGCCAACGCAGCCGCACCGAAATCGCGGTCAATATTTTTTCGGCGCTGGCTCTGATGGTAATCGGCCACCTCATTTTTAGCTATGCCAGTCTGGACCGGCTGGGGCTGGTATGGTCGAGTTTGCTGGAAGACGAAGATTTTTTTTACTATCTGATGGGAGGCTTTATTGCCCAAATGATTGACGGCGCGTTGGGTATGGCCTACGGTGTCACGGCAACTACCTTTTTGCTCACGCTCGGCGTCCCCCCCTCGGTAGCGAGCGCGAGCGTCCACTCCTCAGAGATTTTTACCAGCGGAGTATCGGGTTATATGCATTTGAAATTCGGCAATGTAAATAGCAAACTATTCAAAACGCTGCTCATTCCCGGAGTTGTTGGCGCTATTCTGGGAGCCTACGTACTTACCTCGCTTGAAGAATACATTTTTATCATTAAGCCTATTGTGGCTGTGTATACCCTGATATTGGGTATTCTGATCGTAAAAAAAGCCCTGAAAAAGCGTATCGAAAAGCGTCCCTTTAACAAAATTGGCTGGTTGGCCATGCTGGGCGGCTCAATGGACGCCATCGGTGGTGGTGGCTGGGGGCCAATCGTGTCTTCCACGCTCATCGCCCGGGGCAGGCACCCCAAATACACCATTGGTTCTGTGAACCTTACGGAATTTTTTGTTTCGCTAGCCAGTTCAGTGACATTTATAACATTGATCGGATTTTCGCACTGGCAGGTGATTGCCGGCCTGATCCTGGGCGGTATGGTGGCCGCGCCCATAGCGGCCAATCTATCGCGTCGATTACCCATCAAGACCATGATGATTCTGGTCGGAATTGTGGTAATTGTGGTAAGTTTGAGAATTATTTACACGGTTATTCTCAATTATTATTGATTTATAAAGTGAAGAAGCAAACTAAAGCCATCCGTACTCAGACGCCGCAGACGCATTTTCGGGAGCATTCTACGCCTCTGTTCCTGACCAGCAGTTTTACCTTTGAAACTGCCGAGCAGGGCAAGGCAATTTTTGACGAAACCGAACCGGGAAACCTGTATAGCCGCTTCTCAAATCCCACTGTCCAGGAGTTTGTGGACAAGGTATGCATGCTGGAAGATTGCGAGGATGGTGTCGCCACCGCCACGGGTATGGCTGCGGTATTTGCCAGCTTTGCCGGCATCCTGCAGGCGGGCGACCATATCATCGCCAGCCGCGCGCTATTTGGTTCAGCGCACCAGATTATCACGCAGATATTGAGCAAGTGGAACATTACCCATACCTACCTCGATGCCTCGGCTCCCGAAGCCGAATGGGAAGCGGTGGTCCGGCCCAATACTCGCATGGTCTATGTGGAAACACCCTCCAATCCCGGTCTGGAACTGGTCGATATGGCAATGATTGGCCGGCTTTGTAAAAAGCACGGTTTGATTTTCAATGTGGACAATTGTTTTGCGACCCCGGCTTTGCAGAATCCCGCCGAATTTGGCGCCCATTTGGTAGTACATTCGGCCACCAAATTCATGGAGGGACAGGGCCGTGTATTGGGCGGCGTGGTAGTAGGCACCAAAGAGCATATCAAGCCCTTGCGTTTTTTCTGCCGGCAGACGGGCCCGTCCATGTCGCCTTTTAATGCCTGGGTACTTTCCAAAAGCCTGGAAACTCTGGATCTGCGCATGGAAAAGCATTGTGCGAACGCGCTGGAATTAGCCGAAGCGCTGGAAAAACTACCCGAAATCAAACAGGTAAACTACCCTTTCCTGCCGTCGCATCCGCAGCACGAATTGGCCAAACGGCAAATGAGTGCGGGAGGAGCCATCGTGACTATTGATCTGGAAGGAGGTTTCGAACGGGTTTGTGCCTTTATGAAAGCGCTGCAAATCCCGTCGTTGTCTTCCAACCTGGGCGACACGCGTACTATCGTGACCAATCCTTACACCACAACTCACTCCAAACTGAAACCGGAGGAAAAAGCGAATCTGGGCATTACCGAAGGCCTGATTCGGATTTCGGTGGGATTGGAAGCGGTAGAGGATTTGATCGAGGATTTCACGCAGGCGGCGCAGGTAAGTGCCGAAATTTCAGTGAGTCAATGAACCAACGACTGGCCCATATCGCCCTGGTTGTAAAAGACTACGATGAAGCCATTGAGTTCTATGCAAAAAAACTCAACTTCTCCTTGGTGGAAGACATCAAACTGAGCGAAACAAAGCGATGGGTTTTGGTATCGCCAGGCGGCACGGACAGTTGCAAACTCTTACTGGCCAAGGCCGCTAACGACGAGCAGAAAAGCCGGGTTGGCAATCAGTCAGGTGGGCGGGTTTTTCTGTTTTTACATACGGACAATTTTGTGAGGGATTATCAGAATTTATTGAATCAGGATATCAAAATCATCAGAAAACCCAGCGAAGAAACCTACGGCACGGTAGCCGTTTTCGAAGATTTATACAGGAATCTGTGGGATTTGATTGAGCCTAAAAAAATTGCAGAACGATGATTTGGAACGCTAATCACACGACCGACTCACTACTTAACCTAGTCGCTAATAAGTCTGAGGTAGATGCTTTACGCCTGCTCACCGAGCTATTCCCGGGACAGGTGGCTTTTTCCAGCAGTCTGGGCTATGAAGACCAGGTCATAACGGATATGATTCTTAAAAACGATTTGCCCATTCGGATATTTACGCTGGATACGGGAAGGTTGTTTGAAGAAACCTACAAGACTTTGCAGCGTACCAACCGCCGCTATGACACGAAACTGGAAGTAGTTTTTCCGCAGCACGAAGCAGTCGAAGAACTATTGAGCACGAAAGGCCCTTACAGTTTTTATGACTCCGTCGAAAACCGGAAGGAATGCTGCTTTATTCGTAAAGTGGAGCCGCTCAACCGGGCGTTGAAAGGTGTCAAAATCTGGGTGACGGGTATCCGCGCCGAGCAGTCGGGTAACAGACAGAAGATGCAGCAGATCGAGCAAGACGATGCGCACGATTTATTCAAGTTTCATCCGTTGCTATCGTGGAGTTTTGATAAAGTGCAGGCATATGTAAAAGAACAGGATGTCCCCTATAATCTGCTACATGACAAAGGATTTGTGAGCATCGGCTGCGCGCCCTGTACCCGGGCGATCCAACCCGGCGAGGATTTTCGCGCGGGCCGCTGGTGGTGGGAAGATGAGAGTAAGAAAGAATGCGGTTTGCACGCGAAATGAGATTTTCCTGACACTGGATTTTGGATGCTGGATACTAGATTTTATTTGAATTGTTAGCGACGTTTGTTTGTATTTTTAATAAATGTCCTGGGTTATGAACCATAATTTTAAAAATTTGAATATATGGAAACTAGGGATAGATTTAGCTCGGCTTGTGTATAAGGTTTCAAAGCAATTTCCAGTAGATGAAAGATATGGAATTACTAGCCAGATGAGAAGGTCTGCCGTTTCCCTCCCTAGTAATATAGCAGAAGGTTGTGGTTTGGGGACAAATAAGCAACTCGTACACTACTTGGACATTTCCTTAGGATCGTCTTGTGAATTAGAAACCCAAACTATTCTAGCCCATGACTTTGGGTATTTGAATACATCAGATTATGAGGAAATAATAAAAATGTTGGGTGAGTTTCAAAGAAGAACCCGCACGTTTAAGGATACTTTGTAAAAACATAGGATGAGATGATTAAGTCAGAACAAGACCTCAAATTGATCCAGAATCCAGAATCCAGAATCCAGAATCTCGACTACCTCGACCAATTGGAGGCGGAAGCTATCTATATTATGCGGGAAGTAGCTGGGCAATTTGAAAGGCCTGCGCTATTATTTTCCGGTGGAAAGGATTCCATTACATTGGTACGTTTGGCGCAAAAAGCCTTTGCCCCGGCCAAAATTCCTTTCACGCTGGTACATGTGGATACGGGCCATAACTTCGAAGAGGCCATAAAGTACCGCGATGAATTGGTGGAAAAACTAGGTGCTAAACTTGTAGTGCGCTACGTGGAAGATACCATCAAAGCGAAAGGATTGCAGGAACCGACGGGTAAAAACGCCAGCCGCAACTGGCTCCAGACCTACACGCTGCTGGATACAATCGAAGAATTCGGGTTTGACGCCTGCATTGGCGGAGCACGGCGCGACGAAGAAAAGGCCCGCGCCAAGGAACGCATATTTTCGTTCCGCGACGAGTTCGGGCAGTGGGACCCGAAACGGCAACGGCCTGAGCTCTGGAATTTGTTCAACGGACGCATCCATAAAAGCGAAAACGTTCGGGTATTCCCGATTTCCAACTGGACGGAACTGGATGTGTGGTCCTATATTCGGCGTGAGAATATCGCGCTTCCGAGTATTTACTTCGCCCATGACCGTGAGTGCATTCTGCGCGACGGACGTCTGCTGAACAATACGCCTTTTATCCAGCCGGATGTCAACGACCAGATTGTAACGAGGCGTGTGCGCTTTCGTACCGTAGGCGACATGACCTGCACCGCTGCCGTAGAATCCAACGCGGCCACCCTGGATGAGGTTGTGGCCGAGATAACGATTTCGCGCATCAGCGAACGCGGCGAAACCCGCATTGACGATCAGCAAACCGAGGCGGCCATGGAAGACCGGAAAAAAGGAGGGTACTTTTAATTTATTTGATGATGGATAGTTGATAATGGCGCTTGCCGCACATTACTCATAAACTCCTTAACATATAAACTCATAAACTTACTTTGGATTTACTACGATTTATCACCGCTGGCTCCGTAGACGATGGCAAAAGTACCCTCATCGGTCGCTTGCTTTTCGATACAAAAAATATCCTGGCCGACCAGATGGAGGCCATCGAAAAGGCCAGCAAAAGCCGCAATGAGGGCGAAATCGATCTGGCTTTGCTCACCGACGGACTGCGTTCCGAGCGGGAGCAGGGAATTACCATCGACGTGGCTTATAAGTACTTTCAGACGCCCAAGCGTAAATTCATCAGCATTGATGCGCCGGGACATATCCAATATACCCGTAACATGGTGACGGGTGCGTCAAATGCCGATTTGGCTATTATTCTGGTCGATGCACGGCAGGGCGTGGTGGAGCAGACGCGACGTCATTCGCTAATCGCTTCCATGCTCGGTATCCCGCATGTGGTAGTAGCCGTGAACAAAATGGATCTGGTAGATTACTCGGAAGACCGTTTCCTGGAAATTGCGCAATCCTATCAGGAACTGGCTAAAAAGCTACAGATCAAGGATTTGACTATCGTGCCGGTGAGTGCTTTGAATGGCGATAACGTGGCCGAGGCATCACCCAATATGTCTTGGTACACGGGTGAAACGATGCTTTCGGTCCTGGAAAATGTCAATGTACTTAGCGATCAGAATCTGACCGACGGACGTTTTTCAGTACAATATGTGGTTCGTCCCCAAACTGATGAATACCATGACTACCGGGGCTATGCCGGGCGCATTCAGAGTGGTACATTTCGTAAGGGCGATCGCATCACGGTATATCCGTCGGAACTAACTTCCACGATTGATAAAATTGAGCTGGGGGGTGAGGAGGTCGAAGAGGCCTTTGCTTCACAGTCAATAACGCTGTTGCTGAGTAGCGACATCGACATCAGTCGGGGTGATTTAATAGTGACTTCGGATAATCAGCAACCCATTCTGAGCCAGGATCTGGAAACGCTGATTTGCTGGATGGACGACCGTAAGGAATTAAAAGTGGGTAGCAAATTTAATCTGCAACACGGAACCAGTCGCACCCGTTGTTCCGTTCGGAGCATAGACTATCGTGTGGATATAAATACTTACGAACAAATCGAGGAGGTCGAAAGCCTGAAACTCAATGATGTGGCCCGTGTGGTACTGCGCACTGCCAACCCTATCGCTTACGACCCCTATTTAAAAAACCGCGCGAACGGTGCCGCTATCCTGATCGACGAAACCTCAAATGTGACGGTAGGAGCCTGTATGGTGGAATAGGACGTTGGACCGTTAGACAGTAAAGTCAAAAAAATCCGAGATCCGGTATCCAAAGTCCAGTGTCCAATATCTAAAATCAAAAAATCTACTATTCCCATAGACTTATAGACATTATGAATAACCTGACGCTTACCGACAACGTTTCTGCCGCCGCCAAGCGGGATATCTTTGAATTACAGAAAAAAATTGGTGCTTTTTCCAAGGATGAAGGAACCGAAGAAGCCTTCCGTAAGTACCGTCTAACGCGCGGTGTGTACGGACAGCGCCAGCCGGGTGTGCAGATGATCCGCATCAAACTACCCTATGGCTACGTAACCGCCGACCAGCTGGTACGCATTGCCGATTGCTCCGATAAGTACGCCACAGGTAATCTTCACGCTACTACCCGGCAGGATATTCAGCTACACTTCGTTAAACTGGCCGACTCGCCGCAGTTGTGGGCCGACCTGGAAGACGCCGACATTACCCTGCGTGAGGCTTGCGGCAATACAGTTCGCAACGTGACCGCTTCGGCTACCGCGGGTATCGACCCCGATGAGCCTTTCGACGTTTCGCCCTACGCACAGGCAATTTTTGAGTACTTCCTGCGAAATCCTATTTCACAGGAAATGGGGCGTAAGTTCAAAATTGCGCTGTCTTCATCAGAAAAAGATTCGGCGCTGGGCTTTATGCACGATGTGGGCTTGATTCCCAAAATGGGTAAAAACGAGAACGGCGAAGTCGTCAGAGGTTTTAAAGTACTTATCGGTGGCGGACTCGGAGCACAGCCTTTTCCGGCCCAAATGGCTTACGAGTTTTTGCCCGAAGATCAGGTGATTCCTTTCATCGAAGCCATTATCCGCGTATTCGACCGCTACGGGGAGCGCACACGACGGCACAAAGCCCGCATGAAGTTCCTGCTCAATGACCTGGGTCTGGAAAAGATGATGGAACTCGTCCAGGAAGAGCGCACAGCTCTTAAAAATAAGACCTACCCTGTTCAGGACATCGCTTATGCCTGGAAAAATCTGGAAGAGAGGGAGTCGCTGACTCGGGAAGAAATCCTGGCGCTAGCCGACGACCAGCTGGAAGCTTCTGAGAAAGAATTGTTCCAAAAATGGCTAACTACCAACGTTTTTGAACAAAAACAAAAAGGTTGGTATGGCGTGTACCTGCGAGTACTTCTGGGCGATATGCACTCTGATACGGCCCGTCAGCTCGCCGACGTTATGCGGCAATATGCTGCTGACGATCTGCGTGTCACCATCAACCAGGGCTATCTGCTGAAATTTGTGAAAGCCGAAGACCTGCCCGCCCTTTTCCAGGCTCTCAGCCAATTGGGTCTGGCCGATCCGGGCTTCGACAGCACCGCCGACATCACGACCTGCCCCGGCACCGATACCTGCAATCTGGCGATTTCGAGCAGCTACGGTATCACGCGGGCGCTGGAGGTAATGATGAAAGAAGAATATCCTGACCTCATCTATAACAACGACATTAAGATAAAAATCAGCGGCTGTATGAACGGTTGTGGCCAGCATAGCGCGGCCAATATCGGCTTCCACGGTAGTTCGATCAAAAATAAAAAACTGGTACTTCCGGCATTACAGGTTATTCTCGGCGGTGGCTTTACGGGCCCCAATAGCGAAGGATTGATGGGCGACAAAGTCATTAAACTACCTTCCAAGCGCGGCCCCGAAGCCATGCGCACCTTGCTGGACGATTACCGGGATAATGCTTACGAGGATGAGTACTTTAACCAGTACTACGCCCGGCAAACCAAGAATTATTTCTATCAACTCCTCAAACCCATCGCCGACCTCAGCGAAGTGAAAGACGATGAGTACCGCGACTGGGATCACGACGAACTTTTCAAAACCGAAGTGGGTGTAGGCGAATGCGCGGGGGTAATGATTGACCTGGTGGGTACTACGCTCATTGAAGCGGACGAAAAACTGGCCCTCGCCCACGAAATGCTGGCCGAGGGTGTCTGGGCCGACAGTATTTATCACGCTTACAACACCTTCATTACGGGAGCCAAGGCGCTGCTGATCGGCGAAGGTATTTCTACCAACTCCCAGCATAGTATGGTGAAAGAATTCGAGGAAAACTTTGGCAAGACCTTCTATCCCGAAGCCAGTGATGATAGCAAGCCGTTCTCGCAATTGGTGTTCAGTATCAATAAGAATGAACCAACGGAAGCATTTGCGCGGGAGTTCGTGGGCAAAGCAGAAGATTTTTTGAAAAATGTAAAGGCCTTCCGCGCCGGCCAACTGGCTGAAAACTCGATTCCCGCGTTGCAGGAATTGGTGTATGGTCAGGACAGCTAGTAGGGGCGAACCTGTGTGTTCGCCCGATGGCTGACGCACTTGGGCGAACACACAGGTTCGCCCCTACAATTTGATTATAGCATAAATCAACAACCTATGAAACTAACCCTGATAGGTGCCGGACCCGGCGACCCCGACTTGATAACCCTAAAAGGTATAAAAGCGCTGCAACAGGCGAAAGTCGTGTTGTACGATGCCCTCATTCATCCCGATTTGCTGGATCATTGCCCCGAATCCTGCGTGAAAGTCCATGTGGGCAAGCGCTTCGGCAAGCACAGTTGCAGCCAGGACGTCATCAACTACCTGATTGTAGAGTATGCCTACCAGCATGGTGATGTGGTACGGTTGAAAGGCGGCGATCCTTACGTGTTCGGGCGAGGCTACGAAGAAGTCGAGTATGCCGCCAAGCACGGCATTGAATCCGAAGTCATTCCGGGTATATCCAGCAGTTACGCCGTGCCTGCTCTGGCCGGCATTCCACTGACATCTCGCGGTGTGAGCGAAAGCTTTTGGGTAGTAACTGGTACCACTAAATCGTACAAAATTTCGGGCGATCTTGTCCTGGCTGCGCAATCTACGGCCACGGTTGTCGTGTTGATGGGCGTTAATAAACTACCCGAGATCGTTGAGATTTATTCAGAATTGGGAAAGTTGAGCGAACCCATCGCCATTATCCAGAACGGAACACTACCAGAGGAGAAAATCGTGACCGGAAGAATCAGCAATATTTTGCCCCTGGCCCAGATCAGCGGCATCGGTTCTCCGGCTATTATCGTGATTGGGCCGGCGGCAGCTCTGCCTGATACAGCAGTAGACTACGCCCGAAAAGCTGCCAACCAGACGGATTTGATGTCGTGATCATGTGGAACTGTTCATACGGCCGGGTTTTGTTTTGTTTCTTCAAATAAACTGACTTGGGTAGGTTAGGCGATTGCCTTTCTTTTCTTTTGAAAGAAAGAATATTTTCATCCAAATCATAAACCATGCAAGACAAAGAATTTTCAAGAAGGCGGTTTTTGGGCAATGCAGCCTTGGCTCTGGGCGGCATTACATTGCTGAACGATAAGGCTTTCGGAATGCCCGCCTACATCAGGAATCTGAACAAGCCCGATTCTAAGTTCAACGGTGTGCAGGTAGGTGCCATCACTTACTCCTGGCGGAGCATGCCCAGCGATGCTGAGAGTATTCTGCAATACTGCAAAGACTGCAACATCAGTGCCATCGAGTTAATGGGCTCCACGGGCGAACCTTTTGCCGGAGCACCCGAGGGGCCCGCATTCCAGCGCGGCGGACTCACCGCCGATCAGAAACGCGAGCAGGAGGAATACTACGGCAAACTGGCTGCCTGGCGCGCTTCGGTATCGATGAAGAAGTTTGAGGAGTTAAGAAAAATGTACAATCAGGCGGGCGTTAGCATTTACGCTTACAAGCCCAACGCTCTGGGTCCTAATAACACTGACGCCGAAGTTGACTATGCCTTGCGCGCCGCCAAAGCACTGGGTGCCACCCATGTTACCGTAGAACTACCCAAAGATGCCGCGCAAAGCAAACGGCTGGGCGATATTGCTGCCAAAAACAAGGTGTACGTTGCTTATCACGGTCACCTTCAGCAAACGCCGACGGCCTGGGACGAAGCCATGGCACAGTCGAAGTATAATGCCATGAATCTGGATATGGGTCACTACGTGGCAGCGGGCTACGATCCACTGCCACTCATTAAGGAAAAACATCAGCATATCCTCAGTATGCACACCAAGGACCGCAAGTCGAAAGAAAACGGTCAGGCCAACGTAGTTTGGGGCGAGGGCGATACGCCTATTGTTGCCGCACTGCAACTCATCCGCGACAATAAATACAAATTCCCCGTCACCATAGAACTAGAGTACCCCATTCCCGAAGGCTCCGATGCTGTCAAGGAAACCGCTAAATGCGTAGAATATGCTCGCAAAGCCCTTATGGGGTAGACAAGATTAGGTCATTAGTAGAAAAAGTCGTTGATCGCAATTGTGATCAACGACTTTTTTGGTAAATGTCTAAACTATCAACCCTATTGGCCTGAGTAAAGGTCAATTCAAAACTGCCGGTGAGCTGGCTTCCCGTCCCAAGTAGATGATGATTACACAACTATTTCGCACACTAAAAATTCGGGTTCGACGGTATTGGCCCGCTATTGCCCGCTTACGGTACCGCCTGAGTGGGATTGCGTTTTTGAACAGCAGCCAAACCGATTCCTTTCTCGATAGTTATAGGATAAGCGGACACTCTGCCGACACATTTACCTTACCCGAAATAGTTGATTTAGGCCAACCAACCAAAAGGTACTTTCCGGCTGAGCAGGCTACTAACCAGCCTGTTTCAGTCTGGCTTTATGAAGCTTCGGCCGGAGCGGCGAAACAGTACCCCTACGGCAGCATTCAAATTGGCAGGAAAGTCTTGTGCCTGGATATTAACACGGACGATTTTCACCGCAACCTTTCTCCCCCCATCCAAAGAACGACCCAGTTCTCGCCAACGCTGATTGCTCCGTGGAGCCATTATTTAGACGGGGTGATGTGGGGCGGTTATTACGATTTTGTATTTTTGGTAGCCGCCAAACTATGCCGAATCAAAGAAGCCTTACCCGAATCCGACTTTAAATCGGCATTTGTCGCTTACCCCTTATTCGGTACCGCTTACGAGCGTAATTTTCTGGATTTACTGGGCATTTCCGCTGACCGGGTGGTTGATAGCCGTACCACGAACGTAACCTTTGAACGGTGCATATTGGCTAATGCGGGTCACTGGTTTTATCCAAATAAAGCCGACCTGCTTGCCCTCCGCAAGTACGTACTGGCTCAGGTTTCGCCCGCTCGTGGGCCACGCAAGCGGATCTACATCAGCCGGTCGGGTCGTCGACGCATTTTAAACGAACCAGAGATAACCGCTCTCCTGCAAACCTATGGGTTCGAAATTATCGAAGATATTCCCCGTTCCGTTACCGAACAGGTACAAATTTATCAGAATGCTGAGTTTATTATAGGGCCACACGGGGCATCTTTTAGTAACATCCTATGGTGCCAGCCAGATACCCATCTGTTTGAAATCTTCGCTCCTACGTATACCCCTGGTTTCTTCCGGTATCTGGCTCATACATTGGGCCTCGGTTACTCAGCATATTACCACGGTCCGGCTGGCACCGGGGATTGGGCATCAGGCCTTGAAGATGACATATACGTGTCAGTACCGGAGTTGAAACTGTGTATGCAGAAATGGTTGCCTGCTACTTCGCCTTAGGTTAACTTATTCTATCTTTCGCTTCAGAATCTGAGCATTCAGAGCTCCAATTACTATACTCGAATTTATCAGCACATCTCACAACAGAGCTAAGGACGAAATTAAAAAATTCAAGTAACCTGGCTGTCTGGTTTTTAGGGAGTACAATTAACCCAAGTTTCTTCTGCTCTCTGGCGATGTCAATTCCGATTTAATTTTGTAACATTGTGTTTATGTTAGCTTTGATCGCGCCATGATCATGCCAACAGCTTCTGATCTTATACAAGCATTTCGGTATTGTCCAGAGCAGAGGAGCATATAAAATTACACACACATTAAGCTATAAACTTGGACAGGTATCTCTGCATATTCTTTGTCCATTTCTCATGTTATGGAACTCCCTTCTTTGCTAATTCATGAATTGGTAGAGGAAGCCATACGCTCGTATGCTGACCAGACTGCCATAGTTCACAAAGCCGAAACACTATCGTTTAGCGAGCTAAATCAATGTGCAGACGATCTTGCTCAGGCTATTCTGCACCAGTTCCCCCAAGATGATATAATTGGCGTAAGTACCACGCGAGGTATAAGCACGGTGGTGAGCGTCTTGGCTACTCTCAAAGCCGGGAAGGCATACTTACCCCTTGATCCGACTTATCCAACCCTGAGGTTAGAGCAAATTATCGCTGATTCCAATGTAAAGGGGTGCTTGACCAATGCCTCTGATGAAGCTTGCTTTACAAGTTTAGGGCTAACAATACTTAGGGCTGATTTGGATCACGCTTTTGAGCCTCTTCCGGTACTTCGTCGTAACTCCACCGCTTGTATTCTCTACACATCCGGCTCGACCGGGAAACCGAAAGGCGTATGCTTGGGCCAGGCCGGACTGGTCAATCTGCTCAAATGGCAGCAGAATAACGCTGTTGCCGGACCGGGGCTCCAGACGCTTCAGTTTTGCCATCTGAGCTTCGATGCTTCTTTTCAGGAAATATTCCTGCCCCTGATTTCGGGCGGTACCATTCACCTGATCGATGATAGCATCCGGTTAGATGCCGGACGGCTGCTGAATTATATTCGCCAAAATCGTATTCACAGGGTTTTTCTGCCTTATGTGGTCCTGCAATATCTGGCCGAAGCGGCTGATGAAGAGCCGGACGTTGAAGACTACCTCCTGGAAATAATTACGGGAGGCGAGCTCCTGAAAATAACGCCCCAGATTGCGCGGTTCTTTGCCGCTCGCCCCGAATGTACCCTCATGAACGTCTATGGACCCACCGAGGCTAGTATCTGGGTGACGACATTGAAACTGAAAGGCGAGGCACAGAACTGGCCCCAAGTACCTAGTATTGGTCAGCCTATCACCGGTGCTGACGTTTTGATCCTCGATGAAGCCCGCCAGGTAGTACCCGCCGGTGAAGTCGGGGAAATTGGAATCAGTGGCGTTTGTCTGGCGGATGGGTACCTCAACCGGCCTGAGTTGACTGCCGAAATGTTCGTACCCTGGATTCATCCGCAAAAAGGGCAGGCAACCTTGTACCGAACCGGGGATCTGGCTCGCTATATGCCCGACGGCTCGATTGAGTTTCATGGGCGGAAAGATAATCAGGTAAAAATAAGGGGAAATAGAGTTGAACTCGGGGAAATTGAAGTTGCTCTGACCACACAGTCCGGTGTCCGGCAAGCGGTGGTAATAGCCCGCGAAGATATACCCGGACAGAAGCAACTCGTCGCATACGTGGTCACTACCGATGCGTATGACCTGGAAAAATTGCGAAAAGGGATAGAAAACCAACTACCCGATTTTATGGTACCCGCGCACTTTGTCCGGCTGGAAGATTTCCCCCGAACGGTAAGTGGCAAAGTCGACAAAAAACAACTGCCTAAACCTGGTAGCCAACGTCCCGCACTGGGTGTTTTGTACCGGGAGCCGGTTTCGAAACTTGAAAAGCAGATCGCTGCCCTATGGGGTACCCTACTGGGTATAGAACGGGTCGGGTCGGATGATAATTTCTTTGAATTAGGGGGCAATTCGCTTCTGGCCCAAAAAACGATTGCCGCCTTGAAGCAACAGCTTGGTCGCACATTGCTGGTTACCAAGCTTTACCAGCATCCTACCATTGCGGGGATTATTGCTTCTCTGGAACAAAAGGCAGTAGTCCCGCAATCTGCTGACTCCAATCAAAAATCGTTCACTAAATCTGCTGATGTAGCCGTAATCGGAATGGCTGGCCGCTTTCCCGGTGCCAACAGCATCGATGAACTTTGGGAGGTATTAAAAAGCGGGCAGGAGACAATCCACTTCTTTAGTGCTGATGAATTGGATGCATCCATTCCAAGTACCACCAAAAGTGATGCCTTATACGTGAAAGCACGCGGCATAATCAAGGGTATTCAGGAATTCGATGCGGCTTTTTTCGGGCTGACGCCAAAACTCGCCGAAGTAATGGACCCGCAACAGCGGGTCTTCCTCGAAATCGCCTGGGAAGCCCTAGAACAAACGGGCTACCTATCCCAGCTCTACCCCGGTCGGATTGGGGTGTATGCTGGATGTGGCAACAATACCTACTACCTCAACAACGTCCTGCCGAACCAGGCCGTTGTCGACCAGATCGGGTCATTCCAGGCCATGACCGTCAACGAAAAAGATTATATCGCTTCGCGGACGGCTTATCAACTGGATTTGAAGGGACCGGCGGTGAGCGTTTATTCGGCCTGTTCCACTTCCTTACTCGCTATTACGCAGGCCGTCGAAAGTATTCGTAAAGGCCAGTGTGACCTGGCGCTGGCCGGAGGCGCCAGTGTTACGGCCCCCGTCAACAGCGGCCATTTGTATCAGGAAGGCGCCATGTTTAGCCGTACTGGCCACACCCGATCCTTCGATGCCGAGGGTACCGGTACTGTATTCAGTGACGGGGCGGGCGTAGTTTTGCTCAAAAATCTGGAAGCCGCCCAACGGGATGGTGACCGGATTTATGCCGTAATAAAAGGCGTGGGGGTAAACAACGACGGAGGTGGCAAGGGTAGTTTTACGGCCCCAAGTACCGAAGGCCAGGCTGCGGCTATTCGGATGGCGCTCGACGAAGCCCAGGTAGACCCGGGTACGATTGGGTACCTTGAAGCGCACGGAACGGCCACGCCTCTTGGCGACCCCATTGAACTGGAAGGTTTGATGATGGCTTTTGGCCCCCAACCACGCAATCAGTACTGCCCTATCGGCTCTATTAAAAGTAACATGGGTCACCTGACCCAGGCGGCTGGCGTGGCAGGATTTATTAAGGCAACCCTGGCTTTGTACCATAAGCAAATTCCGCCTTCGCTGGGCTTTGAGCGCCCCAATCCAAACATCGATTTTGCCATTAGCCCATTTTCTATCCCAACCAAACTGACTGACTGGGCGTCCGAAGAAGTACGCCGCGCCGGGGTAAGTTCCTTTGGCGTGGGGGGTACTAACGTCCATGTGGTACTGGAAGAAGCGGAAAATGCACCGGAGCAATCCGGCGATAGCCGCCCCCTTCAGTTGCTGACATGGTCGGCAAAGTCGGCAGAGAGTGCGAGGGCTTACGCCGAACGCCTTGGTGATTATCTCCAGCAACATCCCGACCAACCTCTGGCCGATATAGCCTACACGTTGCAAACTACCCGTCCCGGTTTCCATCATAGGCAGTTTGTGGTGGCATCTGACGCACCTGAAGCCTTAGGTACTTTGGCTAATCCAACGGCCAACACTCTGACACAACATTCGGGTGCACTCGCCTTTCTGTTTCCAGGGCAGGGCGCGCAGTACCTTAATATGGGCCGGGAGCTTTACGAAAATGAAGCGGTGTACCGACAGGCGGTTGACGAATGTGCCGAATTGCTGAAAGATGAACTTGAAGTTGATTTACGAGAAGTAATATACCCCGCTACGCCCGATGCAGCGGCGGAAGCCCGCTTGACCGATACGCGCTATACTCAACCGGCTTTGTTTGTGACTGAGTACGCGCTGGCGCGGCTGTGGATGAGCTGGGGTATTGAACCTACCGTTTTGTGCGGACACAGTATCGGCGAATTTGTCGCGGCGCATCTGGCCGGGGTTTTCTCATTACCTGACGCATTGAAATTAATCTCGGGTCGGGGTAGAATGGTGAGCGAATTGCCTCGGGGTAGTAT
This sequence comes from uncultured Persicitalea sp., assembly GCA_964500445.1. Taxonomy (GTDB): domain Bacteria; phylum Bacteroidota; class Bacteroidia; order Cytophagales; family Spirosomataceae; genus Persicitalea. Next base: position 30,323 of record CAZCOG010000037.1, on the reverse strand, counting down.
GCTTTCGGTTCGGATGGAAGCAAATTCGCTACAAGCTATATTGCCCGAAACCCTGTCTGTGGCGGCTATTAACACGACGCAGTTGTGCGTCGTAGCGGGCCCCGATGATGAAGTAGCCTCTTTTGCCCAGCAACTGAACGTGCAGCAATTCCCCAATCGGTTGCTGCCCACGAGCCACGCCTTTCATTCGTCCATGATGGATCCCATCGTGCCCCGGTTTACCACGCTCGTCAAAAGCGTTGCTTTACACCCACCCCAACGGACTGTAGTTTCCACGGTGACTGGTAGGTACCTGACAGATGTCGAAGCGACGGACCCGGTGTATTGGGCAAATCATCTACGCCAAGAAGTACGCTTTGCCGACGCGCTCGAAACGCTGCTTGAGCCTAAACAATTGGTTTTTCTGGAAGTAGGCCCTGGTCGGTCGTTGACTACAATGGCACGGCAGCAAGCCGGTTCGCGTAAAGTGACGGCTTTGAACAGCCTGCAACTACCGAAAGCAGATTCGTCCGAGTACCGGATGCTACTCGAGACACTCGGGCAACTTTGGCTCAACGGCGTCGAGCCTGACTGGAGCAAATTTTACGCTAGTCAGAAAAGGTCTAAACTGGTACTTCCTACCTATGTATTTGACAAGAAGCGGTGCTGGGTCGATCCAGTGCTACCGGTAACCGTTGGTCCTTTGCCGGGCGCTCCCGAACCTGAAGTAACACTAATTGAAAAACAATCACACACGAAAGTAATGAGAAAAGACAATTTACTGGAAAAAGTCAAAGCCATCGTGGAAGACGCTTCGGGCTTTGAGATGGCGGAAGCTAGTCCCGACCAGACTTTTATTGAACTGGGACTGGATTCTTTGCTATTGACGCAGATTGCAATAGTGCTAAAAAAAGAATTCGGTCTGCCATTGACATTCCGGCAACTGAATGAAGAATATGCATCGCCCGATCTGCTGGTAGCTTATCTCGATCAGAATTTGCCCGCCGGGGCGTATCAACCCGTGCCTTCTGCTCCAGCCGTCCCGACGCCGGCAGTAGTAGCGCATGTACCGGTCAATTATATCACTAACCAGGGAGATTCCACTACAGCAATTGGGCTGATTGCGCAACAACTGCAGATACTTTCGCAGCAGATTACTTTATTACAGGGCAGCAACACTTCCTTGCCGCTGTCTGTACCTGCCCCAGCTGCAGTCAGTTTGGGCAATGGTCATATCAATGGAAAGCATCAGTCGAACGGGCAACCAACCAGAGTTGAAGAAGTATCATCCCCCAAGGCTACTGACCTGACGGCCGAAGAAGCGGCCGACATCAAAAAGCCCTTCGGCGCGGCCGCGCGAATCGAACGGCAGGAGACCGAGCTTACGGCTCCACAACAGGGTTTCCTCAATCGTTTGACTGAACGATACACACATAAGACGGCGGGTAGCAAATCGTACACGCAGCAGCATCGCCCCCACATGGCTGATCCGCGCGTGGTTTCGGGATTTAAGCCGCTGACGAAGGAATTGGTGTACCCCATTGTGGTCAATCACTCAAAGGGCAGTCGGTTATGGGATATCGATGGGAACGAATACATCGACATGCTGAATGGATTTGGCTCGAATATGTTTGGCTATCAGCCCGATCACATAAAAGAGGCACTGCATCAGCAGGTGGATGACGGATTTGAAGTCGGGCCCCAACACGAACTGGCGGGTGAGGTTTGCCAATTAGTCTGCGAGCTGACCAATTCCGACCGGGCCGCTCTATGTAGTACGGGGTCCGAAGCGGTATTGGGTGCCATGCGCATAGCCCGAACGGTAACGGGCCGATCGTTGATTGTGGCCTTTACGGGATCGTACCATGGAATCATCGATGAAGTGATCGTTCGGGGTACCAAGAAATTGAAGTCGTTCCCAGCAGCACCGGGAATCATGCCTCAGGCGGTGCAAAATATGCTTATTCTGGATTATGGTACCCAGGAAAGCATGGATATCATCCGCGAACGGGCGCAGGAAATCGCCGCCGTTCTGGTAGAACCCGTGCAGAGTCGCCGCCCGGAGTTTAGACCCGTTGAATTTCTGAAAGAACTGCGTACCGTAACCGAAGATGCCGGTGCCGTATTGATTTTTGATGAAATTATCACCGGCTTCCGTATGCACCCGGCGGGAGCACAGGGTCTGTTTGACATTCAGGCCGACCTGGGTACATACGGAAAAGTGGCAGGCGGAGGGTTGCCTATTGGGGTCATTGCCGGCAAAAAACGCTTTATGGATGCGCTTGACGGGGGATCGTGGCAGTACGGCGATAGGTCGTTCCCGGAAGTTGGCGTCACGTATTTCGCCGGAACGTTCGTGCGGCATCCTTTGGCGCTAGCCGCCGCCCGGGCTTCATTACGTTACCTGAAACAGCAGGGTCCTCAGTTGCAGCGTGGCCTGACGGCCAAGGCTGAGCGGCTCGCCGAAAGACTAAATACCGAGTTCGGTCGTCAGCAACTACCACTCTTTGTGGCTCAGTTTGGCTCGCTTTGGAAAATTAAATTTCATCAGGAAATTCCATACAGTGAGCTGCTGTTTACACTGATGCGGGAAAAAGGCATACATATTTGGGACGGCTTTCCCTGCTTTATTACCGAGGCCATAACGGATGAAGAAATTGACAAAGTAATCGAGCTTTTCCGTGAAAGTTTAGCGCAAATGATTGAAGCTGGTTTCTTCAAGGCTACACTACCAGAGGCGGATAGATTGAATCAACCACCGGTTCCGGGGGCTAAGCTAGGCCGGGATCAGGCCGGTAATCCGGGGTGGTTCGTAGCTGACCCGGATAAGCCCGGAAAATACTTGCAAATTGGAACAAAATAGACTCCTATGGTCGACTCCCTCTCACCTGACATCACCACTTCGTTAGAATTCAACCCATTTGAGGGCCCCGAGATAGAGCGGTTAACGCTAACTACTGAGCCTCAGATGGAAATCTGGATGGCCTGCGCGTTGGGTGGTGACGATGCTAACCGGGCCTACAATGAGTCAGTTTCTCTGCGCTTTCGAGGAGTTCCCGAGCGGGCTGCTCTGGAAGACTCCGTACGGAAGCTTATCAGGCGGCATGAGTCACTACGCTCCGCTTTCAGTGCTGATGGCCGACAGATGATTATCTTCCGTGACTCGCCTGTACTGGTGCAATTCGAAGATTATACTGAAAAAACACCAACTGAACAGACCCAAGCGGTGGCCGATTATTTACGGCAGGAGGCCGAATACTGCTTCGATTTGCTGCATGGTCCTTTATTCAAGGTAGCTTTGCTGACGATCTCAGCGGATGATTCGTACCTGGTGCTGACTGCCCATCACATCGTCTGCGATGGCTGGTCGATAGGTATATTGATGCAGGATTTGAGTGCATTGTATTCGGCAAACGTTCAGAACCAATTCGTCGATTTGCCCGAACCGGTTCTGTATGGAGACTTTGCCGATGCCCAAAATTCATTTGAACGTAGTCCGGAATACGCACAGATTCAAAAGTTCTGGCTAGACCTCTATCAACCAGGCGTTCCTGTAGTCGACGTGCCAACTGATTTTCCTCGTCCACGCATCCGTACTTACAAAAGTCATCGATTGGACTTTACTCTGGACGAAACTTTGGTAACGGCCCTGAAAAACAGGGGCCGCGAAGCCGGATGTAGTTTTGTTACCTGCGTGGTTACTCTCTTTGACGTGTGGCTGCATCGATTAACCGGTCAGGATACCATCAGTATTGGGTTACCGGCCGCCGGACAATCCGTGACGGGCGACTACCGGCTCGTTGGGCACTGCGTCAATTTGCTGCCCCTGCGTTCGCACTTGCCGGAAGGGATACGCTTTGTAGATTTTCTAAAACAACGCAGATCTGAATTGATCGATGCCTACGACCACCAGCAACTGACCTTTGGTAGTTTATTAAAAAAACTTGCTATTGCCCGCGACCCATCACGGATCCCACTGGTACCGGTAATTTTCAACGTCGATATGGGCTTGGCCGACGGCGTCAACTTTTACGGGCTAGATTATCAACTGATGAGTAATCCACGGGCGTACGAAAATTTCGAATTATTCGTGAACGCATCCGGTTCCGAGAAAGCGTTGACTTTGGAATGGTCGTACAATACTCAGTTATTCAAATCTGAAACCATTCGCGCAATGATGGCTGGGTTTGAGAATCTGCTCCGTGAAGTCGTAGCAAACCCAACAATACGCGTAGATGCCTTGAACTGGGCTGTGACTGATGAGGCTGTGAAATCGCCAATTCAGGCGGAAAGGCCAATTCAGGAAAAATCAACGCCTGTTCCGCCACAACAACCGCTTCATCAACTACTGGCCCGAACCGCAGTCCAGTTTCCTGAAAAAACCGCCCTTGAGTTTCAGGATCAAAAGCTGACTTACCAGCGTTTGCATGATACAGCCAACCAGTTAGCTAAGTACTTGGTAGAAAACGGCATTCAAAAAGGCGACATCGTTGGGGTAGCCCTTGACCGTTCGTCCGAAATGCTGATTGCGCTGCTGGCGGTCCTGAAAGCCGGAGCGGCTTATCTACCCCTCGATCCGGACTATCCACACGACCGGATTGCCTACATGCTGACCGATTCTTCCGCCCGGATGGTCATTACGTCGCAAAAATATGCTGGTCGGTTGAATATGTCGATCGTGGAATTGGAGATAGAAAAGGCATTGGCCGAATCATCTGGTTTAACCACAAGCGAGCCGGCCGTATCCATCGGAGGCAACGATTTAGCCTATATATTGTACACTTCCGGCTCAACGGGTAGGCCCAAGGGGGTTTTGATTGAGCACCATAATCTGGTCAATTTGCTAACGAGCATGATCGATTGGCCGGGTATCACGCCGGACGATCGCTTGCTGGCGGTCACGACGATTTCCTTCGATATCGCTGGTTTGGAATTATTTCTTCCCTTGCTGGTTGGAGCGACACTGGTACTCGCCGATACCGAAACTACCCGCGATGGTCGCCTGCTGCTGGAAGCCGTTCAAAATGAGCAAATTTCGATGATTCAGGCTACGCCGGCCACCTATAAAATGATGCTGATGGCTGGCTGGGAAACGCCTCTGCCTTTGAAAGTACTTTGCTGTGGAGAACCATTGTCGAAAGATCTGGCCCAAAAACTCATGGCTCGTTGTGCTTCGCTATGGAACATGTACGGCCCGACGGAAACAACCATTTACTCGACTGGTAAGCAGATTCTCCCGTCTGACCAGCTGATTACCATTGGCCGACCAATTCATAACACCCAGGTGTACATTCTGGATGATACCGGAAGACAATTAGGGATCGGGTCGGTAGGCGAAATTACCATAGCCGGGGCAGGCGTGGCGCGTGGGTACCATAATCGGCCCGAGCTAAATGCAGAAAAGTTTGTCAAAAACCAGTTTGGCGATGGATTGCTTTATCGTACCGGTGACTTGGGTAAATGGACGCCCACGGGTGAGATTCATTGTCTGGGTCGAATGGATCAGCAGGTCAAGATTAGAGGGTATCGCATCGAACTCGGCGAAATTGAACATGCCATTTTGGGAAATAGTGATATTAAAGACGCCGTAGTGGTAGCTCGCCAGGATCGATCTGGTTTCCAGAACCTGGTCGCGTATGTGGTGCCAGAAACTACCGCTAATGAAAGTGAAACCCTTGAACGGCGCGAACAGTGGAAACAGCGAGTGAAGGATCTGTTACCGGATTATATGGTACCGGCTGAGTTCGTGTTACTACCTCAACTACCACTTACGCCCAACGGGAAAATTGACAGAAAGGCACTACCAAAACCAGAAAGTGAAAGCCAATCGGCGGCTCCGGAGGACGTCCGGCCACAAACCAGAGAAGAACAACTGGTAGCGGACATCTGGTCGGATGTACTTGGACTCGAAACAGTCAATGATACTGACGATTTCTTTGAGCTTGGTGGGCACTCGCTGATTGCCGTGCAGGTCATGAGCCGAATCGAGCAAGAAACCGGGAAACGGCTGCCACTTTCCACACTTTTCGAGTATCCGACCATTCAGAAATTAGCTTCATTGCTGCAAACCGATAAAAAGACAACTACTTGGAAATCACTTGTGCCCATCAAACCGACAGGTACCAAGATGCCCATCTACTTCGTCCATGGCCACGGATTGAATTTGATGAATTTCAATAGCGTAGCCAATAATATGGACCCGGATCAGCCGGTCTATGGTTTTCAGGGACGGGGGCTCGACGGACAGGATGAGCTGTTGGAGAGTATTGGCGATATGGCTGCATTCTACGTCAGTGAACTACTTGAACACAATCCGGCGGGTCCCTACGCGCTGGCAGGTTATTCATTTGGAGGGTACATAGCCGTAGAAATGGCCCGTATTCTTTACGAAATGGATAAAGACGTCCGTCTCCTGGGTCTTTTGGACACCGATGCCGAAATTATAAACTCCCAGGTATTAGATGCCAGCAATCTCAGCAAGCGTATCCGGCGGCAGTTCCCCAAGCTGATATGGGTAATTCGTTCATTTATAAGTGATCCTGCCCAAACGGTTGCTTACCAGAAGTCTTTTTTTAAACGCAAATTTACTGAGTTGGCACAGGCCTTAGGTCTGCGGGAAGCATCGAAGCCGGAAGACGATATGTTGCATCATTTGAGTCATATTGAGACAATTTCGGAGAATGCTTACCAAAACCATATCATCAGGCCTTTTGATGGACAGGTCACTTTGTTTCGGGCAAAAAAACGCCCCTACTTCGTGGCCGATTTTGTTTTTTTGGGCTGGAAACAATTTGCGCTGAAAGGTGTAAAAATTTATGAAGTACCCGGCGACCACAAAACGATGTTTGAAGCGTCGCACGCCCAGGAAACTGCCCGAATCATTCAAAAAGCCATGGCTGATAGCGAGTTAGCAACGAATGACTAATGACCGATTTAGGCTCAAATTTGAATGAAAGAAAGGACAATAGCTTGATCGTTTGCAAAGATTATGGGAATGTCGAATGGCTGGATTGGAAGAGTTGTACATACACCGATGAAGTAGCAGTATTTAGATTTTATTACGCCGAAGATATCGTCCATCAGCCGGATTGGTCTGCCCTACTACATGCGGATGAAATTGAGCGAGCCTCGCGATACCATCGCAGGATTGACCGTTTGCGTTCGCTGTATACACGAAGTCTTTTAAGAATTCTGGTCGGGCGATACACCAATCAAAACCCACTGGCAGTTCGTCTAACGAAGGGTTTAAGAAACAAACCTGAATTACCAAATAATCTCGGTTGGCAGGTAAACGCCACTCATTCGGGAAACTGGATTCTGTTGGCAATTGGCAAGTCTAGCGTGGGTATTGATGTCGAAGAGATAAAGCGTGACTTTACTTTCACAGATGTGATCCCCATCAGCTTCAGTACTCAAGAGCAAGAGTACCTTGAGGCTGATGGGGAGAATAAAGTACGTTTTTACGAGTTATGGACCAGGAAAGAAGCCTTTGTAAAGGCAATTGGTAGTGGTATTGATGAAACTTTCTCTCAGATTCCGGCCCTGACTGGATTCCATACATGGGAAACTACCAATCTGGCAGCAGCCGGAGAATGGGTGATCGATAGTTTTCACGTCGCTGAGGGATATTCAGCAGCGATTGCGCATAACTACTCTCCCAAAAATATCCAGTTTTATACTCTTGATCATGGTATTTTCACTTCTCCCGATGGGAGGTAGAAAAAAGTCAGATGCCAGCCGCTCCAACTACCTTCAGGATAGCTTGATCCGCTCCGCTTCCGCCTGCGCTTTCAGCGCCAGCTCCATCGTCAAGAAACAGTGCGCCTGCGTCATGGCCGTCTCCGTTCGGTTGATTACATCGTCCACCAATTGCCGCCCGTAGGGCAAATCCACATCGCTGGTATCGATGGTTTTAGTTTCCTTATTATCGACCAGGAAAAGGTGATTACCGCCGGGAGCACCGCTAATGTCTACGTTCTTACGAATCTCAATGAAGCCTTCTGTGCCCAGAATGGTCAGTCGTCCGTCGCCCCAGCTTTTCAGACCGTCGGGCGTGAACCAGTCCACGCGCACGTAGCCCATGCCACCGTTTCCGCGCACCATCACGTCGCCAAAATCCTGCAAGTCGGGGTATTGCGGATGTCCCACGTTACCCACCTCCGAAGCTACAACATGCGCCTCGGTACTTCCCGTAAAAAACAGGAACTGATCGAACTGGTGCGAGCCAATGTCGGTGATGATGCCGCCGTAGTCGCTCATTTTGAAAAACCAATCGGGCCGCGACTTGGGGTTCATGCGGTGCGGGCCGAGGCCGATGGTCTGGACGACCTTGCCGATGGCACCCGCCTTCACCAATTCACCTGCCTTGACGGTCGCCTTGTTCTCGAATCGCTCGCTGTACATGATGGAGTAAATCTGCTTGGTGGCTTTCTGTACCTTACGCACCTCCACCAGTTGCGCCAGCGAAGTGATACCCGGCTTGTCGGACATATAGTCTTTCCCGCTCTTCATCACCCGAATACCCAGCGGCGCGCGATCCTGCGGGATGCCCGCACTCAGCACAAGCTGAATGGATTTATCGTCCAGAATCTCCTGTTCGCTGGCTGCTGCTTTGACCTTGGGAAAACGTTTTTTGAAGTCGTCCATCAGCTCCTTCTCCTTGGCATAATAAGCCACAAGCTCTCCCCCACCCCGCTCGACGGCATTGACCTGTCCGTAGATGTGGCCATGGTTCATACCGATGACGGCAAATTTGATGCGAGGCGCAACGTAAGGTGAGACAGTTTTTGGCTCAGCAATCTTTTTTGGTGAAATATCGGTGGCAGCTTGTCCAACCAGAGGTACCATCATCAGTCCCGCTGCCGATTGCGCGGAGTGGAGCAGAAATTTTCTTCGGTTTTCGTTTTTCGGGCTCATAGTCTTTTATGTTTTTCAACTAATAAACCCTAAATACCTCGATAATTACTCAAAATGAAAACTTGCATGAAGCAATATTCGTAAGTTTGGCGGGCAGAAACTACCCTGCCGCCAGGCGCACACCGATGGATTTAGTCTCGATCGTCACCGTGAATTTCAATCAACCCGCCGTTACGGAAGAATTGCTGCAATCCATTATTTCGTGCAATGAGTACCCGACCGTCGAGGTAATCGTCGTGGATAATGGCAGCCGGCAGGATTGGACGCCCGACTGGCGGATTCGTTTTCCAGATTTTACGTTCATCCGGTCAGAAGAGAATTTGGGCTTTGCCGGAGGAAATAATTTGGGCATAAAGGCAGCGCGGGGTGATTACTTTTTTCTAATAAATAATGACACCGAAATAACGAGCGGACTGGTCACCAAACTCGTACAAACGTTGCAAAGCAGCCAGAAACTCGGCATGGTTTCGCCCAAAATACTCTACGCCGAAGACCGCACCCTCATTCAGTATGCGGGCTACACAGAGATGAATTTTCTGACGGGCCGCAACAAATGCATTGGCCAGTTTGAGACCGACCGCGGTCAGTACGATGGCGTGAGCAGTAAAACGGGCTATGTCCACGGGGCCGCCATGATGGTGAGAAAGTCGGCCATCGACAAGGCCGGATTGATGGACACCAATTATTTTTTGTACTACGAAGAAATGGACTGGGCCGAACGAATGAAAAAAATGGGCTACGAAATATTCGTCAATCTGGACGCCACAATTTATCACAAAGAATCCGTATCGGTCGGTAAGCGCTCGGCTTTGAAAGAGTACTTTATGACCCGCAATCGAATCCTGTTCATGCGTAAACACGCTCCTCCTCTCGCCTTTCTGGGCTTTTGTGCCTATTATGCTTTGGTCGTATCGCCCCGAAATCTATTGATCTACCTCAGGAATGGTGAGTACGGGTTTATCAAAGTTTTTTTTCAGGCCATCGGCTGGCATTTTACCCATCACCCCGACAGCCCCGACCTGGGTTATCGACTATAATCGAATGAAAACACTCTTCTGGGCGTCGGCCTTTATTGTCTTTTACACCTACGTCGGCTATGGACTGGTACTTTTTGGGCTTGTGCGGCTGAGGTGTTCAATCAAAGGAAAAAGGCCTGCCCCAGCCATCCCAACGAACGGCCACCCCTCGCTCACGCTGGTGATAGCAGCTTACAATGAAGCCGACATCATGACGGCCAAAATCCAGGACACACTCGCGCTACGCTACCCCAAGGCGCAGTTGTCGCTGCTATTCGTCACCGACGGCTCCACCGATGGCACGCCGGAAGTAGTACGAAACTACCCCGAAATTAAACTTCTGCACACGCCCGAGCGGAAGGGAAAAATCCACGCCATGCACCGGGCGATGGGCAAAGTTCAAACCGATATCGTCGTCTTTACCGACGCGAACACTTTTCTCAACAAAGATGCCCTGCTGCTGCTGGCAAGGCACTACCAAGACCCGACGGTTGGGGCGGTTTCGGGTGAGAAGCGGGTAAAGATCGAGGAAAATGCGGATGCCACCGCCGGGGAGGGTATGTACTGGAAGTACGAATCGGCGCTCAAAAAATGGGACTCCGAACTTTATTCGGTAGTAGGGGCGGCGGGCGAACTGTTCAGCGTCCGGCGGTCGCTCTACGAGGCCGTTCCCAGCGATACGATCCTGGACGATTTTATGATTTCAATGCAGATTGCTCAGCGCGGCTACCGCATCGTGTACGAACCCGAGGCCTACGCCGTGGAGCTGTCTTCCGAAAACATCGGGGAGGAACTTAAGCGGAAAATCAGGATTGCTGCCGGGGGCATTCAGTCCATCTTGCGGCTGCCGGGGGCGGCAAATCCTTTCAAGAACCCGATTCTGTCTTTTCAGTACCTTAGCCACCGTGTACTGCGCTGGACTGTCACGCCTTTTTTAATGATGCTGGCCTTGGTCACCAACGCGGTTATCGCCTTTACTACCAACGAAACACTCTACCAACTTCTTCTTTCAGGCCAACTGATTTTCTACGCAATGGCTCTGGCGGGCTGGTTTCTGGAAAATAAAAAGATAAAGAGTAAAATCCTGTTTGTACCTTATTACTTTTGTATGATGAACTACGCGGTTGTGATGGGAATCCGGCGGTACTTTTTTGGTAATCAGAGTGCTGCCTGGGACAAATCGAAAAGAAAAGAAGCCAACCCGGCCCCGGAAAAAATTCAGCGATTATGAATCTATTTAGTTTACCCAAATGGGTCAGGCCTCACTTATTCGAGGAAAAGCGATTCAAGGATTTGTCGGCGGAAGAATTGAGCGACTTACGTAAAGCGCTGAAACGCTTCCAAGACCCCAACCCGGAGGTCAGCGTGGTGATTCCGGTATGGAACGAGGAGAATAATATCTACCGAACTTTGTCGTCCATAGCGGCCTCCAATACTGAGCTAAGCGTCGAAATCATCGCCATTAATAACAATTCGACCGATGGCACGCAGCAGGTACTGGACGCCTTGGGAGTGAAAAGTTACCAGCAACCCATGCAGGGAACGCCCTACGCCCGACAAATGGGCTTGGAAAAGGCCAAAGGCAAGTACCATTTGTGCGCCGATTCGGACACTTTTTATCCTCCCGATTGGATCGATCTGATGGTGGCTCCCATGCGGAAAAACGATAACATTGCCGGGGTGTACAGTGCCTACTCATTTATTCCGCCCAAAGGACAGAGCCGATTGGGCCTGTCGTTTTACGAATTTTGTACGATTCCGCTCATATACTACCGAAAAAGAAAAAAGGAGTACATGAACGTTTTTGGTTTCAACATGGGCTTCGTTACCGACATGGGTCGCCAAATCGGTGGATTCCGGGTTCGGAGCAACCGCGTGTACGCCAACGCGTCGGGTAGCGACTTTGTAAACGAATGCGAAGACGGCCGCATGGCGCTTGACCTGACCGCCAAAGGAAAATTGCGGTGGGTGACCCACCCTGGCGCGCGGGTCTTTACTTCTTCGAGACGATTGATGGACGACGGCAGCATTGGCAAGGCTTTCGTCCGGCGGCTCAAACTACAGCTTGGCCTCTCTTCCTGAGGGTAATTAATTTTTTGGTGTTACAAACTACCCTGATGCAAACGGTTTCATTTCCTGAAATAACGCTACTGATAAGTCATTACAATCGCAGCCTTTCTCTGGTCAGGTTGCTACGGACAATGAATGAACTGGGGCTACAGTTTGGTGAAATAATAGTTTCTGACGACGGGAGCAAGTCCGAACACGTCAAGCGGCTGCAAAATTCTCGGTCTGAGCTGGGTTATACCCTGCTCACTGTGCCCAAAAACCAGGGAATGGGTCATAATTTCAATAAGGGTCAGGACGCGGTAAAAACAGAGTACACGCTCTTCATCGAAGAAGATTTCGTGCCCAATTCCAAATTTGTTCCAGCCCTATCGAAGGCTTTGTCTGTCCTCAAAGAGGACCCTGAAATGGACATCGCCCGCTTCTACGCCTATTTTAAGTACCCTTATCTGCGTTCCATCGGTGATGGGTTTGCCGAGATGCAGTTCAGCCCCTGGAAGGCAGGCTATCGGAAATTTTTTATGTACAGCGACCATCCCCACCTGCGGCGTTCCAATTTTTTTCAAAAATTTGGACGGTTCAGGGAAGATACTCGACCAGATAAGACTGAGTACTTAATGATGATGTCTTTTCTCCATAAAAAAGGCAGGGGCATTTTTTTTGAAGAGTATAAGGATTTATTGACCCAGAGTAACAGCAGCGAGGAGCCAAGTACGATCAGCCGGGAATTTTGGCGGCAAACTGACAACCTCCTCATTACCGGGGTTCGCAATGTTTACCGCCATCTCAAAATGAATTGGGACTACTGGCGAGGCCGATAGTGAACCTTCTTTAATGGGATGGCGTACATAGAATAGTAACAAGGCAACCTGTAAGCGGCTGCCTTGCAGCACACACACACTACTGCACGTATGACAAATAAAATGACCGGCTTTTTCCAGCTGAACAAGTTTCTGCTGACGCTGCTTCTCATCCTAACTTCCCATCTCGGAAATGCTACTTCCCTAACCGTCGAAAAAGGGGCCAATAACAAGGCGCCGGTATCTAAAACTACCCTCGACCCTTCCCGTAAAATACCCATTGATCCCACCAGATGGTATATCCTCAACAATACCACCAGTAGCCTGGCCGGGTTGTTCGATGGCGAAACCCAAAAAACCGTAGAGCTAGGATATGGCTTGGTACTAAGTACTTATGATGCCTACTATCCGCTTCGCGAAGGCGAAAGTATGACCCTTGATCACATCAGAATGTTTGATTTTGAGGGTACTTTCACCAACAATCCGGCCCGTCTGTCGATCATTACCTCAGACTGGAAACGAGTACCTGTGGCTACATTTACGGGCAGCGTGTACAACGACTGGGTAGGTCCCGATCCCAATCGGCAGGCAACCGGGGACGCAAAATTCAGCCTCGACACTCCGGTAAAGGGCATCCGTTACTTGGTTTTGACAACGCAGGGTGGACTCCCCACCGAGCTTGAACTGTACGGTGATTACCAGCCTGGTAACCCACCATCGGTTAATCCGTCTGCCCGCCCCGTACAACTCCGCGATATGCTGGGGGTAAATGCCTACGAATGGAATTTTCTGGAGCCAAACCTCTCCACCGAAGTCAATGAACCCAAAATGCAGCTGGCCAAAAGCTTTTCCGGGATCAGGCATTATATGGACTGGCAAAAACTGGAATCCGCCGAAGGGGTATTTTCTTACAACCCTACCCTGAGCGGAGGCTGGCACTATGATGAAATATATGAACGATGCAAAGCCGAAGGCATCGAAGTACTAGCCTGCCTTAAAACACTGCCCGACTGGATGCTCGCTACCTATCCGGCGGCCGAGCGCGATCACGAAAATGTTCCGGTGCGATATGGTCGAGCTTTTGATGATCCGGCTTCCTACCGAGAACAAGCCCGGGTCGCGTTCCAGTATACCGCCCGTTATGGCAGCAACAAAGGAGTCGATCCAAAACTACTTAGCGTTTACGACAAGCCCCGCTGGCCGGGCGACCAACCAAATACGGTGAGGATCGGCACCGATCTCATCAAGTACATTGAATGCGACAATGAACGTGACAAATGGTGGAAGGGACGGAAAGGCTACCAAACGGCCCGGGAGTACGCGGCGAATATGTCGGCCTTCTACGATGGGCACAAGAATACGATGGGGCCTGGCATTGGCGTAAAAAACGCTGACCCAAATATGAAAGTAGTTATCGGCGGCCTGGTGGGGGGCGCGGAGTACATCCGGGGCATGGTAGACTGGTGCAAAGAATTCCGGGGCTACAAACCCAATGGCCAGGTAAATCTTTGCTGGGATGTGATCAATTATCATGTGTATACCGATGACGCCTCTTCTTCCCAAAGCGGTACTTCTACCCGTGGCGCAGCTCCCGAAAAAACCAGTGCCGGTGCAAAAGCGGACGCCTTCATCCTGGTGTCAAATGAACTCTGCAATGGAATGCCCGTCTGGATCACCGAAACGGGATTCGACGTGAGTCAACAGAGCCCCATCAAAGCCATTCCTATCGGTCAGAAATCAGCATTGACAACTCAAGCCGACTGGATTTTGAGGACATCCCTGTTTTCGGCCCGCCACGGGATTCAGCGAGTCTTTTTTTATCAAATGTACGATGACAACGAATTGTCGGGATCAATGTTTGCTACCTCGGGACTGTTGAATTCCAATGGCACGCGTCGTCCCTCGGCTGACTATTTACGCCAGACCAAAGATTTGTTTGGCGAGTACTACTATGGGCGTACTTTGAACCAGGACCCCGTTGTGGACGAGTATACAGATGGTGGAAAACGCATGTACGCTCTGGTAGTTCCCGACGAAGTAGGACGAACCACGACTTACAATTTATCGGTCGGCACTGCTAGGGAGGCTCGTGTGTACCGCCCAGCTGCGGGTCGCGATTCTATGATCTGGACAAACGAAAAAATTACGGACGGTCAAGTCAGAGTGGAGGTGGGAGAAACTCCTCTCTTCGTCGTACTGGACCCCACCGACAACCCGTCATCTGTTATTACCGGACTTCCCCCGATGGAAACTTCCCTCAATGTAATCGTGTATCCCAACCCCGTGACCAACGGGCAGTTCCAGGTAAAAGTGGACAACGACGGCAGTGGTGATATCCTAATCAATCTATTCAGCGCATCAACCGGAACCCTATTCAGGCAGCTGACCCTATCCGGCGGAGAAAAGCAAATTATTCATGACATGGATCTCTCAAAACTTGCGGCCGGGGAGTACATCATAGAAGTCATACAAAACGAAAAGCATGCCTTCAAAAAAGTGGTAAATATCAACTAGTAGAACCTATGGCTAAGCTGAATAAATTGGCCAAAAGAATGATGTCCTATTTCAGCATCTCTTTGGGGATGATGCTGATTCTGCTATCATTGTCCTATGCCTACAAAAATCTCGGGCACCTTTCATCGCAAAATCTATTAGTTACAAATACGATCTATGTAGTTAGCCAGACTTCAAGATTCAAGCAAGTTGCCAAGGATATTCAGTCAAATGTTCGTGGATACCTGATCACCAGAGATGAGGCACTATTAACCGAAATTAATGACGGCCCTTCTAAACTGACGGCCATCAGTGATACCCTGTTGACTTTGCTGAAAGATGAAGAATCTCAAAGGGTGCGCATCAGGGAAATGATGGCAACGTCAGATCAGTTCCTCGATTTTTCTCAGTCTGTGCTAGACACCTACCAAACGAGCGGTCCCCAACCCGCATTCGATCTGATAAATAGCGGACAAGGGATACGGTTGTTTAAAAATCTTAGCAACAAAATTGAAGAACTGGAAGCCCAGGCGGAAGTCGAGCTGACTTTACGCAGGAATCAGTTCAACAGAAACCGGCAGCGGGCTACGATGTATATCATCATTACGGGGATAGCTGGTTTCGGAATTACCTTATTATCCCTATATTTTCTCTTCATCGACCGTAAAAAACAACTCGCCCTCAGACGCCAAATTTTTCAAAAGGAACGCTTGCTAAATCAATATCTGGAAGCTATCCCGGATGGAATTATGGTTATAAACCCTGAGAAGGAAGTAACCTTTATCAACCTCGCGGGTCGTACGATGTTGGGCCTTCCCAAAGAGAAAAAAATTCAAAATCTGGATGAATTGATTGCCGCAACGACGCTAAATAATCCAAAAGTACATGGCGAACGATTCCAGAGCGATGACCTGCCCATCTGTCAAGGGCTTTTAGGGAATAAAGCCATCGGCAACAGGATTGATATTCAGCAAGGGAAGGAGGTAATAAAAGTTGAAACTAACGTCGAGCCCATCTATGAACTGGACGGGCAGATTGTGGGAGCCATTTCAATCTTCCGAAATGTAACTGAGAAGGAGGCTTACGCCATTAACCTCAATGCCGCTCGAAATCTTGCAGAACAGTCGGTCAAGACTAGAGACGTTTTCCTTTCGAATGTAAGCCACGAGATACGCACCCCGCTGAATGCTATCCTGGGCTTTACAAATCGTCTGTTGCAGGAAGGAAAAGACGGCAAAACGGAAGAATACGTAGGCTACATTCAGGTAGCCAGCCGTAATCTTTTGGGATTGATCGACGATTTGCTCGATATTTCCAAAATTGAAGCAGACCAGATAGTTCTCGACAAGAGCCCCACCTCTATTCTGGAAATCATTGATTCGGTGGGTGTTATTGTCAAACAAAAAGCAACCGAAAAAAAAATCACCTATCAGCAACTTTTGACTCCCGACCTGCCGGCTGCCATAGTTACTGATAAGCTCCGACTTACCCAGATTCTGCTGAATTTATGCGGAAATGCGGTAAAGTTCACCGAAGAGGGGACGGTTAGGCTGGAAGTGCAGACCCTCAGCAACGTCAAAAATAACACGCAGCGAATTCGATTCACGATTACAGATACAGGCATTGGCATTCCAGAAGACCGGCAGGAGCAGATCTTTAACCGATTTGTGCAGGCTTCCGAAAGTACCAGAAGCAAGTACGGAGGTACTGGGCTGGGCCTTTCGATTACGAGAGCGCTAGTAAAACTCCTGGGCGGAGAGCTGAAACTCGAAAGTACCGTTGGCAAGGGCACAACATTTACTCTGGAATTTGATTTTGTGGTATTGCAGGAATTGGCAAATTCTGACTTCCCTGATTTAGCCACGACTCTACCCGCGCGTCTGGCTTCGCTCAATATTCTGGCGGCAGAAGATAATGTACTAAATCAAAAACTACTAAAATCTATTTTCGATAGGGCTGGTGCCCGAATTACGATTGTCAACAATGGACTGGAGGCAATCGAAAAGCTTGAGATGGAGCCATACGACATCGTTATTATGGATGTTCAAATGCCGGTAATGGACGGGTATACCGCCATTCAGGAAATTCGAAATAGGCTTAATCTGGCTATTCCGATTATCACCCTGACCGCGCATGCGATGGTAGGTGAGAAAGAGGAAGGCGTACGTATTGGGGCCAACAGCTACATTTCTAAGCCTTTTAAGGAGGCCGACCTTTTCCGGGAGGTGCTGAGTCTTACCCAAAAGGTATCGTCCGCAGCCGCTCCTCATCCGAAAAACCATGCACCTCTATCCTCCTATAAAGTACTGGTGGATAACGATTATTTAAAAGAAATTACTGCGGATGACCAGGCACTGCGGGAAGAATTGGTAGAGCTTTTTGCAACCAGTAGTATGCCGCTGTGCGAGAAAATTTTCGCGGCGCTGGAAACGAAAGATTATGAGACGCTTGGTAAAGCAATTCACGAATTACGGTCTTCTTTGATTTCGGTGGCCCTGATTCCTACGGCGAACAGATTCAGGGAGATCGAAAAGGCATTGAAGTACAATGCCCCCCCCGGTAATCTGGCGGAAATCTTATCAGAATTAGAACAGGAGCTACATGAAGGACTGCGGGAGCTGAAAGCTATGGATTACGCTTAGCTTTCAGCTCAAGTCCATCTGCAAGTAGCCGGGCGAAGTCGTCGGCTCTATGCCGCCACGTATTCTGCGCTGCAAGGTTTATTCGCTCCGCTCTGAGTTTGTCCGAATCGTTGGCCAGGCTTTCCTGAATTGCCTCGGCAAAAGCGGCGGGATTTTGGCAGATCTTAACGGTTTGAAGCGTGTAATCCTCTAAATCAGGGTTAAAGTCGGTAATAACGACGGGCTTACCCGCCCCAAGATATTCGAATAATTTCAATGGAAAAACTGTGGCGCTGTGTTCGTCCTTTTTGAAGGGAATTATGCACAAATCGAAGCCTTTAAGTACACTGGGAGCATCGGCATACTGCACTACACCAGGAAAATGGGCATTGGGTGCTTTCCTTATTGCTTCCGGCAATACTCCATATACGGGGCCTATCAATACAAAATTCTTATCTGAGTGATGTTTTATCAAGTACTCTAGTAGCGAAAAATCCATTCGATGATCCACACTGCCGAGGTAGCCGACAATGGGTGCAGGAATGTGGGCCAGTAAAGGAGACAGCGGCAGCTCAGGCCTCAGTGCAGCACGACTATGTTCGAGGTCAGCAGCGTTCGGCACAAAATAAGTGTTGGGGTTGACGGCACGTTTTTCCAGGTACAACTGCTTGCTGCTGCAAATTACCAGATCGGCATTTTTGACCAGATGCTGTTCCGAAATAGTACCATGCCGGCCATTGAATTCACCGAAGACCGGATCAAGACAATGGTACACTGTTAGTTGCGGGCGAAGTGGATCGGATACGCTGGGAAAATGAAAATTGAACGAATTGATAAAAATATAGTCGGTAATGCCCTTTTTTTTGAACACGTACCTGATTTTCGTACGGATCAAAAATTCGTTTATTTTTAACAGAGCACGGTACAGTTTTCCTTCGGGCAGGAAATGAATGGATAGCAAAAACGGCAGAATAAATATCTCGATCGAACTGCCCGGAAATTGGATGAATTTATCCGAAAACAGTCCAAAGTACCCTCGCCTTTTTCGATAGGCAGCCGATTTTCGCTTCTTGATAAAGTCATTGAGCGTATAAGGGTTATCGAAATAAAATACGTTATTTTCTTTGGCAAGCTGCTTAGCCAGCATAAAGGACGTAGATTCGATTTCGGCGTCGAACCGGAATAAGCTAAAAATGGCGATATTCTTACCTTTTAAATCCATGCGGCTTGGCGGCAGAAGAAGAGCTTTGGCATTAATTGCTATTGATTTTCGCCCAGGTTTTGGCAAGAAACGGCCGGGCGAACTGATTGAAAAACTCGGGATAGAATCGGTACATATATAAGAATGTGTTCAGCATACTAACCGACGCTTCCTTTTTGAGGATGATTTGGGCCACAATAACGCCCACGATGGTTGAAATCATCGTAGCGTAAGCCGCGCCCATCACCCCGAATTGCTTGATCAAAACGTAATTCAGCGCCAGATTGAGGGTTGTGTTAAGTACCACGACCAGAAAGGTAGTTTTAGTCTTTCCGATCGAATCGAGAATGTTGCCAAATTGACGACCGAAGGGAACCAGCAAAGAATACACCAACGTAATTTTCAACAGCGGAATGGAGTCGTCATACCGTTCGCCCGCGATCAAACTAATAGTCCAGTCAGCAAAAAAATAAAGGAACAGAACGCATGGCAGGAGTATGGCCAGGGTTATGCCAACCGACCGCTCGTAGAGGTACTTGATGGCCGATTTCCCCTCCTCTGCCATTCTTTTGGCGCTCTGTGGGAATACGATCACCGCCATCGCATTGGTAGGGATGTCGGTCAGATTGGCAATTCTGACTGCGATGTTGTACGCTCCCGAAGCCGAGGTAGAAAGCAGGGCACCGAGCATCATCTGGTCCACCGTTCCCGATAGCAGCGAGCTGACCATCGTCCCGAAAGCGTACTTGCCGTAGTTAAGCAACTCACCCATCCACTTCCGGGTATCGACGAGTGAGAAGCGTAGTTTATGCCTGACAAAAGCGAAAGCCAGCGTCGAAGCAACTACCAAGCTGAGTACTTGCACCCAGACCAGTTCGATCATTCTTATCTTATAATCCAGGAAATAGGCGCCTGCCACAAAAAGGAAAAAAATGACTTGCCGAGACAGGGTACTTACAAAAATTCCCTTAAAACTCAGATTAGCCTGCTCAATCCAATTGAAGAGATTCTGACAGCCTGACAGGACAAGACCTATATTATACACAAAAAAGAGGTCAGCCAGCTGGGGCGAATCCCAGAGGGTGGCCAACCAGCCAGAAAAAAGAAGATTGATTGCTATACAAAATGCGGTAATGATTCCGCTGAGGAACACCGAAGCCGTAATGATGGAAGGGTGCTTCTCGGGCTCGTTTGCCGCCAGGTACCGGATAAGCGCCGTTTGGACCAGTCCGGTTCGAATGGCTTCGATAATCGTGACGGTAGACATGAACAGTACCCACACCCCATACTCTTCCTTGCTCAGCCCGCGCACCAGAATAAAAAAGCTGGCAAACGCAAAAAAAAGGCCCGAGAAGTTCTGCATTATGTTCAGAAACCCCGATACCAGCCAATAGTTACTTCCTTTGCCAGTATCTTTCATCGGGCTACTATTTCTTGTATCCGCGGGAACTGCCGCCTATACTTTTTCCTCTCCTCAATCGAAGTACTTTTCAATACCACTCTTTGTAGAAACTGAGAAGAAAGCTTTCTGAAATTTCCGAAAAAATGTTGGCTTTCCTTTCCGTAAAAGTCGGCAGCCTTTTGAGTTGCGTTAGTTTGACGCGAATAGTAGCTTTGTGAAAATTGTAAAGTTAGACAGAGGCTGTTTGGCATTTGATTTAGTCTTTCAGGTCACTTGTTTTACGGAAAACGTACGGAATTAATCTGCTCGGTAAAACGGAAATACAAATAACCTGATTTTTATAAACACCACAACTAAATGGCTTCTAAATCGTTCGCTTTTCCTCAGGTTACGCTGCTGATTACTCACTATAATCGTAGTCTTTCACTGGAACGTCTACTTACGGTTTTCCAAGAACTCAACTGTCATTTTGCCAAAATCATCGTATCGGATGACTGCAGTAAAGGCAAACACGTTGAGCGACTGGCTGAACTGCAAAAAAGATTTCAATTTGAGCTGGTTTCAACTCCTGTCAATGGTGGGCTGGGCAAAAACATAAACAAAGGCCAAGACCAGGTAAGTACTCCCTACACGCTCTATGTACAGGAAGACTTTGAACCAACGGAATTATTTCCGCCAAAACTCGAAGAGGCATTGGCTTTCATGCAGCAGGATCCTACTCTTGATTTAGTCAGATTCTACGCCTTTTTTGAACCTCCAATCAAGGAGCCATTTGCCAAAGGTTTCTCAAAGTTAAAATTCAACTGGCTGCATCCCAGTCATATAAAATTTTACCTATATAGCGATCACCCTCACCTGCGGCGTTCTGATTTTCTGGAAAAATTTGGCCGCTACACCGAAGGAGAGGGCGTGGATCTTACCGAGATGAACACGGCACTGCGCTTTATCCATCGGGGGGGGCAGGCTTTGTTCTACGACCAGTTTTCTTCTCTTTTCTACCACGAAAGAACCACCGCTGAAACCAGTACAAGGACAAAACCATCGTGGCGCCTATCCAGTAATCCTTTCATTAGGCTCCTGCGCCTCGGGTACCTCAGAGTGCGGTGGGTGAAGAATTCCTGGCAGTTGTTGCGCCTGAATTGGAAGGACTAGTCCGGCTTGGCAAGCTATCCGGCACAATCGGTTGCCCGACCTCCGAATCGAGCTGTAATGATACCTGAATGATTGCTGCCGCCAGATAAAATAATATGTTGGAAGGAAACTGCACGAATGCCTCCTGCGGGTAACTACCGATCCCCAGCACAAAGATGATGAGCGTCATTGCCAGGCAATAGGCTTTGAGTTCGGGATTGCGAATTAAAAAAAAGTGATCGATGCCTGTTTTGAGAATAATGAAAATCAGACAGCAAAAAAGGAGCAAGCCCAGCCAGCCCATTTCGACTGCTACCCGCACATATCCACTGTCGGGGGGTAAATTGGCCAGGTAGGAATCAGGCGCAAAGCGCATACCCCAGACCCCTGTCGCCCCCAGTCCGCCGCCGATAGGGTGACTTTGAATGTAAGGCTGAATGCGTTTTTGATTATAGGTGCGTAAATTAAAAGAAGGGTCATCATTAGGTTTAAAGGCGGTCTGAAAGCGGTACAGAGTTGGGTTTCCGGTCGGCATAGTGATCAGGATAGCGAACGCAAAAGCCGCCGCTCCTGCCAATACCAGCATAGTCCGGCTAAAACGCAGTAGAAAAAACATCATAAAACCCGCCGGTAACAACACATAGGCCCCTCGGGTACCCGCAAAGAGCATGGACGCGATGCAGGATACAGCTATCACAAGTAAAACTACCCTTTTAAAGAACCCTTTATTGATCTGAATCAGACAAACGCAGATGAAGGCAGCCATTACCATATTATAGGCAAAGGCGACGGGGTCGGAAAAGATGGAGTACTTACGCCAGTGACCGTCGATGAATAGTAGTTCCACTATTTTTGGATCGGAAATCATTTGCTGGAACTCGGTGGGAGAAAACCCGATAAACTCTTGTTTGAAACCATAAAGCGCTCCTACAAAAGCCAGCACCAGCCAAAGCCATATCAGTCCCCTTAAATACACCAGGGAGTCAATCTGGGAGACAAACACAAAGTACATGAGCGTCACAGCACCTACTGTCCTGACGGTATACAGCCACGCCATTTGCGACTCGGCCCAGGGATTAATTACCTCCAGCAGGGTGTATACTATCCAGATGAGTATCGCGACAGCGATCGGGTTGTTAAGTACTGACTTTCCTTTCTGCCGGCGAAGGGACAAGTACATGCCCAGTACCAGTAACCATTCAATGCCGTCCACAACGGTACCAATGGGAAAATCCAAACCTAACCGGAGAACAAAAAAGAGCAGAAAACCCGCAACGAGAAGAATTACAACACCTAGTTTTGGATAGGCAACAATACCGTATACCGCAGGAATGCCAACAAGTGCCACGATTATGAGCAAGCCTGAAAGCAAACCGTAGGTTCCCACCAGCCAAGCCATGCACACGGCCAGCAAAACCAGGAGCCCCACCCCGAAAGGATTGAGCAGTTTTTCATCCCAGATACTCTTTTTCAGGTAGGCCCCAAGTGACATAGGCAATATTGGAAAAGCGTAGGTTTTTTTCAGAAGAACAAAAGTTTCACAAAAAAAATAAAGACGCTCACGAAGGCTAGTATGATAGCCAGGTAACGCTGAATTTTCTGCATGAGTGTGAGCTGAGACAATCTCCTCTTTCTCTCGCTTTGTTCATTTCTGGGATATACTTTCATAAGCAGAGCCTTATTTATGCCTCAGGCCGGCTGGATACAGGCTCACCATGTTGGGTAGCTACCGATATCCGATTGGCTTTTCTGACTTTAAGTAAAGCAGCTAGCTGATAAAATACGAAACGGGGAATTTGGCCGATGGAAGCATAAATACGGGGATCTGTATTGGACTGCCTCAAAGCCAGCCAAAAACCTGCCACAAAGGCGATAAGACCAACTAGCCAGAGCAGGGCAAGGAATGGAAAAAATACCAGATCGATGAATGTAAAGACAATTGCCGCCAGCAGAAAAAGAAACAGCGGAGGACGCAACAGCACTATTCCGAACAAGAACTGATTTCGGTTCCAGCGTCGTATTCCCTGCCCCAGAATTCCGAAACCGTACGAAAAATATCGAAACCAGGTGTTGATCCATCGTGCCCTCTGCCCAACCAGCTGTTTGGAACCGGTAGTTTTTTCATCGTACACAATGGCTTCGGGGGCAAATGCGATTCGCTGCCCGCGTCGAACGATTTCCGCCTGCAGTACTTTGTCAAAGCCAGCCCCGTCCACCGTGAGTTCTCCCAGGCATTGCTCGAATAAGTCTACGGTAAAAGCCATACCCGACCCGGCCAGCGTAGCGGATGCTCCTGCCCCAAATAACAGCTTTCCATCGTAGAAATGATAGTAAATATCGCGCATGGCATCAAGCCGGGCCAAATCTGTATCCAGATTTTTGGCCTCTCTGACACCCTGAACCGCCGAAAATCCCTGGTTAAAACCGTCGTTAAGCTTGTGAAGGAGTTCCGGCTCCACCAGGTTATCGCTGTCGATGATAATGAGCCTCTCATGCGGCCGCACGAAGTGCCGGATAGCGTAAAAATGAGATCGGGTATTGCTGGATAGTTTGGTTTCAGGGCGAAGTACCTTCAATTTGGGATGCTCCAATACTAAACCCGAAAGATCACAATCATCGGCAACCAGATAAATATGGTAATTGGCATAGCGAAGCTGCAGCAGCGAACTGATCACGGTGGGTAGTTGATGCGTCTGCTGATAGGCAGTCACAATGATGGCATAATCTGCCTCCTCTGTGAACTTTGGCGAGACAGCGCGACTTTCGGTTGAGGGAGCTGTCCTGAGCAGATAAAGCGCGTACAAGATCAAAGGAAAAATCAGATTGATACCCACGATTGCCTGCAAAAGCACGAAAAGGAAGAAGAGTAGTTCCATGTTCAGATTCTGGTCAGGGGGCGACCCAAGGGATCTGTTTCATCAGATGTGCCGGTAAGTACCCAACCAGACAGCGTTGTTCCCCGGCTTCTGAGATAATCCAGTTTACTTTTATCCTCGTCTTTTAAAGTCTCGCCATATGCAAATACAGCTACGATACGATCTGCGAACACCAGCCACTCTTTGGCCTGATTCGAAGCAGTGAGGGGCGGGGTTTCGATAAGCACGACGTCATATTGCTCCTTTAAATGGGCAAATTTTTCACGAAGCATACTTTCCTCGGCAATTTCCAGCAAGGAGAGATCTCCGCCTGTGGTAGACAGAAAATCGATTTGATCTGGGTAAAGATAAGAATCCTGGCCATTAAAGTAATCGTTTATGTCGGCTTTGGCATTCGCCTGGCGGCTGATAGTAGGATAATTAAAGTTCCCGTCGAGGACAAGCACTCGCTGATTGATACGCGAATAAGCCCAAGCCAGACCGTAGACCAAGTCAGTTTTGCCGGCCTGGTCGTGCAGGCTGGCTACGGCGATTATTTTGGGGCTGGCAGCTTCTTCGTCAATTTCATAACGGATGGACCGTACCAGGTCCTTAAATAATAGCATGGACTCGTCCGTCGCCTGAAGATCATCTAGACTTTGCAGGCCATTATCGCCCAGAACCCTATTGAGCCTGCCCAGTACAGGGAGTCCGGTAACATCAGCCAATTGGGTCGGGGTGCGTACGGAATTATCCAGAAAGTAGGTGATAGAAAATGCAAATAGACAAAGAATAAATGCACCCACACCTGCCACAATGACCAAAATAAGTTTTTTTGAAGGTAGTTTTATTCCGGGAGTAGCCCATTCCGCAACTGTCAGAGTCAGGGGTGAGTAGGATTCCAATCGCTCGTCGTTGTAGCGTTGAAGGGCATCGGTGTACTCCTTGCTTGCAATTTCAATGCTGGCCTCCAATTGTTGTATACTTGCTTCATCGGGAACCATACCACTGTATTTTTTGCCAAGCCGATCCACTTCGGCGTCAATGGCGGCAATACTTCCCTGAGCGAGTTCCAAGGCGATTTCCAGTTCAAGTTTGCGGCTTATGAGATCAGCCTTCGCCGAAAGTGGACTATAGACAGGCTCATCGGTCGAGTTGCGCATTTGCTGGTTTAGTACTTCCTGCAGAGAATCAACCTTTGCTTTATATCGTGGCGAAAAATTGCTCTTTATATATTGATCGTTGGCATTCTGAAGTTTGTTTCTGGCGATAGTGATTTGCTGGTTAGCATCAGCCAGGGCACTTTCCACATAACGGCGATCCGTCGGGTCGAAGCGCTGGTCTATATTTTTGAGAGCAGCCCGATAAGCCATTACATCCTTTTTAGCTACTTCCCGCTGTGTTTCAAAATCCAGGATGTGCCCGTACAGCCCATTCGCCTGCTCATCAAGATTAAGGACGTTATTCCTGATCTTGTAGTTTTTGAGGGCCTCCATTCGTTCATTAAGCGCTATGCGCTTTTGC
This sequence comes from uncultured Persicitalea sp., assembly GCA_964500445.1. Lineage (GTDB taxonomy): Bacteria > Bacteroidota > Bacteroidia > Cytophagales > Spirosomataceae > Persicitalea. The sequence goes on along the minus strand of CAZCOG010000037.1, from coordinate 4,318 downwards.
TGGACCAAATCTTCCAGAAACACTAAAGTACGATTACTGCTTTCCAGCAATCGCCGCGTGTACATATCCTTGAATTCTGTAAAAAGGGTGTTAATAACAAAAGCAGTAAGACGAGGATCTTCGGCTTCGTACTCGACTTCCAGATAATCGCTGGTAGAGAGTCGGTATATTTTCAGCTTTTCAAGTATAGAGGTAATATCATACTCCATGCTTTTGATCAGATCGTTTACGACCTTCATGCGAGCCTCGTACAGCTTGCCCTGCCCACCCTTCCCCAAAGAATCGTCTTTCTGAATGAGCATGGCGGCTATTCTTTGTTTCGTCCTGGCATCCAGCGCTTCCAGCTTATCCGAAAGAGGACGAAAAAGTGAATCCCTGGGCACCGTGAGATCATGGACGAACAACTTATAGGACACCTGGTCCATAACTTTTTTCATCCGCATCATCTGAATCAAATTATCAAAGCTACGGTCAATTTCAGATTCCGCCATTGACCCCATGCTGGAGATAACCAATTGGCTTGTCTTGTCGACGATACCTGTGGCCACGCGGCCACGCGAGAGGTAAGTATCTGGTAGTCTCCGTGTAAGCAAATAGCACACCACCATTGCTACCAGCGGTACGGCTAGCAAAATCAGGAGTCTCCTTTTCAGAAATTTCAGAAAGTAGCTTAATTCATTCATCGAATATCCTCTAGTCGCTTACCCAGTAGTTCTTCGAGCTTACTTTTAGCAATCAGAATATCTCCCGCCATGCCGACCTTACTTTGCTGGCGCGTCGATCCTTCTAAAAGAGCCCGGTTATACACATCGAAAGTAATTTCCCCTCGTTCATATCGGTACTTGGCGTCTTCGGCCAGGGTCTGCGCATCCAGGGCTGACTTCGCAATGATCCGATATATAGCTTTGGCTTTCACGTATTCAAAGTACCTTTGCTTCACTTGCGCATCTAGGTTAAGCAGGTAGGCGTCCTGATCGAGCTCAGCGATTTTCAATTCGTTTCGTGCCCGCTGAACCTGGGAAGGCTTTTGGAGTAAAGTACCTATGTTAGCAAAAAAACCAACCTGATAACCAGTCAGTTGATTAGGATTCAGAGTAGCCTGCGCACTACCGGGAGGAGATAGAATGTAGGAAAATGAGAAAATATCGAAATAAGACAATCGCGATTGTTTTATTGCTTTCTCAGCAATCTCGATTCTGGTGTCGTAGACTTTCTTGGTTGGGTAATTAGTGCGCGCAGTGATGAGCAGCCTTTCCAGTAGCGGATAAGAAATTTCATCCTGAATTTCTATCTCTTCCTGACCTAGCGCGGAATGATTTAAGAAAAGCAAAAACGGTGCCATGAAGGCTAGTCTTTTGCTCAAAAACAAAATGTTAAAACCTGCTCTACCCAAGGCAGAATGGGTGGATGATGACTTAACCATCATTCGGTTTGTTTGGTGTAACGATTTTATAACGCTGATATAATTCTTAATTTATACTCTTCTATTACCGGATATGGGTTTCAAAGAAATCATTCTTCGCAATACGAAATTAAAGAAAATCACGCACTGGATGCTTTTCCCCCGTAATGACCCCCGCCCCAGGGGGTGGGTCAACCTTATGGTGAATCCTTTTTTTCATGTCCGCGGAAATGGTGTAAAAATTCGGCGGACCGTAAGAATGGATGTGGTCCCTTTCAATCAATTTATAATTGGCGAAAAGACTATCATTGAAGATTTTACGGTCATAAACAATGGAGTGGGTGATGTACAAATTGGTAAAGATTCTCTTATTGGATTAAGTAATGCAATTATCGGTCCGGTTATTATCGGCAATAAAGTCATTTTAGCACAGCACGTCGTTGTTAGCGGGCTAAATCATTCGTACAAGGATACACATTTAGCCATCAAGGATCAGCCAATCGAAAAGAAAAAGATTATTATCGGGGATGGCTGCTGGCTGGGAGCTAATGTCGTGGTGACCGCCGGGGTTACCGTCGGCAAACATTGCATCATAGCCGCCGGAAGTATTGTAACTAAGAATATTCCCGACTACTCGGTTGTAGTCGGGAATCCTGCCCGGGTAATTAAGACTTATGATCCTACCCAGAATGACTGGGTTAAAGTTGGTTGATGGATTTATCAGACGTTGGCCGACTGGACTAAAGCCGGGAAGGTTTTGAGCATAATCTTGATGTCGAGCCAGAATGAGAAGTTTTTGGCATAATAAATATCCATTTCTATTCTTTCCTTTTCCGTCATCTCAGCCTGCCCTTTCCCACGTTTTGTCACTTGCCAGTAGCCTGTCAGGCCTGCTGGTCCCGCAAATCTGGCAATTTTTTCATCCGTAGTTAGTTTTTCAGCTTCATAAATCGGTAAGGGACGGTTCCCGACCAGCGACATATCGCCCCGCAGGATATTGACCAACTGAGGTAGTTCATCCAGGCTGGTATTCCTGATAAAATGGCCAACTCTCGTAATTCTGGGATCATCCTGAAATTTCACAAAAGCTGCTTTTCGATTCTTCTCAAATTGGTAAGTCCGTTCACAGACTTCCTGCCCGTCAAAAAACAGTTTTTGCTGACATACGCCAAGATTCTTCGACCGGCAGTTTTCGCATAACGAAACTGAATTGCTTTCAAAAATTGGCGATGTATTTTGATCGTACATATTCAAAGCAGCCATGCTCTTGACCAACTTATCAGAATCTTTTCGCATTGTCCGGAACTTATACAGGTCAAAAACCTTAAAGCCACTTCCGGCCCGCTTCGACTTATAAAAAACCGGCCCCTTGGAATCAATCATGATTGCCAGCGAGACCAGAAGAAATATGGGGGATAAAAGCAGGAGTGCAATACTGACCAGCAGTATATCGCTGATCCGCTTCCAGAAGGGTGTACCGGCGCGGAAATGACGAGCCATTGGCGACGCAAAATCTGTCGCATACCATTTCTTACGTAGGAGAAACTGCAACCTCATAACGAGGTCTCCTTCTGTAAACTCTTCATCGAAAACGTCGTCGGCCTTCTGAAATCTTGCTTGCTGAATTACCTCAGGAGTAAGTTCATGAGCCAGCATAATCACCGGGATTTGGGAAAGCTTGGCGTTGGAACGGACCGTGTTCAGAACTTCCCATCCTTCGCCTTCGGTACTGGCCACAATAGCATCGGCGGGATACCCTGCAGCCAGGGCGTCAAGCAATTCTTCGCCGCTGGTGAAGCTCTTGATGTCTAGGGCTCCGGCAAAACGCCTTGCAAAAGACGTATGCTGTTTCTGGCTGTTGCTTAGCAGCACGATGCGGCAATGTGCCTCTACTCTAAAAACTTCTTGGAATTCTTGGGGGCTCACCCTGGGGGAGCCTGCACTACCGGATACAGTAATGCCTCTTCCTGACCCGGACGGGTCATTGTTTTGATTAAAACTCATTTTAGTGTGTGTGTGTGTTACTAACTTGGTTGGCAATCTTTTAAAATCGCCTGGTTCAGCTATCCGAGTGATTTTCTAATCTCTCAAATATAACTGACTGAAAAATGGTCATAAAGTCACGCAGATCCCTTATATCTACGTAAGATTACCTGAATTTTGGCCGAAACCTCTGCCGGGTTGAATGGTTTTTCAATAAAATCATCCGCACCTTTCCTTAAACAATCTATTCGTTCACCGCTTTCGCTCTCGGCCGAAAGCATAATCACGGGGATGTCTTTATAAAAATTGCTTGAACGAATAATCTGCAAAAACTCCTTTCCTCCCAGATTTGGCATTTTCAAATCCGCGAGAATTAAATCTACCGAATGCCCTTCGTCAAGCCACTCCATACCTTCCATTCCATCGTTTTTAACAACGAGTTCATAGTCCTTTTGTAAGTGGACGGTCAAAATTTTTTGAATCCCGGGTGCGTCGTCCATAATTAGGATAGTACGCTTTTCGGCCTTACGGAACATATTTCATCTAACATTGCTAATCAGCCTGAGCTGATTTGAAACTAAGAACTTAACCAGTCGCCGGTTGGTAGCCGACTCAAGCCTGATACTATTCAAAAGCTTCATGAGGGTGTACCGCTCAATTTCCAAATCAGGAAGTAATTGTACGGGTTAAAGTAATTAACGTTACAAAATTGTACTTTTTAAATAAGAATGGGGCTATTATGTGATTTTTACACGAAAGGTACAGAATATTTCTTATGTAAAACAAATCGTTACTAATAAAATTAAATAATAAGTTTTTGCGCGCTTGCGCGCGAAGTCTGATAAAAAGTAATCTGCTTTTTGAAACCAGTGTTTGTTATATTTGCTTGGTTCAATGAGTGATATTTTAAAAAAAATTAAAATGACAACAACC
>CAZCOG010000036.1:0-70917 GCA_964500445.1 uncultured Persicitalea sp. | reverse complement strand
GATAACTACGGCCGAACGCCTTACGCATACCTGCCCGACATCGAAGTGAGCGATCACCCCAACGCCGTGGTGCAGGTGATTAACGAAACCACCAACGAGATAGAATACACGTTACGGATCAAGGGGCAGCAATTCCGTCCGCCCGTATTCCAGAAAGGCAAGTACACCGTCCGCGTCGGTGAGCCCGACCGCGACGTGTGGCGGGAGTTCAAGGGGATACGCACCGGAAGAAGTAACAAGCCTCTGCGGATAACACTCGGGTAGTCAGTCGCACGGTCACATTACTCATTCAGGATTACCGGGTTTCCACTTGATAAAAAATTATGAGAAGAATTGCCCGAACAGCGTTCAAACTGAGTTTTAGTAATGATCCGGGCGAAGATCATGATCTGATCCATGACTCCGCCTACGCCGGAAAACTAAAAGAGCTACAAAATGAACACTACCTTGATCAAAAAGGCCGGGAATAACAGATAAATCTTCTATTAAGCAAACGCAACCTCGCTTTCTTTTATTTTTTCCTCGCTTTCAGCCAGTTGAACCGACATGGCTTCCCGGTTTTCTTCTGAATCGGCCAGATCGCCAAGCAACGTCTTGTAATAATCGATACCCAACAGAAGCTGTTCTGCAAATTTTTGCAAATTTTTCAACTTTTTTGGGGTAGGATTCTTCTGATAAATCTCACGCTCCTTGTGGTAGTACTCAACGTAAAGATTCAGCTCATTGACGAACATATTCGGGCGTTTTACTCCGGCGAGCAGATCTGTTTTTCCGTAAATATGTCCCACCATTTCTTCTAAGGAACAAATTCGGGAAAACCAGGCCAGATTTGGGCCCGGACAGATCGCCACAGCCTTGTCTTCTCTGGCGCTCAAAAGTCTGTTTTTCAGCAAGGTCGACGCACTCAATCCATCACACAGGCAAAGCTTTTGCGTGACGGCATCGACCTGTACTTCATACTCCTGGGGGTCGAGATTCAGGCTTTTTAGCTGGCCCAGTTTCAGGTGTTGGTACTCCCGGGAGGCCAGACAAATAGGTTCTTCGGTAAATTCGGTATTGGAAACGAGGTACTTCTTTTTGCAAGGACTGCCGGGCCGGCCTTTGGCAATCCGTTCCAGGCGCTGTTTTTCGGAAGAACTCTTGCGGAAATTATTGAAAAGTACCCCCAAAGGCGAGGAGTCACTGACGTAATAATCGCTGCTATCTGCCTCCACGAGATCATTAAGCGTGCCGGCGTCCACGTTCGTCACCTCGGGTACCAGCAAAAACGGGCTACCCCAGCCCGTGGCATTTACGCCGTAATGCCGGAGTAAAAACTCATGTTCTTTGGCCGTCCCGATTCCACCCTGCACCGTAATTAGCAAAGCAGGCATTAAGGCGATTTCCATTCCTTTCGCCGCCAGGGCGGCCTGGTACATTGCGAACAACTCTTCCTCCATTTCCTTGCGCCTGCTCCTGAATTCTTCCAGGATTGGGCCCAGCAGATAGCCCTCGGTTGCGAAGGCGTGGCCGCCACAATTCAAACCCGATTCGATGCGAAATTCTGATATCCAAATTCCCTTTTTTGCCAAGAACTTCGCCTGAATAAACGCCGAACGAAAGTCACTTACTTTCAAAATGATCTTTTTTCTCAGCCAGCCATTTTCATCAGGATAAAAATCCGGGAATTTTTCCAGGTACCCGTACAACCGGGGATTCATACCGGCTGAAAGTACCAGTGAGGAAGTGAGCGTACTTTGGGCAAAGCCCCGAAGCGCGGCAGAAGCATCCGAGTCTTCATCGCCCAGCATTTCTCCGCTCGCACTTTTGTTCATTTTGTCCACCTTGGACATAATATTGACATCGATGCTGCCTTTCACCAGGCCCTCCCGTAGCTTTTGCTCAAGCTGCGCTTTTTCAGCCTGGTTCTGTGTATTCAGCCAGCGGACATACTCTTTTTTCAGGGGTGAATAATCCGGCAAAAGCTCGAAATAGCGGGTGATTCCGGTAGTTTCTCCGAAAGGCTCGCGGCGCAGATGATTGAACGTATCGTCGATAATTTCATCCATCAGATTGAGATAAGCCGTGATGCGACGGCTTCGGAAATCAGGTTCGCTTTTCTGAATTGGTTCAAAAGGCTTACGGGATTTTAGGGCATGGTACTTCCGCATTCTCTCAATCATTTCATCATCGACGATGGACGCCACGGAACTGATGCCATAAGGAGCCACTTTAATAGGAGTATCGACCGAATAACCCAGGCCGAGAACGGGGATATGAAAGGAATGCATCACTATAATTGTATGACTACGGAATTAAAGAAAAATTGAAAGGGCCAAAACTACTTTTTCGACCCGGAGCAGGACATGATTCTAATTTCCTGACGGCATGACAAAAATCATATCGAGACAAAGTACCATCTGATTTCGTGGGTTGGATAAGGTGAACCCGGGCCATAGCAATCTGACCAGTAACGGCGATTTTATCGTATTCCGCTTATTAAAAATGGATATCCCGCAGTTTGCGCAAACATGCCCCAATCAAGAGAGCTGAAAATTGAGCAATTGGAAGCGGGAAGAATCTATCAAGAAGAGGAGTCAGCCCGAAAAATGAGAATTTCCTTTTGGCGACAGAGCTAATTTCTAAATAAATCAGGCACTCACCCGAAGACATAGTTATATTGCCAGGCTACTGTTCTTTAAATAAGTATTCGCCTTAGGGCTCACATTATCGGATTTATCAAAACATTGTGATCATGAAAAAGATATTCATTTTTATTCTATTCCCCATCTGGTGCTTTGCCCAGTCAAACACCAGCGCGCCTGCCTTGCAAGTCAAAACCGCCAACGGTACTTTGGAAGGCGTAGACGAGTCGGGTATCCGGGCTTTCAAAGGAGTTCCCTTTGCCGCACCACCAATAGGCGACCTGCGCTGGCGCGAGCCGCAGCCCGTCAAAAATTGGACGGGCGTGCGCAAAGCTGATAAATTCGGTCCCCGCGCCATGCAATTGCCCATTTTTGGAGATATGAATTTTCGCTCCGATGGTGTCAGCGAAGACTGCCTGTACCTCAATGTCTGGACACCCGCCAAAACTTCCTCCGACCGCCTCCCGGTACTAGTTTATTTCTATGGCGGTGGCCTGATAGCAGGGGATGGCTCGGAGCCGCGCTACGACGGCGAGAGCCTGGCGCGCCACGGCATCGTAACCGTCACGGTCAATTACCGCCTCACGATTTTTGGATTTTTCTCCCATCCTGAATTGTCAAAAGAATCTCCCAACAAAGCATCAGGCAACTACGGTTTCCTGGATCAGGCCGCAGCGCTGCAATGGGTACAGAAAAATATTGCCGCCTTCGGGGGCGATCCCAATCGGGTGACTATTGCCGGCGAATCGGCAGGATCATTCTCAGTAAGCGCTCAAATGGCTTCCCCACTGGCAAAAAATCTGATAGCCGGTGCTATCGGCGAGAGTGGATCGCTGCTGGGTTCTCGCCCGATTTCGTCCTTGTCCGAAGCAGAGCAAACGGGTATAGAGTTTGGAAAAGCAGTGGGAGCGACTTCACTGGCTGACCTGCGAAAAATGCCTGCCCAGCAACTACTGGAAACTACCACCAAGCCCGGCATTCCCCGCTTTTCGGCAGTAGTGGACGGGTACTTTTTCCCGAAGTCTCCCACTGAGGTTTTCGTTAACGGGCAACAGGCCCATGTTCCCTTATTAGTGGGCTGGAATACCCAGGAAAGCGGTTATCAGGGTATTTTGGGGAAAGAGACTCCCACACGCGACAACTTTACCAGTGCCGTAAAAAAAATGTACGGTGAGCAGGCCGACCCATTGCTTAAGGTTTATTCGCCGGCTACCGACGCCGAAGTAGAGCAGGTGGCTACCGATATGGCCGGGGATCGCTTCATCGGCTTTGGTACCTGGAAATGGGCTGATCTACACAGCCAGACCGGCGGTAAGCCGGTGTACCGTTATCTTTACGCCCGTCCTCGCCCGGAGATGCGGCCAGAGATGGGCAACGCAACGGCCAACCTGGCGGGCGGCATCACCAGAAACGACGACTCGAAAGCCAAAAGGCCCCCGGCTCCGAAGGGTGCCGTTCACTCGGCTGAAATCGAGTACGCACTTGGTAATTTACCTACTAACCGGGTATACGACTGGCAGCCGGAAGATTACAAGGTGTCAGAAATCATGCAGCTTTTCTTTGCCAATTTTATTAAAACGGGCGATCCCAACGGTTTGGGCGTCCCGAACTGGCCCGCCCTGAAAAGCGGCCAGCCCGCTCCCGTGATGCACATCGATGTGCAGACGAAGGCCGCGCCGGAAAAGTACCGGGATAGGTACCTCCTGCTGGATAAAATGGCGAAAGAGGCAAATTGAACAAACTTGCCTCTCGTTGCGTGCTTTACTCTTGAGTTTCTACCGAACTTTCCCAACTACCCCTGGGAAAGCTCGGTAGCTCTCTTTTGGGCCGCGTGAATGCCCTGCGTAAGGGCGTCGGCCAGTTTGCCTTCCTCGAAGCCTTTCAGGGCTGCTTCGGTAGTGCCTCCTTTCGAAGCCACCGCCTTGATGAGTTCATCGAGCGAGCGGTCGGCATTGTTGATGAGGTGGTAGGAGCCAAGCATGGTTTGCTTCACCAGCAGTGTAGCTACCGATTCCTCAAAACCCATTTGCCTGCCCGCTTCGATCATGGTTTTTACCAGATAGAAAAAATAGGCCGGGCCGCTGCCGCTCAGGGCGGTTACGGCGTCGAGCTGGCTTTCGTCTTCTAGGAAAACCGAACGCCCGGTGGCGTTGATGAGGTTTTCTACTTTGCGCAGCTGCCCCCGCTCCACCTCGGGTGAAGCGGCGTAGGCCGTAATCCCCATGCCCAGCATCGCAGGCGTATTGGGCATGGCCCTTACTACGGGCTGATGGGCCAGTGATTCCTGGATGGTTTGCATAGAAATACCCGCCATAATCGAAAGCACGATCTGCGAGGGCTGAATAACCTCACGCAACGATGCTGCTACTGCCGCGTAATCCTGCGGTTTGACCGAAAGAATCACCAAATCATACGTGCCAATCTCGGGGCTGATTACTCCTGTCAATACCCCAGGCTGGAAGCTATGCAAGGTTTCTTTCCGCTCGGCGCTTTTTTCCACAAGCAGGAAGTCCTCTTTTTTTACCAAATCAAATTTCAGAAAGGCACGGGCGAAAGCCATGCCCATGTTACCGCAGCCAACGATGGCAATTTTCATGAGTATTGTTTAAAGGTTGAGGGTTGCACAAAAAACACAAAGTAACGAAAAAGCCCGACGCGGGGCCGGGCTTTTTATAAATAACGATTGTTGGTTTAGGACTACTCGCTGCCAAGTAATTCGCTGATTTTAGCTTCCAGTGAAGGTCCACGCAAGTTTTTCGCGATTACTTTGCCTTCCTTATCCAGCAAAAAAGTAGCCGGAATGGCGTTGACGCCGTAGGTCTGGGCTACGGCAGAATTCCAGAATTTCAGGTCGGAGCCGTGCGTCCAAGTCAGATTATCTTTTTTGATGGCGGCGAGCCAGGCCGCTTTATCTTTATCGAGCGAAACGCCATAGATCGCAAAGCCCTTGTCCTTGTACTTATTGTAGAGCTTCACCACATTGGGGTTTTCCATGCGGCAGGGGCCACACCACGATGCCCAGAAGTCGATCAGTACGTACTTGCCACGTAGCGATGAGAGCGTCACATCCTGTCCTTCGGGACTATTAAGCGTAAAATCGGGCGCCATATCGCCCACCGAAACGCCCTTCATCCGTTTGACGAAACCAATGTAGGATTGGGCAATTTTGGACGAGGCCTTTTCCTGCTCGAAGCGCTGGGCTACTGCTTCCATTTCGGCAAAGTCCCGCTCAGGATTGAGCATATTATTGGCGGCAAAAATCGCCACCAGCGAAGTACCCATTTCGGGCAGGAGCGCCTTTATTTTGGCTACATGCTCTATCTCGGCAGTCTGGAAATTGGCCTGAATCTCCTGCATTTTCTTGTTATCCTTTTTCTCGGTAGCCTTGGCGTATTCGTCGTTCCACTTGTTGACTTTATCGACCATCGCCTGGTTCATTTCCATGAGCTGGGCATAATAGTCCATGTTCCTGGAACCCTTTACTTCGTACTTACCGGGTTGGCCCTTATCGTTCTTGTCGTACCCGTCGGTCGTGACCACAAAGTTCTCGCCCCCTTCCACGAGCAACACAATTTTCTGGCGGTCGGCGATATTGAGCATATAAAAATTACCGCCATCTTTTTCCGTGCCTTTAATGGTAAAAGTACCATCGGCAGCCAGGGTCGTCGAATCCAGCGTCACGGGCGGATTGGTCGAAAATTGCAGATAAACCTTTTCTCCCGCCGCACCATTTTTCACTTTTCCTGACACCGTAAACTCCTTGGCGGCAGGCTCCTGCTGCGCAAACGCAAAGACGCTCAATAACATGAATAGCGCAAGGTACTTTGCTCTTTCTATAAGCATTTGTCCATTCTTCATTGTCAACTGCTGATTAATTAAGTTTTTGGGCCAAAAGCTGATTGATTATTTTCGGATCGCCTTTGCCTTTCGATTTTTTCATTACTTCTCCGACGAAAAGCCCCATCAAACCTTTCTTACCTTTCTGATAAGCTTTTACCTTATCGGGCATGGCTTGCAACACTTCGTCTATCAACGTTTCGAGTTCATTTGTATTGCGGTTTTGGAGCCAGTCGTTGGCTTGGGCCAGTTCGCGCGGCGAGCGGTCAGGTTCTTCCAGCAAAGCCGGGAAGGCCTTTTGCGTTGCTACCGAATGACTGATAACCTGTGTCTCTATCAACTCAATGAGTTCAGCCAGCGTTCCCGGCGTCAGCGGAAAAGCCGCAATTTCCGTACCGTTTTCGTTCAGATACGAGCGGACGGGACCCATCAGCCAGTTGGAGGCAGTTTTATAGTACGTCGTCAGGCCGCACAATTCTTCAAAGTAACGGGCGGTGTCGCGGGTATCAGTGAGCAGCTCGGCGTCGTAGGCCGGAATACCATACTGACTGACGAACTTTTCCCGCAGTTCGCGTGGCAGAGCGGGCATTTGGCTTCTTATTTCCTGGACTCTTTCCTCGGTCAATTCAACGGGGCAAAGGTCAGGATCGGGAAAATACCGATAATCGTTCATCGTTTCCTTGACGCGCATCCCGTAGGTTTCGCCCGTTTCAGCGTCGAACATCCGTGTTTCCTGAAAAAGCGCATCACCATTTTCCAGCGTCGCTACCTGCCGTCGCCGCTCGTATTCTACGGCCCGCATAATGTTGCGGATGGAGTTCATATTCTTGATTTCCACCTTGGTACCATATTCTTCCTGGCCAAACGGCCGCACCGATACGTTGACATCGCAGCGGAGTGAGCCTTCCTCCATGTTGCCATCGCTGATATCGAGGTACCGCACCAAGCGGCGAATTTCGGTCACGAAAGCCCCCGTTTCCTCCGCCGAACGCAGGTCCGGCTCCGACACCATTTCTACCAGCGGCGTCCCGGCGCGGTTGTAGTCTAGTTGGGTATCGCTGCTGCTGCCATCGTGTACCGACTTGCCAGCATCCTCTTCCAGGTGAATGTGGTGAAAGCGAATCGTACGCTCTACCTGCTTATTTTCCCGGTTCTTGGTCGTAACCGTCACGCCGCCCCCCACACAAATCGGGGCTTTGTCCTGCGAGATCTGGTAGCCCTTGGGCAAATCGGGGTAGAAGTAGTTTTTGCGGTCAAAAATGGTGCGACGGCTGATGTCGCAACCGCAGGCCAGTCCAAGGCGCACGGCGTATTCCACGGCCTTTTGATTCAGTTTGGGCAAAGTACCGGGCAATGCCAGCGTTAACGGACTGATGTGCGTGTTGGGCTCGCCACCGAAGCGATTCGTGTCCGAAGCAAAGAGCTTAGATTCGGTCAGGAGTTGGCAATGTACTTCCAGGCCGATGACGGTTTCGTATTTTTCCAGAAGTTCTTCCGGCAGCTCGGTGGGTATAAATTCAATAGAGGTCATAAGAAATTGCATCGCTTTCGACAAAGATAAAGCATATAAGGAGATTCGTCCGCTGCTAGGTCGTGCCAAAGTTTCGTAATAAAAACTGCAAGGAGTGTAATGCCGATACGCGAAATCGTGTTTTATCAACCCCAGCTTTTGATTTCTTGAATACTTATAAGTATGTTTACCGATAATCTTTTTAAACAAAAAAATCTTTCTTTTATGAAAAAGACTGTTTTCTTGATGATGGCTACTTGCCTGTTGAGCTGTACCTCCTTGTTTGCCCAACTGAAAGTAAAAACGAACGTTATCACCGATGCCACTACTGGTAACCAAACCATTCAAGCTAGCGTCGAAGGAGGATCAGGAGACTATACATTTGCTTGGGGAGTTAATGGTGCAGGCATCGTACCTCAAAATAGTTCATCTCCGATCCTACAGGTACTGCCCCCTGTTGAAAAATCTCAATATAGTATTTTTGTCAGAGACGTAAAAACCGGGTCAATTGCCTATTCGACGGCAGATGTAGATGCTGCTGCTGAGAAGGTAGCTGACATCGTCCCGATGCCCGGCATGGGCAATGGAAGCAAGTATCGTTATAATTTTTCATTACCATCCAATTTTACAGACCCAAGATAAAGTTCTTCGTAGTGCCCTTACCGTAGCACCTTCTATTACAGTCGCCGAGTTACAACCATCCCATATACCAGCGCATGTTCTCATTTCCCCCAATCATCCACCATCTTTAAAAACAATTCCCGTAAAAACGTCGTTCGCTTACCGGGCCGGCCGTCGGCAATAGTATGATCACCGACCCGCACAATAGGTACCGCCCATTTGGTAGTGCTGGTGGTGAAGCACTCGTCGGCGTTGATGAACTCGTCGAAAAGTACGGGCCGTACCTGCACATCGAAGTGTGGAGCGGCGAGTTCGAGAAACACTCGCCGGGTGATGCCGTTCAGCACGTTGCGGTCGGGTGTAATGAGCGCATCGCCTTTGAAAAGGAAAACGTTGCTTCGGGTGAGTTCGCTGATCTCGCCGCCTTTGTGGAAAAGCAAATCGGCCGCCCCCTGCGCCTTCAATTCTCCGGCCTGCAAAATCATGTGGAGGTAGTTGGTCGTCTTGATTTCGGGCAAATCGCGGACGTAATCGTAAGGCAGTACCTTGATCCCGTCACGCAGGGAGGCGGGATTATCTTTGGGCAATGGCTCACAGCGGATCAGGAAATTGGGTTGGGTCACCGTGACGCTGTCGGCGGCGTAACCGCCCGTCAGCACAAAACGGAAAGCTACCTCAGCCTCACCCGAACGTTTGTAAAGATCGGTCAGAACATCAGCGGTTTCCTGCTGCGTCAGGGGGGGAGCCATGTGCAGTGACCGGGCTGAGTTTGCGAATCGCGCCCAATAATCGTCCCAGCGAAAAGGAGAACCGTTATAGGTACGGAAGTAGTCGAACATCCCGTAGCCGCGCAGTAAACCAAGATCGTTGGTTTTGAGCAGATCAGTATCGTTGGGTAGAATTTGGCCGTTGAAGTATTGGGCGTAATGCATAAGTGAAGACGGTTGGGACAAGTACGTACCTCACAAAAATGGCAAGAAAATCCGACAATGGCAGCGCTTTACTACTTGAATTCCGCCACGTTTTCCTTGGTTACCAGCTGAAACGGAATCATTACTTCCTTTTCGTAGGGCTGCTTGTCAATAATTTTCAGAGCAGTTTCGATGGCCTGAGCACCCTGCTGCCCGGCATTCTGAAATACGGTGGCATCCAGTGTTCCTTGTTCCACGGCCTGTAATGCATCGGGAATGGCGTCGATGCTCACAACTACCACCTTATCATTCATACCGGCGGCACCCAGCGCTTTGACAGCCCCCATCCCCATTTCGTCGTTTTGGGCAAAAACCGCGTCTATTTTATTACCATAGGACTGAATCCAGTTTTCCATCAGCGACATAGACTTGGCGCGATCCCATTCTCCCGTTTGGTGAGCCAGTAGTTTTAAATCAGGATATTTTTTTAAAATTTCGCGCGCGCCCTGCTCCCGCTGGATTTGGGCAGCCTGTCCCATGTAGCCATGAATCATGATCACATTGCCTTTCCCTCCCAACCGCTTGGCAATGTACTCCATCGCGATGCGGCCCGACTCCACGTCGTCGGAACCGACGAAAGCCGTAGGCTGGGTGGCGGTAGCCGAGTTGACGTTGACAATCGGGATACCCGCCGCCATCGCTTTGGTCACGGCGGGCGAACTTGCTTCCACTTCGCAGGGATTCATAATAATGGCATCCACCCCCTGCGCAATGAAGCTTTCGACCTGCTCGATCTGCTTCAACGCCGACCGTTCAGCGTCCACCACAATGAGTTCTGCCCCAACGGCTTCGGCCTTTTTTTCCAGCTCGTCACTCACACTGACGATGAATTCATTCTGCATACTGAGCATCGAAACACCGATGAGCGGTTTATTGCCCTCAGCGCCGTCGCCGGATTGATTGCAGCCAGTTAAGATAAAAAAGAAAGTAAGGATCAGGAGAATTTGCTTCATGGTTTAGAGGGAAAGTACTTTGGGTAAAGAGGCAAAAGGGAAAGGATTTACTTATCCTTTTCGATTTAACCCGTCAAGTACCACTGCCCCAATAATAATTATCCCCATCACTACTTCCTGATAATAAGAGGTGACATTGAGCAAATCCAGTCCATTGCTGATTACCCCGATCAGCAAAGCGCCAATGAGCGTCCCGGTCATAGTGCCGCTGCCGCCCGAGGTACTGGTGCCGCCGATGATGGCGGCAGCAATGGCGTCAAGTTCGAAGCCTTGCCCGGCATTGGGTTGTCCGGTGGTGATGCGGGAAGTCAGCACGACGCCCGCCAGGGCAGCAAGTACCCCGCAGAGTGTGTAGACGATCATTTTGACCTTTACAACCGATATTCCTGATGCCCTTGCCGCCTGTTCATTGCCGCCCACGGCGTACATATAGCGCCCCCAGATGGTCTTTTTGAGCAAAATTGAACAAAGTCCAAAAACCACAACCAGAATGATAATGGGAAAAGGTATGCCCAACACCTGGCCCCCTCCGATAAAGTTGAAAGCCTCCGAAAGGTTGGAAACAGGCCGCCCCTTGCTCAGTATCAGGGCTAGTCCGCGCCCGATGGTCATCGTGCCAAGCGTAACGATAAAGGGGGGTACTTTGCTTTTGGTTATAACCAGGCCATTAAAGCCCCCCATCGCCAAGCCCGCCGCCAGCGCAACCCCCAACGGCACGACCAGCGGATAGGTGTCGGGATGTGCGAACAGAGCTGCCGCCACGCCCGTGACGGCTACCATCGAACCCAGCGATAAATCTATCCCGCCCGTAATGATAACGAATGTGACACCGAAGGCCAGCAGGGCGTTAATGGACACTTGTGTGAGGATTATCGTCAGGTTACCCACCGTCAGGAAGCGCGGCGTCGTCAAAGCCAGAGCGGCACAAATAACCACGAAGGCCAGTAGGATGCCAAATACGCCCAAGCTGCGAACCCTGGCGCTGTATGAGTTTCTGGCTTGAAAAATTGTGGTGGTAATCTTTTCTTTCATGTTTAATAATTCCTTTTCACCGTATCCTGACTTTGACAAAACCTTGTCAGCGACTGGTAGGCTATCGTTGGATCGCGTGGTACATAATTGTTTCCTGACTAATTGCTTCACCCGAAAGTACCGCCGTTTGCCTTCCCTGCGCAAGTACTAGCACCCGATCGCAAATGCCCAGGATTTCGGGTAGTTCGGACGAAATCAGCAGCACCGCGATTCCCCGCGCGGTGAGCTGACGGATAAGCTTGTAGATTTCGTGCTTGGCCCCAATGTCGATACCGCGTGTGGGTTCATCAAAAATGATGATTTCCGGCTCCGCGAGCAGCGTTTTACCAATTAGTACCTTCTGCTGATTGCCGCCACTGAGTTGTATTACCTGCTGGGAAAGCCCGGCGGTTTTGATGCGCAGGTCCGTCGCCATCCGGCTTGCGGCGGCTTGTTCGCTTTTGGCGTCGATGAAGCCGTTTCGGAGATGGTCGCGCAGACTCGAAAGCGTCATCGTGTGCTGTACCGACATTCCGGGAATACACCCCCAGCCCTTGCGATCCTCACTCACATAGCCGATGCCGTGCCGGATGGCGTCCTGCGGTGAGCGGATGGATATTTTTTTATTTTTAACAAGTACTTCACCCTCCACCAGCGGATCGAGCCCAAAGATCGCGCGGGCTACCTCCGTCCGGCCCGCCCCCATGAGTCCGGCCAGACCAAGTACTTCGCCCGCTCGCAGCTCGAAACTAACGTCCTGGAATTTGCCGGGAATGCTCAGCTTTTTAACCGAAAGAACTACCTCGCCCTTTTCCGCCAACGCCTCCGGGAAAAGGCTGTCGATCGTGCGCCCAACCATCATCGCAATCAGGGTACTTTGATCAAGCTCAGCGGCGGGTTTAGTCCCAACGTATTTCCCATCGCGCAGTACCGTGACGGTGTCGGCTATTTTGGCGATTTCTTCCATTTTGTGCGAGATGTAAATGATAGCCACGCCCTTACTTTTTAAATCCTTGATGATTCTAAAAAGTGTAGCTACCTCCTTGTCGGAAAGTGCCGAGGTAGGCTCGTCCATAATAATCACCCGGGCATCGTACGAAATAGCTTTGGCGATTTCGACCATCTGCATTTCGGCCACGCTCAGGTACTTCATCCTGGTGTGGGCGTCCAGCGCTACGCCCAGGTCATTCAGTAATTGTTTTGATTTTTGGTAGATACTCTGATCGTCCAGCCAACCCGGAAGCCAGCGGGTACTTTCACGGCCCAGGAAAATATTTTCGGCCACGGTGAGTTCCGGTACTACCTGCAATTCCTGATGAATCATGGAAATTCCCCGATCCAGCGCATCCCGCACGCCCTGACTTTGCCAGGGTTCTCCGGCAAGAATAATTTCGCCCGAATCGGCGGTTTCCAGTCCCATCAAAATCTTCATCAGCGTAGATTTGCCTGCGCCGTTTTCGCCCATTAGCGCGTGTACCTCGCCCCGATGAAGGGTAAACAGAACATTGTCCAGCGCTTTGATACCACCAAAGGACTTGGAAAGAGAATCTATAAGAAGAACCGGATCAGATGACTGACCTTTCATAAAATAAAAAAAGGTAAATCTAGTTTCATCAATGATTTTTGTTTTTACAAAAAGCGGAAGAGGCAACGCTCTACCTATCTGACACTATCCAATTTTAAACCAAAAGGAGTATTTTCTTTCCAGAATCCAAAAATTTTCTCCGTTTATGGGTACCTTAGTGGTTCTGTCTCCTTTATACTAATTGTAGTAAGGGCCAATTCCACCTTTAACGACTTTGGTGGAATCAATTTGTTCCACCTCAAACACAATAACACTACGAGTACCATTTCCCAATTATCCCCCATGAATTTGAAATACCTTGCCGCCGGACTCTTCTTTTTTGCCAGTTCCAGCGTTTATTCTCAGGACAAGCCCGCCAATTACGCTCAGAAAATACCCGGTACTAACCAGGAATACGAAATGATAGCCATTCCCGGCGGAGAATTCCTGATGGGCAGTCCGGCTTCCGAAGCAAACCGCAATGCCGACGAAGGTCCACAGCATAAAGTAAAACTAGATGGCTTCTGGATGGGCAAATACGAAGTGACTTGGGACTTTTTTGACCTGTACGCTTTCAAAAATATGGAGGCCGAAATGGCCAAACGCTATCCCGACGATGAGAAAAGTGTGGAAAAGACCGACGCCAGCACCCGACCCAGCCCACCCTATGTGGATATGTCGTTCGGGATGGGCCGCGCGGGCTACCCGGCCATCAATATGACACAGTACTCGGCCATTCATTTTTGCAAATGGCTTTATGATAAAACGGGCGTTTTTTACCGCCTGCCCACCGAAGCGGAGTGGGAATACGCCGCCCGGGCAGGTACCAAAACGGCTTACTCGTTCGGTGACGATCCGGCTAAGCTGGATGAGTATGCCTGGTACAAAAAGAACAGCGGTGGTACTTACAAGAAGGTGGGCACCAAAAAACCCAACCCCTGGGGCTTGTACGACATGCACGGCAACGTGATGGAATGGACGCTCGACCAGTACCTCCCTGATTTTTATGCCAAAGCTGACGGAGTGATGAATAACCCTTACGTACCCGTCACGGAGTTGTATCCCAATTCTGTAAGAGGCGGTTCCTGGGACGACGATGCAGCCGTAGCTCGCTCCGCCGCACGGACGCCCTCTTCGGCCGAATGGAAGATGCTAGACCCGCAACTCCCCAAGAGCGAATGGTGGATGACTAACGCTTCGTTCCTGGGAATGAGGCTGGTACGTCCCTTCAGAACACCAACTCCAGAAGAAATTGAGGCCTATTACAATCCAGGATTGATCGAAGATTATTGATACGGGCTGTCACCGGTCGGCTTTCGGCCATTGGCTTAATGATATGAAGTATAATTAAGCAATTTATAATCAGTCAAATAAGTAAACCGATTAGCAAACGTTCTTTGCTCTAATAAACTGAATTCTTAAACTTTAATAATCTAAGGTAAAAAAGCGGAGGGCCGAAAGCCGATTGCTCATTGCCATTTAAAAAAACAATCATGGAACAAAAAAGACGTGAATTTTTGAAAGCTTCCGGACTACTGGCCGGAGGAATTGCCCTGAGCCCTTTCTCATCCTATGGCTTCAACAGCAACGTGGACGATACTATAAAGGTGGCACTGATTGGTTGTGGCGGACGCGGAACCGGCGCAGCGGCGCAGGCCCTCAGCACTAAGCAAAACGTGAAGATCGTAGCGATGGCTGATGCCTTCCGCGACCGTCTGGAAACTTCCTACAAGAGTCTTACTTCCAAAAAATATAAAGATGCCAACGGTAAAAATGTGGAAGGCACCGACAAGGTGGACGTGCCGGACAGCCGCAAGTTCGTGGGCTTTGACGCCTATAAGGATGCGATGGCCCTGGCCGACGTCGTCATTCTGGCAACGCCTCCGGGTTTCCGACCTTATCATTTGGAAGAGGCCATTAAGCAGGGCAAGCACGTGTTCTGCGAAAAGCCCGTGGCTACCGATGCCCCCGGCATTCGTAAGGTGTTGGAAGTAGCCGAAATTGCCAAAAAGAAGAAGCTGAACATTGTGACGGGCTTACAGCGTCACTACCAGCCCAACTACCGCGAAGCAATCAAGCGTATTGAGGATGGTGCCCTGGGCGACATCGTGGGTGGACAAGTCTACTGGGTCAGTGGCGGTGTGTGGGTAAAAGATCGCTTGCCCAGCATGACCGAAATGGAGTACCAGATGCGCAACTGGTACTACTTCAACTGGCTATGCGGCGACCACATCGTGGAGCAGCACGTCCACAACATCGATGTGGCCAACTGGGTGAAGGGCGGCTACCCCGTGACCATTCAGGGAACGGGCGGCCGCGAGGTGCGCGACGATAAGAAATACGGCGAGATTTTCGACCATCACTGCATCGACCTGGTGTACGCCGACGGCACGACCATCTCGAGCCAGTGCCGCCATTACGAAGGTACTTACAGCCGCGTGGATGAAGCTTTTGTCGGTACTAAGGGCCGCATCGACAGTTTTGCCAATAACAATACGATCCTGAAAGACTACAAGGGCAAAGAGATTTATAAGCACGATGCTAAAGGCGACGGTAACCCTTACCAAATCGAACACGACGAACTGTTCGACGCCATCGCCAAGGGCGAGTACAAGTTTGCCGACGCCGAGCGCACCGCCAAAAGTACCATGACGGCGATCATGGGCCGTATGGCTACGTATTCCGGCAAGCAGGTGAAGTGGGACGAAGCGCTGAACTCGGATATCAGCCTCTTCCCCGACAAGCTGGCTTGGGATGCCATGCCCAAGGTTCTACCCGACGAGAACGGCTACTACCCCGTTCCTGTCCCTGGCAAGACCCGCGCAGTGTAGTTTAGTTATTTATTTCGTGTTTTCGAAAAACCTGCGGAGGCAAAGGCTTCCGCAGGTTTTTTATTTTAGCGTATTTAATTCGCGGGTTGCCTCTCCGTTAGTTTCCAACAACCATACCTTCACGTCAGGAAATCTGCGAAGAATCTTTTTACTTTTTTTGATTCCCGCCACACTGAAAGCCGTGGCCAAAGCGTCAGCCAAAGTACCGTTCGGCGCGATGACGGTCGTGCGCACGTGGAAGCGTAAGCCGACGCCCGTCTCGGGATCGACGATGTGCGAGTAGCGGACGCCCTCGTGTTCCAGGTAGCGGTAGGTGGCCCCCGAGGTGGCAACGCCCGCCTGGGCGAGCGGCATCGATACGGTAGAATCCCCGGAACCGACGCTAATTTCCCAGGCTTCCCGGCCGGGTGGCGGGCCGCTTAGGGTAATGTCCCCTCCAGCGTCAATCAGCACGGATTGTATGCCAAGATTTTTCAGCAGTTGCACGGCCTCATCGGCGGCATACCCTTTCCCGATGCCGCCCACATCCAGCCGCATACCGGAGCGGATAAGCCTGACCGATTGCGAACGGCAGCGTAGTTTGACAAAACGGTAACCGACTGCTCGCCGCGCTACTTTTAGTTCGGCTTCGGTTGGAAAACTATTACGCCGCATGGCACGCCGCCAGAGCTGCACTACCGGGCCGACGGTCACGTCGAACGTACCGCCCGTACGGCGGCTTACTTTTTTGGAAATAGAAAGAATCCTGAATAAATCATCGCTCACGGCGATCCATTGGCCACTACCAGAAGTAGCCGACAGACGGTTGATCTCGCTGCCGTCGCGGTAGTCGCTCAATAAATCGTTGAGCTGTTCGATGCGGGCAAAAGCCCGATGGGCGGCTTCTTCGGCCACGGAATCGTTCCTGGCACAAAACACCAGCCGAAAGGGCGAACCCATCAAACCCTTCTCGAACTCGTAGCGCTTTTCCTGTCCAAAGCCCGAAGCTGGCAAGTAGATTAGAATCAGGAATATACTTATACTCAAAAAAAAGCGGAGGCTGCTCCTTTCCATTTTACCACAAGACCCGAAACGGGTGAAACTGACTGTATTCAATGCAATACTAATCCTGGCCATTGGCATGATGGTCGTGCTGACGGGCGTTTTCATGAAAACACAGCGTCTGCCGTCCGGCAATTATATCATGCTGGGGGGCCTGGTCCTGGAATTCCTCGGGACCGTGTGGTTTGTCCTCAGCCTGTATCGCCGCCGCAAATCCCGTCGGGATTAAACCCGACTGGCCTGATGCCGCAGGTAGAAGTCAGCCATGACCAACGCGGCCATCGCCTCCACAATGGGTACTGCGCGAGGTACTACACAGGGGTCATGTCTTCCCTTTCCCTGTACAGTCACCGCTTCTCCCGCCTCATTGAGGCTATCCTGATCCTGCATGATGGTGGCTACGGGTTTGAAAGCGACGCGAAAATAGATATCCTCTCCGTTAGAAATACCGCCCTGCACCCCACCCGAATGGTTGGTTTTGGTACGTACTTTTCCGTTTTCATCGGTGAAAAAAGCGTCGTTATGTTCCGAACCGCGCATCTCGACACCGGCAAAACCGCTGCCATACTCAAATCCTTTTACGGCATTGATACTCAGCATCGCTTTGCCTAATTCGGCGTGAAGTTTATCAAACACCGGCTCCCCCAATCCGACTGGCGCCCCGGTGACTATGCAGGAAACTACACCACCGATTGAGTCACCCTCCTTGCGCACCTGGTCTATATAGTCGAATACGCCCTGCGCGGTTTCGGGTTCAGGCCAGCGCACGGCATTTTCCTCGGCGTTTTCCAATTGTAGTTGCTGGTAGTTTTTTTCCAGCTTCATTTTGCCCACTTGCGAAACGTAAGCCTGCACCTGAACACCAACCTTTTTTAAGATCATCTTGGCCACGGCTCCGGCGGCAACGCGGGCAGCCGTTTCTCGGGCCGAGCTGCGCCCCCCACCCCGGTAGTCGCGGGTGCCATACTTGGCCTGGTAGGTATAGTCGGCATGAGAAGGACGATATTGGGTAGCGATGTGAGAGTAATCCTTGCTGCGCTGGTCCTGGTTGCGGATGATGAGCGCTATGGGCGTTCCGGTAGTTTTCCCTTCGAATATGCCCGACATTACCTCAAACTCGTCGGCTTCCTTCCGTTGCGTCGTGATTCGCGACTGGCCGGGTTTACGCCGGTCGAGCTCGCTCTGAATAAATGCCTCGTCGAAATCAATGCCCGCCGGACATCCTTCCAGCACTACACCGATTCCCACACCATGTGACTCGCCAAAGGTGGCTATTTTTAAAATTTTCCCGTAGGTACTGCTCATTTTTGCTTTACTTTCTAAATATCCAAACCATTGCTCCCAACAAGATGAATACGACGGCATTGGTCAGGTTTCGGATGATTTCCTGATAATCTATATAGCTAACGTCGGTGTCTAAATCGTCAATATCTCCGTAGACAGGATCGGCTCCTTCTCCTGCCAAAGCGGAAGCCTGCAAATTCTCGCCTGTTACCTCCACCGCCTTTGATGACCGAAGTGTATCGTATTTAGCCCTGACCGGATCGAAGTATATCCACTGAAAAAACCTTCCCAACATAAACTTTCCTTTCTGACGCGCCACAATATTATAGTCGAATGTTCTCTCGCCACTTACTTTTTCGTAGCTGCGCTGCACAGTCTGGCTCTCATCAGGCGGGTAGAAGTCGAATGCCATACTCTTGGCTATCTCGGGCGGAGTAATAGTGGCAATATTGCCATCGCCTTTGATAGTGAACTCGTACCGCAAGCTTTCGCCCGAGTAAACTTTTTCTCTCGAAAGCTTTTCGCCCAATTTATAATTACCCACAGAAATCTGATCCTTATGGGGATGTGGAGGCAGGGGTTTCACCAGTACTCGCACCGGGCGCGAGTAGAAGGAGGTCACCTTTTTATTCTTTTGCCCGTTGGGAGAAGATTCCAGGAACAGCATATCAAGTTTTACGGCGGGAAATGAAATTGATTGCAGCGTAATCGGGAAAAATACCGACTGGTACATCTGGTACTCGGTGAATTTCTTATTTCCAATGGTTACTTCCCGCTGGACAATCTCTTCAATTCCTACATTCTCCTCCCAACAGGTAGCGGGTCGGAGTTTTTTCAGGATACTTTGTAATTGGGCATCTAGTTGATAAAATTCCATCTCGATTGGGGCGCTTTTCGCTACGTAAAGCGCCAATCTGACCGAAAATCCTTCTCTTACAAATACAATTGACTTTGAAACCTTCACTGATAGAAATATACTTCCGGTGGCAAGGTCTTCCTCAGAAGAAATAAATTCTTCCGCTCCACCGGAATTTTCAGTAGAAACCGCCCCGCCCTCTACTTTATTAAATGTGAGGGTCGCGCCTTCCGACCTTACTTTGGCTCCATCTACTATAACCTCGAAAGGTAAGAGCACTATCTTGCCTTCCTGTTTGGCAAAATATTGCTGACTGATCGTCTGAATCAGAACAGTTTTACCATTTACCACGTTGGTAGTGCTGGTGGCTGACGCACTCCTTTTCTCAAGTCCCGGCAGTTCGGGAAATTGCACTGAAGGCCTGCTAGTACTGTTCCGCACCACTATTGACAGAATAAAAGGCTGGTTTAAAGCCAGGTCTTTTTCACCTATTTCCACACTTATGTTCTTCTCTGCGGGCTGTTGTGCCATAAGGGGGCAAAAGCCTAAAATTAGCATCAGAAGTACATACGCTTTCATCCTATGGCTGCGTTCTATATCGGGATGATATCCGATTTTATCGACTATTTCGTCCTTCTTTCTTCTTAATATCCTAAACCCCAAAACTAAGTAATACTATGGCCTCAATGTTAGAGTATATTAAAATTATTCTGCAAAAAGTTAGCTTCGACCGCAGATTATTCGAGAAGGAACTCCGCAAAGCTATTCGAATGCTGATGCCCGGTGAAGTAAAAAGGCTGAAATTGTGGTGTTATGAGAAATTCGCGGCAGTGCATCAACCCGTTCTTGATACTTGCTTCGTTACACCCAATACCGTACTCTGATTTCATTTCGTTTTTCAAAACGGCGAAGGCCCCGGAAATTTCCGGGGCCTTCGCCGTTTTAAACCTTTAGCGTTGGATTACTTGCTATTGCCTTTCTTCGGAGTAGCTACTGCAGCTGGTTGAGGCTCTGTCATTCCCAATGCCTGCTTGGCAGTTGCGTTATCAGGATCAACCGTTAGTAGTTTCTCCCAGTAAGTTTTGGCCTTTGCTTCATCTTGGCCGGTAGTTTGGTAGTAGAATGCCATATACCTGTACGATGGAATCAGATAAGGCTTAAAGTTTCCGGCACTTGGATCCTTTTCTGCCAGCTCAATGAACTTCTCATAATGTGGAAGTGGAGCACCCGTATCGATACTTGCTTGTGGCCCATAGGCATTGTATAATGCACTGGCGCGCCAGTAGTAGTTGTAAGGCCAGTCGGGCAACTTTTTTGTACCTTTCTCAAAGGTAGAATCCGCACTCAAATAGAGGTTTTTCTTTATTTCAGCCAAACCCGTACTATCCAGATTGGCGTATTCGGCAGGCAATGTTGCCTTCAAAGAATCAGACGGCATACCAGCTGTACTCGGTAAAGCAATTGCTTGTGCTCCCTGGAAGTAGGAAAGCCCCTGCTGAAAGTAATCGTTAGTGTTAGCTTTCGCAGTATCCATTGCAATACCTTTATCATAAGCTTTGGCCGCTTTCAAGTATTCCTTGTTCTTATAATACAGGTTGGCGATTTCCTTGTAAGTCGTTGCCGACTCAGATACGTTGGTATCCAGGTCTGCACCTTTCATCAAAGCTTCAATACCCTGCTCAGTATATTCACCTTCTGTGGCCATTTTATTGTAGGCCCGGCCTAGGTATCTGTAATCGTCCGGGACGAGCGTTCTGAAATTCCCATCCTCATCTTTGGTAGTTGGAGCTACCTTGATAAACTCTTCTAGATTTTTGATTGCCTCCTCCATGTTGTTGGTCTTATAGTAAGACCAGCCATACATTCTTTTCAGAATCGGATTATCAATTTTGCCTTTGATGCTGTCAAGCAACTCTAATGCACGAGAATAATCGTCAGCCACGAAGGCAAACTGTGCAGCACGAAGCACTGTCTCAGGATCCTTATCGCCACTCTTTTGAACATAAAGATCAAAATTCTCGGCTGCGCGCTTGTACTGACGTGCCAGATAATAGAGTTCAGCTAAATCCTTGTAAGCAGGAGCATAATCAGGATTTTTCTCGATGGCCTTCTTGTAGAAGTCCAGCGCAAGGTTGTAATTTTTACCACGCAGGTAGATTTGCCCGATACGGTTGTTGGCTACGGCATAATTAGGACGTGCCGTTAGAGCGTACTCATAAGCAGTAACCGCCTGTCCCCCCTCATTCTTCTTAGACAGAATATCCCCTTTCACGATGTACGCATCCGCCAAAGTATTATCCTTTTGGGTAGCTTCATCAATCAAGCGAATGGCTTCGGCGGGGTCACTGGTTTTGTCAAACAAAGACCAAGCTTCACCTGCGCGAAAAAGGACATTAGCATCTTTACCACGCGTCTTTTTTACTGCGTAATCGATCAACTCTTTCCCTTTCTCCCGGTTACCCCGGCCCAACTCCACCATAGCCATACCCACTTGGTTGATATAGCTTTTATCGTCCAGAGCCAAGCCCTTTTCGAATGCTTTCTGGGCTTCATCCAGCTGATTATTGCGGACATAATAGTATCCTAAATTAAAATAGCTTTCTTCCGAGGGACTGGTTTCAGCCAGCTTCTTGAAAGTCTGCCCTGCCTCGTCCACTTGATTTGTATTAAGTTGGTCGAAACCTTCCTGGGCCGTTTGGGCAAAGCTGATTGCCGTTGCAAACAAACCGAGCACCAGGGTCGCGATAAATTTTCTGAGCTTAGTGTTCATTTCTTAATCAGGTTGAATAAGAGAGTAAAATTGTGTTGTATTAAAAAACAGGTTCCAAAGATAGCAAATTGCGGGCCAACTCTAAAAATTTTGTTTGGTCTGTACCTCTACATCCCGTGGGTAAGGTATCGTTGGGACAAGTCCCATCTTTTCAATCACAAGTCCGCCCACGTCACGAGCGATATAAGTCATCAATCCGCCTCCCAGTCCGGAATACCCCTCCCTGCTAATAATATAAATGAATCGTGCCAAAGGATAATTTCCCTGGCGAAGATCGCGCTGGAAAGGTTGTCCATAGTCCTGGATCGAGGTAGGGCTTTCTTTTTCCGAAACTCCCATTACCCGCATATTTTTCGATAATTCGGAGGTAAGGGTAGCATCCCCATCACTAATCCAACTCACACCAATAAAACCAATCGAGGAGCGGTTTTCACGAACGTGCTTGATAACGTTTTCATTGGATTCAGCAGTATAAATTGGCAGCTTTGTGACATCTTGAACCCCAAAACGTTTAAGCATGTATTCCAAGTTGCTGGAATTAGCGTGATCAAAAACCAGCGTAATTGGCCCGGATTGGCTGCTTCCCCTTAACTGCGACCAATCTTTGATCTGACCCGAAAATATACTTTGCAGCTCATTAATTGTAATCAGGCTATCCTGATTGGCTTTGCCCGTAATAAGGACTATGCCGTCGATAGCAATTTTTTGCTCGGTCAGTTTACCGTCCTGCTGTTTGATTATATCCCTTTCATTCTTGGTCAATTCGCGGCTGGTGAATGCCAATCGTGAACTGTCCTTCAATAAAGAAAGTACCGCCTCCTGTTCGGGTAAATAGGCCACATTGAAATGTGCGTCCGGATATATGCCCTCATATGCGTGCGTCAGGGATTTAACCAGCGGACGGAAAGACTCATCGGCGCTAATGTTGATCGTTCCCTGGCGGGGGTTGTCCAGGTTACCAGAGGTGCAGCCATACCATCCTATTCCGCCGGTGAGCACAAGCGATGCCCAAAATGTTTTCTTTATTTTCACGGTTTAGTTTTAATCGCGTCTGAATTCCCAAGCGCGGTAGCCCCGGTAGATGCCATAGGCGATCAGAGCAACAGCAAAGATGTAGCGGTATACACTACCCACTGGCAGGAAGCTAAAAGACAAGGAGGAGGCGATCAGGTAGATGCCTCCTCCTACGTAAACCAGTGCCATGAACATCGAGGTATAAAAAGGTATTTCCTGATGCAATGGTCTTCTCTTCATCTTTAGTATTACTCGAGTTGGAAACTGATTGGAAGATTGTATTTCACCCGCACCGGACGGCCCGACTGTTTACCAGGTTTCCATTTAGGCATTGTTTTCACTACTCGCATAGCTTCCTCATCGCAGCCGAATCCAAGTCCTTTCAGTACCTGAACATCCTGGATACTACCATCGGTGTTTACAACGAAAGTGAGGAATACTTTCCCCGAAACGTTGGCGCGCGAGGCAGCAGCTGGATACTTAATATTCTTACCTAAGAATTTATACATCTCCTGAATACCACCCGGGAACTCAGGCTGTTGCTCTACCACTGTGAAGATTTGCTCTTCGACTTTAGCTTCTACAACAGTTCCTTTGCTTGGAGCGGCAACTTGCTCGGGAGCAATAATAATTTCCTGGGCGTTGATGTCACCTTCCTGCGTTTTGTCAGCAGCAACGGCAACTTCCAGTTTTTCCACTGTGGGTGGAGGAGTCTCGATAGGTACCTCCTCGTCCTTCTTTACTTCCGGTGGCAGGAACTTCACAGTTTCTACCTTGGGTTGCTCAACGGGCGGCGGCGGCGGTGGCGGCGGCTCGGCGGGGTCGATTGGCGGCGGTGGAAGGTTCATCAGATCCACGTTTACCATCACCTCCTCTGTCTCATCTTCCGTAAGGAATTTATCAGCCAGCATCGGTGAAAGCATCGCTAAAATAAAAATAGCGGCTCCGATAAGCGTGGAACGGTTGATCACCCCACGGTATTCCTGGCGCAAAGGATACGCACCGTACGCCTTGTTGCGATTCTCGAACACTATGTCGTCCAGCGTCGCATTAGGGCTCATTTCTGCCATGGCGTTTGTTTTAAATTAATTGATTAAAAATTAAACTATCACTGATCTCCGGGTTGCGGCTTGATCCGGTCACCCAAAAGCTCTTTCTCCGAGTCCGAAAGAAAGTCTACCATTGCATACCGCTTTGTCTTGGTAATCGCCATTTCGTCCAAAATATCCACCACGTTTTTGTAAGTAGATACCTCTGTTGGCTTAATTACCACTACGAAGGGTAGGTTACCATCTGCGTCTTTTTCGAACTGTGAGTTGACTCGCTTCTGTGCTTTAAAGATCCCTTCTCGGAGTTCAGTACCGAAGCGAACTTTCTTGAGTTCTTCCGGTGCCTTGTCGTCGTTGGATGCTATTCCATCCAGTAAAAACACGTCGTCGTTACGACCCAGAAAAACGGTCAGTACTTTTGAAGCCTTCAAAGGTTCTGTTTCCTGTTCTTGCTTATCTTCCTGTTTGTCAGGAACGTTCAGGGTCATAGAGGTAGGCTTGCTGAGAGTCGTGGCAAGCATAAAGAAGGTGATAAGCAGAAAGCCCAGGTCCACCATCGGGGTCATGTCCACCCTGGTAGAAAGCTTCTTGGCTCTTACTTTGCCGTCACCTTTACCTTTACCACCACTCGATTCTACTATTTCTGCCATCGCTTTTGTTGTTTAGGGGTAAATCCAGGTTATTACTCGCTGTCTGATCTCCAACCTGCTGGTGGCTCTTCGGCATCAGTAATCAGGTTGAACTTGTTGATATTCTGCGATTGCAGATTAGCCAGCACGTTCTTAAACGTCGGGAACTTAGCCGAATTGTCTCCCTTAATCGCAATGCGAAGTTGAGAATTAGCTTTCCGGGCAGCATACACCCAGTCGGCTAGTTCACTTACGCCAGTTGAGTCTGTTGGAATACCCGGCTGCTTTACCGTTCCCATTTCCGGAGCGGGCAGATCAAGCCATCCTTTCAATTGAGCCAGCGGAAAGCCAAAACTTGCCTGATTGGAAAACTTCTTTTTCTGCTCGTCCGTAAAACTTAAACCTTTAGTCTCAGCGATGTTTTCCAACATTCTGATACGGTCAGGTTGTGCGTCCACACCGAAAAACACTTCACCTTCATTACCGATGCTTATCATTAATATGTTATCATCGGGTACTTTAATGGCAGAGATGGACGACGGTGTGTCTATCTCGGCAGCCTCCTGCGACTTAAACGTGGCCGTCATAATGAAGAACGTCAACAGCAGAAAGGCTACGTCCGTCATCGCCGTCATGTCAATCGTGGGCGGATGCTTCTTTGGTCTTACTTTTGCCATGGCAATATATAAGTTTTTTTTATATTAACGAAACAATACTACCGATTATTTCACAATAATCTGAAATTATCAAGCGGGTTTACCTATAACCAGCTGATAATAAATCAATAGTGAGCAGCGAAATTTTGCTGAATGCTCATGCTGATTTCGTCAATGCTATAGGTCAAATCATCCACTTTGCTGTTCAGATAAGCGTAGGAGATCGTCGCGATAGCAGCAGTACCGATACCCAGACCGGTGTTAATCAGAGCTTCGGAGATACCCGTTGCCAGAGCAGCTGAGTCAGGCGAACCAGAAGCACCCAGAGCGGCGAATGCCTTAATCATTCCGATTACCGTTCCCAGCAGGGCGATCAGCGTTGAGGCCGATGCCAGTGTGGCGATGATCGTCAGATTCTTTTGCAGCATTGGCATTTCCAATGTGGTCGCTTCCTCAATTTCTTTTGAGAGTGCAGCCATTTTCTGCTCTTTGTCCAGTACAGTATCAGTAGTCAGAAGCTTGTACTTTTCCAGTCCGGTACGAATTACGTTACCAACCGATCCTTTTTGCTTATCACACTCACGGATAGCTTCATCAATCTGGTTGCGGTCCAACAGGCTCCGTACTTTGCGAACAAAGGCGTCGACGTTGGAAGTTCCGCTGGCTTTGCCCAGAGTAATCAGGCGCTCGATAGTATAAACCAATACAATCAGAAAGCAGGTCATCAGAATTGGCACAATAGGTCCACCCTTGTAAACGATACCATAATAATCACCGGGTTTGGGACCTTTTTCATGATCGCCATCAATGAAGTGTTCGGGGGCACCCAGCACAAACAAATAGATGCAGAGCGCGATGATGAACAACAGGGGAATGACCCACGCTGGGTTCAACACTCCGCCTTTTCCTTTTGCCTTTGGTGCTTTGGGGGCTGCGGCAGCTTTTGGTGCCGGGGTCGTAGCTTTCTTTTCCATTAGACTTGTTTTTTAAAGAGTTAATTGAGGTTTTGGTTACTGATTAGATAAAAAATTTTGAATAAGGGGTTTTTAATAAAATAATCTTCTGAATTAAGAGTGAGACAATGGACTAGGCAAAAGTATGGGTTTTCCTTTTAATATTCCGCAAGACAATATTTAGTTTTTTTTAATCTTTTTTAAAAATCTTCAACACTATATATAACTTTTCTAATATAGACTCAAAGTAATAATTACAGATTTTCTTACCTGATTGCTGAAAAACCCCCTTTTTTATATTTTTATGAAAAGGCTATTTTGTACTATTTACAACTTACACATTTAGGTTAGACTACCTTTTTCCTAAACAGGGCGGAAAAATAGAGCCTTACGTAAACAAAAACAAATTTTATTTGGAAGGATGTTTAATAGAATATTTTTAAATCGCTCATAAACTAACTAAAGAAGCCGACCTTACTATTTATACTGTTCCTTACCGGTCCTTCTACCAGTTTAAATTAAATTATATAAAAAGGTAATCTCAATATCCTCAATTACAGTATAGTAGTCATTAATATGAGATGGGCTCCCTTTGTCAGTATCATTTACCAAGGTTAGGTAAAGAGCAGATATGAAATTATATGTAGGTGGTTTTTCAATCAGTACTATATCTAGTCAGCCTCGACTTTCAGGTGCATGCCTATTTAGGGGTCAGAAATATTTGGGCTTTTTTACTTTTGAACGAAACTGAAAGGAATTTTAGTTACCGAACTTCTCAGTATTTTGTCTTCCCCCCCAACCTTGCGCCGTAATGGGAATTTTACTGCCTGACTTCAAAGACAGCGTGATACCTTGCGACTGTTCGGTAACATAGCCGATAACACTGATTTTCGGATTGTTCTTTATTTTATCATAATCCGCCTGACGGACCGAAAACAGAAGCTCGTAGTCTTCGCCGCCATTCAGAGCCGCCGTAACAGGACTGAGATTCAGTTCTGTGGCAGCAAGGTAGGTCTGCTCATCAATAGGCAGATTTTCCTCAAAGATCATTGCCCCTATTCCCGATGCCTTGCCCAATTGCAGCAGGTCGGAAGCCAGACCGTCCGACAGATCAATCATGGAAGTAGGAATAACTCCCGCTTCCGCTAGTTCATAGATTACGTCCATTCGCGCCTCGGGCTTAAGCTGGCGTTGTACCACGTAGTCGTGGCCTTCCAACTGCGGCTGCATGTCAGGATTGGCCAGGAAAACCTGCTTTTCGCGCTCCAGAATCTGTAAGCCCAAGTAAGCCGCTCCGAGGTCGCCCGTAACGCAGAGCAAATCATTGGGCTGAGCAGAAGTGCGATAAACGATCCTGTCTTTGGGTACTTTGCCAAACACGCTTACCGAAATCAACAGTCCCGAACGCGAAGACGACAGGTCCCCCCCCACTAAATCGACCCGAAAATCAGTACAAGCCGCGCGCATTCCGGCATAAAGCTCCTCCACGGCTTCGACCGAAAAACGGTTGCTCACCGCCAGGCTCACCGTCACTTGCCCGGGTACGCCATTCATAGCGGCAATATCGGAGACATTGACCGCGATGGCCTTATAGCCCAAGTGCTTTAATGGAAAAAAGCTCAGGTCAAAATGAACGCCCTCAAGTAACAGGTCGGCAGTCAGCAGACCATATTCTGCGCCCAGGTCAATAACTGCGGCATCGTCGCCTATGCCCTTTACAGTCTGCGGTAAAGAAGGAGTAAAAGTTTGGCTTATGCGGTCTATCAGACCAAATTCTCCCAGGGAAGCTATTTCGGTGCGAGTTTCGGGCATTCTTAAACAGATAAAGTAGTTAAAATCAAAAGGCAAAGTCAGTGAAAGACTTTGCGGCAGCGGAAAAGTCAATCGGTACATGAAGAAGCCGATTCTAGACGGAATCGGCTTCTTCTGCAAACAACTGCAATTATCGAGATAGATTTCAAAAATTAGTTTTGCTGTCAAATCCCTAATGAATGAATTAAGGATTTGACAGCGTGTACTGATTGATAGTACCTCCCGTTTTAACACTGGATGTAGTACGAGTCAGGATCATGCTACCGTCGCTAAACTCAGAAATATCGAATTCAATGGTACCATTGGTACCGGTAGGCTGCGGATTCAGATTTTTCAGGATCAGCTTGTTATCGCCGTTTAATTCCCACTGCCCTGTGAATGTGCTTCCTTCAAATTCTGTATAGGTAACGGTATTGTCTTGATTCAGCGCAAGTTTGAAATTCGCATACCCTGGCTTGGCATTGCTGGTTCCCCCCTTAGTATATACTATAGTACTACCTTCTTTGATCGTATTGGCCGACCATACTTTGGCGATACGCTCAGAAAGCGGCGGCGGATCTTTTTTACAGCTTATGGCTAGTAATCCAATAGCCACGCACAGGCTCCACGCTATAGGTTGAATTTTTTTCATAGTATTAGTGATGACCAGAATTTTTTCAAAAGAACGAAATTTCCATTTGGGTTTATATCTATAGAGTAAGATTATCCAAAAACCCGGCCACAATTTCTACATTTACCCGCATTATATCAAAAAAAAGGCAGCAAAGCCTATGAAAGAGTACACTCGCGCCCAGCTGGCCCTACGCAATGGTCAGGATCGCGATGAAATCTGGTGTGCCTACCAGGGTAAGATTTACGATGTGTCGGCATCACGGCTGTGGCGCGACGGCAAGCACTACGAGCATTGGGCGGGCCAGGACCTTACTGATGAACTACCCGACGCACCGCATACCGACCAGGTTTTCAGCAAATTCACCATCATCGGAACCATCAAATGATACTCCTCGCCGACAGCGGCTCTACCAAGACCGATTGGCTACTGATCGACAATTATGGAAAGCAAGCCGCTCGCTTCGCTTCGGTCGGTTTCAATCCTTTTTATCAAAACCAGACGATCATCATGGAAGGCTTACGCACGGAAGTCGCCCCTCATATAAGTACTTCGGTAAAAGAGGTCCATTTCTACGGGGCAGGGTGCGCTGATGAAGTTACCAGCCGCCCGGCCCGTGCAGCACTGGCGGACGTTTTTCCTGATACTGATAAGATTTCTGTCAATAGCGATCTGCTCGCTGCCGCGCGTGGACTATGTGGACGCGAAGCAGGCATCGCTTGCATCCTCGGGACGGGTTCCAATAACTGCTTGTATGACGGTAATCAAATCGTCAATAATATAGGATCGCTGGGATTTTGGCTGGGCGATGAAGGCAGCGGAGGGTATTTGGGCAAACGGCTGGTAGTTCATTATCTGCACGGTGAACTACCCGTTGAATTACATGAATCTTTTCAGGCTGCCTATCCCGATGTTGCCCGGCTATCCGTATTGGATCGGGCCTACCGGCAACCGTTCCCCAATCGTTACTTCGCCACCTTCGCACCTTTTCTGAGTCAGCACTTGGCACACCCCTTCATAGAAACCCTTGTGCAGGATGCTTTCCGGATCTTTCTCAATATATATGTAGTCAGGCATCCCGGCTCTGGCTCATTGCCCATACATTTTACAGGCTCGGTGGCGTATCATTTCGAATCGCTTCTCAAAGATGTTTTGGAAGAGAAAAAGTTACAGTTGGGATCAGTTCGGAAAAGCCCTATGCCTGGTCTTGTTCAGTACCATATAGCAGGGCATGCATCGGGGAAATAACAATATATCGATAGCAAGCGGCGAATAGGCTATTGCTTATTTAGGTATTTTTGTAATTAGAACCTAAAATCGCTATTCTTTGGGCGTTTTGCGTTATGGTGAGTTTTAGATTTTCACCCAATTTTGCAAAGTAATCTGTTGAGCTTTTTACTAAGGCACAAAAACATTGGATGAAAGTGTAGGCTAATAGGAGCGCTGCTTTCATCAATTAAATCGCTCACATTATTAAATGGTAAAGAAGATAATTCAATATAAATCGACTCATGAGTAAACAAACCCTGTTCGACAAAGTATGGGACGCCCATGTCGTCCGTCATATCGACGACGGTCCCGATGTACTGTTCATTGACCGCCATTTCATCCACGAGGTGACAAGTCCCGTAGCCTTCAATGGTCTCGAAAGCCGGGGCGCAGAGGTACTATTTCCACAGCGCACCTTTGCCACCGCCGACCACAATACCCCTACCATTAATCAGCACCTACCCGTTGCTGATCCATTGTCGGCCAATCAGTTGCAGGCGCTGGCAGATAATACTACCCGGCATGGCATTTCTTTCTGGGGGCTGGGCCACGCCAAAAACGGGATCGTTCATATCATCGGCCCGGAAAATGGTATCACGCAACCCGGCATGACAATCGTTTGCGGCGATTCACACACATCTACCCACGGTGCTTTTGGAGCCATTGCGTTCGGCATTGGTACTTCGGAGGTGGAGATGGTGCTGGCTACGCAATGTATTATGCAGCCTAAGCCCAAGAAAATGCGCATTACCATCAACGGTAAGTTGGGTAAGGGCGTATTGTCCAAAGATGCCGTCCTCTACATCATTTCGCAGATTTCGGCCAGTGGCGCCACAGGCTATTTTGTGGAATACGCCGGAGAAGTCTTTGAGGATATGAGCATGGAGGGCCGCATGACGGTCTGCAATATGAGTATTGAGATGGGCGCACGCGGCGGTATGATTGCGCCCGACGAGAAAACTTTCGCTTATCTTAAAGGTCGAGACCAGTCGCCCAAGGGCGAAGCCTGGGACAAGGCTCTGGAGTACTGGAAAACGCTCAAAACCGACGCCGGCGCCGAATTCGACCTTGAATATACCTTTGATGCCTCTGACATAGAGCCCCAAATTACCTACGGTACCAATCCCGGCATGGGCGCAGGTATTTCGCGTCCCATTCCAACGGCGGAGCAAGCCAAAGGCGGTGCAACTACCTATGCCAAATCGCTGGATTATATGGGCTTTGCCGAAGAAGACAGCATGATAGGCAAGCCTATCGACTTCGTTTTTCTGGGAAGTTGTACTAACGGCCGCATTGAAGACTTCAGGGCATTTGCTTCTATTGTAAAAGGACGCAAAAAGGCTGATAACGTTACGGCCTGGTTGGTACCCGGCTCGCACGTAGTGGAATCCCAAATAATGGAAGAGGGCATTCTGGATGTGCTGACGGAAGCGGGCTTCGAACTCCGGCAACCGGGCTGCTCGGCCTGTCTGGCCATGAACGACGATAAAGTACCTGCGGGAAAATATGCCGTAAGTACTTCCAACCGGAATTTCGAAGGACGGCAAGGGCCAGGCGCGAGAACATTACTGGCCAGTCCGTTTGTAGCGGCGGCGGCGGCAGTAACGGGAGTAGTGACTGACCCAAGACAGTTTCTTTGAGAACTCATTTCAGCGAAAAAACCAAAATTATGGCTTACGACAAATTCACAACCCTCACCTCCTCTGCCGTTCCGATGCCCATCGAGAACGTGGATACCGACCAGATTATTCCCGCCCGTTTCCTGAAAGCAACCGAGCGTACCGGATTCGGCGACAACCTGTTCCGGGATTGGCGCTATAACAAAGACGAAAGCCCTAAGCCGGATTTTGTCCTCAACAACCCGATTTATCATGGCAAAATTCTCGTTGGTGGCAAAAACTTCGGTAGCGGTTCCAGCCGCGAGCACGCCGCCTGGGCTTTGTACGACTACGGCTTCCGTTGCGTAGTGTCAAGTTTTTTTGCCGATATTTTTAAGAATAACGCCATTAACGTCGGGCTGCTCCCTGTTACCGTGACGCCCGAATTCCTGGATAAAATATTCCAGGCCATCGAAAAAGATCCCAATTCACAGCTAGAAGTAAGTCTGCCCGATCAAACCATCACCATTTTGGCAACGGGTGAGCAGGAGTCTTTCGTTATTAACGGCTACAAGAAACATAATCTCCTGAATGGCTACGATGACATCGACTACCTTCGCGCCATGAAAGAGGAAATCGGCGCTTTTGCAGAGCAGAGTATGTATTAAAGGTAGGTCGGCTATCAGCTATTGGCCATCGGCTTTTCTATACTGCCGAATGGAGCCGATTGCCGATAGCCAACTGCCGACCGCCCAATGAGATCAATCGAAATAATGGATACGACCCTGCGAGACGGGGAGCAGACCAGCGGAGTGTCGTTTTCGGCCGCCGAGAAGCTGACCATCGCGCAGTTGTTATTGCAGGAAGTAAAAGTGAACCGTCTGGAAGTTGCCTCCGCCCGCGTGTCGGACGGTGAATTTCAGGCCGTTAAAAAA
Source organism: uncultured Persicitalea sp. (assembly GCA_964500445.1). GTDB lineage: Bacteria > Bacteroidota > Bacteroidia > Cytophagales > Spirosomataceae > Persicitalea. The sequence goes on along the minus strand of CAZCOG010000036.1, from coordinate 38,519 downwards.
ATTACCGATTGGGCCGCACAACATGGTTTTCTGGACAAAATCGAAGTACTGACCTTCGTGGATGGTGAAGCCTCTATCCAGTGGATGAAGAAAGCCGGGGCGAAAGTGATGAACCTTCTTACCAAAGGTTCGCTCAATCACCTTACGCACCAACTTAAAAAAACGCCCGCACAGCATTTCTCGGATATTGGGGGGGTGGTTGAGCGAGCCAGAGAAGAAGGTATTTCAGTCAACATTTATCTGGAAGACTGGAGCAATGGGATGCGTAACTCGCCCGACTACGTCTTTGAAGCATTAGACTTTCTGGCCACTCAGCCCATCGAGCGCGTTATGCTGCCTGACACGCTGGGGGTACTCACCCCCGCTGAGTCCTATACATTTGTTAAATCTATTGTTGATCGTTACCCGAATCAGCACTTTGATTTTCACGCTCACAACGACTATGACCTCGGCGTGTCCAACGCGCTCGAAGGCGTAAAGGCTGGAGCACACGGACTACATCTGACCGTCAATGGCATGGGCGAACGGGCAGGCAATGCACCGCTGGCAAGTACCATTGCCGTATTGAATGACTTCATGCCCGAGGTTAAGACATCGGTCAGGGAAGAGTCATTGTACTCGGTGAGCAAGATTGTCGAAACGTTCTCGGGTATTCGTATCCCTTCCAACAAGCCGCTGGTAGGAGAAAATGTTTTCACCCAAACGGCGGGCATACATGCCGACGGAGACAAAAAGAACAATCTCTATTTCAGCAAGCTGATGCCGGAACGTTTTGGGCGGCAACGCCTGTATGCGCTGGGTAAAACCTCCGGCAAGGCTAATATCGAGAACAACCTTCGCGACCTGGGAATCACGCTGAGCGACGAGGAGTTGAAGAAAGTCACTCAGCGTATTATTGAACTCGGTGACCGTAAGGAAGTCGTTACCCCAGAGGATTTGCCCTACATTATTTCAGATGTACTGGATAGTGAGACGATCGAGGAAAAGGTGACGGTGCTCAACTACGTACTGACGCATTCTAAAAGCCTTAAACCCTCGGCTACCTTGCAGGTGCGCATTGGCGAAACGGTCTATGAAGAAAGTGCCCAAGGTGACGGGCAGTACGATGCTTTCATGAATGCGCTTAAAAAGATTTACGCCCAGCTCCGCACCGAACTCCCTATGCTGACCGACTACGCTGTGCGTATTCCGCCGGGTGGCAAGACGGACGCACTTTGTGAGACAATCATTACGTGGAGCATCGGAGAACGGGATGTGAAAACGCGGGGGCTGGACTCCGATCAAACGGTGTCGGCAATACAGGCAACTCAAAAAATGCTTAATCTCCTTTGAGGCTCAAAGTAACTGAGTGACAGAGGTTCAGAGTTCACTTAATCAAGTAAAATGGCAGAAGTTAAAACATTTCGCGATTTACAAATTTGGCAGAAATCTATGGCTTTGGTAACAGCTATCTACCAGACAACACTTAACTTCCCGAACTCAGAGCAATTCTCTTTGACCTCTCAAATTCGCCGGTCCGCTGTGTCCGTTCCTAGTAACATTGCCGAAGGGTTTGGTCGCCAAAGTCTTGGGGACTACTTTCGATTCTTGCAAATCGCATTCGGTTCACTCTTCGAACTACAAACTCAGATTGAAATAGCGGCAAATTTGAATTATTTACAAAAAGCTAAATTCTATAGTTTGTATAGCCAAAGCAGGGAAATAGAGAGAATGATGTCAAGCTTAATCCAAAAATTAAAAAATAAATCTAACACTTATTAGTGGCTTCCTGTGACAGACTTTGTCACTTTGTCGCTATGAACCTTTGTTCCTCTTTAAAAATGAAAAAACATATCCTAGTAGTACCCGGTGACGGAATTGGGCAGGAAGTGACTGCCGTTGGTAAGAAAGTTCTGGAAAAAATCGCTGAGAAATTCGGCCACGAATTCACTTACGACGAGGCATTGATTGGCCACGCGGCCATTGAGGCGACTGGTAACCCATTGCCGGACGAAACGCTGGAAAAAATGCGAGCATCGGATGCCGTACTGTTCGGCGCGGTGGGGCACCCCAAGTACGATAATGACCCGAGCGCCAAGGTACGCCCCGAACAAGGGCTACTAAAAATGCGCAAAGAGCTGGGTTTGTACGCCAACCTCCGGCCCATCAAATTGTTCGACGAACTACTCTCGGCTTCTTCTATTAAGCCCGAAATTCTGCGCGGCTCCGATATCCTGTTCTTCCGTGAGCTGACTGGCGACATTTATTTTGGAGAAAAAGGCCGGGAAAACGACGGGGACACAGCCTACGACATCGCGCGATACAGTACCTACGAAGTCGAGCGTATTGCCCGCAAAGCTTTTGACGCCGCCATGACGCGCGGCAAAAAACTCATGTCGGTGGATAAAGCCAACGTACTCGAAACCAGCCGTCTGTGGCGCGAAGTAGTACAACGCGTGGCAAAAGAATACCCCGAAGTAACGGTAGAACACCAGTTTGTGGACTCAGCGGCGATGTTGCTCATCAAAGACCCGCGCCGCTTCGATGTCGTCGTGACGGCCAACCTCTTTGGTGACATCTTAACCGACGAAGCCAGCCAAATCGCGGGCTCGATGGGTATGCTTGCCTCCGCTTCTATTGGCGACGGCACTGGCGTATACGAACCCATCCACGGCTCAGCCCACGACATTACCGGTATGGGCCTGGCCAATCCGATGGCCTCGGTACTTTCAGCGGCTTTACTACTGGATATTTCATTTGGCCTGAAAGAAGAATCCGACGCCATCATCAACGCTGTGGACCAGGTGTTAAAATCAGGCGTGAGAACCCGCGACATCGCCGATGACCACACGCCCACCGACAAAATTCTGGGAACCGAGGCAACCGGCGAAGCTTTGTTGAGCTACCTGTAAACATTCGTGGCTATCTTGCCGAATGTTTCGATTCCTCAATCAACCTTATCCTCGCGACAAACAGAATTCGCGCCGCTGGCTACTTACTTCTGCCGGAGCGGGTCTGTTTGTCGCTCTTTTCCTTATTATTTTTCAACCCTTTGGCTCTGCCGAATGGGATGCCTCTCGCAAGCCTTTCGTGCTGGCGGGCTACGGCCTGGTTACGTTCGCTTGCCTAGCTTTGGCAGGCTTATTTCTCCCGTATTTTTTCAAAAATTTCTTCGATGAGAAAAACTGGACGGTAGGCCGCGAAATTCTCTGGAACGTATTCATTATTATTTTCATCGCCTTCGGCAACCTTACTTATAGTTCCTGGACGTTGGGAGAAGGATTTGGCAATGTATTCGCCTGGTTAGGGATAACGGCGGCAGTCGGTATTATCCCCTCGACAGTCATTACGCTTCTAAGCTATAACAGGTTGTTACGCAAATACGCTGCCACTGACCTGCACGTCGGCAGAGAAAAGACAGAAAGTACCCCTGACCTCCCGAACTGGCAAATCACTTTTGTCGCTGAAAACAATAAGGATACGCTGATCGTGTCGGTCGATGATCTTCAATTTATTGAATCAGCCGACAACTACTCAGAGGTAGTTTATGTGGCGGATAATAAAATCAGGAAGGTACTTCTGCGCGGCAGCCTGACCCGATTCGAAGAGCAGGCGCACCATCCCGACATTATACGTTGCCACCGCTCTTACGTTGTGAATCTCCGACAGGTCGAAAGCGTATCTGGTAATGCCCAAGGCTATAAGTTGAGGCTAAAAAACTACCCTACTCCCATCCCAGTGGCGCGTCGGTACGGCGATATAGTGGCGAGCTATTTCAAATGAGCGCTTTGTCAAACGTCCCAAAAAGCGCCAAATAGCCCATCGAAAGGCCATTCTTCCCAAATAACCGTCAGCCGTCCCCCTTTTTTGTAGGGTACCTTTTTAGCTTCTACGTTTGCATCATTCAATTAGGAAAACGCAAACAATCGTCGCTATGAAACCCTACAAAATCATCCTCCTCACCCACGTCGTTTTCGGATTTTCGGCCCTCGCGACAGGCATAGTCCCCATGGTTGCCAAGAAAGGTGGGAAAGTTCACAAGTTTTGGGGTAACGTCTATTATTGGTCGATGTCCGGAGTGTTCGTGACCACATTAATGCTATTCGCCTTAAAACCCGGAGAATTGAAACTTCAATTTTTCCTCGGCATCGCTGTATTGAGCTTTTACTTCACCTTCTCGGGCGACCGCGTTTTGAAGATGAAAAAATCGGCAACCCAAGCTACGGTACTTGATCGTGTCGCGGCGGGTCTTGCCCTGGCATGTGGGTTGGCGATGCTAGGCTACGCAGTATATGGCATTATTGGTTTGCAGAATTATTTTATTGCCATTCTATTTACAGTTTTTGGAACGTTGATTTCCACTAACGCCCGGATGGATCTGCAATTATTCTTTGGCAAAATCGAATCGGAGAAAATGCACTGGTACTTCGGCCACATAGCCAAAATTATGGGCGCGTATATCGCCACGGTCACTGCTTTCTGTGTGAATATGACGCGCTATTTACCTGAAGATGCCTCCGTGTATCTGCAACTCATTCCCTGGCTGGCACCGGGCGTGCTGCTGGGCGTTGGTACGGCATATTATTCCAAGCGACAAAAGGAAAAACGCAATATGCCCGTCAAGTTTGGTTTCCTGACGGGTATGGTGCGGCGGGTGCTGGTGCGGTGACTCAGGCATAACTCATTTTCTGTCCGCCGAACATTTCTACACACGATTGCATGAATTCCCGCACCTCCCGCCGCCGCCGCCGCGCGATAGACAGTACTGTACCGTCTGTCAGTGTGATCTCATCCTGGTCATAACTGGCAATATGGTCTTTATTGATCAGGCCGGAGCGATTGACGCGGACGAAATCCCGGGCTGCCAGGCGCTTCTGAATGATCTTTAAAGTAGTAGCCACAGTAAGCTTGCGACCATCCGTAAAGTGAACATGGGTGTAGTTGCTATCGCTCTTGCAGAGGACTATTTCCTCCGGGCGGGCATGTTCGTAGCCACCAATGTGAACAGGGTTCTGGCGAACGGATAGGGATGAAGTATTCATGGCTAATAGTTTTAGAAGTTCGGTTTCGTTTTCTAATCTGTTAGTCGCGAAGAATACAGTTTCGGGCAACAGCGTTAGGCTTATTTTTTGAGAAACTACAAACAAAAACTACCCATAAGCGCCCATTAGCGCAACTTAGACCAGAATAAATTCGGATGAAACGTCCTGAATAATTATTTCCATGCCGACTTGAGCAGGTAATAAAAATCCGAATGTGAAGATGACCGACCATTCTATGGCTAGATTATTTAGTCACGCCTTGGTACTCTGTCCCAGAATCTATGACTTCATGTAAGCGGACGATTGCCTTTTTTTATTCACTTTGAATAGTGGTAAAAGAAACCGCCCCATACCATGGCCATGGTACGGGGCGAGATTAAACGCGAAGAACTCCGTTAGGGATATTCGTTCCTGGCCCTAATGACCAAATCGACCATCTCGGAACCACCCGACGCGGAATTTTCGTCGGAAGCCTGGCCGCTTTGCACAGCCACCGCGTGAGGGCCGTTGGACCACCAGGCGAAATAAGGCCCGCCCGACTGGCCGGGGAATACGTCGCCCCGGTGAAAGATGCGCGTGTGCCGTTCCGCATCCCAGAAAGAGCCATCCATCGGAATGCTATTCTGAAAAGAGGGACGGTTACCCGAATTCAGGTCGCCAGGATAGCCGACATGCGCCCAATAAGGGTCGTTATCCCAGCTGTCAGTCCAGCTTTTAGTACCCATCCATCCGCAAATGTCGCCAATGCGCCGGTCCAGTACCACCACAACGTAGTCGTGTTGTCCTTCGTTGCGATTAATGGTGGGGCCGGTGACTTTCACGCGGTAGTAAACCCGCGTCCCCCAGGCCGTTCCGAAAGGTGCAGCTCCATCGAACGAGGCGGGCGTGAAGCTGATCCAGCCCGTGCTGTTACTGTTCCACTGCACGATGTGGCTGACGGTGAGCAGATGTCGGGGTCCGACCATTACGCCCGATCCCGACCCCAGCGCGGTGCTAACTTTGCCCACCGTCCCCCAGGGATAAGAAGAATCCAGGAAGAGACGCCGATTGTCGGCCCCAAAGATTGTGGTAGCGTAGTGAATTTCTTTATCCCTGGTTTCAGGCAGCCGATCAAAATACTTCTTTCTGACCTCAAACTGCCTTGGCAGTGCCTCGGGTTTCAAGTTCAGGGCTAGGTGACCGGGCCGATAGGGTGGCAGTTCCACGAATGAATCGGGGTCGATAACGAAGTCGTCTTCCCTGATGAACTTGTGTTCGATATCTTTGGGGAATACGTACTTTCCAAATTCGGGTACCTTCACCCGCAGGTCGATTTCGCTCGATCGGTCAGAAACGTCCAGGCCGATCCGCATCACGGCGGTGCTGGGCGGAATGCCCAAATTAGCGGTCAGCAGGTTGACGTCGAGTTTCGAAATATCAAGCTTTTCCGTGGCCTTCTCGGCTTTCAACTTCTGTTCCAATTCCTCAGGCCGAATAGGTGGCTCGATCCGGGGGGCATTTTCTGGTTGCTCTTTGCTCTCGTCTTTCATAATTTTTAAGGATTTAGGAATAAATTATAAGTGATTGAAAAAATATTGAAGATCAATTGGGCAGGTTGTAGGCTTTCTTTACCACTTCGTAATCACTAAAGTCGACTGAGCCCATACGAGCATTACGCAATTCGCTGGCAGGAATAAGGAGGACACGGGTTTGGGTAAAAATATCATTTCCGGTACCCGAGATTCGGTTTATATAGAGTTTTGTAGCGGTAGCGCTAATGTAGGCCCGGTAGTCCCGGCTGCCGCCCTGGGTTGTTCCCGGCAGAGAATACCAGAACGTGCCCGATGCCACATATACGAAATAGGCAGAATTGGCAAGGGTAGTGGCCGTTACTCCTGGCAGGTCGTAACTGAGTTCAGTGCCCGTATGGGTGCGCGATCCGTACGTGATTTGAATTACATTGGCATTACCATTTTGCCCGGCGGGGCCAGTAGCTCCTACGGGCCCCGCCGGACCTTGAGCGCCTGCCGGACCCACTGGCCCTTGTGCTCCCACTTCGCCTTTTTCAGGCGAGCAGCTTTGGAAAACGACCGGGCTGCCCAATAACAAAGCGACCATTGCAAGCATTGAGGTAAATTTGATTGTTTTCATGTTTTTGAATGATAGTTGGGAATGAAAAATGAAAAACTGAATTTCGAAGCAGGAATAAATTTTCTGCCTTCTTGCCCATAGGTCGGAGAAGCTATCTTCATCGGAAACAGAAATAGGGTTGCTTTCAAATAAACAGGGGTTTTTACGTATATTTCCCCAGTAAATACGCGCACGTATGAAATTGCTTCAAAGATCCCCGCATGACTCGGACATCATTCAGGGCATACGTGCCGGCGGCGCGGCGCGGCGGCTACACGAAAACCAGCTTTATAGCAAGTATGCCTACTTCGTAGAGGAAGGGCATCGTAAACACCGCCTGTCGGAAGATCAGAGCTCGATGGCCTATTCGGACGCAGTACTCACCGTAATCGAACATATCTGCACCGACCGATTCGAGGGACGCTCGGAACTAAAGACCTACCTATACCAAATATTTAGTAATAAATGTGTTGACCATATTCGCAAAAACACGACTAAGAAGGCAAGGGTACATCAAGCCGATGGGTTTGATGACCACTATATGAACCTGTTGCCCGACGACACCCGAACCGTCGTGCAGCAGCTCATGCAGCAACAGGACGCCGAACTACTCGGCCAACGCCTCGGCCAACTAGGCGACAAATGCCGCCAAATGCTGATGGCCTGGGGAGAAGGGTACAAAGACGGAGACATTGCCAAGCAGATGAATTACCAGTCGGCCGCCGTCGTCAAGACCAGCCGACTACGGTGCCTGCAAAAGCTCCGGGAGTTGTACCTGAAAGGGCATGATTATTAACCTACAAGCGAAAAATGAACGACCGCATTGAAGATTATTTCAACCAGAATTTACCACCACCCGAAAGGGCGCAGTTTGAGGAAGACCTGCGCCAAAATCCTCAATTGCAGGAGGAAGTCGCTTTTTTCCTGAAAACAAAACAAGTACTTCGAAACCAAACATTGGCCGAACGCCACGCTGAATGGCAGCAGTCCGCCGCCCCCGCACAGGTACCCGTCCGTCGAATTTCCATCTGGCAATACGCCGCCGCTGCAATAGTGATTCTGGCAATGGGATGGGCGTGGTTGTGGCTTAGTGGTACGAAAGAACTGGCCGGCCCACAGCTTGCCCAAGCCTATATGGAGCAGGAACTTGACAGCCTGTCGGTACAAATGAGCGGTGCTGCCGACAGCCTGGAACTGGCCAAGGATCAATATAACCAAGCTAACTACAATACTGCCTTGGCCATTGGCGAGGACTTACTGCAGCGCAACCCCAATAACGGCGAAGCCCTGAAAGTAGCCGGACTCGCCGCTCTGCGTCAGCAGAATTTCGACCGAGCCATCGAGTACTTTCACCGCCTGGCCGGGCAACCTGACCTGTTTTACAATCCGGGCAAGTTTTACGAAGCCATCGCTTACTTATACCGGAATCGACCGTTGGATAAAAAAGCCGCCAAAGAATTGCTGAAATCCGTAGCTTCGAGCAATCAGGTTGGGAAAGCCGAAAAAGAGCAGGCGAAGCAGTGGCTCATAGAGCTTGAATCCCAATGATTCTCAAATACCCTCTAAACCCGTAAGATTATGCCCCAAGCTGATGACTTTGACCCTACGAAAAGGGTAGTTGACAATGATATTTTGACACCTTCTCTCCGGCGTGTGGGTGACCCGAAAGATCCTTATCTGGTCATTCCCAACCAGAAAATCGTGGTAGTAAGTACCGAACTTCCGGGGCTTCGGGACTTTATCGAATGCCAGAAAAAAATGGATCAAAGTACCACGGGCAATCCGGATTCGTCCGGTCAGGTCATCCCCCGCCCCCCTGCCCTGGAAAACAGTGCAAACAATTTTTTCTGGAGCGTGGTGAATTTGCTACAAGGGTGGCTTCGCTGGCTCTTCGGCGGCAAGGAATCAGAAACGAAGCAGCCAGTTATCCGCGAGGACGGTTCTTTCACCTGGTTTTTCGATCATGATCGCGAAAAAAATAAAAGGGTAAAGTTCAGGATTGTCTGGGCCAGTGAATGCCCCAACAATAAACGCGAATATGAACAGGGCCCCAGCGTAGACGCGCTACTGGAATGGGACGAGCGCGACGGGCAAGGTAACCTCAGCGACTTCGCCCAACTCTATGCCCAGGCCGAGAATCATTTTATAGCTAATATCAAACCACCGAGCCAGGAAGTATCACCTCCCATCAATGCCAACGCAGTAATCACGAAAGTCCATGATTCCGATTTTATGGTCTTCGAAAGTAGTGATGCTGCTTATTACTCAAATGGTACCGCAGCAGCCACAGAACCAGTGGTGGCCGTCATGGATACGGGCCTCAAGTACAAATGGGAGTCTACGGAACCATTGAAAGATACCGAAGGGAATCCTTCCAAGTTCAAAATAGCTCAGGCGCCCGCAGACTCCTGTCTGCCGGAGGCACGTTTCGGCTATTGCAGTATTGTCAACTACCTTCAGAAGCCCGTGCCCTTCCAGCAACTGGCGGTACTTGCCCCATTGACCGCCGCCCAAATCAGGTCGAGCCCCTACGACGACCACAAGGTAGACGAAAAGGTTGATGACGAGCAGGCCAAAAGAGGAACACGGGAGCGAAAAAATGTCGGGCGTCATGGCACACTCATCACGGGTATCCTCAACCAAAACGGCTGTCAGGTACTACCCGTGAAATCGTTCAACTGCGCGGCTCAGGGCACCCTCTCCGACGTGCTGAATGGCCTCAACTACCTCATCACCAAAAAGGCAGCCGGAATGCCAATCAAAGTACTTAATGCCAGTTTCGGCGGCAGGCTCGACGCGAATGCCCTGGATCTTCTACATCGAAAAATGAAAACGCTGACCGATCTGGGCGTGTGGGTAGTCACCTCGTCGGGCAACGACGACATCAGCCTCGATGGCACCTCTATCTACCCGGCTCAATTTGGTTTGCAAGGTGGAAGCTATAGCCTGGACAGAGTTATTACCGTCAATTCCTATTATGACGGAAGGGTTCATGGAAATACTGGGGCAGCGGTGGCGCTTACGGCTAAATCGGGCCGGGTGGGCGGCTTTCCGTCGGCTTTACCTTTAACAGATAACCCCAATCACACGCTGCAGGGTACTTCTTTCGCGGCTCCCTACGTGGCTAGCGCTTTGTCCACCATCAATACCACTGGTCTTTCCAGACAGCAAGTGCTGGACGAAATTGCGGCCCGGACTGTCGGGGAAGTCACGTTTATTAAAAATACCTGAATAAAATGATTGGAGATGCGGAAAGTACTACTGGGCATGGCGCTTTACTTTCTGGCAAACATCCAGTTGTTTGCCCAGTGCCCCAGTCGTCTCGCTTTTCGTTCTCAATTACAAAAGATTACCGCCACAGGGTACGACAGTCTGGCATTGGCAGGACAACGGCGAAATCTGGAAGGATGGCTATCGGACTACCGGAAATGTTACTCTGTTCCCGATTCAAACTATGTGAGCGCCCTCAATGAACTGGCGCGGGTACATTATTACTCCGCTTATTTTTTCAACACCGATATTGCCCGGGCTATCGTCTGCTCCCAGCGGGCCATCGACGCTTACGCTCACCCTACCCTCACCCTGAAGAATAGCGACCTCGTGCTGGCGCTCTACCGTCAGGGAGTATATTACGATTATGATAATCAGGCCGAAAAATCTATTGCGGCCTTAGCCAAATCTATTGAATTAGGAATGCACCAGCCGCTGGCGCTCAAGTCCGTCAATTCGGCTTACCCTTATATAATCAGCCATTATTATGCGGTGGGTGACTATGAAAGAGCACTCCAGTACGCTGAGGAGGGTGAAGCAGTAGCTTACCAGGTGAGAGACAGTGCCGACATCTCTAAGTTGCTGCAGCAAAAAAGCCAGGTACTTACCAAACTGGGTCGGCTACCCGAAGCCAGGAAAGCCATCGAAATTGCCATCGCGCTGATTCGCCCGTTGCCCCAACACCATCGCACACTTACCGGTGAGGAAAGGCTGCTGGGAGGCATACTTTACGACATGGGCTTGTTAAATGAAAGCCTGGCGCACTACCATTTGGCTTATTCTTTGGCCAAAAAGCACAATAATGAAAGCCTGTCAGATTACGCTACTTCTCTGGGCGTCGTTTATCTGGATCTGGATGATGATGCCAGGGCGCTTTACTATTTTCAAGAAGCGTTACGGCTCGACAAAAGCAAGTCCAGTAAGAGCATCTTACTGGATTACATGGGTCTGCTGCACCAAAAACGGAAAAACTACGAGCAAGCTCTGAACTACCATCAGCAGGGACTCAATGCCTTAGCCATCGGGTTCGACCGCACGGACATTACTACTCTGCCCACGGCGAAACTAACCCGACTGACCTCCCACCGGGACTACTTCCTCAGTATTGTCCAGGATAAAGCCGATACCTGGCTCGATTACGCCCGGCATACGGGCAACGACAGGTCAAAACTCAAACAAGCCCTGCGAACTTATATGCTGGCCGATAGCATAATCGACCTCATGCGCCGGGACCATAGCGGCGAAGGCACCAAGCTGCATTGGCGCAGCAAGACTCGCGCCACCTACGAGCGGGCCATCCAGACGTGCTACCTGCTCAATGACCCCGCTGCAGCCCTGCATTTCTTCGAAAAAAGCCGCGCTGTCTTGCTCAATGACCAACTAAATGAACGTACTGCCGAGGCAAACCTTGACCCCAGGCAGAAACTCGAGGAGCAAAAACTGCGGCAAACCATCCAAACCCTGGATAAACAATTGGATGATGAAACGCTTCCCGACACAAGCCTTATCCGATTACGAAGCGAACTGCTGGCAGCGGTAAAAGAACAGGATGATTTTATTGGCAAGCTGGAAAAAACAAATCCAAAGTACTTCTATACCCGGTACGATAATCGTGTACCAGGAATAACAGCCATCCGGCAAACAATCCTTGGTTCTCAGGAAAGTAAGACTGCTTTTCTTTCCTATTTCGTAGGCGACAGCGCCGTGTACGGAATTTGCGTTAGTCCCGAACGCACAACTTTGCGGCGGTTTGACCGGAAAAAATATTGGTACTACCTCAACCGATTGAATCGGCTGTTGGTCAGCCGGGGAGCGCAGAACAGTCATTTTCCAGAGTACCTACGAACTACCTTTGGCCTTTACCAACTACTGGTGGAACCCTTCAAACTCGAATCAGGTACCAGACTGATTATTTCGCCTGATGGCGATCTTATCCCGTTTGCTGCCCTTAGCCTTTCGCCCACCAAACCCAACTACCTTGTACAGCACCACGCGATCAGCTATACCTATTCCGCCGGTTTTCTGGAACGTGCTCCCCGCCAGCCGGAGGGCTGGTGGCCATCGGTACGCACGTTCCTGGGCATGGCCCCTGTGAACTTCGCGCCTGGCTTGAAGCAAGTTTCACTTATGCAATCAGACCATTCTTTAAAGAACGTGAGCAAAGATTTCTTCTTTGCCAAAAATATGGTGAAAACTGCCGCATCGCGGGGTGCCTTTCTAAAGCAGGCACCCCGCTACCGCATCGTACAGCTTTTTACCCACGCCACCGCCGATAGCAGCCGGGTAGAGCCCAAACTCTACTTCGCCGATTCGCTCCTTCGCCTTTCGGAGGTACCCAACGCCACGTTCCGTACTCAACTCATGGTACTATCGGCCTGCAAAACGGGCATCGGCAAAAATCGGCGTGGCGAGGGCGTATTCAGTCTGGCGAGGGGCTTCGCGGCGGTCGGGATTCCCAGTACTCTTACCACGCTTTGGAGCGTGGAAGACAAGCCAACTTATAGATTAACTGAGCTTTTTCATCAAAATATAAGCCAGGGTATGCCTCTGGACGAAGCCCTGCAAAATGCCCAACAGGCGTGGTTGGCTGATGCCGACCCAGCCGATCAACTACCTTATGCCTGGGCCGGATTGGTGTTAGTAGGACAGTCCGACCCGGTTTGCCGGAAACATTATGTCGGTGTCTGGTTAGTCGGGATAGTCTTATTACTTGTTTTGGGAGGGGTACTTTTCTGGAATAAAAAGAGGAATCAGTGGAGTGGTTTTGCGTCTTTGCGCGATTCCCCGTAATTTCCCGCCATGACTGAAACCAATCCCCATGATCTCCGTGATCTCATCCGTCTTGCCCTGCGCGAAGACATCGGCGATGGCGATCATTCTTCACTTTCCTGTGTTCCCGAAACTGCTACCAAGCGTGCCCGATTGCTGGTAAAACAAGCAGGTGTTCTGGCGGGCGTGGAAGTAGCCCTCGTTGTTTTTGATGAAGTAGATTCTGACCTGAAAGTAGAAGTAAAAATCCAGGACGGTGCCCGCATCGAAGTGGGCGACATCGTCCTTACCGTTGAAGGTAGCGCGCGTTCTATCCTGCAAGCTGAGCGCTTGATGCTCAACATTATGCAACGAATGAGTGGTATCGCTACCTACACCCGGAGCATGGTGGATCTGATCGCTGACCTGCCCGTAAAGCTACTCGATACTCGAAAGACGACGCCCAATTTTCGTTTGTTTGAAAAAATGGCCACCCGAATTGGCGGAGCGCACAACCATCGCATAGGACTCTACGACATGATCATGCTAAAAGACAACCATCTCGATTACGCCGGGGGTATCCAGGCTGCCCTCGTGCGCGCCCGTGAGTACCTTGATAAAACGGGCCGCGACTTGAAAATAGAGATTGAAACCCGTAATCTTGGTGAGGTGGACGAGGTACTTCGTCTGGGCGGCGCGGATATTATTATGCTTGATAACTTTTCCCTGGAAGATATGCGCGAAGCGGTCAAGAAAATTGGTGGACGTTTAGAAACGGAAGCATCGGGCAATATCAACGAAACTACCCTTCGTGCTGTCGCCGAAACGGGCGTAGACAGCATTTCGAGCGGCGCGCTGACGCACCAGATTAAGAGCCTGGATTTGAGTTTGAAGGCTTTTTAAAGTGACGACTTACGGGCACTGAGGTAGCCTTTAACTACGGTAAAAGTGGTGATAGCCAGGAAGAATATAATCACGTAGTGTACGTAGTTCACTATCCATGGAAAGCGTTCCCCGAACAGATAGCCGCCTCCCGTCAGGGCCAATATCCATATTCCTCCGCCCACTATATTGTAGGTCATGAAGGACGGAATGGGCATGCGCACCAAGCCAGCCAGAATCGGGGCAAAAGTGCGGACGATAGGTAAAAACCGGCTGATAATGAGCGTGCGACTTCCGTATTTATCAAAGTACTTCCGGGTAGTTTCGATATTTTTCTTTTTGAAAAAGAAAGATTCTCGCTGCGTTTCAAGTCGGTCGCCGAAGAAGCGGCCAAACAAATAGCCTACCAGCGAACCCAATATTGCCGCTGCAATCATGCTCATCAGAAGCGTTGAGATGGGAACGTCCAGTGTCCGGGTTCCACAAAAAACACCCGCCAGAAAAACGAGGTAGTCGCCCGGCAGAAAGAAAGCGAAGAACAGACCGTTCTCAGCAAAAACGATGAGAGTGATGACAATCAGTCCGCCCGTGCGAATGATTTCTTCGGAATTGAGAATGTATTGAAAAAACTCGACAATAGCGTCCATAGGTGGGAATTTGCCCAAAGCTACGCAATTTCCGAAAGCTCCAGCCAACGCATCTCCTTTTCCGACAGTGCATCGTTGATTGTCTCGATTTCCACCGACCATTCTGTGAGCTCTTCGTGCGAACCGCCCGTACTAAGTTTTTCGATCAGTTCCGCTTTGCGCTTTTCTAGTTTTGGCATTTCGGCTTCCAGTAGTTCCATCTCGCGCCGCTCCTTAAAACTTAGCTTACGCTTCGGAGTGTCGGTTTCAGCTAAGCCTTCCTGAACAACGGGTACTTCCTGGCCATTGGCCGGAGTTTTCGCCCCTGATTGGCTACTGTTTTCTTTCCTTTCGGCGGCCTCCTGCTCTTCCAGCCACAAGCGGTAGTCGGAGTAGTTGCCGGGGAAATCCCGGATTCTGCCATCCCCTTCAAAAACAAACAGATGGTCCACGAGTTGGTCGAGGAAGTAGCGGTCGTGCGAAACGATCATCAGACAACCCGGAAAATTGGACAGGAACTCTTCCAACACGTTCAAGCTACTGATGTCGAGATCGTTGGTCGGCTCATCCAGAATCAGGAAGTTAGGTTCCTTCATCAGCATCAGCAACAGTTGAAGCCGTCGCTTTTCGCCCCCGCTTAGTTTCTCGATATAATCGTACTGCTTTTCTGGTGGAAATAGAAACGTTTCCAGAAACTTCGAAGCCATAACGGTTTGTCCGTTGCCAAGCCGCACCACATCAGCTATCTCTTTCACGATCTCGATGACCCGTTGCCCGGGCTCAAACGCCAAATCGGATTGCGTGTAATGACCAAACTGAACCGTATCGCCGCGCACCACCTGACCGTTGTCAGGGCGTACTTCGCCCGTGATCATTTTCAGCAGCGTGGTCTTGCCCATGCCGTTCGGCCCGACGATGCCGATGCGGTCCCCCTTCCGGAAGGTATAGACGAAATTGTGGATCAACTCGCGACCATCGTAGCTTTTTCCTACACTTTCCAATTCGATAATCTTGCTGCCCAGCCTCGTGGAACGTACGTTCAGTTCCAGATGGTTATCGAACTTTTTCTGGCTGGCTTTATCTTTCAGGCCTTCAAAGGCATCCACCCGGTACTTGGCCTTGGTACCTCGCGCCTTGGGTTGTCGCATGATCCAGTCCAGTTCCTTTCGCATGAGGTTGCGTGCTTTATCGATCTCAGCGGCTTCCACTTCCTCCCGTTCCGATTTTTTTTCCAGAAAGTAGGCATAATTGCCTTTGTAAGTATATGCCGAGCCATGATCCAGTTCCAGGACGTTGTTACACACTTTATCCAGAAAATAACGGTCGTGCGTAACTACCAGCAATGTGGTATTCTGGGTATTCAGGTGATTTTCCAACCATTCGACGGTAGCAAGATCCAGGTGGTTGGTAGGTTCGTCCAGCAACAGCAGATCGGGCTCTTCCAGCAGTACTTTGGCCAGTGCCACCCGCTTACGCTGACCGCCCGAAAGCGTCCCAAAGCGGGCATCCACATCGTGAATACCCAGTCGGCCCAGAATTTCCTTAGCGCGAGACTCGAAATCCCACGCTTTCAGATGATCCATTTCTTCCAGAATGTCCGTCAGGGCGTCGTTATTTCCGGTAGCGAGCGCCTGCTCGTATCGACGGACCACATTGGCCACCGGGTTGGAAGAAACGAAAATCACCTCGATGACAGGTAGTTCCCCGTCAAAAAGGGGGTTCTGATCCAGGTACCCTACCCTTATTTCTTTACGAGTGTTGACCTCGCCGCTGTCAGGAGCAATGCGCCCGGCCAGGATGTTCATGAAGGTAGTTTTACCGGTGCCGTTGGTGCCGATCAGAGCCACCTTATCGCCCCGGCTCATGCCGAAGGTCACGTTTTTAAAAAGCCATTTTTCTCCAAAAGACTTGGAGATATTTTCTGCCGAAAGGTAGTTCAATGAGTTGGGGAATTTGGTAAATGGATGCGTAAGGCAGCATCTGCCGTATTACGGCTTCTTTTTTTGACAAAGCTAGTGATTTAGTGTCGACTAGTCAAAGCGCCTGCTGATGCTATGGAGTCTCACTTGAAAAAGGAGAAATAGACTTTCCCTCAACGAAAAATCTTGGCTAAATCGATCCCTAAATCAGGAAAAAGGGGAGAAACTACCATATCAACAGCAGGCCGCAGACCGATGTACTGCCCTTGTTCATTAAGCGAATATACCAGTACTACCTCTTCCTGAGGCTGCACCAGCCAGTATTCCTGCACGCCGGCCTCCTGATATAAATCAAATTTATCCTTCATCTCGCGCCTGCTGTTACCTGGCGAAAGAATTTCAATGATTAATTCCGGCGCACCATTGCACCCTTGCTGATCGAGTTTTGACGAATCACAAACTACGCAAATGTCAGGCTGGACAACAGAATAAATTTCCTGACTTGACTTGACCGATTTTTTTCGATTGTACAAGCGCACATCAAACGGAGCAGAGAATAATTGGCAGTCCCGCTTGTGAAGTTGGTTGTAAATATTTACAAATAGATTCCCCGAAACCCGCTGATGGTTCACATTCGGGGCGGGCAACATCCGGGCGATCTTTCCCCGCAGCAGTTCTATTCGCTCATCGAACTGCCACTTGATGTAGTCAGCATAGGAATAGGTACCGTCGAGATCGAGCTGGGAAAGTTTGGTGATGGTCGCCATGCACTTACTTTTTTTATCAAAGGTAACAAAAAAGGTTGCGACCTGATGGGTGTACTCACTTCAAAGCCACCAACTCCTTCAAGTCCGCATTGGAATACTCCCCAATCCAGGTTTCGCCGTTGGCGACGGTAAGGTTAGCAAGTTCTTTCTTGTTCTGGATCAGCTGGTTGATCTTTTCCTCGAAAGTACCTTCAGTGATCAGCCGGTGTACTAGTACGTTGCGGGTCTGCCCGATGCGGAAGGCGCGGTCGGTGGCCTGGGCTTCCACGGCGGGGTTCCACCACAGGTCGTAGTGAATCACGTTGTTGGCGGCGGTAAGGTTGAGACCCGTACCGCCTGCTTTCAACGACAGCAGCAGTAGGCGCGTCGCGCGGTTGGTCTGGAAATCTTCCACCATTTCGTCGCGGTTCTTGCGGCTTACGCCGCCGTGCAGGAAAGGTACTTCCAGATCGAGCTGCTCTTCAAACATCGTTTGCAGCAACGTTCCCATTTCTTCGTATTGTGTAAAGATCAGTGCTTTCTCGCCGTTTTCCAGCAATTGCTGCACCAAGTCAAGTAGTAAAGCGCTCTTGCCGGAAGCAGCCGGGTCTGTGCCGCCTTTTTTCAAATAATGTGTGGGATGGTTGCAGATTTGCTTCAAGGCCGTCATCATTTTGAAAATCATGCCACTGCGCTTGAAGCCATCTTTCGCACCTTCAATGCCACGTAGGGCGGTGTCCACCACACTTTGGTACAGAGCCGCCTGCTCGCCTGAAAGCTGGCAACTCTGGTCCATCTCGATCTTGTCGGGCAAGTCCTGTATGATACTTTTGTCCGTCTTGACACGCCGAAGAATAAAGGGCTCGGTCATGCGCCGGAATATATCGAGACGGTGCTGGTCGCGGTCCACCTCAATGGGAATGGAGAAATCCTGACTGAACTTTTTGAGTGAACCAAGGTAGCCTTTGTTCACGAAGTCGATGATGCTCCAGTACTCGCTCAGGCGGTTTTCGACGGGCGTGCCGCTCATGGCAATTCGTACACCGGCCTTGATTTTCTTGACTGCCTTAGTCTGGGCTGTGGCGGGATTCTTGATATTCTGGGCCTCGTCGATGACTACCACGGGCCAGTTGGTTTTGGTAAAAGTTTCCTCCTCACTGCGCACCACCCCGTAGGTAGTCAGCACCAGGTCGGTGTTCTTGAATTCCTGCTTGCTGCGGTTGGAGCCGTGATAAACATGCGCTTTCAGACCGGGTGCAAAGCGGGCAATTTCCTTGGTCCAGTTGGTGAGCAGTGTCGTGGGCAGAATCACCAAACCCTTATTTTTTTTGAAGGCGCCTTCTTCTTTGAATTTCTGTAGAGTCACAATCACCTGTAGCGTTTTGCCCAGGCCCATATCGTCGGCGATGAGACTACCGAAACCAATACGGGCGTTTTTGTAAAGCCACTCGTATCCCCGTAACTGGTAAGGCCGCAAGGTAGCGTCGAGTTTTTTGGGCAAATTCACGGCTTCGGGTGCCATAAGGCTTTTTATGAGCTTGCGAGCGGCATCGGTAAGCTTTACGCCCGAGCCCTGGTACTCTTCGGTCAGAGCCGTTTGCAGGAGAGTTTGGGAGTCCAGTTCGGGCGGATTTTTTAGCTTGTCCAGCAGCGAGCGAATTTCATTTTCCTCCAAGTATACGTACTGGTCTCTGATCCTGACCAATCCCCGGTAGTTTTCGACGATATTCACAAACTCTCTGGTGTCCACGTGCTGGTCGCCGATAGCAATCTCCCAGCGGAAACCCAGCATCTCTTCCAGGTTAATCACCGAACTGGCCGCCACTTTGCCATTTTCCTCGTCGTCGAGCGTCATAGAAAGCTGCGGGCGGGCAAGCTTCCGCAATCCCTTCGGCAGCATAATGCGGATGCCAAACAGCTTCAAAGGCGGCAGCATTTTGAACAATATCTCGGGAAATTGCCGCGCGCTGAAAGCAAGTTCTTCCTGTCCTTTGGAAGAAATGACGGTGTTGAGCTGAGGAAAATGCTCGGCCATCATCGACAGATCGCGCAATACACCCATGCGGACCGGAGCATAGTCGGGTTGACGCATAAAGTCTGCGAAGGCGATAGGCGCAGCCATTTCATTCTCCTTATTTTCCACCAAAATATGGACTACGAAAGTACCGGTTTCCGGATCGTCTTCAACTTGTATTACAGGTACAAAGTCGCGCTGAGCTATGAAAAACTTATTAAGCCACAGCTGAATATTGGCCGGAATCTCGCGGCTGTCGAAGCCACTGAACCGCGTGAACTCGCGCCGGAAAAACATATCTTCAACCTCGGTATCCTTATAGTGGTAGCGATCGTTGAACTGCCGCATGCGCTCGGTCAGCAGCAGTGAGCAGAGCAACGGAAACCAATCACTTTCCAGGGGTTGGTAAATGTCGTTCCGACCGATTTTATAGAATAAAAAATCCGGCGGAAGCAGCCTCTTAATTTGTCCGGCTACCCGGGCGATGTCCTCGTTGAGCAAAGCCGGAATCCAGCGGACAAAGTAGGCTTCCTTCTTAAGCTGTACCCGCAAGAGCTGTGGCAGTACACCTCCCGTTTCCAGCAGTTTGTTAGCAAAACGGTTGGTCAGATACAATCCACGGAGCAGGGGTGAAAGTTGGGGTAGTTGACTGACAGGAAAGTGCTGAAGCCATTCCAGTAGTTTGCCTATTTCATTGAATTGATGCACAAGCCGCTCGTTGACATCCCGGAAATTGGCTTGCAAAAAACCCATCGCCTCGTCGCAGATGATTTCACCGCTTTCTACGGCATCGAGGTCTTTATTGTAGTCATGCTTACGTTTTACCGCTTCGGGCGGCGTTCCGTCCCCATCAGAAGCATCGGTGATAGCCAGCGCATGGGCTTTTTTCTGGGCGTCGATATAAGCATCGCGCAATACGGTTTTGAAATTCCCCGGTTTATAAAAAAGCGGTGTGTCGGCCAGCAACGACAGCAGGTCGTCGCGACAATCGGGTAGGGTGGAAAAGTCTACAATATCATAAAGCCGCTCGTCCGGCCGAAATTCGATTTCCTCACCCAGTTCAGCGGGCTTGCGCAGCACGGACACATCCAGAATTTCCACATCTTTCTGCTCGGCAGAAGCCACCCCCAGTCCCTCCAACGCTTTGAACAGATCAAAGTCGCGGAGTTCAAAAATCAGAAATGGGTTCTTGTCGATCTCGTTGGCTACCAAGTAAAGTACAGCCGCCTGGTGCTTGCAGGGCACACTCCAATCGGGACAGGTACAGGTTGCGTCAAACTCCTCCCATTTTTCCGGAAACAGGTCGACACCAATACTCCGGCAGGCTTCATACAGATCGGCGGGTAGTTGGCGATTGAGGAGTTGGGTCAGGAAAAGTGGGTTTTCAGTAATCAGGCCAATCGTTTTGGCCTTGTCTGAAGCTGACAGCGGTTCTATCCTGAATTTTATTTTGTAAGGAATCGGTCTGGTACCACGTACTTTGCCTTTAAAAGTATTACCCTCAAAATCTATAGATTGCACGGCCCCACCGTTGGCGTAGGTACGGCCCCGCGCCAGGCGTCCGCTTTGGTCCATGCCTTCCAGTACACTAATCCACTGCTGGCCCCACCAGGTCTGTCCGTACTTGATTCGTTTTGCCATTTGCCTGGCTGAATTCTATTTTTGGCTAAAAAAGCAAAGGTAGGTAAAAAGGGGCAGGCCATGTGATGAGATTACGGAACCTTCGCCTTTTTACCCAGGGTATAACTCAGTTACTTTTTTAACTTTCTACTGAAAAATGGTCAATTTCCCCAATGCCAAAATCAACATCGGGCTAAACATTGTCGGAAAGCGTTCCGATGGTTTTCATGATATTGTTTCCTGCTTTTACCCGATAGGTTGGGCTGACGCACTGGAAATCTTGCCCCAACCAAATTTGCATGACCAGGTAGTTTCCTTCACTTCTTCCGGCCTGACCATTCCGGGTGACGAAGGTTCTAATTTATGCCTGAAAGCCTATCATCTTTTGGCAAAGGACTTTACTTTGCCGCCCGTCAGCATTCATCTGCTCAAAGCAGTACCTATCGGGGCAGGACTCGGCGGCGGCTCGGCGGACGCTGCCTTTACAATTAAAGCCTTAAACCAGCTCTTTTCGCTTAACATTTCTACGGAAATGCAACAGCAATACGCTCGCTCACTGGGCAGCGATTGCGCTTTTTTTATTGAAAACAAACCGTCGTATTGTTTTGGCAAGGGCGACCAATTTGAGGAAATACCTATGCGCCTAACCGGAAAGTGGATCTTGTTAGTGAATCCCAGCCTACATATTTCCACCGCCGAAGCTTACTCAGGCATCACGCCACGGGTACCTGATCAGGACTTACGCGAACTTCTGCAAAACCCCATCGGGCAGTGGCGCGATTTTGTTAGGAACGATTTTGAAGAAAACTTATTTAAAAATCACTCTGTTTTGCCCCGGATCAAAGAGAAAATCTACGATCTTGGGGCGCAGTACGCCAGTATGAGTGGCTCAGGTTCCACAGTTTATGGAATCTTCGATCAAGAGCCTGATCCGGCGAACAATTTCCAGAAGTCAACCGTTTGGAAAGGGGAATTAAACTGAGTTTTATATAGATACCAACTTTCTGAGTTGTGATTGAACCTGCTCTAATCACTCACCAGACAGCGCTCCTGTCACTCATACAACATTGATCGATGCCTACCAGGCCTAAAACCTCTTCCAAAGAAAACCTATTCACCAAGCGTCGCGAACCGCTGCATTTTCTGCTATGGCTGGGTATTGTGAGTAGCGTACTCATCTTTACCGTCATTTTGGTGATCTACATAGTCCGCAAAGTGGGGCCAAGCTGGAGCAATACGCCCCTACCCGGCATCTTCTGGCTAAGTACAGTAGTTATTATTTTAAGTAGCATCAGTTTACACGAAGCCAAAGATGCCTTTTATAAAGAGCGCTTCGCGCTTTATCGCACTTGCCTGGGCGTCACCCTCTTTCTGGGAATGGCTTTCGTGGGAATGCAGGGCTATGGCTGGCTGCAAATGACAGAGCAGGGTATTATCATGCAGGACAATCCGTCGGCGGGTTTTGTGTACGTACTTACCGGCCTGCACGTGCTGCACATCCTGGGCGGGCTGATCTTTATGGGACTGCTGTTCCGTGAAGCTACCAAAAACCGTACTTATGTGGATTCATTTATATACAGCGTCAATCCACCTAATCAGTTAAAGGTCAGACTGATGACCATTTACTGGCATTTTGTGGATGTACTCTGGCTGTATCTTTTCCTATTTTTACTGTATCATCACTCCAACTAAGGTACGCCTGCGCCGTGGCTGAACCCGTCAGACCATGTACTTCAACTGTGAGCGGTAAAGGAAGGCGAAAATAATACTGAAAAAAGCGCCGCCGAAAGCCGTCATCCCCCCCAACCACCCGCCAATCAGGACGATTGGACCAAGTATAGCCACGGCTATGCCCGCCAGATAAAGATAGTAGCCCCGTTTCTGCAAGCCCCACATCAGGTAGGCGCCAAACAGCGTGAGCGATTCGTAGATCAGCATAATGATGGCACTCGTCCGGATTTTTTCAGCGGAGAGTTCGTCGTAAATCGAATCAAAAAAGGCTTCGACCATCTGAGCGCTTTCCGGGTTGTTTTGCGCTTCCATTCCTTCCTGTACTTGCTCGAAGAATTGTCGGGTCTGGTCAGCCACTACGCCGGGACTCCATAGGCGGTCGGCCTGGGTCCAGAGTCCCGAAATGGCGCTCAGGAAAGTCAGCATACAAATAACAGTCAGAAATCGTGGTCGTCCGACCGGAATATCATTATCAGACATAAAAGGAATATTAATAGCTAATTTTCAAACCGCTTCTCATCTCATCGGGCCGCAAAAGTTGCGCATTTAGCTGAAAATAGCAAGCTCCTCCCTGGTCAGGGTTTCTAAACCTTAAAGATCATTTTTCTCCGGTAGAAAATGTACAGAATCACGAACCAGATCGCCAGATAAACCAACGCTCCCGCCAGCGATGCGGCTTTGGGATCGGAAAAATACGGGGCAATTCGGAATTTGTAAAGGTAGCTTTGCAAACCGATGGAATCACCCGCCTGACCGCCAGGGTTAGGTACTTTGATGCCACTTAGGGCGCGGGGAATAATTCCCGAGAAGAAAAAGACTACCATGGGATTCACTCCGAAAACCAAAAACGGCGTGATCCAGCCTTTGATTTCTTTATGGTCGATGACAAAATAAAGTAGCGCGAGTAGTACTGATGCGATGCCCGCTGAATACAGCACGTATGAGCTCGTCCAGAGGGCTTTGTTGATGGGAAAAACCGTGTTCCAGAGCAAACCAAGCAAAATACCCGCAACGCCTCTGGCCAACAGATAACCGACTTTCTTTGACTTCGAGAAATTGGTAGTCAACAACGCGCCGGTAAGCAGCCCGGCTATGCCTGTACCGATAGCGGGCAAAGTACTGAGAATGCCCTCAGGATCCCAGGTTTTGGAAGTTGCCCAGAGGTGATTGGGAATTACGAGGTAGTCCAACCAGGCAGCCAGATTCGTTCCTTTTTCTACATTAGCCGCCCCCACGCCCGGTACCGGAACGAGCGTCATGAGGGCCCAGTAAGCCAGTAAAATCACTACCCCAACTACTGCCTGCGTAGATACGGAGGTAGTTAGATATAGCAGGGAAACTACCAAGTAAACTACCGCAATGCGCTGCAATACGCCGGGAATTCGTACATTCCGGTAGTCCTCAAAGCCTCCAAAGGCCAGAATAAACATTAAGCTAAAAATTCCCAATGCCACGTAAAGTTGCCATTGCCGGTCGTATTTGCCAAACAAAGCGACAACCACCAAAGCGGTAATCAGTAGCCTTGCGAGCAACAGGGACGTGTCTTCCAGACCGAAAAGGTGGATCCTGGAAAAGAAATTCAGAAACAGCCCCAGCGAGAAAATCCGCAGAAAGCGCGTCAGAATTTTTTCCCATACCGGGCGGTCAAGTACTTTCTGGGGCGTAGCCAACACCGTAGTAATGCCGACGATAAACAGAAAAGTAGGAAATACCAGATCGGTGGGCGTAGCGCCATGCCATTCGGCGTGCAGGAATGGCGGGTAGACGTTGCCCCAGTCACCGGGATTGTTCACGATCGTCATCAGCATGATCGTCAGGCCGCGTAGGACATCGAGGGAAAGCAGGCGGTTCTTCATGGGCTTACTATTTTATTTGCCCACAGCAGCGAAGAGTCTCCATAGCTCAAGAAGCGGTAATCTTTGGCCAGGGCCTCATCATAAACCTTCCGCCAGTCCTCGCCCAGGAAGGCTGCTACCAGCAAAATAAGCGTCGAGCCGGGTTGATGGTAGTTGGTAATCAGCCCTTTGCAAAGCTGGAAGCGGTAGCCGGGAAAAATGAAAATCTCCGTTTGTCCCGTGATTTCGTCCAGATTTTTTTTATCCAAAAAATCAAGTATTCCTCTCAGAGTGTCGGCAGCAGTGGGTAGTTCGGCCTCTTGAAACTGATAAGGGTAGAGTTTTTCGATCCAAAATTCGCTCGTTTTCTGCCGCAGGATTTTTACCCCAAACCAATACAAACTCTCCAGCGAACGCAGTGAGGTAGTACCCACCGGGACAATGTGCTCCACCCGTTGGAGCAGTTGCTGCACCAGTTCGCGGGTATAGACCACCTGTTCCGAATGCATGTTGTGTTCCTTCACGTTTTCCACCTTGATCGGTTGGAAAGTACCCGCTCCCACGTGCAGCGTCAGGAAGGCTTTTTCTATACCTTTTGCAGCAAGATTTTCCAGAACTGAATCCGTGAAATGCAGGCCGGCGGTGGGGGCAGCGACCGCCCCTTCCTGCCGGGCGTATACGGTTTGGTAGGTAAGAGTGTCCTGTACTTCGTTATTACGACGCAGATAGGGCGGCAACGGAATTTCGCCCAGCGCTTTCACAATATCCAGAAAAGGTACTTCGCTATTCCAGTTGAGTTGTACTAAATTCTGATCATAATCCGCATAGCAAGCCTCCAGCGTGATGGTCTGGCCATGGATTTGTAAGGTACTGGTTAACTTCTCACCAGATTTCCAGCGTTTTTTGTTGCCAATCATGCAGCTCCAGACACTCTGCTGCGTGACCAGCATGGCGTCGTTGATAATGCGGGTCGGGGCCTCGGGATTGAGCAAAAGTACTTCTATAGTTGCACCCGTAGGTTTCTGGAAATACACCCGCGCCGGAATGACTTTGGTGTCGTTGAATACCAGCAGACTCTCGGAGGGAAGTTGCTCAGCAAGTTGGCGGAAGTGGTAATGACTGATCTCGCCGTCTTTGTAAACCAACAATTTTGAAGCATCTCTTGGCGCGACAGGGTAGCGGGCGATGCGCTCGTCGGGCAGGTCGTAGGTATAGTTACTGAGGTTTATCGGGTCGTTCATGGAAAATTGACATAGTGACCTCACCCTGCCCACTCCGCAGCGGCGGCCCGGCTGTCAGGAGAGGATTCTATCATTTTAATCCAGCGAGATTTCCGGCACGGGTGGGCGCATCAGCCGGATCGGCAAAGCGATGAAAATTAGGATTAGCGTTCCAAAGCCCAGGTAAAACAGCCAGGCGAATGAGAATATATCCTGCCTGAACTGATTGCTGTTTAAAGTACCGAGGGCAAACAAACTCAGGGCCACAATGGTATTGATAGCAGCGACCAGGCAGTACAGCCAGTTGGTCAGATGCTCGTCCAATTCCTCGCGGTGTTCTGCCCAGGCGCGGCGGTTGGGTAAGGGTAATAAGTTAGGAGGTACTTTACCAATTTGCTTTGCCACGGCCCGAATGACTACATTGTTAAAAACAATCAGTCCCATGGCGATGTAAAAAATCGTCGATTTTTCCAGGTAGTTTTCGGCTACGCCGGAGGGAGCGAAGTTTACCGCCACCAAATCCGGCAACAGCGAGTAGGTCCACCCTAGCGCCCCGACGACTAAAAGGATCGAGAACCAACGCCAAATTTTTATGCTAAATGTAGAGACTTTCAATGTATTGGAGACGAATGGGCGCTTTGAGGCGGCAGTTCGTACGGTTGATAGTTATTGGTAAGGAATGAAAACTACCCTTCCAGGTACTTTTATATCAAAAAAATCTATTCTGAAACAGAGTTAAATTTTCGGCAAAATTAGGGCCGCGCAATCCTAAAACCTAATCGTATGAATTGGTACCTTGGAGCGTAACCATCCCAAAGATCTGATCGTAACGAACAACCTTTCCTGAAAACCATGAAAATATATACCAAAACCGGCGATAGCGGCACTACGTCTCTCATCGGTGGGACGCGCCTGAGCAAAGCACATATCCGAATCGATGCGTACGGCACCGTAGATGAACTCAACGCCTACATCGGTCTGCTGCGCGACCAACCCGTGAACTCCACCCGTCGGAATTTGTTGAAGGAAATCCAGGATCGGCTGTTCACAATCGGTTCGCACCTGGCCAGCGAACCTGATCAAATCCGCAAAAAACTTCCTGATCTTCACGAAAGCGACGTCGCGCTTCTGGAAACAGAAATGGATGCAATGGACGCCGAATTGCCCACTTTGCGGGCCTTTGTGCTGCCGGGCGGTCACGAATCGGTTTCATTCGGCCACGTGGCCCGCACCGTCTGCCGCCGTACCGAACGCGCGGTTATTCTGTTGCACGAGCACGAAGCCGTGGAAGAGATCGTTATTCGGTACCTCAATCGTCTGTCGGATTATCTTTTTGTGCTATGCCGGCTCATGACGCAGGAGCTGGGTGCGGAGGAAGTAGTTTGGAAGCCAAGAATGTAGCACTTCACTGACATGGGACGGTTTTGTCTCTTTCCGGGGAAATAAAGAGATCCTTTACCTTGTTAAAAGAACATTTAACCCGATATTTGTTATATAAGTATGCACGCATACTACCCTAAAGTCGGGCAAAGTGGATGGCATGGAGCGGTATTTGTGTAGCTGCTACGACACAGAATTCACGGGTTACCATTAATCAGACCAATGGAATATATTCAACAAATTCTCTTTGCTATCGTCCTGGGTGTTGCCATCTGGCTCATCGCCAGGAGGGTCGGAATTATTAAAAGGAACATCCAGCTTGGTCGCCCGGAAGACCGGACCGATCGACCCTCTGAGCGATTGGGCACGATGATCCGTATCGCCTTTGGACAGAAAAAAATGTTTGACCGCCCGCTTGTGGGCATCATGCACTTCGTGCTTTACGCCGGATTTCTGCTCATCAATATTGAAGTACTGGAAATTATTCTGGATGGTCTGTCGGGACAGCACCGGATGTTTGCGCCGTTCTTCGGGTCGGGTTATCTCTTTTTATTAGGATTTTTTGAGTTTCTGGCCGTAAGCGTCCTTACGGTATGCGTCATTTTTCTGCTGCGGCGCGATGTTTTGAAGGTAGATCGCCTCCAAGCCAGTAAACACCGTGAAATGAAGGGTTGGCCCAAGCTTGACGGTAATCTGATTCTTATCTTCGAGATCGTGCTGATGATCGCCATCCTGACTATGAATGCGGCGGATTCGGTATTGCAGGATATCAATAGTGTCCATTATACCCAAACGGGCGATTTTCTATTTAGCCAATTTCTGAAACCGCTCTTCGTCGGGTGGAGCGAAAGCTCGCTCATTGCGCTGGAGCGCGGTGCGTGGTGGTTTCACATTGTCGGTATTTTGGGTTTTGCTGTTTATATAACGTATTCCAAACACCTGCACATCGCGCTGGCATTTCCCAATACGTACTTTGCCCGGCTGATTCCGAAGGGCGAAATGAAAAATATGCCCGAGATTACAAAGGAGGTCAAAATTATGCTGGGTGTAGATCAAACGGATGCAGCCGAAGCTCCCGCCGAAATCGCTCGTTTCGGGGCGAAGGACGTGCAGGATTTAAGCTGGAAAAACCTGATGGATTCTTATTCCTGCACCGAGTGTGGCCGTTGTACGGCAGCCTGTCCGGCCAATATTACAGGCAAGAAACTCTCGCCACGCAAGATCATGATGGACACCCGCGACCGCTCGGAAGATGTGGGCCGTAATATGCAAGCCAACGGCGGCGAGTTCGTGGATGACGGCAAGAGTTTGCTGGGCGACTATATTCTGGAAGAAGAAATCCTTGCCTGCACTACCTGCAACGCCTGCGTGCAGGAGTGCCCGATTCTGATCAATCCGCTGGATATTATCCTGCAATTACGGCGCTTCCAGATCATGGAAGAAGCGAAGGCACCCGCTTCCTGGAACGGCATGTTCAGTAATCTGGAAACAAGCCAGGCACCCTGGAAATTTTCTCCGGCCGATCGGTTCAACTGGGCGAAGGATTTGAAATCAGTCGACAGCTGATAGTGTATTATGCGAAAATTAATCTGAGAACGAATGAGCGAAATACAATATAAAGTACCCACCATGGCCGAGATGGCGGCCGAAGGCAAATCGCCCGAAATCCTTTTCTGGGTAGGCTGCGCGGGTTCGTTCGACGACCGTAGCAAAAAAATAACGGTGGCTTTTGTGAAAATTCTGAACAAGGTCGGCATCGACTTCGCGGTGCTGGGCACTGAGGAAAGCTGTACTGGTGACCCGGCCCGGCGGGCGGGTAACGAGTTTCTGTTCCAGATGCAGGCGATGTCCAATATCCAAGTACTTGATATGTACAATGTCAAAAAGATCGTCACCGCTTGTCCGCACTGCTTTAATACGCTCAAAAATGAGTACCCCGAACTGGGCGGCAATTACGAGGTAGTTCACCACTCAGTTTTTCTGCAACAACTTATCGATGAAGGACGGGTGAAAGTACAGGGCGGAGACAACTTCAAAGGCCGCAAAATCACTTTCCACGACTCCTGCTATCTGGGCCGCGCGAACGGTATATACGAAGCCCCGCGCACAGTACTTGAAGCCCTCGACGCCGACCTTGTAGAGATGAAGCGCAGCCGCGCCAAAGGGCTGTGCTGCGGAGCGGGCGGCGCTCAGATGTTCAAAGATGCCGAGCCGGGCCGCAAGGAAGTAAACATTGAGCGCATCGAAGAAGCCCTTGGTACCGGAGCCGACACCATTGCAGTATCCTGTCCGTTTTGCATGGTAATGATGACCGATGGTGTCAAAAACAAGGAGAAGGAAGACTCCGTTCGTGTCCTTGACCTGGCCGAACTCATCGCCCAGGCGGAGGGTTTATAGTACTGCCCAAAAACCCTGTTGTTATTTTCCTGGATAATTGAAAGGAAAAAGCCATTATGAATAGTTAGTTTTGCGGTAGAAAAATAAAAAACAAAGTGGTCGGGAATATCACATACTGGCATAGAAAATTCATCGCCAAACGACCCATACATCATTCATAACCGCGGGGGCGGATCCCTCATTTTTGAAAAAATGTACATTCGGTTTGACGATATAGATTTTGATTCCCGCCTGTGGATTTACCAGGCCGACCGTGCCCTGACCGACCAGGAAGTAAGCCTGATTAACCAGACTCTCGAAGCCGCTATCGACGGCTGGGAGGCGCATAATCAACCGCTGCTGGCGTCAGTGAAGGTTTTTCATAATCGCTTCGTGGTTATTGCCGTGGACGAAGCACACGAGATGCCCAGCGGCTGCTCTATCGATAAGTCGGTGCATTGGCTTCAGGAACTGGGAGGCAGGTTGAATATTGATTTTTTCGATCGATCGGTCGCTTACCTGGATGCTTCGAAAGTAGTACAGACAATGCCCGTAGCCGCGGTAAAGCAAGCCATTGCCGACGAGGTAATTTTCTCCAATACCCCTGTATTTGATAATCTTGTCTCGACTAAGGCCCAGTGGATGAAGCGCTGGAAAGTACCTGCCGATCAGACCTGGCTAAAGCGTTTTTTTAAGGAAGAGAACGCTTAGTCGATGGACAGTGGACAATGGATAGTAAAGAGTAAGTTTCGCGCCAAAACGGCCTGCGGCCCTTTCGTCAGGCATTTAGGCAAACAATCAATAAAGAGAATTTCAAAAGCAGCCGCTCTGTTTATCCTTCTTTTCGTCGGTCTTGGCTGCGAGGATAAGAACACGCTTTACAAAGCCTACGAAGATATCGAGGACGGACAGTGGTTTGTAGAGAAGAAATTCGATTTTCGGTTTGAAATCAGCGACACTACGCAGACTTACAACCTCTATTATCTCGTGAGAAACACGCAGCAGTACCCTTACTATAACCTCTACCTCGACCGCGTAATGCGGGGGCCGGACGGAAAGATAATATTTTCCCGTCTGGACGAGATGTACCTCTCGGACGAGGTGACGGGCAAGCCTCGCGGCAGTGGTCTGGGCGACCTATTCGATCATAAATTCGTTTTCCAGCGTAATTATCGTTTCCCCAAGCCCGGAAAGTACACTATCACTATTGCCCAATCTATGCGGCAGAACCCGCTCCCCTTTGTGCTGGGAATCGGTCTGAGCGTAGAAAAAACGCCTACCGCCGCGCCATAGCCATCAAAGAATCAACTTCATGTCAGCCTTATTGCCTTTCTTTCCTCTGAAACTTGTCGCCTATCCGGGCGAAATACTGAACCTTCACATTTTTGAGGAGCGTTATCGGCAACTTATCAACGAGTGCCTGGAAGAAGAAAAGACGTTCGGCATTCCCACCTACCTCGACGAACGTCTCCCTGGTTGTGGCACGGAGATGAAGGTAACCGCCCTGCACGAGCGGCACCCCGACGGTAGCATGGATATCTCAACCGAAGGAATAAGAGTGTTCCGAATAGACACGTTCGACAACCCACTGACAGGCAAGCTTTACGCGGGTGGCGAAATCACTATTCTGCCCGAGGAAACCGACCTGATTCGGCCCCTGCCTCAGTTGGCTGAATTACTGGACACTTTATATGGCTTACTGACCACTCCTGTCAAATATGACGTTGAGCAAAAGCCCTTTTCCTTCCAGATTGCGCATAAGGTAGGTTTGTCTTTGACGGACGAGTATGAACTGCTTACCCTGCGGCGAGAAAGCGCGCGGCAGCAATTTCTGATTCAGCATTTGCAGAAAGTCATCCCGGTTGTAGCCGAAATGGAGCAGACCAAAAACCGCATCAGAATGAATGGTCATTTCAGGAATCTTGATCCCCTGAATTTTTAGGCGACTCCGTATTGCCTTCTTTACTGGGCCGTGGCTTCCGCCGCCGCTGCGGACGACGGCGCTTGGGAGTAGCCGATTTGTTTTCGGCGGTCTTTATCACCAGATCAGTACCTTCCAGAGCCTCCTTTGCGATTGATAATGGTTCATCGACGGGTGTCACCTCGAAGCCTTGCTCTTCATTTTTGGCTTTTGATCTGAGCTTGCGTTTTGACCGTTGCGCATTTTTGGGTCTACGGCGTTCCTCCCGCACTTCCCGCACCTTATTCCGTTCCTTTTCTTTTTCCTCCTCTACTTCTTTACCCGGTTCACCCAGCAAAAACCCAAACGGCTCCGTGCTTTTATTGGCGTCGAGAATAACTTTCAGTATAGCCGTCAATGGTAATGCCAGTACCAGACCGGGTAGTCCCCACAGTTGACCACCCAGCAGCAGCATCACGATAGCCGCCAGCGGGTTAATACTTACTTTGGAACCCACGATGTTGGGCGTAATAAAATTCCCTTCCAGAAACTGCACGAAGCTCATTACCCCAATGACACCCACGGCATACCAGGCAGAGTCTTCGGTAATAATGCTCATCAAAGCCGGGAATAACGACCCAATCAGAATGCCAATGTAAGGGATCAGGATCAGAAAAGCCGCCAGAAAACCGAAGAAGACAGCATAGTCGATACCCAGGATTAACAGTCCGATGGTATTGAGGACTCCAACAATAAAAATAACCAGAACCAGCCCCGCCAAGTAGCTTTGAATGACCTCATAAATTTTGTTCAGGATCTTATTCAGTTTGTCTTGCGGTACTTTGTAAAAAGCCTTGTGGACAAACCGACGGAAGAAATCGCGGTAGAGCAGAAAGAAAAATACGTACAATGGGACCAGAGTGGCCGTAGCGAGGGTCCCGGTAGTGGCCATTATTGTGTTGAGCAGCGTGGTACGGCTTTCGGCAAGTGCATTAATGAGGTACCCCTTAGCCCGGCTCACCTGCTCGCTGCGGCTCACATTGAAATAGCGTTCAACCATTGAAGTAGTCTGTTCGAGCAGAATTTCGGCTTTCTCGGTGATGCGCGGGATTTCGTCGGCGAAGGCACCCACCTGGATAGTCACCAACCAAATGAGAGCGGCAATGACGACAATGAAAAGAAGAATGCTGAGAATAATAGCCAATACGCGGGGAAACTTCCAGCGCTCCAGACGCTCACAGACCGGAAAAAGCAGAATAGATACCAGCACTGCGAATAGCAGGGGAATCAGCGTCTCGTGCAGTGCGTGCAAAATATAGACCCCGGCAATGAGCGTAATCAGGATAGCCGCCGACTTAATGTACGCGGGCCTTTTCTTACCTTTGCGAGCTACGGTCTCGGCGGAAGCATTCATGGGAAAATTTATTTATTTTTGGTTTGCGTTGAAAGTAGCACTGTGCGGCTGCGGCACCGACAAGCGTGAAAACGGCTTTGATAAAGCCCGTTCGGCGTACAAAGTTAGTAAAATAGGCAGGCTTCCGGCTATTGCCAACGAAAGTTCGGGATTGGCCCGCAACGACGCACATGGTACGCTATGGACACATAACGACAGCGGCGGTCAGCCCGAACTCTACGAGTTTGATATGGAAGGGCACCTGTTATCTACGCTGCCGGTACCTGATGCCCGCAATGTAGACTGGGAAGACATGGCGCAAAGTCCCGACGGAACTTTGTACATCGGTGACCTGGGCAATAATGCCAACCAACGGCGCGACCTGACGATCTACGTGCTTCCGCCCGCTGCCAAAACTACCGCCGCGATTCGAATACAGTACGCCGATCAGCTGGCTTTCCCGCCACCACCCGATGCTCGGAATTTTGACTGCGAGGCCTTTTTTTATTATAAAAACCACCTCTATCTTTTTTCGAAAAATCGCAGTAAGACCAATCAGTTCGTCAAATTGTACGTATCACCGGCTCAGCCGGGCGAATACACCCTGTCCGTTAAAGACAGCGTTTTGATAAAAGCTCAGGTGACGGCGGCGGACGTCAACCCTTCGGGGACTGCCTTCGCATTGCTCACTTATGGGAAGATTCTGATATTCGGAATTGAAAGTGGCATTATTGATTTCAGCCAACCTAAAGAATGCATCAAAATTGGAAAATTGCAGGAAGAGGCGCTTATTTTTTTGAACGACAATGATTTGCTGATTACTAACGAGCAGGGAAAAATGTACCGGATACGGCGACGTTGATGTTAAATTTATGTTATGAATTTCTTTTTGTAGATAATCCAAACTACACATCTACTAATTTCGAACATGCATACACTTCAACCAACCTCCCTCGCATGAGTGCCGCAAAAGCCAACCAGCCCGTTCAGAAAATTCTAGTCGTGGACGATGACGAAGATATCGTAGAGTTGCTGGAATATAATCTTGAAAAGGAAGGATACGAAGTAAAAACGGCCCTCGACGGCAAAAAGGGACTGAAAATTGCCCGCGAATTCCGGCCCGATTTGATTCTGCTCGACATTATGATGCCGCGGCAGGACGGCATCGAAACTGCCCGTATGATCCGCGACGACGGGGATCTTCGTGATACGTATATTCTATTTCTCACCGCTCGCTCGGAAGAATACTCCGAAATTGCTGCCTTCGAAATCGGGGCCGACGACTACATTACCAAGCCCATCAAGCCCCGCGCGCTGATGAGCCGTATCAATGCCCTATTCCGTCGCGAAGCCCAGAAGTCAGATCCCGGCGAGCTGATCGAAATTGCCGGACTATCCATTGATCGGAAAAACTACACCGTTACCCAGAATGGGAAATCGGTCATCCTGCCGAAGAAGGAATTTGAATTGCTTTTCTTTCTGGCCCAAAGTCCCAACAAAGTATTCAGCCGGGAAGAGTTGCTCCAAAAAATCTGGGGGGCCGACATCTATGTACTTGAACGCACCGTGGACGTCCATATCCGTAAGCTCCGCGAAAAACTCGGCGAGGGTTTCATCAAGACGCTGAAAGGAGTAGGCTATATGTTTACGGACCAGGCGGAATGATTGTTAAAGGGTCAAAAGGTTAAGGATTAACGATGCACGAATTTCAAAAAACGCTAGGATGATTGTCGATTAACCATTCACCCTTAACCGCTCAACCCAATCAATTTTTTCCCTTACGGCCCGCCTTGTAGGCGTCATACTCTTCCAACAGTTTCACCATGTCGCCTTCGGTTTTAAAATTTAGCTGCTCTTCTTTAATGACATAATTCATCAGATTTTTCTCGTCGCTCAATAGTTTTAAGAGTTCTTTCTTATCATTTTTCTTAATAGGGTACATCTTCCCGCCTTTAAGTACATAAAGCTGTTCGACGTCGTCAAAACGCTTCGTAGTCGTAGCGGAGTTGTAGGCTTTTTCTTCCCGCATCCGCTTACCGTAGTGTTTCAGTAGTTTGGTATTTCCATCGTGCAGCACCTGATAGAAATTATTTTCGGTAAAATCACCAACCGCCGGAAAGCCGCGCCGGAACTCATAAAGTGCGTCACCTGTGGGAATGGAAAAAGAGACAATTTCCGGCCCCAACCGATAGTACTTACCATCTTTCTCGTATTCCAGTTCGTCTTTGTAAGCGTCATAGCGCATCGGTATACCATCATATACCTGATCATCTTTGGCCGTTCTTACTATACCTTTGTTAAACTCTTCAACCAGATAGGGTGAGCCATCTACGTCGGTATAAGCCATTTCGGTCACAACGCGACCGTTTATATCTTGCATGAATTGCGCCTGAGCAGCGGTGGCAAGGCATATAATACCCAATAATGGGGCTATGATCTTCTTCATGGTTTCATAAAAATTTTGGGTGAGAGAGAATTCCGTACTTTTGTCAAAAAAATTGTTCCACTCGACTTGCAACTGAACGAACAACTCAATCAAATCGGTCACAGCCTGGCCGGGATCGTCCCCGAACTATTTCTGGCCGTCTTTTTTCTAGGCTATCTGGTCGCGGAATTACTGGTCAAGCGCACCGGGACTAATGAAAAGGCAGCCTCCTGGCTCTTTTTCATTGGCTTGGGCGGAGCTATTATAGCGCTGGTACTGATCGTAGGCCAGTGGGCCACGCCGCCCGATTTCCGCTTTCGGCCTTTGCTTTTTCTGGATAATAAGGCCGTTTTTTTCAAAATAATGGTAGTTACGGCCTGGCTATTCACGCTGCTGCATATACGACTGCTACGCTACCGCTTTCCCCCGGAGCTCAATGCACTGCTTATTGCCGCCGTGCTGGGCATGTGCCTGCTAAGTATGGCCACGCACTGGGTCACCGTGTATCTAACACTGGAACTGCTGTCGCTGAGTTCTTATTTACTCGTGGCACTTTCTCCCGCCAAAAAAGCCGCCGAGGGTGCCTTAAAGTACCTGCTTTTCGGAGCCATTAGTTCAGCCGTCATGCTGTACGGAATTTCTTTCCTCTACGGGCTAACGGGTACTTTGGACTTTTCCAATCCAGCCATGCAGCTTGGTCTGGCCACCAACACCCCGCTGGTGATGAACGTTGCGATGCTGATGACTGTGGGCGGACTACTCTTCAAGCTTTCGCTCGTTCCTTTCCATGTGTGGACGCCTGATGTGTACGAAGCGGCTCCTACGCCACTGGTCTCGTTTCTGTCGGTAGCCCCCAAAGTCGCCGTGCTGTTGGTACTGATGCGCGTGGCGACGGCTTTTCCCGCCGAATTGCTCCCATTGATGGGGGGTATTGCGTTGGTGAGCATCACGGTAGGCAATGTTGCCGCCCTCTGGCAGCAAAACGCTCGCCGGCTGTTAGCCTATTCCTCCATCGCGCAGGCGGGTTATCTCATCGTCGGGATCGTGGCTTTCAACCAGTTGGGCTTCGAGGGAGCTACTTTTTACGTGGCGGCCTATCTGCTGTTGAATATGACCGCCTTCCTACTGGTGGACTTACTCCTCCCCCAGTCCGACACGCCGCTGGCCGATTACAAAGGTCTAGGCAAACAACACGCTTTGGTAGCTACGGTACTAACGGTCGTCATGGTGGCCTTGGCCGGATTGCCGCCCACAGTGGGTTTTACGGCCAAATGGCTGGTTTTTTCTGCTTTGTGGGATAGCTACCAACAACAAGGACAGCCGTGGCTGGTGTGGCTGCTCATCGGCGGCATCGTGAATGCCGCCATTTCGCTGGCCTACTACCTACGGCTGCCCTATTTGCTTTTTTTCAAGAAAGCTACGAACGAGCCTTCTCCTGCCATCTACTTTACGGGAGGAAAAATAATCTCAGGTTTTCTACTGGCGGCCATCCTTCTACTATTCTTAAAGCCGGAATGGTTGATGGGGCTCATCCAGAGGATTTAGCCCCAATCAATGCGCACTACACCGCGTCGGACAAACTCGTAAATGTGAACTCCCGAATCTTCATCGGTGGAATCAGGTAGTTTCGATCCGACTCTGTGCTGACGGTGCGCTCGGGCTTGCCGAGGGCTTCGAGGTTGTTGAGCATAATGATAGGGCTTTCGTTGAAGCGAAAGTTCTTGATGGGGTACTTTATCTTGCCATCTTCAATAAAAAACGTCCCGTCGCGGGTGAGGCCGGTAAGTAAGAGTGTCTGCGGGTCAACCGTGCGGATGTACCATAGTTTCGTGACCAGAATGCCGCGCTTGGTACTTTTGATCATGTCCTCCAGCGACGAGTCTCCCCCCATCATGATGAGATTGTTGGGAAAAGGCGTCGCTTTGACCCCTTTCTCTTTGGCCCAAAACCGAGAGTAGGCCAGGTTTTTAACAACCCCCTTCTCGATCCAGCTGGTTTTTTCCTGGGCCCGACCATCGCCCGACCAGGGCGACGCGGGTAGTTCGGGATTGGCCGGATCGGAGTAAATCGTCACACGCTCGTCCACGATTTTATCGCCCAGTTTGCTCTTGCCACCGGGCTTGCTCAGAAACGAGCGACCTTCGTCGGTGGAGCGGGCGTCGAGGTTGAAGAAGATATTTTCCAGTAAGACCGAAGCCGCCGTAGGTTCCAGAATCACGGTATACTTGCCAGGTTCCAGCGCCCGCGCATTCACCGAGCCAAGGCACTTTTGCACCGCGATCTGGGTGGCCGACTTCGTATCGAGTTTGTCAAAATCACTGAATCCGCGAATGACATAGCCTGACCCCTGCCCGTCTTCGGTGCGGACAGTCAGCGAAAAGTTGACATTGGTGCTGGGGTAGTAAGCAAAAAGTCCCTTGGAATTCATCATGGCCGAATAGCCCCTGACATCATCCAGAAAACCCGCACCAACCAGCTTTTTGTCGCGAGTTTGTTGCAAACTTAAGGCGACTGCCTCCGCCCGCTTAGCGGGATCGACGCTGGCGGTGGACTCGAAGAATCCTTTGGAATTCATGTAGGTTTGCGGTTCCAGCACGCCTACATATTCCGGATTTTCGGGCGCAAGTTGCGCCAGTTCTTCCGATCGCCGGACGCATTTCTCCAGCGACGCGTCATCGAACTCATCCACGGTAGCAGTCCCTACTTTTTTGCCAAAAGACGACTGTACGGCCAAATTCTGGTTGATCAACCCACCACTCGTGGATACTTCGTTGCGGGCATAGCGGATATTACCGCGCTGTTCGCCCAAAATGTTGGCCTCGCATTCGTCGGCTTTCGAGAAGGCAAGTACTTTTTGCAGAAGGGCTTTGGCCTCTGCTTCGGTTAGGATTACGGACATGGCTGTTTATATTTTTCTGGCTGTATTGATGACATTGACTCCATTGAAACGCGTGGTGGAACTACCGTGCGACACGGCACTCGACTGGCTGGGCTGGCCCTTGCCGTCGAAGAATGAACCGCCAAGGCGGTAGTCGCGCTCGTCGCAAATTTTGGTGCAGGAGTTCCAAAACTCTTGTGTATTAGACTGGTAGGAAACGTCTTTCAGCATCCCGGCGATTTTGCCGTCTTTGATTTCGTAAAACAACTGACCGCCAAACTGGAAGTTATACCGCTGCTGGTCGATGGAAAACGAGCCGTCGCCGATGATGTAAATGCCTTTCTCGACGTCTTTGATCATGTCCTCGACCGACAGCGGCGTCTTACCCGGCGCGAGCGACACATTGGCCATGCGCTGGAACTGCAC
>CAZCOG010000035.1:0-71713 GCA_964500445.1 uncultured Persicitalea sp. | reverse complement strand
ATTATTTAGTATACTATATTATTTAGCAATAACTTTAGACAATAAACTTATGTATATGTTGATATGTAGTAATTGCTGCACTCTTCTTAGATTAACCATTTATACACTGATAAAACATGGTTTTTTCTTAATATTGTCATTATTAACCAATCCTAGAATCAATAATGTCAGACGTAAAAGTTGCAATCAATGGTTTTGGCCGTATCGGCCGCTTGGTATATCGCCAAATCTACGATATGGAGGGTATAGATGTGGTTGCCATCAATGATCTCACAAGCCCGGGAGACCTGGCCCACCTTCTTAAATATGACACTGCACAGGGCAGATTTAATGCGGAAGTAAAAGCCACAGATAACTCTATCACTGTTAATGGCGAAGAAGTCATAATTTATTCTCAACGCGATCCTGCTCAGATTCCTTGGGCAAAACATGAGGTCGATGTTGTCTTGGAATGTACCGGTTTCTTCACCAGTGAGGAGAAGGCATCTGCACACCTTACTGCTGGTGCTAAAAAAGTTGTCATCTCTGCTCCCGCTACGGGCAATGTAAAAACCATCGTGTTCAATGTTAATCATGATATCCTCGATGGTTCTGAGAAAATTATAAGTTGCGCCTCTTGTACTACCAACTGCCTTGCTCCCATGGCTCAAGTACTTGATGAGAAATATGGTTTGATAAATGGCTTGATGACTACCATTCACGCCTATACTAATGACCAGAACTCGCAGGACTCTCCCCATCCCAAAGGTGACTTACGCAGAGCAAGAGCAGCGGCACAAAATATTGTCCCAAATACAACTGGGGCAGCGAAAGCTATTGGGTTGGTACTCCCCAACCTGAAAGGCAAATTGGATGGTTCGGCCCAACGCGTTCCTGTATTGACTGGTTCGCT
Organism: uncultured Persicitalea sp.; assembly: GCA_964500445.1. Taxonomy (GTDB): domain Bacteria; phylum Bacteroidota; class Bacteroidia; order Cytophagales; family Spirosomataceae; genus Persicitalea. Next base: position 70,821 of record CAZCOG010000035.1, on the reverse strand, counting down.
CACAGAACTAACCTGTATTGTTGGTAAGGAAGTAACAGTAGAGGAAATCAACGCTGCAATGAAGGAAGCATCAAATGAAAGCTATGGATACACCGAAGATCCGATTGTAAGCAGCGACATCATCGGAATTACGTACGGTTCTCTATTCGATGCAACTCAGACAAAGGTACAAACCGCCGGTGATACGCAAATCGTTCGTACAGTGAGCTGGTACGACAACGAGATGTCCTACGTTTCCCAACTGGTACGTACAGTTAATTACTTTGCCAAACTGATTTGAACAAGGTAATATTCAACAAAAAAGGGGCATCAGATTGATGCCCCTTTTTTGTTGATAGCCTTTATATAGTTAATATCGAAGCCTTTGGATACGAACACTCGCTCATAATGAGTGGATATTCCATGATGTTGAGAAAGTAATTCCGATTGATATAGATTGGAGGTATGGCATATTATTTCGAACTTCATTTCAGCCATCGTGCCTAGGCTATATTCATACAGGGGAAAACTATCCGTTTTAAGATGCAATGTTCCTTCCGGCTTCAAGTAGAATTGGTATTGCTTTAAAAAAGATGTATTGGTAAGTCGTTTTTTTTCGTCACGATCACGCAGCTGGGGATCAGGATGAACAATCCAGATTTCGTCAACTTCGTTTTCTATAAAGAATTCATCCATGTATTGGATCGATGTCCGTAAGAATGCGACATTTTTGAGTTGAAGTTCTGTGGCAATTTTGCTTCCCCGAGCCAGCCGATCGCCCTTTATATCTACACCAATGAAGTTTCGGTCTGGGAATTTTTGGGCTAACCCTATCGTGTATTCTCCTTTACCGCAGGCCAATTCCAAAGTAATTGGATTGGGGTTATCAAAATAAAGTTCTTTCCACTTCCCTCCTATTGTTGTATAAAGTGGTTTGCCTCTTTCAATTACGTTTTCTGCCTCTCGACTAAACTGATATTTGTCTAACTTCTTCCTACTCAATGTACTTGATTCTAAATTTGATTTAAATCTGCTACTACAAAAGTACTTCCTCCCACATATATAGCATCTTGGGGAGAAGCGTTTTCAATAGCATGGGCCAATGCCTCATTAACATTTACAAAGATTCTGTACACTAACCCTACCTCATCAGCTATTAACATTAGCTCTTCAACAGGTAAAGCTCTCTGTATAGAGGGCTGGCAAAGGTAGTAAAACGCATTACGCGGCATCAAAGAAAGTACACCCTTGACATCTTTGTCTGCCACAAAACCTAGGACGAAGTACTTTTGGGGTGCATTAATGGTAAGAAACTGATCAATTGTGCGCTTCAAGCCCTCCAAATTATGAGCTGTATCGCAAATCACCAGTGGCTTTTCCTGTAATTTTTGCCAACGTCCTTTTAGTCCTGTAGACTTGACAACCGAAGAGAGCCCCAATTTTAAAGCAGTCGATTGAATCTCAAAACATTTGGTAATCAAAATATCCAGTACGCACAATACTCCTTTAACATTATCCATCTGATAAGCACCAGCCAAGTCCAGTTCAATTTTGATCCTTGATAAGTCAAAAGTCTTTTCAATTAATAGGGTTTGGCCAATTTCCGCTGTGTCATGCTGAATTATAGTATATTCATTAGCGGCCCATAAAAGTTTAGAGGTCATTTTCTGGGCCATTGATTCAAATATTTCCCCCACCTCACCAACAGGATTCTCACTAATGACAATTGGGACATTTTGCTTGATTATACCCGCTTTTTCTTGGGCGATTTTAGGTAAACTATTCCCTAAGTACTGAGTATGGTCCCATCCAATATTTGTAATTATAGAAACCAATGGGTGAATAATGTTGGTAGAATCAAGGCGACCACCCATTCCCACCTCCACAACAGCTATATCGATGGATTGCTTGGCGAAGAATTCGAACGCCATCGCCACCGTTACTTCAAAGAATGAAGGTTTGTTATCTTCAATAAATTGCTGATTTCTGGTAACAAATTCCGCTACGAACTCTTGATTCACTTCTTTGCCATCGACGCGGACTCTTTCTGTAAATGATTTGAGATGGGGCGATGTATAAAGTCCTACTTTATAGCCACTAGCTTGCAGCACGGAAGCCAGCATATGTGAAGTACTGCCTTTGCCATTTGTACCACCTACATGGATAGATTTGAACTGTTCCTGCGGGTTTCCAAGATGCTTGCAGAATGCTTTTATACCAGAGAGACCCGGCTTGTAAGCCCGGGTCCCCTGATTTTGAAACATCGGTAAGCGACTATACAGATAGTCGATAGTTTCCGGGAAATTCATGACTAACGGGCGCTTATCTTAAAAGTTATAGTACCCGTAGATTCATCCGGGACATTGGCGGCCTTTTGAACAAAGGTTAGAGCGCGAACAGCGTCTTTATATTTATTGATTACCGCGTAGTCTGTGACAGTGGACCGTAACTGAATTACATTTTTCACGCGGCCGTTACTTCCTACAATTATTTTAAAGGTAATCTCGCCAGTAGCATCTGAGTTATCATTAACTGAGGGAGGCCGTGACCAGGCCCAACCATTCAAATTCAAACCAACCGCAGTACCCCCGCCGCCGCCGCCGCCTTTGTATGTTTTGTTGTACAGGCTACCGCTTTTCGCCCCCTTATCTCCTACTCCATTGGCATCATCGCCATTGTTATTTCCTCCAACACCGGAGGTAGTTCCATTGGTACCATTACTGCCCGAGCTAGAACCCGAGGATTTTTTAAACAGCGCATCATTATTGATTGTCTTTGTGGGCGCGGGCGTTGTGGCACTCGAAGTACTTGGGGCATTACTACTCACCTTTTTTGACTCGTTTCGTTCCGGCTCTTCCACAGGGCTTTCGGCCTTGGAAGTAATTACAGGCTTTTGAACTACCTTCGTAGTTGGTTTAACTGGCTCAGGTCGCGGTGATGGAGGGGTTGGCCGCGGTGCTTCGGCCTTCTTTTGAATCTTTTCCTCACCCGCTTTCATATTCTCAGCAATTTTTGAATCACTGGGTTTATTATAGGTTTGAATCTTGCCACTTCCCACATCGCTTGTCCCATAATTGACTTCTACAAACAATTCCATAGGTGCAACTACCTTCTCTGATTGATTCAGGCGAATAAAGAAAAAGGCAGTAAGTATCAGCAGCGTCGTAGCCAGTGAAATGGCCCACGAGGTAGCAATTCTTTGGCGATCTTCAGCTTGAATAAGTAGCATAGGTTGCGTTTTTTCGATATAACGTAAAGTTAGGACTAATTCGTCTCCTATACAAAAAAAGGGCCCATAGGGCCCTGACTAATGTCTGATTCCAATTTCTATTTTCGATGAAATACCCATGATTCAGCCCGCGTCAATTCGTCAACTTTTACCTTATCCCGAATAGCTTCGCCATGTGTTTGATATGAACCGGCGGATACTTTAACCCACTTGCCGGGCGTATCGGCCAGAATACTGGCTCTGTCGAACCCCTGCCGCACAAGCTGAGATTGCAGTTTACGAGCATTTTTCTGACTGCTAAAACTACCTGCAATCAAAAAATAGTCCTCCTCGGGCTGAACACTCAATTTCTGTTCTTCTTTGGGAGGAACGCTCTCATCAGTGGCCGACTCTCCATCCATATGACTTTCATCTTCCACAGAGGTCTGAATAATCTCAGGAGCGTTCTCCATGAAGTAAACAACCTTTACATTAGAAATCTCAACTGATTCGGCAGGCAGCTGATTGCTTTCATAGTTCTTTTCAATATTTGGCTGATATATACTTCGGACAAGTGATATTGGATCAAGTGAACTCAATAAGCTATTGTCAGCAGGTTTGTAGAAATAACTGGCCGCACTCGCTGCGCAAACCAAAGCAGCAGCAGCTGCCCATCCCCAGCGAATGTTATTTTTGCTGGATAGTGGAATCATCAAACTGTCGTTGGCCACTTCTGCCTCCGCTTCTTCGACAGGATTTAATTCCTGACGCAACCAATTCGGTTGCCATTCTGAACGTTCCGCGCTAATTTCCTCAAAGCCGTAACTATCCTGCTCGTAATTCTGTGAATAATCAGGTTCAAAAATTAACTTTCCCTCATAATTGGTAGAAAAGGTGCCGATTTTGTCAATAGTAGCCTTTAGCTGACTCTCAAGATCCGCTCGTAAGGAAAGTACAAACTGCCTAACTACCTGAGCAGCCTTTTCTCGGGAAATATTTTCACCTGATGCGAGGTAGTAAACAAGAAGTCCATCGTCGATTTTCAGAATTTCATTAAAAGCCAGCCTTTTACATGATGGCTTGAAAATCTGAGAAGACTCGTCATATTGAACTCCAATTCGGTGGGTGAGTATTCCACCGAAATCTGGGATGATGACACAATCGAACTCGAACAGCAATTTACGGATGTACTTGTCAACAGGTGTCATCTTATTAATCTGGTTTAGCTAAACTTTAACTAAACGAAATTAGAAAGAAAATGACAAACCACCAACAAAGTTCAAACCCATCTGAGGATAGTAGAGATAGCGGGAATATTGTTTTCCCAAGATGTTATTAATTGACACAAAGGTCGAGAAGTTCTTGGTTAACAGGTAGTCAATCTTCAAATTGAGGTCAATAATGGTTGGAAGTTTTATGACTTTTTCACTTTGAAAATTATTTCCCTTCAACCCGCTAATTACGTAAAAGTCGCTGCTGATGAAAAGCTTCTTGTTAACCGAAAGTGCGTTAAACCAGTTTAACGAGAATGTCGGCCGATGCCATGCCTCTTTAAGTACTCCTAGTTGGTAGTTGTAAAAGCTGGTTTTTAGTGAGGTGCGCAGGATGTCATTATGAGTATATCCTACCTGCGCCGAGACCGTCAGAATGTTTGTCTTGTCTCCATCGTACAAAATCGAGAACTTAGAGGTATCAGCCAATGAATTATTGAACGAGTAAAAATTACCGTAGTTGGCGTACGATACTTTTCCCTCAAAATTAATACCCTGGGTATTTTCGCCTTTCACACCCGCGTAGATGTCCGAACGTTTGTCCGTATTCAAGATTAAAGCGTCAGGTCCCAGCCATTGATTTTCAGAAAGCATCGAACGAAGTGTATTTCTCACCAAGTCACCATCCCAACCTGCATAGATGTGCAAACCCGGAATGGGTACTACGTCCAGGTTAAGTACAGGATAAATTCGAGTGCTGTTAATATTGAGGGTATTATCCGTCTGGTTCACTACATTAACACCGGCTGTAACTGAAAAGAAGTCAGATATGTACTTAAAATGGGGTTTGATTCGAAAAACGTTCCGGTTGTATGTTTCAGTGTCTACCCGCTGCGAGATGAATGCTCCGGCCTCAAAAAGGGCATTCAGGTTTTCAAAGACCGGAGTCGAAGCTTTAATCGTTGTACCCCAATCCGTTTCGGACGCATTATAACGATCCCTGAGATTATAAAAATTGGTTCGGACCGAATAATCGACGAGTGACTTCGCTTCGGTATTTTCAAATCCCAGTTGCACTCCGAAAAGATTGGTAGTTTGCCGGATACTATCTCGATCAATTTCTATTGTTTCGGGTTGAGGCTGGTAACCATAGAAATAGTAATTCCTGCGGTCGTAATCGATTTGTCCATCTACCTTAAATGCATTGCGAATGTACTTGCCCGCAAAACGAAGATCAGTCGTTGCATTCGCGGAATATTTACCATAAACAGGCCCCGTGGCGGCCGATAATTGCTTAAGGTGAGCCGAGAAAACCAGATCATCGGACGGCCGGGTACTTACAAATCCTTCTCCCAGAAAACGGCCGTAGTTACCGCCGCCCAGCTTAATGTAGTTATTAAGCGCTTCCGGCATGTTCTGTCTCGACTTTTCATCGGAAGGGATCGACACCGAAGGTGTCAATTTGGGCGAGGCCAGATTGATTTTGGGATCTATAAACTCATACGTGACTTTCTTATCACCTGTTTTTGCCTCAACGGGCTGCACTTTATCGAAAAGCCGGTTAGCTACCGGAAATTCAATACTTTTTTCTTTAACAATTTCGTAAGTCTGACTTTCGATCTCACCTCTTTGGGCAAAAGCTGCAACGGAAGGCACCATTGCCAACATTAAGAATCCGCTGTTCCTATATTTTTTCCTATACATGGTTTTTGTGCTGGGAGGGGTTAGTTTTTGTTGATTTCGGCTAACTTTATTTTTGCCAGATCGACTGCTTCCGCGTCTTCCGAATTCTCAATTATTGATTGCAGGGTAGCTTTTGCCTGGGCTTTTTCATTCATACCCATATAGACATCCGCCAAAAGGATGAAAGAACGTACCCGCCAAAAGTCGATTCCTTCAAACTCTTTGCTCAATTCAAAGACTGTCTTTTCCGCTTCCGTATAGTTTTTCTCCTTAAACTGAATCATGGCTATCCAGTACTTTGCTTCCGCTCCATATTCATCTTTACTGGCAGCCGCCAATTTTCTGAATTCCTCCGTAGCTTTGGCGTAATTCCCGCGATCATAGGGTACTTTGCCAAGATAAAGCTGCGCCTTACCCAGCCCACCCGGAACGATATTGCCTACATTGATGACCTGGTTGGCGTAATAAAGCGTCGAGTCGTAGCTTTTAAGAGAATAATAAGTGTCCATTAAGCCAATCCAGGCAATGGTTTGTTCTTTCTTATTCTCAGCATTCCTGAGAAGTACTTTAAAATTGCCAACCGCACTTGTGTAATTACCCCGCGCAATTTCCAGTTCTGCCGACTTCTGTGCAGCGGCGGCCACGTAATTCGACCGGTTCTCCTGCACGACCTGCGCGTAATACCGTAATGCCTCCTGAATCTGCTCAGATTTCTCGTAAGAGGCGCCCAGGAAGTACCTGGCATCATACTGATTCTTGCTTTGTGGATAAGCCTGAAGATAATCCTGTAAAGCCTGGATCGCCTGAGAATACTTTTCAGCGTAGAAGAGATTCCGGGCATTGTCGAACTCTACCTCGTCAAGCTTGGTATTGCCGGGGTTATTTTTCCTGACAACAGCCAAAACCTGCGAAAACTCTTCCGGTCTGCCCACTGCATTATAGCTTTCCTGAATTCCTTCCAGCGCACTACTGGCTGATGGCGAAGCAGGAAACTCCTGCAAAATTCGCTTAAAGTCATTAATTGCTTCTTCATACACCTGAATGTTATAATACGATTGGGCACGACGCAGCAGAGCAGCCGGGATTAAGAAGCTTTTGGGCTTCTCATTGATCATTCTGGTAAACAAGCGTACAGCTTGTTGAAAATTGTCTTTCTGGAATTCCAGATCGGAAATCTGAAACATGGCATCGTCCACATAGCGAGACGAAGGATACTGGCTAATGAGCAACTCGAATTGGCGGCGGGCATCCATTTCGCGGTTCATATAGACAAATGCACGACCTTTCTGAAATAAAGAGTAGTCGTTGTCGACCTTGCCATTGCGCGTAACCTGTTCGTAGGTATTGACCGCTTCGGTATATTTTTTAAGAGCCAGGTAGCTGTCAGCTAATCGTACGTAACCATCCTCAATCATTTGCGCCGACATTCCTTCCGTATTTGCGGTAAATTCTTTGAAGTAGGGCAACGCTTCCGCATATTTCTTCTGATTATAAAATGCGTAGCCCAGACCATAAAGGCTTTTACGGCGATAAATCCCAGCCTCCGGGTTTTTAGTCAGTTGCAAATAAATTGGTTTTGCCTCATCATACTTTTGCTGCGCAGAATAGGACTCTGCTTTATAATAGGTAGCGGCAACGAATATATCTGCATCGTTGGGGTATTTCAATGATTTATTGAAATCAACGATCGCTGCCGGATATTGCTCAGTATTGAATTCGGTAACACCCTGGTTAAACGTGAGGCGTTGATAGGTTGCATTGATTTTAGGTGTCCGATTCCGAAGTCCCTCAATGTACGTAATGGCTCCGGCGCTATTATTCGAACCTGAATACCCTTCAGCAATTAGTTGTGCTACCTCATCCTGGTTTTTATTGTTGGGGTACTTTTTCAGATAATCCCCAAACTCTTTGATTGACTCACTGTAATTTCCCAGTTCCAGCTGTACTTTGGCGTGATTATACGCTGCCTCTTCCTGTACAAGCGGATTGAAAGGTAAGCGAGCGGCATTGTCAAAGGCAGTAAGGGCAAAATTGGGGTTACCGGTTTGCAAATAACCAATGCCGACTAAATAGGAAGCATATTGAGCCACAGAGTCTTTACCAGGCGCAATGTTTTTCATGGTTTCTATGGCCCCCTCGAAATTGTTGTTTCTAAACTGCGAGTGACCATAATGAAGCGCAACCGTCGGTGGTAATCCGCCCCGTATCATTCGCTTGTAACGATCATACGACTTTACTGCCGCTTCGTAATCTCCTTTTTCGTATTGTACTTCAGCTACGTATAGAGCGACATCGTCAAGATTAGTATTGCCTCGCTGCTGGGAAAGCAACCGCTCGCCGTAAGTCAGTAGTTGATCAAAATCTTTTAGCTGATAAAGTGAGGACACGATCCAGTTAGGTGCCTCATTTTTATAGTAAGAATCGTTTTCGATGCGAAGGAAGTCTTCGTAAGCCTCACGGTACCGGTTTTTCTTGTAATTGATCACACCGGCGAAGAAAGATGCATCTGCGGCATTTTCGAAATCAGTTTCCATTTTTACCTGATCGAAATAGGTCAGCGCCTGATCGAGATTCTGAATGTTGTAATAGGACATCCCTAGCCTATACATCGTCTCGACCCTCTTACTACCGCCACCGCCCGTTTGCATGGCTTTTTCAAGATAGCCAATCGCCTGTTCGTAATCGCCGCCTTCGTAGTAGTACTTACCCAGATCAGCGTAAATCAGTTGCGCCTTGGGATGTTCGGCGTGGTTACGAACAAATCGATCTACCTGTACTTCGGCTTCCGGATATTTAAGGTAAAGTCCTGTTACTGCCACATAGTACTCGGCCGTAACGGCATTATAATCGCTGGTAGTTAGGAGTTTGTCCTGGGATGCCAAAAACTCATTGAATTCCTGGCGGGCGGCCACAAAATTCGATTTTTCAAAGTATTCCAGGCCATTCCGAAAATGGACCTCCGGCTGGGTGTAGCCCATGGAGTTTTGACCAAAAACCGCCGATTGCCCAAGGCAGGCAACAATTAGCAGGGTTTTCAGACTACGCTTCAATAACATAGAGTTTGGGTAGGTGGATGAGTGATAGAATCGCCAAAATTAGGCTTTGTCGCCCGGTATTCAAACTTGGCCCATCGGGACGAAAGCGAATACTTACCGTAATTAACGGCAAAGGACGGCTTTACGTATTCTGCACGTTCTATCATTAAGCACGAACACTCTATTAAAATTATACCTGACTCAAAATATCAGATCATGACGTTTCATACTTTCCTGGGTATCGGCGTGCATCTCCTGAAAACGTTTCGAAATAGTTATTACGAATTTCTCATCCAGAATAGACTCAACCTCTGCCACCGATTCAAAATCTGTCTCGTCGATTTTGTAAATTTGTTCGTAATGACCGCCCGCTTCAAACTTTATAATGTACTTCCCGTTCCATTGATAAAGCCCTATTTTGTATTGATTATGAGGAATATCTTTTAGGTATCGCATGATACAACATGTTTTGTTATTGAAAATTGTTGATTTATTTCTTCTTTCGAATATGCATTTTATAATGAAAAACTCCCTTCAAACCATCACACTTTTCTTGTTCCTGGCAAGCTGTCAATCAGTTGAAAAAGAAGACGCATCAAATTTTTTTTTGAAAGGCAATGTCCAGTTCACGCAAAAAAACTATGACCAGGCTTTGCACTACTATAATGAAGCTTTAAGTAAAAATCCTGATTTCCCGGATGCTTATCTAAATAAAGGTCTAGTCCTTCTGGAATTGGGTAAACCTGCCGAGGCATTGCAATCATTTACACTGGCTATCAACGCAGATGAACAATTGTACCCGGCTTATCTGGCGCGCGCAGAGGTTGAAGCCAGACTCGGTCAATGGGATGAAGCCATGAATGATATGACGGCAATTCGAAAATTCTATGCTGATTCATCCAAATACTACCTGATTCAAGGAAATATTCTGGTTGGAAAAAATGACATGTCAGCTGCCCTCGCAGATTTTGATCACGCCCTGCAACTTGAACCCCAAAATACTGAGGCCCTTGTAAACCGCGGCGCTATTTATTTTAATCAAAAACAGTACAACGCTGCTAAAAATGATTTTACGGCAGCTCTGGACATTAACCCAAAGCAACCCGAAGCCCTGAATAATCTTGGATTGCTTGCATCCCGAAATAAACAATGGCATGAATCACGCGAATACCTTGATCGTGCGCTTTCAATTAATCCCGTTGATCCACTTGCTCTAAATAATAAGGGGTTTGTATTGTTAAATACCGGGAATCTGGAAGAAGCGGCTGAACTAATAAATCGATCCTTACAAAACCAAGCGGGAAATGGCTATGCACTTCGAAACCTCGGTTTGTATTACCTCAAAAAAAATAATACGAATAAATCAATCGAAATTTTTGATAGGGCATTGGCATTGGCGCAACCTGTTGAATTATTGCATGGCTATGCAGGAGAAGCTTATTTTAATTCCGGAAATAAAAATAGGGCATGTGCTATCTGGAAAACTGGAATAGTATTAAATGATAGCTTAGCCCAAGCTGAATTTCAAAATAAGTGTCAATAATTATTTTCTGCTCCGCACAAACTTCTTAAAATCCCGAAAGGTTCTTTCATTTAATTCTGGGTTCGTTTGTATTTCAATTATCGATGTACTTTTACTATCAACAAAATCCTTCCAAGTTTCGCTTAATCCATTTAAATTGTTGTCTGGCGTATGTTGTACTAGAAAATAACGTATATTCGAATCTTCAGCAGTTCGTCGAGCATTAAATTCGTGTCTCGTTTCAAAGTATTGTTGCAATTCTGGTTGGGAAGCTGGTCCGTCGATCATCCGAAAAATCACTCCCCCTCTATTATTAATCAATATTATCTTAAGATTCTGAGGCAGATTCTCTACAAGCAAGCCATTTCTGTCATAAAAGAACGCTACATCTCCTACGATAAGAAATACATGGCGGTCAGTGTTAAGCGCAGCCCCGATAGCCGTGCTTACGCATCCGTCGATACCACTCGTCCCACGATTACAAAAAACCTCAACTGACTCTTGATCAATCCCTAAAATATTCACATAGCGCACTGTCATACTATTTGCCAGATGTAATTGTGTATCTTTTGGCAAGTTGCTTAATACGAAATTTATGGCTGTAATATCATCTAACGTCGTTAACTCAGCCAAATAATCTTTTAAAAACTGCTTTTTATCCCGCTCTTCCCGTACCCAATCGATTTGAAAGCTTTTTCTCTCCTCTATCTTTGAATATTCGTCTAATGCTCCCCCATTTATCACTTCATACAGCCTTACTAAAAAACTTTCGGGAGAAATATTTATCTGCTGGGTAAGCGTTTGAAAAGTATCAACAACGTGAACGTCTTCGGCAATATGCCAGTGTTTTTTTGGCCTGCTTTTACGTATGTAATTTTTAAAATTTTTGGAAATAAATGATTTTCCCAGAGTAATCAATAAATCCGGGCACAAATTGTCAATGACATCCTCATTTAGAAATAGATCATGTTTACTGATAAACAATTCCTTTCTATTAAGATTACTTATTGCATCCCCCAATACTGGAATGTGCAATTTTTCAGAAAACAACATCAATAATTGATTTAAATAGTCATTGCGTTCAATTTGTCCGACCGCTATTAAAATCTTGTTACTTTCCTTCCACTCTCTCTCTATTTTTTGCCATATTTCCTCGTCAACAACTTTTTGAGTTTTGACACGTTTAATAATTCGTATATCTTTTGCTGGCAAAAAATCTTCATCTGCTTTTGGATAAAAGGGCTCTCTAATTGGAACATTAATATGAACAGGTCCAAAAGGGAATTCCTGAGCTAATAGTAATGCTTCATTAACACTACGATTTATAAACCAAATCGCGTCAGGGTGTGAATAGTCGGCTGGCAACTCCCAAAACCCCTTAACGTGTCGCCCATAAATTTCACTCTGATAAATGGTCTGCCCATCATTTTGATGAATCCACTCTTTCGGTCGATCCGCTGTAAATACCAGCAATGGTATCTGCTGAAAAAAGGCTTCCGCCACCGCTGGGGCAAAGTTATATGCTGCCGAACCCGAAGTACAAATCAATGCTACGGGCTTTTTTTGCTGTTGCGCCATTCCGAGTGCTATGAATGCAGCAGCCCGCTCATCCATTACTACACGACATTCAATAGCTGGGTTTCGGGCAAATGCCAACGTTAGTGCGGCTGAGCGAGAACCGGGAGAAATAACGGCGCTGGTCACGCCATGCAGATGGCAAAGTTGAGCCAAATCAATCAGGGGTTGCAATACTGCCATAGTAGTTTTGAATCGGAGACGCTTTAATGGTTAGTAATTTTGTGCGGATTTATACATAATTTGATTATCTCCCTTCTACTCCTATTTAAATAAAAAAGCCTCTCATACGAGAGGCTTTTTTGTAGAACTATTGTTCCATCTTTCTAACGGGTCAGAGTAGAGAAAAGCTTTGGTTGCTTAACGCCAAGCCAAACTTTATTAACCCAAATATGTTTTCAAAGCTTTACTACGAGAAACGTGACGCAGACGACGAATTGCTTTTTCTTTTATCTGGCGCACACGCTCACGGGTAAGATTAAACTTCTCTCCGATTTCTTCCAGTGTCATCGCGTGTTCGCCGTTTAAGCCAAAGTACAGAGCAATTACATCCGCCTCACGCTGGGTAAGCGTGCAAAGAGCCCGCTGTACTTCCTTACGCAACGATTCGTTGACAAGGCCAGAATCAGGTTTATCTTCCAGATCATTTTCGAGTACATCCAGAAGACTGTTCTCTTCACCTTGTACAAAGGGTGCATCCATTGAAACATGGCGACCCGAGATTTTCATAGTATCCACTACCTCGGAGGAAGAAATCTCCAGTACTTCGGCCAGTTCTTCGGGTGAAGGCTCACGTTCGAAGCGTTGTTCCAGCTCAGAAAAGGTTTTGGATATTTTATTCAGTGAACCTACCCGATTTAGCGGAAGTCGCACAATCCGTGATTGCTCGGCCAGAGCCTGCAAAATAGATTGGCGGATCCACCATACGGCATAAGAGATAAATTTAAAACCACGAGTTTCATCAAAACGCTGAGCAGCTTTTATCAATCCCAAATTCCCCTCATTAATCAAATCCCCCAGCGACAACCCCTGATTCTGGTATTGCTTGGCCACCGACACAACAAACCGGAGGTTTGCCTTGGTCAAACGCTCAAGCGCTAATTGGTCACCTTCCCGTATTTTCTGGGCAAGCGTTACCTCCTCGTCAGGGGTTAACAAATCCACCTTACCAATCTCCTGTAGGTACTTGTCAAGGGATTGGCTTTCCCGGTTGGTAATCTGTTTGCTGATTTTTAGCTGTCTCATTTATTTCTTTTTAGTGTCTTGATGTATATAACGCATTACTTCACCAAATCATTTCAGATTGGAAAAATAATATATTAAAATTATTTATTTTCCGGTTTAGGCAGCAGGACTTTCCGGGACAAACGATACTTTCCGGTCTTCTTATCTACATCCACGAGCTTCACCTGCACTTCTTCACCTACCTGTAGAACACCCTCCATATTTTCCAACCGTTCCCACTTAATCTCGGAAATGTGCAATAATCCATCCTTCCCAGGAACGAATTCCACGAAAGCGCCAAAAGGCATAATCGTTTTGACTTTACCCGTATACACCTCACCTACTTCGGGAACCATAACGATCGCTTTGATACGGGCGAGGGCTTTATCCATCGCTTCTTTGTTAGCCGAGAACACGCTGACAAAGCCTGCATTGTCTTTTTCCTCAATATTAACCGTAGCACCAGATTCCTTTTGGATGTCTTGAACTACTTTACCACCTGGTCCGATAACAGCGCCAATCATTTCGCGCTCAATCTTGATAACGGTTGCACGTGGAGTGTGTGGTTTCAGGTCTTCACGTGGGGCAGACAAGGCTTTACTCATTTCGTTCAGAATGTGCAAACGTCCCTGCTTGGCCTGCATGAGTGCCTCAGTTAGCACTTCATAAGAAAGACCATCTACTTTAATATCCATTTGGCAGGCCGTAATACCTTTGGCAGTGCCAGTAACCTTAAAGTCCATGTCACCGAGGTGATCTTCGTCACCAAGAATATCGGACAACACCGCATACTTCCCGGTTTCAGGATCAGTAATCAAACCCATCGCTACACCTGACACGGGAGCCTTAATTGGCAAGCCAGAATCCATTAATGCCAATGAACCTGCACATACCGTCGCCATCGACGACGAACCATTAGATTCCAGAATATCTGAAACGATACGAATTGTATAAGGGTTGTCCTCACCTTGTGGCAGCACTTTCTTCAATGCCCGCAAGGCGAGGTTACCGTGGCCCACTTCGCGGCGTCCGGGTCCCCGGTTAGGTTTCACCTCACCCGTCGAATAGCCAGGAAAGTTGTAGTGCAGCATAAATTTGCTGTATCCATAGTACATGGCCGTATCTACAATTTGTTCATCCAGTTTAGTACCCAGTGTTACCGTGGTAAGCGATTGGGTTTCACCGCGGGTGAACAAAGCAGATCCGTGCGCACCTGGCAGATAGTCTACTTCACAAGCAATCGGTCGGATTTCGTCCAGTTTCCGGCCATCGATACGAATACGTTCATCCAATACCAACCGGCGAGTAGCCTCGTATTCCAGATCATGGAAGTACCTTTTTACTAGTGTCTCGTCAATTTCTTCCTCTTCGCCAATGCTGGCCATGAACTCCTCGCGAATTGCTTTGGCTCTTTCCTTGCGCACCTGCTTATCATTTGATGTCTGAGCGATGGAGGCTGTCAACTTATCGTAGCAAAATGCCCGGACACGCGCTTTCAGGTCTTCATCTTCCACATCTCCCTCATATTCGCGCTTTTCAGTCTTGCCAACAGCGGCTTCCAACTCTTTTAAAACCCGACATTGGGACTTAATTACTTCATGAGCTACTTTAAGTGCTTCTATAATTTCTTCTTCCTGAGCTTCCTCCAGTTCACCTTCCACCATCGTGATATCCTTTTCAGTAGCACCAACGATTAGTTCTAGGGTAGCCCGGGCTAAGTCCGAGGTTTTAGGATTGACAATATATTGACCATCTATTTTGGCAACGCGAACTTCCGAAGCAGGTCCCTGATAAGGAATATCAGAAACGATCAGGGCAGCTGAAGCAGCCAGACAGGCCAGAGCATCGGGAAGTACTTCCGGGTCAGCGGAAGCCAGCATAATATTAATTTGTGTATCGGCGTGATAGTCGTCCGGAAAAAGAGGACGAATAGCACGGTCAACGATTCTGCAGATAAGTACTTCGTGGTCCGAGAGGCGCCCCTCGCGGCGCATAAAACTACCAGGAATACGTCCGGCAGAGGCAAATTTCTCTTGATAATCGACAGAAAGGGGTAAAAAATCGACACCAGGTTTGATGTCTGTTTTGGCCACAACAGTAGCCAGCAGCATGGTGTCGCCCATGCGAACGACCACCGCTCCGTCGGCCTGCCGCGCCAATTTACCGGTTTCGATGGTGATGGTACGATTGTCAGGCAGGGTGATCGTCTTGGATACGACGTTAAATTGCATAAAATTAAGTTTGAATAGATTGTTGAATGACCGCTGAATATTGACCGCTATAACAGATATTGACTAGCAAAGACATTGCTAGTCTTATTATATCTGCTTTAAGTAAGGAAATGTTCGATAAATTATCGAACGGCCCGAAAATGGGGAATAAGCTGAGAAATAATGATAAAAATCGGGGAACCTGCCTTTGGCCAGATTCCCCGATTTTCTCTTCCCGTTACTTTCTCAAGCCTAGCTCAGCGATGATAGCGCGGTAGCGGCCGATGTCTTCCCGGTAAAGGTAGTCCAGCAGACTGCGGCGCTTGCCGACTAGTTTGAGTAGGCTCAGGCGCGTATCGTGATCCTTCTTGTGCGTTTTGAGGTGCGCCGTCAGGTGGTTAATGCGATAAGTGAAGAGCGAGATTTGTGATTCGGGCGACCCGGTATCGGTTGCCGATTTGTTGAATCCCTGGGTTTCGAAGATTTCTTTCTTCTTGTCCGTGGTTAAATACATGATTGTAACGACAGATTAAAATATAAATATAAAAACAGCCGCAAAAGTAATTCTTTTATTTGACAGTTAAAAGAAATGAGATAAAGCTTTCATTAGTTCTCAAAACAATCAGTTAGGAAATCTCGCAGCTAGGAAATTGCGGGTTTGGGTTTCTGAGCGAAGTATGGATTTATAAACTTGTTCTGGAATTTCTTCCAATACATTTGATAGACATCTTTTTCAAAGAGACGCGAATCGTTTCGGGCCTTTTCTACGAAATAAAGGCCCGCCAGTAGCAATACGGTATTGGCCAACCATGCGCCTATCGTCACGTCGAGGAGTCCTTCTTTCACGAATTTGTCTCCCTGAATAGTTAGTACATACAATAAAATAAAGAAAACTATAGATACCAGCACCGGAACACCGAAGCCGCCTTTCTTGATAATTGCACCCAAAGGAGCCCCGATCAGAAACATGACGAAACAGGAAAATGCCTGAGTATATTTATGAAGCTTCTCAAGCTCGTACTCATTTCCCGACTTCCGCTTGTTATCCAAATAATCCGCGTTAGAGGAAGCAAAACTTTTAACACTGGCCGCCGCGCTTTTGGCATTAGCCAGAATAACGCTTTTAACACTGTCCGTCACGGCAACATTGAGCAGCGAATCTAACCATTTGCCCGCTGTGGGCTTAGTACCATAATTATTTTCAGTCTGGAATTTATAGGAGAAATATTGCCGGCTGTTTGGCTCCAGATTTTCCTGCGCGCGCTTGAACTCTTGCCGTAGAGAGTCTGTGGTTTGGTTAAGGTCATCAATATTCTTCATGAATTGGTGGTACTTGAACATGTCTTCGTCCGTACGCTTCATGCCAAACGATTCCATGCTCACCACCATCTCGTACTTATCAAAACGGCTTTGCATAAAGCTCGTATTCGTGTTTGCACTACCATCTGAAGTACTCAGGTAGGCCATCGAGCGATCCTGATTGGCATTGTCCATTTCCTGGTAGTTGTTACCATTGAAAAGCTCGATTTTCAGGTAGCCATTATTATTGATGGTGTACATTCTCCCAGAATCGGCCAGGATTACCTGCGTATTTCCTTTTTCATAAGAACGATTGAGATCATGTTTGTAAATAATCATCCCAAGCATGGTATTAGAGTCGGGGACTTTCTTATTTACCTTAATACTGTAGCCAGGTAAGTCGTTGTAGAATATACCTTCTTTTATGTTTAAGGTCGCCTTCGTTGTTTTGATGTCATATAATAAGCTGTATCCTTTCAGGTTGGCCCAGGGAACGACACGATCATTATAAAAGAAGGAAAAAACACTCACGAAGAGGGCCACAAAAAAAAGCGGCATCATAATTCGGACAACCGATACTCCGGCACTTTTCAAAGCCGTCAATTCGAAGAATTCTCCCAGATTACCAAACGCCATTAGGGACGAAAGCAGCATCGCCAGCGGCAAAGCGATGGGCACCGTACTCATGGCAAAGTAGGAGAATAAGCGCGAGTACTCCGAGAGGCCCACGTCTTTAGACACGAATTCGTCGATGTAAAAAATGACGATCCGCATCAGAAAGATAAAAACTACTACCGATAAAGTAATGACAAAAGGTCCCCAGAAAGCTTTCAGGACCAATTTATCGATTTTTTTCATGAGCTACCTACTATTTCTTTCAGACTATCCATCAAGCCCCCCCAGAGGGATGAAAGTTCCGCTTCGTCCATATTTTGCGAATAATCAACGACCCGCAGATAGGTAGATTGTGTCAGATCACTCACCTCGAGTTTCATTTCTACATAGTTTCTTTCCTCGGAATCATCGCCGGTATCACCATTCTCAATAAACTCGAAACGCACCGACCGGTTGAGCCGATGTGAGGTACGTTCTGCGGGGTGACTCTCACCGTCCCATTGGAATTCGAAGCGATTGTCAGGCAAAATTGTCACCTTTTCGGCGAACCATTGTTCCAGTCCAGCGGCTGTACTTATGTAAGGATACAATACTTTGGGTGAAGAGCGAATCTCGAATTCAGTTGTAAACAGATGCTTTTCCATACTACAATAGAAATTTTTTGCTTTGAAAACTCCGTCGCTGGTCAATTACACGACGTTAGCGCCAAAAGATGTTCTGTAATGTAAGATTCCGAAACGAAATAAACAAAATTGTTTGCGGCATTATTTTTTTCACCTTAGCTTTGCACCTCGATTCGGCGGGGTAGCTCAGATGGTTAGAGCGCAGGATTCATAACCCTGAGGTCGGCAGTTCGATCCTGCTCCCCGCTACCAAGTTGTTAAAAGGCGAACCTTCGTGGGTTCGCCTTTTTTGTTTAATTACTTTGGGTTCAATAGCATACTAGAAAGAAAGTGTTTTAAAAGGTCGGTAATCCGGCAAGAAAAGAAATTGAACTTATCCATCGATTCTGGCCGGTAACCAAGTACTTATCATTTGAACAACCCTATCTCTGATAGATTCTGACTTCTCACCCACTAATGAATTATTTCGAATACAAGCTGCCTTAGTAGCTCTCCGTCGTCGGTGCTCCCGCCATCGATACCTTTCATCTGAGCGTCAGCACTGCGGAGATTATGAATAATTGTGGCCACCTTACCCATGGAGTAATTCCGGGCAGCAAGCGTGTAGTCTTTCACAAAAAAAGGATTTACTCCCAAAAGTGAGGCAAGGCCGCCGTCGCTGCGGTCAGTGGCAGCATGGGTGAGCAATACTTTGGTAAAGAATGAGTAAAGGATAATAAGAATGGGAGCCAGCGGATTATCTTTTGGGTTAGCCGCAAAGTGAGTGGCGATGCTATTGGCCTTAAATACATCCCGTTGGCCAAGCGCTTTTTGAAATTCGAATATGTTATACTCCTTACTGATACCGACATACCGCTCAATTGCGTCAGCGTCAATTCCCTCCCCTGCTTTCAGATTTATTACTACTTTCTGAATTTCACTTACGATCCTTTTCAGATCATTCCCAATGTTATTGACAAGTATTTGCTCGGCTTTTGGACTGATTTTGATTCCCTGGGAATGGCAGTAGTTCCTTACCCATTCAGGTAGTTTGTTGTCATACAGGCGTTTGGAATGGACGACTGCGCCAAATTTTCCACAGGCTTTGACAAATGATTTCCGCTCATCGACTTTGTCATGATAACAGAGAACAAATATTGTACTACTCAGGGGGTTAAGGGCATAATCTTCCAATCTCTGCAATTGATCTTTATCTTTTATCCCAGAAAGGTGATGAGCATCCTTGACCCAGACCAACTGCCATTCAGCCATAAAAGGATACCGTTTGGCGTACCCCAACGCTCCTGCCAGGTCAGTATCTTTCCCATAAATAACAAATTGGTTGAATCCCTTTTCCGCTTCAGGTACCACCCGTTTTTCCAGTTCTTCGGCGATCAAATCAATGTAGTATGGTTCATCACCATATAGGAAGTATAGCGGCTTAAAATGTTTGGCGCGGATTTCTTTAAGGGTAGTTTCGGGCGTTTGGGCCATTTATTTGAAATGATAGTTATGAATGCAAAACGATCGGCAATATTAAAAACACGAAACCTTGGTCACTAATGGTGATCGTCAATATACTTCTCGCAGGCAATTTTTAGTTTTGGATAGAACGTCAGAAAGGCATCTTCGTAGGTATTTTGGTTTCGCAGAAGTTCCTCTTCGGCTCCTTGGATCGCTGCCATGAAAGCAAATCGGCGAGAAAGTCCATCGAAAGATCGTTTAATTCCTGGTAAAGTACTATAGCCATACAGCCAATCGTGACGTATCATGGCTTCCGCCATCGGAAGCATTGCTGCCGGGATCAATTGTTTGTTTCTTTGGATAACTGTATACGAATGGGTTACGAAACCGGCTAGATCTTTTTGATAATATCTCGAAAAGTTGTTGGCTAAGAAATAATCAAAGTAGATGTCTAACGCCACTCCGGCTACTTTTGGATGTTTTATTGCCAGAACTCTTTTGGCTTGGATGACACCGGGATTGTTATCAGTAAAATGATCGATATACCGATGCAGCTCAACGCCCAGCTTAAAATCCGCAGACCATGACTCCGTTCTGAGTGCGGTGAGTTGACCTTTAATAAAATCCCCGACGTAGTTACCCATCAGTACACCTTCCCTCTCCCCCGATAATGCCACGTGCGCCAGAAAATTCATGATCGAAGGGTTGGTGTGCCTAAATTCCCGTAGATTTGTTTTTAGCCAATGTGCTGAAAGAGTATTTTTCGCATCATTAACCACCATTTTCTCAAAACTACCAAATGAATATTGAAAAAAATAAAGTTGTTAGTCTTAGCTATAATCTAAGTCTGCCAGACGCCGACAACGAAATGTCAGTCGTCGAGATCGTTAATGCCGAAGATCCTCTTCTGTTTATTTTTGGCATGAGCGGCCTACCTGAGAAATTTGAAGACCAACTCAATGGCTTGTCGGAAGGAGACACTTTTGACTTTACCATCGACCCCGAGGAGGGCTACGGCGACTACGACGATGAAGCGGTGGTAGATCTGGCCAAGTCGCTTTTCGAGGCCGAAGGTGTGGATCTGGAAGAAATGCTCCAGCCTGGCCACATTATTCCTATGACCAACGAGGAAGGCGAAACGCTCCAAGGAATGGTGATCGATGTGGACGACGATAAAGTTAAAATGGACTTCAATCACCCCTTAGCCGGAAAAGCCATGCGTTTTGAAGGTAAAGTACTCAATATCCGTGAAGCAACCGAAACGGAGCTGGAGCATGGACATGTGCACGGGGCGGACGGAGAAATGAATGAACACTAACGAGTACAACCTTGAAGGAACAGTGTTGAATACACTGTTCCTTCAAAGATTAAAGTACTGCCCCACCTTCTCCTTGCCCATATTGCTCAACTTCTACACCAAAAGTTTTGAGGAATTCTACTCCTTCTTCTACGCCAATCCCCTTATAAGCAGCATAGGAGTCTAGAAAAATAACTTTGCTGATTTTCATCGTGTAAATTACACGGGCGCATGAAATGCATGGCGCCAAAGTAACGTAAAGCGTCGAACCTTCGATTTTCGAGCCATTCTTTACGGCGTAGAGGATGGCGTTTTGTTCGGCATGGAGCGCCAGAGAACAGCTTCCTTTTGAGTCTCGTGGGCAACCTGTCAGCGGAAATTCTTCGTCGCAGTTATGAGTTTCTGCGGGAGGACCATTGTAGCCAATCGAGATTATCCGGGTGTCGCGTGCCAGTACGGCGCCCACCTGAGCCTTGATGCAGTGTGACCGTTTCGCTAAATTTATGGCCAATTCCATATAAATATCATCAAAATTTGGCTTCGGGTTCGTTATAAGCATAATCCTTTATCGCTCTTGTATGGTTATGCAATTTATGGAAAGCTTTCTCAATCGCCCAAATAAGCCATTTTTTAAAACTGTTTCCTTTTTACCAGCCAAGCGCAGGTTGCTGCTTAACCTTTTGATCTTAACGCCTTTTACTGGATTTGGCCAGGATATTTCGTTTAAAAGGGAAAAAATTTCCTTAAAATTCGAGAAATCGTACTACCTGCTTGATGTCGCAGACAAGCGCTCGAATAAGCCAAATCAATTGGGTAATGTGTTTGTATTTGGCAAATCTGTTCCGCTGACTTTGAATGAGCCGCTCGAAAAGGCACTTTTTAATCATTGGAATTATTCGGTAAAATCGAAAGAAGAAGATAGCTTACCCCTGGAAATTGAGCTGAATGAGGTTTCGGTGAATGAGCGCAAAGTGGCCCCCAACAAGATTGCGGGTGAGATGAAGGTAAAAATCACTTTTCGCTGGACGCGTAACAAAATCCCCCTCTTCCTGACGGGTTATTCTTCGGGAAGTACTTACACCCGCCCCGAAACCGCATACGATCACGAAGCTCTGTTGAGACGTTTGCTTGATGGGGCCATTCGGCAATTCGATCAATGGTATGGTTTGAATGATAAAAAAAATCCGTTGCTGGCCCGCGGCTTTAAGTTGATTCTCAAAGATGTACTTCCCGCGGATCAAACCGATACCGTATTTTATCAACCGGATAAAAAATTGACCTGGTACGATTTCCAGGGTAAGTCCAACCGACCCGGCAGCAAGTATGCGGCTGCGGTGTTTTCTAGTATGTCTTACGAAGGTAGTTCCAAGATGGAAGACAACTACTTACAGGCAACTATTTCTCTAAAAGTCTTTATGGTCAGGAGCATGTCGTGGGGCCGCGACGAAGCCCGTAACAACTATACACTTGCCCACGAGCAAACCCACTTCGACATTACCCGAATTGTGGCAGAACGCTTCAAAGAGCGTATGAAAAAGTTGGATCTGACTATCGAAGACTACGATAGTCAGATCCAATATGAATTTTTGGAAGCGTTCCGTGAAATGAATACAGAACAGGAAAAATACGACAGCGAAACTCGGCACGGCTTGAACACAGAAGCTCAGGCAGACTGGACCAGAAAAGTACAGGCAGAGATTACCCGAATTTATCAGGGAAGCTAATTAGGCGGGCAGCGCTTTTTTAACGCTCACCAGCCAGGCAGGCTTATGCGTAACCACCTTGGCTTTCAATTCATTAAGCATAGAATAAAGCCCAAAATAGGTCCTGTTTATGTAAAGCCCATGCTGTGACCCCCGAGCCACTTTGGAATTTTTAAGCTCTTCAACTTTGGCCAGTTCATCGGCGAATTTATATACTGAATCGAAATAGCTTTCGTCGCCAAAATCAAACTCCTCCACGGCGAAGGGCTTGCCCAGCAGACCAATCATGGTTTTGAAAAGATCTGAGAACATTTTCTTGTCAGCCGCAGTATCGGATTCTACCAGAAACTCAAGGTTGTAAAAAATCGCTTCAGTACGAGCTTCATCCTCCACAGTGTCGGGATTGATAAGCGCGAAGTAATTGTCATAGAAAAAATCGGGAATCACCTTTACGCAACCAAAGTCGATGACACCCATCGTACCATCGGCGCGCATCAGAAAATTGCCAGGATGAGGGTCAGCATGGACCTGCCTTAGTTGGTGTACTTGAAAATCGTAAAAATCCCAAAGCGATTGCCCGATCTGGTTGCGGATTTCCTGCGAAGGATTGGTTTGCAGAAAATCCTTCATATGCTTCCCGTCCAGCCAATCCATTGTCAGAATCCGACTGGCCGAAAGGTCAGAATAATAGCGGGGAAAAATAAGGTTTGGTATATGAGCGCAAGCCTCCGATATTTCGACCGAGCGCTTTAGTTCTAAATCGTAGTCAGTTTCTTCCAACAACTTGGACTCCACCTCGCCCATGTAGCGTTCGATATCATTCTCGTTCAATCCAAAGAGGCGCACAGCCATCGGTTTCACCATTTTCAGGTCAGAACTGATGCTGTTGGCAACACCAGGATACTGAATCTTAACCGCCAGCTTCTTGCCATTTTTGGTCGCCAAATGTACCTGTCCGATCGATGCGGCATTTACTGCCGACATTTCAAAAGTATCAAAAAGCTCGCCTGGGGATTTACCAAAATAATTCCTGAATGTTTTGACTACCAACGGCCCGGATAAGGGCGGCGCGGAATACTGTGACATCTGAAAACGATCCACGTAGGCACGCGGCAGTACGTTACGATCCATACTCAGCATTTGCGCTACCTTAAGAGCCGATCCTTTCAGTTCACTTAGTGAATCGTAAATGTCGGTAGCGTTATCCGTGTGCAGCTGTTCTTTGGTAGTATTGGAATCGACCAGCTTTTTAACGTTATACTTGAGGTAGTTACCGCCAATTTTTACACCCGTTTTAACAAACTTCGTAGCACGGGCGACTTTAGAAGTAGGAATGGATTGTTGCTCTTTCACGGTCTGCGGTTTTGGTAAACAAATTTGGCCAGATCCAGTACCGAATCCACTACGGACTTACCCATAAGATCAAATG
This sequence comes from uncultured Persicitalea sp., assembly GCA_964500445.1. Taxonomy (GTDB): domain Bacteria; phylum Bacteroidota; class Bacteroidia; order Cytophagales; family Spirosomataceae; genus Persicitalea. Next base: position 46,765 of record CAZCOG010000035.1, on the reverse strand, counting down.
AGGTATTCACCGACTTCTCGATAGCAGTGTCTGTACTTTCAAAGCCACGGCTCAGGTCTTTCACCCAGAAATCAAGTATGTATAACAATTGCATCCACAATCCGTCCACATACCGATCAGAAACTACGGGTCTGGTAACAATCTCGCGACTCTCGCGGCCTTCCATCATCAATTCAGTTGCGAAGTTGTAGAAGCCGTTTTTGAATGGCTGTAATGGCCCAACGTATCGCGCCACTGGCTGAGGCAACTTCCCATAGCTGTAAACTACGTAGCTGCGGTCTTTTTTGAGTACTTCAATCCAGGTGTAATAGAATGCCAGCAATTTCTCACGCACCAAATATTGGTCGTATGCATCATCCCCATTGAGCGACATAAGTGTCTGGCGAAGGTAATCCAGCCAAGCATCGGATTCTATTGCCTCAAAGCTATTGTAGTATTCATAGAACTCGGCTTCGGACATTTTCAGTTTTTTGGCGAAAATATACACCGAAGGTGGCAGAGTGCCATTTTCCAAGACATACTCCTTGTACGCCTTTTGGATTTTTTCTCTTTTATCGACTGTTTCCATATACTACTATTAACCTTGACCTAAGTAAAAAGTTTACCAAAGCCTGATAAAAAAATACCTTTAATTTATTTTAATTCAATTGCCCCGCTTTCAGCCAGATCAAGCGTAGAGTTTCGGGCTTCGTCCAGCAGCTTCTTCCATTGGTTTTTGGTTTTAAATCCCAACTCCTTGCTGAGAATGAACGTAGTATTGGGAGCCGTAGGTATTTTTTCAAACTTGGGGTAAAGTTTGGCCCGGACCAGCGAATAACTTTTACGTTGCGAAAAAACTTTGGAATCAACACCCAGGATTTGATCTTTCCATTTGATTACGGCGGGGTAGTTCAATGATTTATCGGGCAAATCTAGATACGCTAACTTCGTCACGCCCTGGTAGTTCAAATAGTTTTTGAGGTGAAAATTAAAATTTGTCGTATCGAATTTGAACTCCGGGTCTGCCACGATGTAAGTCATCTGCCCCTTTTTTATGGATAATACCGTGTGACGAGGTACACTATGAATGACCTTTTTTGAAGTTGTGCTATTGTCAAATATTCGAGCGGAGGCATAGCTAAAATAAACCAGTCCGCAAATTGCGACCCTTTTCAGCCAATAAAACTCTTTAACTTTCAATAACTTATAAAAGAATAGCATAAGTACCGTGAGCAGAAATACTTCAACAGCATCCAAACTGAGATTTTCCAGCAAGTACTTAGGCAACCGTCGGGGAATTTGTACGAAGGCATTCATTATTTGCGCTATACCTTCTGTCCAGTAAGCCAGGAAATCGGTAAGGGGCTGAAAATGAAAAATACTACCTAGCAGCAAAGCCACTGCACTATATATGAGGATAGTCGTAAGCCCAATCACGAAAGGATTGACTAACAAAAAATAAGTAGGAAACTGATGAAAATAATAAATGCTCAAAGGAAAGGTGAATACCTGGGCAGAAAGACTAACCAGGGTGATTTGCCACAACCAGCGAAGTGGAAAAATATCAGTTTCAACTGAATTCTTGAAAAGAGGATAGAAGAGAATAATCCCCAAAACCGCCGCGTAAGACAGCTGAAACCCAACGGAAAAGAGTGATAGTGGATCCAACAGCAATATCAGGAAGGCAGAGAGGGCCAGCGTATTGATACCATGATGCTGGCGGGCAAAGGCTTGCGAAAGAGCAAAAGTCACACACATCAGCGAGGCTCTGACGACCGAGGGCGAAAGCCCGGTAATGATTGCGTAGGCACAAAGTAAAAAAATAATTATCGCCAGATAAATCCATTTTCCCCGTTTGTTTCTTCTCAATCCCGACAGACACCAAGACACCAACGAAAAGAATACTCCCACGTGCAAACCAGAAACGGCCAGTACATGAACTGCCCCGGCGCTGATATAAGAATTCAGCAAGTCAGCACCTAACTCATCGCGTCGTCCCAGTACCATCGCCTCTAGCAGACCATAAGAGGATGACGTTTTTAATTGAGTCTTAAAAACAGAGTCGACTTTCTGAGAGACAGCCAAGGCCCAACTCGATGGAGTTGTGGCTGCTCGATCGGAAAAAATTATTTTGTAAGATTCCTTTGGGAGAAATACAGTCCAGGCGATACCTTGTTGCTCAAGGTACTTGCGATAATCAAATTCATCAGGATTTAGTGGAACGGGAGGACGATTGGGAGGTCGCGATTTTACAAGAACTGCATCTCCTGCTTTGGGTAATATCTCTGAAGAGTCGGGAAAAGATACCAGCAGTTGTACCTCTTTTCTCTGCCAGGTATTTCCTGATTGCACTGCAAGTAACTCGGCCTCGTAGCGAATAGATGCTTTGCGTTTCTGCCCCAAAGACTTTATCTCCAGAAGATAGCTATTGAATTGGAGACTGTCCAGAGAATCAACCTCTCCCTGAAAAGCCTCCCTCTCTCGCTCGGTCACAAAAGCACCCAGAAAAAAGATTATAGAAGCCCAAAGTATGGACTGCGCCTTTGGAGAGCGTTTCAGCAGAGCTAACCCAATGAGTGCCGGTACCAAACCTATCCAAAAAATAAAGAGTGATAAGCTTTGGACATTTTGTCCCAAACTATCACTCCCGATTTCTACCGCCAGAATCCCCGCTATCAATAAAATTACATATCGAAGGAAGGGTTGTGTAGAAAACATAAGGTCATTTAACGAAAAAGCGCTGAGTTACTGTTTCCATATCTGTTACCACGCGAAATATATATATCCCAGGTGGTAGTAGACTTACATCCAGCTGAAGCCTGCGACTATATACATTGCGAAACATGTCAGTAGCGATTTGACGGCCATTCAAGTCGAAAATATTGTATGTAAAATTCTGAAAACCAAGAAATCGCACGTTGACGTTCAAATCCGATTCGGCAGGGTTTGGGTAAATTTCTACGGTCAGATTATTGGCCGGGTCTAACCGGCCCTCTTTACCAAACTCCACCATTCGGGCGCGCCGCGGGCTAAGCTCCAGCACTGCCCTCATCCTGGCAACCTGGTCTTTTGTAAAAATATTCATGCAAGAATCCGGGGAGTAGTCCAGATAGTTCTCGATCATATTACGGGTTCGGATACCAAAGCAATTGGAGAATTTTTCCTGGCAGACAGTAGTTCGGTTAGGGCCTTCAATAGTCGGAGTATCTGGGCAGTAGTCAGTACCACAATCAGTATCCCCCCAGGTATGGATGAGTCCCAGCCAGTGCGCCACCTCATGAGTAGTGGTACGACCCAGGTTGTAAATCCGACTGGTGATGGCCCCGGTTTTCTTACCAAAATACCGGTAATCAATAATAACTCCGTCGGTAAGCTCATTGGCTTCATTTGCCGTATCCAGTCCCTCGACTTTATCGGTGGCAGGGAATTGCGCAAGTCCCAGGTAGCTGTTCGTCAGGCGGCATGTCCAGATGTTAAGGTACTTATCAGAAGGCCAGTAGGCAATATTGGCAAGTAAAAGATCGTCAGAGAAGGGATTAAAACTTGTTTTTGTCGTATAGCGGTGCCGTGTGATTCCGGTTGTAAAGCGTCCATCGGGATCGTAATCTGCCAGGTAAAATTCAATCTTCGCGGAGGCTCCTACGGGATTTGTATTGAAGCCCAGCGTATTGGGAATTCTATTGTAATCTTCGTTCAACACCTCAATTTGCGAGCGAATTTGCTCTTCCGAAATATTCGGATTATTCAGTCCGCCGATTGAATTCTCGTCCTGGTCATGGATAACGTGTACCACCACAGGAATACGAATAATATCATCGGCAGTAGTTCGTAGATTTTTGTGCTCTTGCATGTAATCCTGAATCAAGCGTTCCATTTGAGTGCGCTTCGTCAACCAATCAGGATTCAGCCTACCTTTTAATTCATCGCGCTCTACGGTGGCACAACGATTCAATTCTGAGTCAGGTACTTGGGCATTTACCAGCCCAAGTGTATAAAAATAAAAAAGTAGAGCGACTAGCGCCGCCCTACTGTTCGTGTTTCTCATAAGCTGCCAAAATATCCTTCACCAATCGATGTCGCACGACATCTGTCCCATCCAGCTCCACGAAGGCAATACCTTTGATTCCTTCAAGTACTCGTAATGATTCAATCAGGCCTGATTTGTGGTTTCTGGGCAGATCCACCTGCGACTTGTCGCCTGTAATGATCGCCTTTGAGCTTGGCCCCATCCGGGTCAGGAACATTTTCATTTGCATGGGAGTAGTATTCTGAGCCTCGTCCAGCAAAATAAATGCATTGTTCAGCGTTCGTCCGCGCATGTAAGCCAGCGGAGCAATTTCGACAATGCGATTGTCCTGATAAAATTTCAGCTTTTCGGGCGCAATCATATCGTCCAGCGCATCATAGATGGGCCGCAGATAAGGATCTATCTTTTCAGTAAGGTCTCCGGGTAAAAAACCTAAATTTTCTCCTGCCTCAACAGCGGGCCGTGTAATTATAATTTTCTTGACTTCCCGGTTTTTCAGCGCTCTGACGGCCATCGCAACAGCTGTATAGGTTTTACCTGTACCGGCGGGTCCAACTGCAAACACCAGATCGTGGTTGTTGGCCGCTTCCACCAATTTTTTTTGATTGAGCGTTTTGGCTTTTACCACCACGCCCTTATTACCATAAATAATTACGTCGGGGTCGTCCAGTTCCTTGGCATTTTTGGCGGGCTTGGTGCTGATACTCAGATGTCCGTTCAGGTAGCGCACCACATTGTCATTCGTTACCCTACCATATTTTTGGTAATGGGCTAACAGAGAATCTAAAACATCTGTGATTTTAACTATCTCGGGAGCTGTTCCCTGAATCCTGATTTCGTTACCACGTGAGAGGATTTTGCTTTCAGGGAAAGCAGCCGCTACCTCGCGGATGTTGGAGTTGTGAACGCCCAGAAAGTCAACGAGCGACACATCGTCAAGGGTTATTACTTTTTCTACCAAATGGTTAAAAATTTAATGGATGGATGAATTTAAGAGAAAATTTAGGGATAAAATTCCGAATAGCCGCAAAGTTAAGCCCCCAATTTTCTGGAAATATTTAAATCTACCAACGTTAAATAAATATCCTGGGTTCAACCTCCTAATAATCAAGGAAGGGTATTAAGTATTAAAAAAATACTTCACACCACCTCTTTTCATCCTCCTCCGCAATTCGTAATATTGTATTCATCTATGGATACCGATCGCCCCTTCAATTTCCTGAAAAATCAAAGCAACTCTGCCCCGGCTGCCCGACGCACCAACCGACTACTTGGTGGTGACCAGGGAAATGCCGGCATGGGAAAACTACCTCCCCAGGCAACCGATATGGAGGAAGCAGTACTTGGCGCTCTGATGATCGAGAAGGATGCCCTCTCTACGGTAGCGGATATTCTGAAACCTGATAGTTTTTATAAAGAATCCCACCAGAGGATTTACAGTGCAATCATTAATCTGTTCGTCAACTCCGAACCCATTGACCTGCTTACTGTAACTTCCAAATTACGGAGTACGGGGGAGCTGGATTTGATCGGTGGGGCGGCATTTATTACCGAGCTTACTTCCAAGGTCAATTCGGCGGCCAACATCGAGTACCATGCCCGGATCATTTCCCAGGCGTCCATCAAGCGCGAATTAATCGCCATTTCTTCCGAAATCCAGAAGGAGGCTTTTGAAGATACTACTGATGTCTTCAAGTTATTGGATAAAACTGAGCAGGCCCTCTTTCAGATTTCGGAGTCGAATATCAAGAAGAACTACGCTGATATGGGAGCCCTCATGCGGCAGGCACTTGAAGAACTCGATCAGAAGAAAAATAATCAGGACGGACTAACAGGAGTTCCATCAGGCTTTACCAGTTTGGACCGTCTTACCTCCGGCTGGCAGAAGACAGAATTGACCATTCTGGCCGCCCGGCCTGGTATGGGGAAAACTGCTTTTGTAGTTTCTGCCCTCAGGAACGCGGCCGTGGAATTCCAGAAACCCGTTGCCATATTCTCGCTGGAGATGTCTTCGGTGCAGTTAGTCAATCGCTTAATTTCAGCCGAGGCCGAAATCGATAGTGAAAAAATAAGGAAAGGTAATCTTGCGCCGCATGAATGGGCGCAGATTCACCACCGTATCAGTGGCCTAACTAACGCCCCTATTTATATAGATGATACTCCTGCGCTATCCATTCTCGAACTGCGGGCAAAATGTCGCCGCTTGAAAGCACAGCACGACATTGAGATGATAGTCATTGATTATCTGCAATTGATGACCGGAGATAGCAGCGGCAAAGCAGGTGGCAATCGGGAACAGGAAATTGCTTCGATATCTCGTTCCCTGAAAAATCTGGCAAAAGAACTGGATGTACCGGTAATCGCGCTTTCCCAGTTGAGCAGAGCGGTGGAAACCCGGGGTGGCGAAAAACGTCCGCAACTTTCAGATCTTCGTGAATCAGGATCTATTGAGCAGGATGCCGATATGGTACTATTCCTCTACCGTCCGGAATACTACGGCATCACAGCGGATGATACGGGCAATTCCGTTGCTGGCATAGGAGAAGTGATTATAGCCAAAAACCGCGGTGGTTCACTTGATACTGTTCAGCTGCGCTTTATTGGTAAATACACGAAATTCACGGATTTAGATACGTTCTACGCAAATACTGATAGAATGCTGACAGGTTCTTCGGCTCAAGCACTCCCACCAGGTTCAATACAAGCTTTACCTCCTTCTAGTATAGAATCAATACCTAACTTTGAAAGAAATAAAGCGGACCCTGTGGTATTCAAAAGTAAAGCGAATGACCGCTCAAACTTTGAATTTAAAGGCCCAAGTGAAGAGCCGCCCTTCTAATGAAGGGTTTTGGCGGCTCATATTCAAGACAAGCCATAATAGTCTACTGCCAATCTACTCTTTCGGATCAGATTAAAATTTTAAGTCTTTTTTACTGCTTTAATGCCAATAAAGCCACATTCTCCACATGATGGGTATGCGGAAACATATCTACCGGCTGGGCTTTGACTACCTGGTACTTTTCGGATAACAAGTCAAGATCTCTCGCCTGAGTGGCAGTATTACAGCTCACATACACAACACGTTTTGGTTCAGCCGCGAGAATAGTCCCTATTACTGCGGAATCCATGCCAGCGCGCGGAGGGTCAGTAATGATTACGTCGGGTTTGCCATGCTCTGCAATAAAATCAGCGTTAAGTACCCTTTTCATATCTCCGGCAAAGAATTCAGTATTTTGGATACCATTCAGTTCAGAATTTTTTCGGGCATCTGCTATGGCCTCTTCCACAAATTCCACCCCAATAACTTTTCTCGCATTTCTGGCTACGAAATTGGCGATTGTCCCCGTTCCGGTATAAAGATCGAACACTGTCTCTGAACCGGTAAGCTCGGCATAATTGCGGGTTACTTTATAAAGCTCGTAGGCCTGCTGCGAGTTTGTCTGATAGAAGGACTTAGGCCCTACCATGAAAATAAGATCCTCCATGGTTTCGCGGATATATTGGTCGCCCGCATAGTGAATGACCTCTTGGTCCTGATAAGAGTCATTCCCTTTCTGATTAATAATATAGTTTAGTGAAGTAATCTCGGGAAACCTTGTTTTCAGAAACTCCATTACTTCTTCAATAACCTTCTTTTGTGGTTCTGCAAACTGAACAATCACCAGAACATCTCCCGAATTCGATGTGCGGATGATAACGTTTCGCATCATTCCCACATTCGTTTTGATATTGTAGAAGACATATCCTTTTTCCTCAGAAAATTGGTACAAGGCATTCCGGATTTTATTCGAAGGATCAGGTTGTAAATGGCATTTCTCAACCTGAAATATCCTGTCGAAGCGTTTCGGGACGTGATAGCCCAGTGCATTTCGAGAAAATTCCTTCTCCGAATTCATATCATCGGCAGTCAACCAACGATAGTTCGAAAAAGTATATTCCAATTTATTGCGGTAATACCGCTGGGTTTCGGCGGCAACAATTGGTTCGTACGCTACTCCTTTAATCTTTCCTATACGCTCAAAATGATCCCGGACTTGTTTTTGCTTGAATTTTAGTTGTTCCGAATAGTCAATGTGTTGCCATCGACAACCTCCACAAACCTCGAAATGTTGGCAGAAAGGTTCTGCTCGCAGGTTAGAGTATGAATGAAACTTTGTAACAATAGCCTCACCCATCTTTTTCTTACGGCGAACCACTTCAATATCTACTACATCGCCAGGCGCTACGTGTCCCTGGATAAAAATTACGCCGTCTTCCGATTTATATATACACTTTCCTTCAGCTGCGAAATCAGTAATTGTAATATTTTCGTACCTTTTGTTGCTAGGCATGGATGGATTATCAGATTAAAAAATAGTAAACATGAGAAAAAATCTATTGACCCTAATACTTATGATTTTTTCTTCTTTCTGTGCTACCGCCTCTCATATAGTAGGCGGTGAGCTGGTTTTTAAATCGCTTGCCGATATCTCCGCTTCGCACCGCCTTGGGCTAAATCTTTACTTCGACGAGATTAATGGGATTCCACTAGCCGAGGATCCAACGGTCACTCTATATATTTTCCAAAAATCGAATAACCGGCGGATCAGTTCAGTTCAAGTCCCAAAAGTAGAACGAAAAAGCATAACCTACGTCAATCCACAATGCGGGATTTCCGGTTTGCGTACACTTCTGATTTCTTATATGATGGATGTCCAGCTCAATCCTCTCGACTTCAGTGATCCCGAAGGATACTATATTGTTTGGGATCGCTGCTGCCGGAACAACGTGATTGACAATATTCAAACGCCGGGTGATGTCGGAAGTTTATTTTTAATTTTTTTTCCTCCTTTGGTAAAAGACGGCGACCGATTTATTAATTCTTCGCCGGAATTTCGGGAAATACAAGGTGATTATGCTTGTCTCAATGCAGACTACTATCTGGACTTCAGCGCGACTGATGCCGATAGAGACAGTCTGGTATATACCCTTACTACCCCTGTAACAGGTTATAGTAATCGTGCCCAACCAAGTCCTCAAGCGATCGGATCCAGCAATTATCCGGTTGTGTCCTGGTCAAATGGAATTTCATTAGCCAATGTGATTCCCGGCTCCAGGCCATTGCGCGTCGATGCACAGACAGGTCGATTGTCATTTACCGCCTCTCAGTTAGGGTTATATGTATTTTCGGTCACGGTGAATGAATACCGTTCGGGGAAGAAAATTGGCTCTGTTTCCCGTGATTTTCAAATCAAGGTTATAGATTGCTTCGAAGCTTTTCCACCAAAAATCCTAGCTCTTGAAAACTCACGAAAAGAAATACTTCACAATAATAGTATCGTGCGATTAGCGCGTAGTGATTCTGCCTGTTTTACCATCAAGGTAACCGACCCGAATTTCAATCAACTCATAAGACTGAAGGGCGTGGTTGTCAATAGCAATCGAAAGGATTTCTACCTTTTGCCTGCAGAATTTCGAACTCAAAAGAGTAATGACACCCTGACTTTTCAATTTTGCCTGGAAGAATGCTTTGAAACTGATGATAACCGCCCTATTAAAATTGAACTGATTGCCGAAGACGAAAGCTGTCCGGTTCCACTTACGGACACATTGAGCCTTTTTATTTATCGGGAGTCGGCAACCAATACGCCGCCTGTTCTCAGTTCTTCACTTTCCTCGGTTTACGTTGATGCATTACCTGATCAACATATAAGCTTCGAAGTTCTTGGAAAGGATATCGACCAAGATAGCATTTTGCTTTCAGCCTCAGGTAAAGGTTTTGAGTTAACGAAATACGGCTTCGTGTTCCCGTCAATAGCCGGACGTGGTATTATTTCCCAGAATTTTTCCTGGAAACCTCCCTGCACGCTCAATGTGTTGGATACGTTAGCCGTAGAATTCAAATTGACAGATCTTCGCTGCGGTATAAATTCTAAGTCAGATGTTCTGACTATTTATTTTATAGTTCAGAATTCATTGAATAATCCACCCAGTATCCGTACCACCGCTGCAAGTGACACAATCACTATCCTACTCAATGCTGCCGATCCCGTATCGGTATTTTTCGACGTAATTGCTAACGATCCTGACACCGCGCAGCTTTCGCTTTTTGGACTGGGGCGTGGTTTCGACTTGGCAGATATAAAAATGGACTTTTTGAACAAGATAGGAACCCGGCAGCTTTCAAGTGGCTTTGGCTGGACCCCTGATTGCTCAATGCTTACGGGGCGATCAGAAAAGCTTTTCACCATCGACTTTATCAGCGAAGATAAAAGCTGTTTGGCAGCGCGTGATTCTTCAACAATCTATTTACTGATTAAGGATGTTATCTCTGACGCTATCCTGAATTTGCCAAACGTCGTCACCCCAAATCAGGATGGAAAAAACGATTGTTTTTCGGGCTCGGGCTTACCCTTTGATAATTGTATCCAGCGTTTTGAAGAGGTATCCATTTTTAACCGCTGGGGTACCCGAGTTTTTTACACCCGCGATCGCAATTTCAATTGGTGCCCGGATGATGCTTCCTCAGGTACCTATTTCTACCAGATTAGGTACACTCTCAACTCATATAAAGGTACTATCACTTTGCTTAAATAAAAAGGGTAGTTAACCAAATGGTTAACTACCCTTTTACCAAAAAATCAATATAATTCCTGATTCTATTAAGGTTCGTTGATAGGCACGGGTAATATTTGTCCTCTGATTTCCCCGGCAGGATACTGCGTGGTGTGAAGATTTATGTAAAGATTGCCCAGTCGCAACAGAGTTTCCAGTTCGTTATCCAGCTGTACACTTCCGGTAATGGGCGATGTACCAACATTGCTGAATGGAATAACGATCGGTCCGGTTTCCCAGGCGGGTTGGGCCTTGTGGATATGTCCGGCAATTGGAGTTAGTCCCTGATAGGTAACATTATATGTCAACATCCGGGTATTTTTATTGTATTCAAGTGATGCCGATCCTTGGGCAGAAGAAGTACTACGAGGTACCGTATTCTGACTATTAATCGTTGCCTGATATTTTACGATGTCGTCTTGGTCGGGTCCCTCAATTTCGCATGACTGCAAACCAACTGTTACCAGGGCGGCCATCACTATTACAGTAAATTTTTTCAATGACTTTTGCATAAAATGAATTAGTTAAAAAAAGGCTGAAACATGTTTCAATAATCTTTCAAAATCGTGCCAGCTCGACAAGAAAATTAAACCAGGCTCGCTTGATTACTCACAAATTTAGGGTAAAATCATCAAACAAAATACGGGAATTTAAATAATCCAGATGTCACTATCCCGGACGAATACAATGTTACCTTTCCAAATCACTCGCTTCCAACGGTCACGACTTCCAATGATGGTTAGCTTGTGCCCCTGCCCTACCGTCTCGATGACTGGCGCTGCCGCAGATGGGAATGCTCTGATATGCACCAATTGTTTATTCAAAACTCCTGACTCATAGTTGGCTGGAACATTGAGCAATGCTAATAATGCCAACAAATAAGCAACCGTTGTCCACTTATGACGCTTCTGAATTCTTTCTTTTCGAATTACCTTGATAACCATGACTGCCACCACGTAGATTCCTAAGGTGAGCAGCAAAATAGGAATATACCCTCCATACCGGCGGTAGAAAATTAAAAAATAACTTAAATCATTAAATTCATAACCCGTCAAATTTTGTTGAATGGCTATTTGATTCATTTTTTCCAGCAGGGATCGGTTCGGTTGTTTCATCGCCAGAACGCTCAAATAGTATAAGCTCCGAGCGGGATTATTAGCTTTCTCTGCCAAAAATGACAGTTTCAACAGTAAGTTCGGATTAAATTTTTTGCCATTTTGATACTGGGATTGGTACAGGCGATTTGCTTCCGCAAAACGCCCTATAGAGAACAGAGAATCAGCAGCGTGCAAAGTTGAACCTGCGCCGAAAACCCAATGAAAATTGGATAAAGAAGCAAGTACAAGGATCAGAAAAATAAGGCAATTCTTACGTAGCATTTGCATAATAAAGGCAAGAACTCTAATTTTGCATCGCAATTACGGGAAAGGCCTGCTCCTCTCCAACAAATTGTTCGATTCTGTAGCTCAGCTGGTAGAGCAATACACTTTTAATGTATGGGTCCTGGGTTCGAATCCCAGCGGGATCACTAAAATTTGAAATAATAAAGACAAACTCGTAGCCCGACTGCGATCGACGCGCTGTTAGAGCAAAACAATTAAATATGATTCTGTAGCTCAGCTGGTAGAGCAATACACTTTTAATGTATGGGTCCTGGGTTCGAATCCCAGCGGGATCACCAAGTTATTCTAATCAAAAGTAAGTTTTTTAGCGCAGTTGCTGTCAGGTTCAAAATCCTCCGAAAAAGTCAGAGCCGCTGAAAACTTAAATTTCGACACTTACCGTCCGGGTGGTGGAATTGGTAGACACGCTACTTTGAGGGGGTAGTGCCTTAACGGGTGTAGGGGTTCGACTCCCCTCTCGGACACCTCGAAAACTGCATTTCATTTCTGAAATGCAGTTTTTTTTTCTTCCAGTTTGTCTATAAATCATCTGGCACAAAAATCTTGTATCAGATGATTCGGTTGATTAAATTAATAAAATAATTCCCCGTCCAACACGGATACAATAGCCTGAAAGTCATCCGTATTATTCGCAAAATCAATTTCATTCACATCGATTACGAGTAGTTTGCCGTGGTCGTACGTATTTACGAATCTTTCGTAATACTCATTTAGGTTAGTGAGATAATCGATCGAAATATCTGATTCAAATTCACGCCCACGTTTTTTGATTTGGTGAACTAACTTGGGAATATCCGCTTTCAGATAAATCATAAGATCGGGCGGCGGTACTGAGTTAATAATCGAGTCAAACAGTAACAGGTAACACTCAAAATCTCTTTCCGTCAGTATCTTGGATTCATATAGATTTCTCGCAAAAATATGCGCGTCTTCATATATCGTTCTGTCTTGGATAACTGTAGAATACGTCAATGACCGTATTTTCTGAACTTGGGCAAATCGGCTATTGAGAAAATAGATTTGCAAATTAAAGGCCCAGCGTTCCATATCCTTATAAAAATCTGCAAGGTAAGGATTGCCCTCAACGGCCTCATATAGTACTCCCCAGCCATAGTGATTGCCGAGCATCTGGGTGAGCGTAGTTTTTCCCGCTCCGATATTACCTGTAATCGCGATATGCACTTTTGATAAATGTTAATAATGAGATAGATTGGCCGGACCAAAGACCAAAATAAAAAAACCTTAATATTCAGCCAGTTAAAAAACTTGCTAACAAATCTATTAGCTGCTAAGCCAAAGTTAGCAGTCCTTTTGAAGTAATAATGCAGTCATGTGCCAAAAATAAGCGTTTTACCCAGTGTAAGTTTAGGGTTTGTATCTTTGTGCTTGAAATAATGCATTTAACAAGATGAAAGATTACCGCGTTATATTATACTACCTATATGCTGAGATCGATGATCCCGTTTCTTACCGGGATGAGCACCATCTCTTTTGTCTTAACAATAGTCTGCTGGGACGAATAATAGTCTCGAAGGAAGGACTTAACGGTACGGTTTCCGGACTTGAATCAGATTGTGTTGCCTATATGCAATACATACGCAACGACCCTAGATTTAATAGGGTACAATTTAAGATTGAAGAACACGACAGCCACGCCTTCAAAAAATTACACGTAAGGGTAAAAGATGAAATTGTCAATTCCGACCTCCCTGTCAACCCTAACGTTCGTACCGGTAAGTATGTTGAGCCGAATGAATTTAGGCAAATGCTAGATGATCCCGAGGTAGTTTTGGTAGATATGAGGTCCAATTACGAGCATAGTGTCGGACGCTTTAAAGGTGCCATAACTTTTGATATGGAAAACCTTAGAGAGTTGCCTGAGCATATCTCTGAAATTGAACATTTACGGGATAAAAAAATCGTTACGTATTGCACGGGTGGTATCAAATGCGAAAAGGCTAGCGCTTATCTATTAGAGCGGGGATTCGAAAACGTATATCAACTACATGGGGGAATAATCCGCTATGGACTCGAAGAAGGGGGCGAAAATTTTGATGGCAAGTGTTATGTTTTTGACAACCGTGTGGCGGTCGATGTGAATCGGGTCAATCCTGAAATAATTTCGACCTGTCATGTATGCGGCACCGCTTGCGACCGTATGGTGAACTGCGCCAATCCGGTGTGCAACCTGCACGCACCAATCTGTATCAATTGCGGGCAAGAGTTGGAAGGCGCCTGCTCACCGGAGTGCCAGCAGCATCCGGCTAAACGCCAATACGATGGTACCGGAAACTACGCTATCAAGAGCAACCACTACAACCCGATTCAGGGTTTTAGAAGTATCAAGAAACAAGAAAAAATTCAGAAAACTACCACGGAATGAAAATTAACAAAGAGCCTTCCAATGAAACCAAAAAACCATTAATTCTGGTAACAAATGATGATGGAATTACATCGTTAGGTATCCGAACATTGGTAGAATTGATGCAAACACTTGGGGAGGTAATTGTGGTAGCACCCAATAGTCCACAATCAGGTATGGGGCATGCCATTACGATTGGTGAGCCGTTAAGGCTATATTCTACTGAAATATTTGCCAAAGTAGTCGAGTATGAGTGTTCTGGAACCCCGGCCGATTGCGTAAAACTGGCCAAACATTATGTTTTGAAAGACAGAGTGCCTGACTTGGTTGTAAGTGGCATCAATCATGGAAGCAATAGCTCGATAAGTGTCTTATATTCCGGTACTATGTCCGCTGCAATAGAGGCCGCCATCGAAGGAATTCCGGCAATCGGTTTTTCTTTGTGTGATTATCGGGACAATGCTACTTTTGATCATGTTAAGGAATTTGTATTGTCGATCACAAAAGCAGCATTGGAGAACGGAATTCCGAAAGGTGTGGCACTTAATGTCAACTTTCCAGCGGAGTCTGATACCCCAATTCGGGGTGTAAAAGTTTGCCGGCAGGCAAATGCAAAGTGGCAGGAAAAATTTGATTATCGGAAAGACCCCTATGGGCGAGGCTACTTATGGATGGCCGGAGATTTCGTGAATTTTGATCTGGACAAAGAGGATACGGACGAATGGGCGTTGTCGCAAAATTACGTTTCTGTAGTTCCCTGTCAGTATGATCTCACGTCTTATCTTGCCCTTGATAAGATGACTGAGTGGAAACTAAATCCCGTTGAAATCGAGCATTGAAAAAGAAGAAGTTTTTCTTCCAGAAAATCAATAAATAGTATAATTCAAAGATATGGCAATTATTGGCAGTTTGTTGAAAAGAGGAATTCGCGTTGGAAGTTTGGTAGCTTCCCGCCGGAAAATCAATCCTTTCAAGCAACAGAAAAGAACTCTTGCAAAATTGGTTTCCAAAGCACGGTACACAGAGTTTGGAGAAAAATATAGATTTGAAGAAATACTGAGTAGTTCGCTTTTCAATGATTCGAGTGGATTCTACGAAAAGTACAAGAGTATCGTTCCAGTTTATGATTACAACAAAATCTATAAAGAATGGTGGCATCGGCTGTTGGATGGCGAAAAAGACGTCACCTGGCCAGGCCAGGTAAAGTACTTTGCTCTGAGTTCCGGTACATCAGAAGCCTCTACCAAGCACATCCCAGTAACCAATGCTATGTCCCGGGCAATGCAGAGAGCCAGCATCCGGCAGATTCTCAGCCTGGGCCGGTATAAGAACCTTCCAGATAAACTCTACGAAAAAGGGTTTCTGATGCTGGGCGGAAGCACCGACTTGAATCGAAAAGAGAACCATTACGAAGGAGATCTGAGTGGGATTAACGCAAGCCAGATTCCTTTTTGGTTCAAGCCATATTATAAGCCAGGTGAAAAAATAGCCGCGGAGAAAGATTGGGCGCTAAAACTGGAAGAAATTACTCTTCAGGCCAAAGACTGGGACATCGGATTCGTCGTGGGTGTTCCGGCCTGGATCCAATTATTGATGGAAAAGATCATAGACCACTATAAACTTAAAAACATTCATGAAATTTGGCCTAATCTATTGGTGTTCGGGCATGGAGGTGTTTCGTTTGAACCTTACAAAAAAGGTTTTGAGCGGCTTTTAGGTAAACCCCTAATTTATATTGATACTTATCTGGCTTCGGAAGGCTTTCTAGCTTATCAGCCACGCCCTAGTTCTGCCGGAATGCAGCTGGTCATGGACAATGGGATATTTTTCGAGTTTGTCCCCTTCAATGATGTGAACTTCAATACGGAAGGCGAAATCAAGGATAATCCCGAAACACTGATGGTGAATGAGGTAGAGGAAGGCAAAGAATATGCTCTACTTATCTCAACTTGCGCAGGTGCCTGGCGATACCTGATCGGTGACACAGTTAAATTTGTCGACAAGGCAAACGCCGAAATTGTCATCACTGGTAGAACCAAGCACTATCTTAGTTTGTGCGGAGAACACCTGTCGGTCGATAATATGAATAAAGCCATCGATTTGATCTCGAATGAACTGGGAATTACCGTCAAAGAATTTACCGTGGCAGGGGTATCTCATGGCTCTTTATTTGCTCATCACTGGTATATTGGCAGCGACCAGAATGTTGATGCGGTTGAAATAAAAAGACTCATTGATGCAAAACTCAGCAAAGTAAATGATGACTATGCAATTGAGAGAAAGCACGCTCTGAAAGACATCTTCGTCACTATGCTCCCCAATGAAGCATTTTATGGCTGGATGGAAACTAAAGGTAAAATGGGCGGACAACATAAATTTCCCCGCGTTTTAAAGAAAAACCTGATTGGCGATTGGGAAACGTTCCTGAAGTTAAATGGATATGTTTGAAATTTTTAATAGAGAGTCTACTCCCAAGTCAAAAAAACACTGAGTAGGCAATCTGACATGCAATAAAAATAAAAACCAACCCTGTGACCTGATTGAATATTTTCACCGCTCTGGGGGTAAAAATCCTTTTGAGACGGTGGGCAGATAAGGCTATTCCCGACTCGGTAAGCAGGATTGCTAATAAGCTCATTCCGAAAAACAAACTTAATTGATCGGTTCCGTAGTGTAATGTTGAACGAACATAAGTGGCAATGGTAACCCAACTGATAAAATTGACGGGATTTAGGCCATTTAATAAAAAGCCAGTTGAAAAGTAAAAGATAAAATTCCCAAACCTAGATTTTGGGTAGACTATCTGTGGTTGATTTCTAAACAGATTATTTAAGCCAAGTACTAAAAGAAATATGATCCCTGCCCCGGCCATCCATGTCTCAAAACCCTCAATATGCGGCAACAAAGCTGTGCCAAAAATGGCAAAAAATACAAATATAGCATCACAAACTACTACGCCCAAGGCAATTTTCATACCGCTACGATAGCCATTGTCGACACTATTTTGTACCAGAGAAAAGAAAACAGTACCGAAGGTAAGGCAAAGCAGAACTCCAGTGACAAATCCGTAAAAACTTGCTTCGAGCATATTTAGATGCCTTTGATTCTTGCTACCATCAGGATACCGCAGACAGAAAGTGCATCCGTAATTTCAGATCGCATGACCATATCAACCGCTTCGACAAGTGAAACTTTTTTTACCATGAGTTCTTCGGTATCCTCTGGTTCTGTCTCGTGTTGACTGAGGCCTTCGGCTGTATAAAGAAACCCCTCCTCGTCCGTTGCTGAATTGGAAGTATGTATTCGGGCAATTTTAATCCATTTTTCGGCCTTCAATCCTGTCTCTTCTTTTAACTCTCTTTTGGCAGCATCCAGCGGATCTTCTCCTACCGGCCCACCGCCTTCGGGAATTTCCCAAGAGTACTCATCGAGTGTGTACCTGTATTGTCCGACCAAATAAACATTATTTTCCTCATCAAGCGGAATAATACCAATTGCCTTATTCCTGAAACTAACCAATCCGTAAATACCTGGTTTTCCGGCTGGATTTATAACGTCACGGTGGTGAAGTTTTAGCCAGGGGTTTTCATAGACTACCTCGTCAGACAGTGTTTTCCAGTTATTCTCTTGGGTCATGGAAATTATATTCTTAATACCTTTGGGAAAGTAGAATTTCGATTTAAAATGCAAATAAACCAAAATAAGCGCAAGATTCGCCTGATACTGCTCTCTTTCCTGATGAGCATCCTTTTATCTGGCATTAAATTTCTGGCTTATTACCTCACCGATTCGAATGCCATCCTCAGCGATGCCCTCGAATCGATTATCAATATTTTTGCCAGTGGATTCGCTCTTTATAGCATCCGGCTTTCTGCCCTGCCGAAGGATACAAATCATCCATATGGTCACGGGAAAGTCGAATTTTTTTCTGCGGGATTTGAAGGGGCGCTTATTATCACCGCAGCCGTTTTTATCTGCGTAGGTGCCATTCAACGATTTCTGAACCCTGCTCCCCTGGCCAATTTGACGCTGGGTTCTGGCTTGATTGCCATCACCATTCTTATTAACGGTGGAATAGGTTATTTCCTCGTAAAGGAAGGGAAAGCGCACAATTCATTGGCGCTGACCGCTGACGGCCGGCATTTATTATCGGATGCGGTGAGCAGTATTCTTTTAATTGTAAGCGTAATATTGGTATTAATTACCGGATTGGATTGGATAGATAGCGCCGCATCACTGTTTTTTGGAGTATTGATTGCCTTTAATGGTTTTCAACTCGTCAGAAAATCAGTGGCAGGATTGATGGACGAAAGTGATCGTGATTTGCTGGAAAACGTTGTTGAAGCGATTAGGAAGCATAAAAAAGATTACTGGGTAGATGTTCACAATCTGCGAGTACAGCAGTACGGCGCTGACTTACACGTCGATACTCACTTGACTTTACCTTATTATTGGACGCTACAACAATCACACGATGCAGTGCGTGAGTTTGAGAATGTTTTGAAAGAAAACCACCCCGGTGAAACCGAAATTTTTGTGCACGCCGACCCCTGCCTGCCCGAATGCTGTTACTTTTGCCGATTAGAAAATTGCCCGGTAAGAAGTCATGCTTTTCAACACGATATTGACTGGGATGTCGTTAATTTGGCCAAAAATCAAAAACTCTTCACTGAGGTTAAACTCAAATAAAAAAATCAAATTCCATCATTATAACTCCTGACCCAGAATGTCACAAAATAGAAGAGAATTTTTAAAGTCTGTTGGGATTGGCCTTCTAGGCGCGTCTTCCTACTCCGATTTGCTAGCCAATTCATTGAAGAAGAAAATGTTTTTCGATATATCGCTAGCCGAGTGGTCATTGCATAAAGCCCTTTTTGCCAAAAAAATCACCAATATGGACTTTCCGGAAATCGCCAGAAAGCAATTTGATATTGGTATCGTGGAGTACGTAAATCAGTTTTTCAAAGATAAAGCGAAAGATACTACCTACCTCAATGAACTCCTCCAACGTTGTAAGGACAATGATATAAAAAACCACCTGATCATGATTGATGGAGAGGGTGGACTTGGTGAATTAGACGATACCAAGCGTAATCAGGCAGTAGAAAATCATTATAAATGGGTAGAAGCAGCTAAATATCTGGGTTGTCAAACCATCCGAGTAAATGCTTTCGGCACCGGGACTGCGGAAGAAGTAGCCAAAGCGGCCATTGACGGTTTGGGGAAATTAGGTGAATATGCAGGAAAAGAGAAAATCAATGTCATCGTTGAGAACCATGGCGGTTATTCATCGAACGGCCAATGGTTGTCTGGGGTCATGAAGCAAGTAGACTTGAAAAATGTTGGCACCCTTCCTGATTTTGGAAACTTCTGCCTAGAACGGAAAAAAGGTTCTTACGAATGCGAGAAAGAATATGACCGATATCAGGGTGTCAAAGAGTTGATGCCCTATGCCAAAGGCGTTAGTGCCAAGACCTACGATTTCGACGCAAATGGCAATGTCGTCGAAACCGATTATCTCAAGATGATGAAAATAGTAAAAGAGAGCGGTTTCAAAGGTACTGTCGGCATCGAATACGAAGGCAATAAAATAGACGAGTATGAAGGTATCAGAAAAACGAAAGAAATTCTTGAAAAAGTAGGGAAAATGGTTTAATAGAGTACTTACTGCTGATAAGCCGCTATTTAAGTTTTCCCATTCCACCATCGACTCCTAGAATTTGCCCGGTAATCCAACCTGCCTCGTCGCTGATAAGGTAGGTTGCAGCAGTAGCCATATCATGGGTTGTGCCAAATCTACCCAACGGATGCCGTTTTGCTGAAGCTTCTCTTTTATCATCGGATGAAAGAAGTAGTTCAGCTAGCGGTGTATCGGTCAGGGATGGCGCTATAACATTGAAACGGATCCCTGCCTGGGCAAACTCAGCCGCAAGGGCAATCGCCAACCCCTGCAATCCTCCTTTCGCCAAGGATATCGAGGTATGAAAGGTAAATCCTGTATTGGCAGCCACACTACTAAAAAATACTACCCCGGCGCCTTTGGCCTTTTTGAGCCGATTGATATTAGGCTGCAATGCTGCCACTGCACCAAGAGTATTTATCTGGAAGTCAGTATTAAAATTCTCCAGCGTCAAGCGGCCAAACGGTTTTAGATTGATCGTTCCGGCGCAGTAAATCAGGCCATGAAGTGTATCAGGAAGATTATTGAAAACAGAATCATCGGGTGAGAGAGCATCCCATTCTATATAGTTAATATCTAAGTCAGGCTTATGCCGACCAGCCACATACACGGAACCACCTTCGGTTAAAATTTGGCTGGCGGCCTCGTGCCCAATCCCGGTACTTGCCCCAATAATGAGGATATTCTTATTTTCAAATCTTGTTTTCAAAATAGACTTTTATTGGTGGTACCTGATTCAGCTGACAGTTATCTTAAACTACATTTCCAAATAGCTGAGAAACTCTTTTCGGGTTGACTCTTCCCTAAATTTTCCCCCATAAAAGGAGGTAATTGTAGAGCTACCTGAGTCCTGAATTCCACGGGATTGCACGCACATGTGCTGCGCGTCGACAACTACGGCAACGTCCTCAGTTTTCAAAACTTCCTTTAACTCGTTGGCGATCTGAACAGTAAGCCTTTCCTGTACCTGTGGACGTTTGGAATAATATTGCACAATCCGATTCAACTTAGAAAGTCCAATCACCTCTCCACTTGAAATATAGGCAACGTGGGCTTTGCCGTAAATCGGAACGAAATGGTGTTCACAGTTTGAAAACACGGTAATATCCTTTTCCACCAGCATTTCGCCGTATTTGTATTTGTTTTCAAAAAGTGTAATGGCAGGCTTATTCTCGGGATTCAAACCGCTAAAATTCTCCTTTATAAACATTTTGGCGACCCGGAGAGGCGTGCCATTCAGGCTGTCATCGGTGAGGTCGAGGCCCATAATTTCCATAATGTGGCGAAAATGCTTCTCAATAAGTTCTATTTTGATATCGTCGTCCATAGCAAAGGCATCCACACGAAGTGGCGTGTCGTACGAAGTCATAATATGGTCATGGCCGATGTCATCGACTTCGCCATTTTGGGGTAAACCATTATTTGGTGGGGTATTCAACATAATTTCTTTCTGTTTCGTAGAGACGAATTTTCAAATCAAACTTAGGGTCAATTATTTTCCTTAGGATATCGTGAATCACAATGGCGATATTTTCGGCTGAAGGATTCAAATCGCTGAATTCTTCAGTATCCAGATTCAGGTTTTTATGGTCAAAACGGTCAAGTACATTTTCCTTAATCACATCACTCAGTTTCTTCATGTCGTAAACGTAACCGGTTTCGGGATCGATCTCCCCCGTTAGCCGTACTTCTAAATCGTAGTTATGACCATGAAAGTTAAAATTATTGCATTTGCCGTATACACGTTCGTTTTTCTCATCCGACCAATTAGGATTATTAAGACGATGTGCGGCATTAAAATGCTCCCTGCGGAACACCGAAACTCTTTGAGAAGTCATGCGAAAATTTAAAATGAATATTGGGTCTAAATGTCGTTACAGAGTATGTGTACAACACATTCATGACCACTGAGCGGGGATTAACCTTGGCCCGTTAGGTTAAAAATGCACTGGATAAACGGCGTGTTAATTTGTTTTGTTTGGGTTAATCCGTTTAATTTTTTATAAAAAATTTTTTGATAAAACGGAGCTAAACGGTTAATAATTAGATACTTATTCAGAAAACTGCATATACCCCCCCCCCAATTAATAAATAAATTTACTATTGGGTGATTTAAGGATTATTTTGCAGCTTCTAATTAAAATTTCATAATGCTAATGAATAGACGAAATTTCTTGCAAAAAAGCGGCCTGGCAGTGACTGCCTCTGGTTTTATTCCTGCAATTAACTTTACAAACCCCGCCCCAGCAGACAAAGTTCGACTTGGATTCATTGGCGTCGGTATGCGGGGCCGTAATCATGTGCAGCAGGCCATGTACCGTCCTGACGTCGAAATTAACGCGATCTGCGACATCGACCCAAATGCAATTAGTACTACCCAGGCTATGATCGCCAAAGCCGGCCGGAAAAAACCACAGGTTTATTCTACTGGCGAGGAAGATTTTTTGAATATGGTCAAACGGGATGATCTCGATGGAGTAGTGATCGCTACTCCCTGGGAATGGCATGTACCCATGTCCGTAGCGGTCATGAAAGCCGGAAAGTACGCTGGAGTAGAAGTTTCGGCCACTGTTACCTTACAGGAATCCTGGGATCTGGTAGATACTCATGAACAGACAGGATCACATTGCATGATTTTGGAGAATGTATGTTACCGCCGTGACGTAATGGCGGTACTGAACATGATACGGAAAGGTATATTTGGAGAGATGACTTACGCGCATTGTGGTTATCAGCACGATTTAAGAGAAGTGAAATTCAATGATGGAAAACAAGCGTATGGTGGTGGGGTAGAGTTCGGCGAGAAAGGATATTCGGAAGCCAAATGGCGAACCCAGCATTCCATCGATCGCAATGGGGATATTTATCCTACGCATGGACTTGGCCCGGTGGCTCATTGGCTTGACATCAACCGGGGAAATAAATTCAATTACCTTACCTCTACTGCCACCAAGTCACGGAGTTTGCACAAATATATTGTCGATAAGGGCGGAGAAAATCACCCGAATGCCAAGGTTAAATTTAAGTTGGGGGATGTAGTGACGACTGTTATCGATTGTTATAATGGGGAGAATATTGTGATCATGCATGACACGAACTCACCCCGCCCCTACTCGCTTGGTTTCCGGGCGCAGGGGACAGAAGGTATCTGGATGAATGATGGTAGTATGATTTATCTGGAAGATTCAGCCAAAAAGCCGCACACCTGGGAGCCAGCGGGTCCCATTCTGGACAAATACGATCACCCGGTTTGGCAACAAAATGCGAGCGAAGCCGAAAATACGGGCCACGGAGGCATTGACTATTTCGTGTTGCGCGGCTTCATTGAGGCAATAAAGCGCAAAGTAGCTCCCCCTATCGACGTTTATGACGCTGCCGCATGGAGCGCCATCAGCCCGCTATCCGAACTTTCGATAGCCCGGGGAAGCTCACCAGTTGAAATTCCCGACTTCACGCGTGGTAAATGGCGCACAAACAAGCGTATATTTGGCCTCAATGGAGATTATTGAATCGGATACGAAAAAAAAAATGAATAAAATATTTGCCTGAATACATCTTCAATCTACCTATTAACAAGTACCTTTTTAACAAAAACCTTCCCTCCCCGTGTCTCAAAAAAAATCAAACTACCTCGGCCCTTTAATTATAGTTGGTGTACTTTTCTTCATCCTGGGTTTTGTGACCTGGGTAAACGGAACGTTGATCACATTTTTTCAAAAGGCTTTTAACCTCGACAACACCAGCTCTTATCTCGTCACCTTTGCCTTCTTTATTTCCTATACCCTGATGGCGTTGCCTTCGGCTGCGGTCCTCAAAATGGTTGGCTTCAAAAATGGTATGTCCGTTGGCCTGTTGGTTATGGCCGTGGGAACAGTGATTTTTGTACCAGCGGCAAGTTCTGCATCCTATACTTTATTTTTGGTCGGCTTATTTACTATTGGCATAGGCCTTACTTTGTTACAAACTGCTATAAATCCCTACGTAACCATTCTGGGCCCGAAAGAAAGTGCAGCAGCTCGTATCAGTTTCATGGGACTGGCCAATAAGGCAGCGGGTATTGTCAGCCAGGTTATTTTTGGCGGATTATTACTGGCAGGAACTACGGCTACCAGCCAGGCAGAGGAATTGGACAAGGTAGTTACGCCGTATTTAATTTTGACGGGAGTTTTAGTGGGAATGGCGCTACTCATAAAATTGTCAAAAAACTTACCAGAAATCGATGAACCAGAAGAAGACTTGCCCACCGACGGTTCGGTAGTTGTTGCCAAAGACAGCATTTTTCAGTTCCCTAATCTGATGCTGGGTGTTTTTGCCATCTTTTGTTACGTGGGGGTCGAGGTAATTGCTGGCGACACCATCATTAGTTATGGCGTGACCAGCGGTTTTCCCGAAGAAGAAGCCAAATTATTCGGAACATATACTTTGAGCGCCATGATTATTGGCTACATCATGGGCATTTTATTGATTCCCAAGTACATTTCTCAACAAGCCTGGCTGAAATTCTCTGCGTTATTCGGAATTATTGTGACCATCGTGGCAATATTCACCACGGGTTATACCTCAGTACTTTGCATTGCACTTCTTGGCTTATCCAATGCCGTAATGTGGCCGGCCATATGGCCGCTGGCGATTGAAGGTTTAGGCAAATTCATCAAAACCGGCGCGGCCCTGCTGGTTATGGGTATTTCAGGCGGAGCCATTTTGCCACTCGTATATGGTGCCTTAGCCGACTCAATGGGTAGTACCCAAAATGCGTATGTGCTCCTGATACCCTTGTATTTGTTTATCTATTACTACGCCGTCTGGGGACATAATAAGCGGGTGTGGTAGATTCCTGAACTGGAAAGACCTCCTTTTTCAGAATTCAAGTTAAAGGAATTACACTTTCATTTTTCTTTAAATAAGAACTTTTTGGAACCGACATCGTTTTGAAATAAAACGCTATTGCTCTATGGAAGCCATTCTTCCCGATCCTGTCTTAGTCTCTAAAAACTCCTACTGTCCTTCCCTTACAAAGTACCTTCGCCGGAAAACGATAACGGTCAATATCGGCGATTTACCCTTAGGTTCCGACTACCCGATTCGGGTGCAGTCGATGACTACTGTCGATACCATGGATACCGAGGGTTCGATCGCCGAAGTAATCAGGATGGTTGAAGCAGGATGTGAGTATGTGAGAATTACGGCACCGAGTGTAAAAGAGGCTCAGAATCTTGAAAATATTAAGAAGGGATTGCTGTCCCGCGGAATCCGGGTACCTCTGATCGCAGATATTCACTTTACCCCTAACGCCGCCGAGCTGGCCGCCAGGATTGTCGAAAAGGTCAGGATTAACCCAGGTAACTACGCCGACCGGAAGCGATTCGAAGTAATCGACTATACAGATGAATCGTACGCAGCAGAATTGGAGCGAATCAGGGAGAAATTTATTCCTTTGGTCAGGATTTGCCAGGAATATGGTACCGCGATGCGCATCGGAACTAACCACGGGTCACTTTCCGACCGAATTTTGAGTCGATACGGTGATACACCGCTTGGCATGGTGGAATCGGCTCTGGAATTCCTGCGGATTTGCGAGGAAATGAACTACTCGCAAATAGTACTTTCCATGAAATCCAGTAACACGCAGGTGATGGTAGAAGCCTACCGATTGCTGGTTCAGCGTCTGGACGAAGAAGGCCTGAAACCATACCCACTGCATTTGGGTGTCACCGAGGCTGGTGAAGCTGAAGATGGCCGTATTAAATCAGCTGTTGGAATCGGAACTCTTTTGGAAGATGGTTTGGGCGATACTGTTCGGGTGTCGCTCACCGAAGCACCAGAAAACGAAGTACCTGTGGCCAGAGCATTGGTCGATCGATACACTTTGCGCCCCAATCACCCCCCTATCGAGCCCATTGAGCAAATTCCCATTGATCCTTTTCAGTACACTCGCCGCTCTACACAGGAAGTATCCAATATTGGTGGAATAAACGTTCCGCGTGTTATTGCCGATTACTCATCTGTCACCGTCGAGACTCACGAGGACCTTCGAAGCGTTGGTCATTTTTTTCTTCCCGTTCCTGATAAGTGGGCGATGAACGATCAGGGAGCCGACTACATTTACTCTGGCCAGCAACCCATTCCTTTCATGCTCCCTAACGGACTAAAAGAAATTCTAGATTATCAAGTCTGGCTTGCTCATGCGGATCGCAAAAACAAACTACCTCTTTTAACAGTCCAAGAATTTTCCAGTAATCAATCTCTGCATCATTCATTAAACTTTGTTCAAGGCGACATAAATGACTTTAACGAGCATTTCCTTGATCAATTTAATGATAGCGCTAACGTAGTTTTGGTACTTACATCGGGTAATGAGCACGCCATGCCGGAGCTGCGGCGATTATTTTTCAAGTTGCTTGAAAAGAAGATTGATTCGCCGGTTATAGTCAGGCGAACTTATGATGCACAGAATTCCGAGACATTACCACTTTATGCAGCAACGGACGTTGGAGGTTTACTGGTGGATGGGCTAGGCGACGGAATTTGGTTAAGCCCTGATTATGAAGGTGCTGTCGAGAAAGTCGTGAAGTTAAAAACGGCCGCTGAGTTTAATTCGATTGCTTTTGGCGTACTACAGGCAGCGCGCACCCGAATGTCAAAAACCGAGTATATCTCCTGCCCTTCCTGCGGTCGGACTTTATTCGATTTGCAGGAAACTACCGCCATGATTCGCAAACATACCGAGCATCTTAAGGGTTTAAAAATTGGCATCATGGGCTGCATCGTGAATGGCCCCGGCGAAATGGCCGATGCCGATTATGGGTATGTGGGCATGGGAAAAGATAAAATAGCCCTCTACCGAGGCCAACAGGTTGTAAAGCGTTCAGTCACGGCGGATAAGGCCGTTGCGGAATTGATTGGGATTATTAAGGAAGATGGCAGGTGGACAGAACCTTCAGACAATTGACATGAGTGATTTCAAAAAATATTTTCAGATTGGGGATGTATTCAAATATTTCATCCGGGTTTTTAAAAAGCCTGATCCCAACGATCCCAGTTCCTTCAATTTAAAGATGATGCATGGGATCAACCGGATTTCAATCGTAATGTTCCTTTTTTGTGTTATAGTGATGGTTTTTAGAGCCTGCACGCGGTGAATATCGAAGAGTTGCGCGACTATTGCCTTTCCTTACCTGGAACTACCGAAGGGTTTCCTTTCGGCGAACAAACGCTGGTATTCAAGGTAAAGGGAAAAGTATTTCTTCTCACTTCGTTAGATACAGAAATTGTGCAGTTTAACGTAAAATGTGACCCAGAGAAAGCGCAGGAACTACGCGAACAATACGACTGTGTTCTGCCCGGCTACCACATGAATAAAAAGCACTGGAATACGATATTGGCCAACGGAAGCGTTTCTAATGAAACTTTAAAGTCCTGGATTCAAGACTCTTATACACTTGTAGTAGCTACTCTTCCTGCCAAAGTACGTGCAGAATTTAACTGACCGTATAGAAACCAAAATCCCATGGAAATTTGCCTGGTCGTCCTGCTATTTATTCCTTACCTTTTTATAAAGTACTTCCTCACAGATCACGATACCAAAGCGGATAAAGATTTATTACGATTCGCGGCAGGAGTAAAACTTATAAGCGAAAGCGATTTCGAAGCGGCTTTCCATTATTTCGACGAAGCAGTCAAGACTAATCCAAAATCAGCAGTAGCGTATGCCTATCGAGGAAAATGCAATCTGCATGACGAGAATTACTATTCCGCGATCTATGACCTGTCTCTGGCATTGAGCTTCGATAATACGCTTGCTGACTGTTACTTGGACAAGGGCAAAGCTCATTTCGCCTTGAAAGAATTTGAAGATGCTTTTCGGGAATTCGATAAAGCAGTATGGTTTTTCAGGAATGAAAAAGCGGATGCTCTGCGATTACGAGGCTTATCACGGCTACGAATGGATCAATTTTCTCAGTCCAAACGCGATTTGCTAAGGGCAGTGGAACTGGGCGACGAAGATTCCGTTCAAATACTTTCTCAGTCACCTTTCAATATTGATTTGTCCAATACCAAAATATCGGAGCGGCTTGGACAAAATTGAATTACAGGCTTAGTAATAATTTTATAGCCGACGCTTCGCTGCCGCCAGTTCCATCCTCAGATTAACTTCCTCCTCAGAACCTTTCGGAGCCATGTTAAGGGCATTGGCCGCCCATTTTTCAGCCGAGGGTACATAACTTGCATCCGGTGAATGCTCATTAAAGTACTTTAACAGATAGGCATAGTCAGGTACTTTAAGCGGTACCTGGGAAATGTGCGTATTAACCAGTTCTACGGCGCGTTCCGGTGTTTTTTCGCGAAAATAGGCATTGATTAACGGTAAAAGTACCCGGTTTCTAGCAACTTGGGGCTCAATATCCGCCTCAATCATATAATCCCGCATTTGCTTGATTTTGTTGCTACTGTATTGATTGCCAAAACTACTATACAGGGAAGACATGATAAGGTTCTCGGCCACATTCTTTACCTCAGCGGCGTCGCGTCCTTGTCTGTAAAGCGGCAAATGGGTCACAAAGTACTTTCCTAACGGATTTTCAACATCCATGAGTAATTTCTGTATTGCCCGATAGTTTGTCTCCGAAGTATAGCTGCTCTCCGGTTGTTGGCTAGCATATATTTCCATTGCCTTCCGGTTGGCTGCCGTATCCATAGTTACCTTACTGAACAAAGCGTAATCAACCAGAAACTGATTATCTTTTTCTCCCGCTTCAAACCGTTTCTGCATAGAATCAGCCCGACGATTTGGATTGAGGGCTATTTCTCCCTGCTCGATCAGTTTTTCCCTATTAGCGTCGATTGTACCCAAATGAATAAGCTTTCGATTTTGATCGAAATAGAGAAGCAATGGTAAGGACGGCACAAAAATCTTTTGCCCCAAGACGAAGCTCTGGAACTCCGGTGAGTTGACCTCGATACGGTAATTTAGAAACGTCTTATTGTAGAAATCACTAACTTTTTCTTCCTTAAAAATAGGAATAAAGCTTTGGCAGACATGGCATGATTCCGAGTAAATCTCAATGAAGAGAGGCTTGTCTTCCGCCTTTGCCATTTCAAACGCTTTATCCACGTTGTTGGCATAAAAAATAACTCCCTCATTGGTTACGGGAGTTAGAGAATTAACATTATCAGAATTTGACGCAACCTCACTGTTATCTTTTTGTTTATCAGAACTTTTCTGACAAGAAACTAACAGCG
Organism: uncultured Persicitalea sp.; assembly: GCA_964500445.1. Classification (GTDB taxonomy): domain Bacteria; phylum Bacteroidota; class Bacteroidia; order Cytophagales; family Spirosomataceae; genus Persicitalea. Next base: position 17,480 of record CAZCOG010000035.1, on the reverse strand, counting down.
TAAGAAAAAAGAACAAGCCAATTAACCCAGTCGAAAAGCCTATATTTAGTAATTTCATCATGACTGAACGGTTTACTGCGCTGCCTTGATTTCTGCCTCAAGATCTTTGCTTAATTGCTGGCAAAGCGCCTCGATATTATCTGCCATTTTCTTATCATTGGTTGCAGTCAATAGCGTATCAGCGATGCCACTCATTGTTTCGATATAAAATCGCTTCATATCGAAGACTTCCATATCTTTCGTCCAAAGGTCGATTTTTAAAGTACCACGGTGATAATGGTCCCAAACGGCTACGGCAATTGCGCGAGTATCCTCAATTCCCTCATTAGGATTATCTGTAGCACTCCAATGAATTTTGTCAGGGACGTTTTGGTTGTCGAGGTCGACAGTGAAATTTATTTCTGATTTTTTCATCAATTAGTTAGAAGGATTTCTACAAAAGTACGCACTACTGTCCAGCCCGCGCAAACACCCGCTTCAAAATATCCGTTACCCGGGCGGCGGGATCCTCCCGAATCTTCTTTTCTTCCTGTGCTATCAGAAAGTAAAGGCCATCCATGGCTTTCTGAGTAGCGTATTGCTTTAGGTCAGGATTGACCTTTTGGACGAAAGGAATTTTATTATAGGTATTTACCAGGTCTGCATAGTACCGCGTAGCCTGATTGAGATTGAGCGTACTATCAACTACCGGGAAAAAGGTGTTGTACAATTCCTCATTGGTAGTTCGCTTTAAATAGCTGGTGGCTGCATCATCCGGTCCTTTCAGGATACCGACGGCATCATTGATCGTCATTGAAGTAATCGCTTTAATGAAAATCGGCTTGGATTTTTTTGCTGCGTCCTCAGCCGCGCGATTCAAGGATAGTACAAATCGATCCACTTCATCGCCTAGCCCTATTTGCCGCAGGGTATTTTCCACTTTCTGAGCATCTGGGGGAAAAAGGATTTTGATGTACTCGTTTTTCAGATATCCATCAGTCCGTGATGCTTCCGCTGAACCGTTCCCGATCCCAACTTTTAAAGCTTCCTTCAGACCATTGGCAATTTCATTTTCCGAAAGCGCGCCGGATTGCTCCTGAACTTGCTCTAATATCTTGCCTAACTTTGTTTTGCCAAATTGTGCTTGTGACGAACATCCGGTCATTAACAGGATAATCGGCACTATAATCCATTTTCTAAACATTGTTGTGGGTTTTGTTTCCATCTTCAACTACTCGACAAACGTAATCGTTCCCGATAAATTTTATGTAATTTTGGCCTAAAACAAGGGTTATACTACATAAACCGTACCAATGAAGCCCCCGATTAAGGCTGAAATAATGACGATTGGCGACGAGATTCTCTTCGGCCAAATCACCGATACCAACACGCAATGGATCGGTACTGAACTGACTAATATAGGTATCCGTCCCACTAGAAAAACGTCGGTGGGCGACAACGCGGAGGATATCCTGGCAGCGCTGGGAGAAGCCCTCGCCAGGGTTGACCTATTAATTATTACAGGGGGGCTGGGGCCTACCAAAGACGATATCACCAAGCAGGCGCTTTGCCAGTTCTTTGATACAGAACTTGAAATCAATGAAGATGCATTGCTACTGATCAACGATTTTTTTGTGCGCCGCGGACGACCGATGACTGAACTAAACCGTCAGCAAGCGGCTTTACCCAAAAACTGTACTTATTTGCAGAATGACTGGGGGACTGCGCCGGGAATGTGGTTTGAGCAAAATGGAAAAGTAATCGTTTCGCTGCCGGGCGTGCCATTCGAGATGAAAAGTTTGATGACGCAGCGAGTACTTCCAAGGCTTCTGTCGTTTTTCAACCCTCCTATTATCCGCCACAAAATTATCCGCACAATTGGTATTGGCGAATCAACCCTGGCCGAGATGATCGAGTTCTGGGAGGATAGCTTGCCACCTCACATCAGACTGGCCTATTTGCCGCATTTTGGCCAGGTGCGTTTACGCCTGACCGCAACAGGCAACGACGAAAATCAACTGAGCAGTGAACTTGCCTATGAAGTTGAGCGTGTCATGCCGGTAATTGAAAAATGGGTGTATGGATACGATAGCGATGAGCTGGAAACTGTTATCGGCAAACTACTCCTATCGCATCACGCTACCCTCAGCACAGCCGAAAGTTGTACTGGTGGCTTCGTTGCTCACAAACTAACCAGCATCCCAGGTGCATCACGTTATTTCACTGGGTCAGTAGTAGCCTATGATAATGATGTAAAAATGAACTCGTTGGGCGTCCCGATGGCTGACCTTCTGGAGTATGGTGCGGTGAGCGAGCAAACGGTGACTGTGATGGCTGAGGGGATTCGTAAATTGATGCATACAACCTACGGAATCGCTACCAGCGGTGTCGCCGGACCTGATGGAGGTAGTCCGGAAAAACCTGTTGGCACGATTTGGATCGCTTGCGCCTCCCCCAAGAAAACAACTACCCGATTACTTACCTTAACCAAACATCGCGCCGTCAATATTGAATTAACTGCTACCTATGTTTTGGATTTGTTAAGAAAAAGCATTTTAGAAGAAGTGACTGAGTAAAGTGATATGAGGGAGAAAGGTGCATTTGCTAATTAATTCACTCGTTAAGCAATGAAAATAGTCGAAATGATAATGCCCCAAATGGGCGAAAGTGTTATGGAATGCACTGTATTAGGCTGGCTTGTGCAAGTCGGCGATTCAGTGGCGGCGGATGATTCTATTCTGGAAGTAGCTACCGATAAGGTAGATACCGAAGTTCCGTCGCCCTATTCCGGAACTTTATTAGAAGTTTTGGTTGAAGAAGGACAGGTAGTCAAGATAGGTAGTCCGGTAGCCAGACTACAGGTTGCTGAATCTGAAAAAACAGAAGTCAGCCCTTTACCAGTTCAAGAACCTTCAACCGAAATAAACGGCCATGAAAAGATCGAAGATCAAAAACAGGAGGCTGAACCGGAAGAAGAAGATTGGGAGAATCAAATGGCTGCTCATGGCTTGCCAACGCTAAGCCATAATACAAGTCTACCCGCTCGGCCTGCCACAGGCAATGATTCTAATAATGGATTTTTCTCACCACTTGTACTAAGTATTGCTAAGGAGGAAGGTGTGGGCATGGAAGAGCTTTTACAAATAAAAGGTTCTGGCGCCGAAAATAGGGTAACCAAAAAAGATCTTGTTCAATTTTTAGCGACCCGTACTGTTCCGGCTAAAAATGCAGCAACTGGTGTCAAATCTAGTGACAATATCACCATTATGGAAATGGACCGGATGCGTCGCATGATTTCGCAGCGGATGATTGAGTCAAAGAATATTTCGGCTCATGTTACTTCTTTCATAGAAACTGATATGACCCCCATCGTGAAATGGCGCGAACGGGTTAAGGACGGTTTCCGCCGCCAAACGGGTACTTCGATTACCTACACACCCATTTTGATTGAGGCAGTCATTAAGGCGATTAAAGATTATCCTTTAATCAATGTTTCTGTGGATGGTAATTCTTTGATTATCAAAAAAGATATCAATATTGGGATGGCGGTGGCATTGCCTGATGGAAATTTGATTGTCCCCGTTATTCATCAGGCAGACCAATATAGTCTGATCGGATTAGCCAAAAAAGTAAACGAGCTGGCAAAGAAAGCCCGTGAAAATAAGCTGAAAGCCGATGATTTGACCGGAGGTACTTTCACAATCTCAAATATTGGGACCTTTGGCAATTTAATGGGTACCCCAATTATCGTTCAACCTCAGGTAGCCATTATGGCTTTTGGGGCAATTGTCAAGAAACCTGCGGTTATTGAAACTCCGGAAGGCGATTTATTAGGCATTCGCCAGAAAATGTTTATCTCCCATTCTTATGATCACCGAGTGGTGGACGGTTCGTTGGGAGGAATGTTCTTAAAAAAGGTTTCGGATATTCTGGAAAACTTTGATTCTAACCGACCCATTTTATAATGTTAAGAATTACCCTTGATATGGACGACGTACTTGCCGATACGCACGGCAAGCTGATAGAATATGTCCTAAATGAATTTGATACACACTATTTGTATGAAGACTTCCGGAAAACCGCATTCAGAGAACTTCTTCACCCGAAGCAGTTGAAGAAAATGTACTCCTACATTCACCAGACAGGCTTTTTCAAAGATATTCCTGTAATGGAGGGGGCGCAGGAGACGGTGAAGGAATTATCTCAATACTACGAGATTTACGTAGCTACCGCGGCATTGGAGTTCCCTAATTCTTTCCGGGAAAAGTATGATTGGCTACAAATGAATTTTCCTGACATTTCCTGGAAAAACATCGTATTCTGTGGCGATAAAAGCATCATAGCCTCCGATTTTTTGATTGATGATCACATTAAAAACATGATTTCTTTCACTGGAAAAGGAATTCTGTATTCGGCTCCACATAATAAAGATGAAACGGCCTATCCAAGAGTGGCCAACTGGAGAGAAATTAGGGAAATGTTTTTACCTAAAGAATGAACCTGCTCTTAATTGAAGACGAACCGAAAACTGTCCAATCCCTGAAACAGGGTCTGGAAGAGAACGGGTATAGCGTCGATGTAGCTTACGATGGATTAATTGGCAGGCAATTGGCAATGCGTAACAACTACCATCTGATTGTAAGCGATATCATCATTCCCGGGATTAACGGTGTCGAACTTTGCCGAGAATTACGAAAGGCTGGGAACGAAACGCCCATTCTGATGCTCACTGCCCTCGGTACTACCGACGACAAAGTCGTCGGTTTTGATGCCGGAGCAGACGACTACCTGGTTAAACCTTTTGAATTCAAAGAGTTGCTGGCCAGAGTACGGGCCCTTACCAAGCGGAGTAGCTCAGTAAGTCAAACTGCCCAAATCATGCGCTTTGCTGATTTGGAAGTCAACATGGACGCCAAAACCGTTCACCGCGGCGACCATAAAATCGACCTGACAGCTCGGGAATTTAATCTTTTGGTTTACTTGATAAGAAACCAGGGGAGAGTTATTTCAAAAGCTGAAATAGCCGAGCAGGTATGGGAAATCGACTTTGATTCTGGTACCAATATTATCGAGGTATATGTAAACTACCTTCGGAAAAAGATTGACCGGGATTACGAGACGAAGCTTATCCACACCCAGTTTGGGATGGGCTACGTGCTGAAAACTGAGTGAGACATGCAGATTCGCACACGTTTGACGATTCAATTCGGTCTGCTCGTGAGCGGTATTTTGGTGGTGTCCTTTGTTGCTATTTATTACTTCACCTATGTCATAACAGTCGAGGATTTCTACGCCAGATTACGTTCCAAAGCAGTTTCATCCGCCGAACTTCTTAGCGAACCGAAGATTGACCCGCAACTGCTTAAGGTTTTTGATCGATCGAACCGCAATCTCATCTATAATGAAAATGTGCTAATCTTCGACGAGCGTAATCGTCTAATTTACAGTAATACCGATTCACTTTCCATCCACGTTTCAAATTACTGGCTTAACGAAATTCGACGTGCAGACCAAATCCGCTATCGGGATGGCGACTATTACGTAGTCGGCATTTATAACAAGTATGCCTTTGGCAAAACGGTTGTAGTTCTCGGAGCGCAGGACCTGTACGGGCAGGCTAACCTCGATAACCTTAGAACCATGCTAGCAGTAATTTTTCTGCTTTTAACCGCCATCGTTGCATTTGCAGGTTTCATATTCTCTCAAAGAGCCTTACTTCCTATTTCACGAGTTATGAACGAGGTGGAAGGAATATTACCTCAAAATCTGGATACTCGTTTGGATGTCCCCAACCAGCAAGATGAAATCGGTCGTCTGACCACAACTTTCAACAAATTGCTGGATCGAATCGAATACGCATTCAGAATTCAAAAAACATTTATTGCCAACGTGTCCCACGAGTTAAAAAATCCGTTGACCAAGATTAGCTCTCAATTGGAGGTAAGCCTTTTGAAAGAGCGGACACAGGAAGAATATAGAACTACCATTGGCTCTGTGCTTGAAGACATCCAGGAGCTATCCCAACTTTCAAATTCTTTGATGGAGTTGGCGAAAGTCAGCGAGAACCAACGCGAGATGCTCACAGACCGGGTGCGGTTGGATGAAATTCTCTGGGACACAAGAACCAACTTGTCTCAATCCAACAAATCATACAAGATTTTGTACGCCATTGAAGAACTACCAGAGGATGACACCTGGCTTGAAATAATTGGGAATGCCACATTGTTAAGAACTGCTTTTATTAATTTAATGGAAAATGGCTGTAAGTTCTCTGACAATCACTCGGTTCTGGTTCAACTAGTTGCTGATCAGAAAAGCATCAGAATAGAATTTTCCAATACTGGCAAAGGAATAGTGGCAGAGGACCAAAGTTTAATTTTTCAACCGTTTTACCGCGGCATCAATACCGCAAATGTCAAAGGCTCTGGCATTGGTCTTTCTTTGGTTGAGCGAATTATCAAATTACATAACGCTACAATCAAAATACAGCCTAACAGACCAACGGGTACTCGATTTATTCTAGAATTTTTTCATTTCTAATGACATTCTAATTTGATATTAACACCATTCTAATTATTGTATGCCTTCTTTGTATCGAAAGGCTGATCAACCTGAACTCTTGATTACCTGTAACCGGCTTTATCGGTTTCCTTTGTGTATATAATTTTTTGTGGTGTTAATAACCAGACTTGGCAGGAGTAAGCAACATCTGCTAAAGTTTATTCAAACAAAAGGGGCGTTCTTCTGAACGCCCCTTTTGCAATTAAGTACCCAGTGGGAACTCAATCCTTTTTCCTGATTTGAATAATTTTTGCCTTATCCAATAACTTAATCACGGGATAAGTGGGATCGAACTCAAACCATTTGGACCCAAAATTAATTGAATTTGGCCGTTTGTGATGATTGTTTTGAAACAGTTCTCCCATCATCAACACATCAAATATCAGCGAGTTTTTGGATTTATCCTGGTTATCAAAATTCTGGTAACCATACTTGTGGCCACTCCAATTAACAATAGCGCCGTGAATCGGTCCCATAAGAAAGTGGATAGGAAGCAGGAAGAAAAAAATCCAGTGCATATCCAAATAGACATATGCCAAAATATAAAAAACTGTGTAAAGAGCGATCCAGCCAAGTCGAGAGGCCCAAGAATCGCCAAGTTTTTCAATAAAGCTCCACTCTGGATAATTACGCTCAAAACGAGTTTCAATAGCACGTTTCCTGTTTAGGACGGCATTATAGATATCCTTTGTTTCCCACATCATTGAAAAAATATTTTTAGTATGATGCGGTGAATGAGGATCTTTCTCGGTGTCACTGAACGCATGGTGCATCCGGTGTAAAATGGCATAGGCACGCGGACTCAGGTACGATGAACCCTGGGATAAATAGGTTAATAAGTAAAAGAACCTTTCCCAGAATTTGTTCATTTTGAACATTTTATGGGCGGAATAACGGTGCAGAAAAAAAGTTTGGCAAAATAGAGAAAGGTACCAATGGCCGACGAAGGCGGCAATAACTGCGTACATAGTTTTTTTAACGATGGATAGTTGAGAAAAAGCCGTAAAACGGTTAAAGATTGAATAGAAGAGAATAAAGGAAAGGACTTGAAATTTTAATCTCAGGCAAAACTAAGGCTAAATGAGCAAATAAGTTTTATGATTTTTCTCATATGAAAGAATTTATTCCAAGATTCAAAAAACGGTTAGCGCGTAGCCCAGTAAATTAGCACCCATCCGAAGTGCTTCCTGACGCTTTTCTTCCGGATCATTATAAACGCTCTGATCCTCCCATCCGTTTCCCAGATCGCATTCATACGAATAAAAGCACACCAAGCGGCCCTGATAAATCAGTCCAAATCCTTGTGGTGGCTTCTCATCGTGAAGATGAACTTTGGGTAGCCCATTCGGGAAGTTATATTTCTGATGATAAACAGGATGGTTGTATGGTAGTTCAATAAAGCTTAGTTCAGGAAACACTTTTTTCATTTCCCGCCTGATAAATTTATCCAATCCATAGTTGTCATCGATGTGTAAAAAGCCACCCGAAATGAGGTAGTTTCTTAAATTTTTGGCCTCAGAATCAGTAAAAACCACATTTCCGTGACCCGTCATATGGACAAACGGATATTGAAATATGTCAGAACTACCCACTTCTACCACATCTTCTTCAGGATAGATATTCATTTTCAATTGAGCATTGCAGAATTTTATCAAGTTTGGCAACGCCGTTTTATTCGCGTACCAATCACCACCGCCACCGTATTTTAACTTGGCAATTTTGAAAGATGATTGAGCAGACAATCGGCTGAAAGCCAACAATGCAGGTAATAGGGCTAAAATAAAAATGGTTCTCTTCATTCCTATCAGTATACTAGCAACTGGTGGATAATGTTTGGGTAGTTTTTGTAGAAAAGGAATTACCCGAAATTTTTTGATAGCTATTTTTGCAAAATTCTTGCCAGATGAACGCTATGACAAGCTACTACCGCCGCTGTTTCGGTTCGTAAACGTGTATTTCCCAATGAAACCGGTTGAAATCCACATTCCAAAGCCTGAGAGATTTCAGAAGGGCTGAAGTCTCCTTCAGGCCCGATCAGTACGGCAACTGAATTGTCGCCTATTCTCTTCTCAACCAAATGCTTGTTTGTTCCAGTTTCAGAAACATAGGCTATATAACGATCTTTTGCCTTGTTTTGCTTAAAAAATTCACCAAATGATGAAAAAAAATGCAACTCGGGTAGATAAAATTGCTGTGACTGCTTCATAGCAGACAAAGCGATCCGATTCAGGCGCTCCATATTAACTACCCGATTGATAGTTTCCTGATGCGTGTGTTCAGAAACTAAGAAATTTATACGATTAACACCTATTTCACTCATTTTCTCAACCATCCACTCATTCCTGTCCGACTTGCGGGTTGGACAGATGGCCATTTCTACACTATATTTTAAAGGCTCAACATATTCGACAGTTTCGTATTCGAAGTAGCACTTATTTCTAGCTATTTCAGTAATGCGAGCTTTGGCCTTTTTACCGCGACCGTCAGTCACCAACATCATATCATCCAAGCGCATTCGCAGCGCTTTAAGACAGTGTTGCGCCTCTTCGCCTTCTAAATATTTCTTAGCATCATCAGGTTGATAAAATATATTCATCCAGATTTCAAAATTGTATTTTATTAATAACCATCATTATCAAAAGTATCATTGAGAACATCAATAATGAGTTTTTACAACGGAAAATCAAAATTTAAGTCCCCATCTCTATACAAAATTTACTATTGGTAGTTTACCCCCAGAGGGCCCAACCAGAAGAATGAAGCCGGATTATTGTGGTAAGCAACTTGTTTCTATGACTAGTAAAATATCAAAAAGAAAACTATAAATATTACAATTGCCCAATAATATTACTGCACTATTGATTTTTTGTTAAATATTATTTTATAAAATTAACTATATCCCGTATTATTGTATCATAGTCTATAATCATATTAATAATCCCTTTTCATCAGAATTATGTCAAAAGCAAAACTCGAGTACATTTGGTTGGATGGATATAAGCCGACCCAAAGCCTGCGCAGCAAAACCAAAATTGAAGCCGACTTCAGCGGCAAATTGGAAGACTGCCCGATGTGGTCGTTTGATGGTTCTTCGACGCAGCAAGCAGAGGGGGGTTCTTCCGACTGCCTGCTGAAACCTGTATTCATTTGCCCTGATCCTCAACGGAAAGAGGGGTATTTGGTAATGTGCGAAGTGATGAATGCCGACGGTACTCCCCACCCTTCAAATGGCAGAGCCACAATCGAGGACGATGATAACGATTTCTGGTTTGGTTTTGAGCAAGAGTACTTTCTTTGGGATCCCGAAACGAATTTACCACTCGGATTCCCAGCCCAGGGCTATCCAGCACCACAAGGCCCATACTATTGCTCGGTTGGCGCCAAAAATGCTTTTGGTCGTGATATAGTAGAAGAACATCTGGATGTTTGTCTGGAAGCCGGCCTGAATGTAGAAGGTATCAATGCCGAGGTTGCTGCCGGTCAATGGGAATTCCAAATCTTTTCAAAAGGCGCAGCTGATGCCGGCGATCAGATCTGGGTAGCACGTTACCTTCTAGAGAGAATAGGTGAAACCTACGATGTGGCAATTAATTGGCACTGTAAACCACTTGGAGCGACGGACTGGAACGGATCAGGAATGCACGCCAACTTCTCTAATTCTGTTCTGCGCACAGCTGGAAATAAGGAAACTTACGATAAGATTTGTCAGTCCTTCGAGCCCTACATCAAAGAACACATTGAAGTTTATGGTGCCGATAACGACAAGCGGCTCACCGGCCTTCACGAAACGCAATCGATCGATCAATTCAGTTATGGAGTCTCTGACCGCGGTGCATCAATCCGTATTCCTATCGCGACCGTAGAGCGCGGCTGGAAAGGGTGGCTTGAAGATCGCCGTCCTAACTCTGCTGCAGACCCATATAAGGTTGCCGCCCGGATTATCAAAACCGTGAAATCTGTCGAAGTATAGATTTCCTCTTTCTGATTTCGAAGAAAATAAAAAGCCACTGGATGATCCAGTGGCTTTTTATTTTCTCACTTATTGCACAAAGCAATATTATGATTAATTTTTTCTCAGTAATCCTCCTCTTCGCTGCTGCGGAATGAGTACACATCTTTATCCAGTTTCAAACGGTCGGCATTGAAGAGCGCAATAAAATCGTCAATTACTTTTTCCGTGATCTCATCCCGGTTCAGTCCAACCTCCAGCCCTATTCCATATTCAAAGTCCGTATCAATCTCTACGTGTTCAGAAACTTTGATTTCCTCATCTTCCTCAATTTCTTCAATATGCTCAGTAAGAAGCAACTCGGCCTCTTCGTCCTTTTCAGAATCTTCGGGGGAATCGATACCGCGTTCATCAGGCGAAACATAGCCAGGTAACTGCTTCTGCACGCGCTCTAAGGCTAAATCATATACTTTGGTAGCGTGGTGAAGACGAAGCGTATATATTAACGCATCGTATATTACCTCTCGGTTGTTATAATAACCAATAAACTGAACGTGAGCATGCTCATTGTTCTCTTCCTCATCTTCCTCGAATCCATCCTCCACATATATGAAGTTTGTTCCTTCGGCCTTACATTCTCTTTTTAATTGAGCAATCTCTTCGGGATCGAAACCGGGGTTCATAATCGTAGTTAATTGTTTACCAGGTGTTTTTTGTATAAAAGATATCCCAAAAATACGATGTATTTGGGAAAAGGAAAGCTACCATTCCTAATAAAATTGCAGCATTTTCTCGCAAGATGTCCGAAATTTGCCGGAAATTTTTTGTTGAAAGATGAAGTACCGAGTAGTTTTATTGGCGATGACAGCCCTCATTTGGATCGTTTTTTTCCAAATGTCGAGAATCCTTTTTTTTGTGTATCAGGGATTTACCGTTGGTCATCACCCACTATCGTCCCTGATGGGCTCAGCATGGCATGGGCTTATTATGGATTGTTCAATGGCCGCCTATCTTTTACTGCTGCCCAGTATATTGATGACAGCCACGTTTAAAAAGTGGGGGTGGTACAATAAGTTCTTAACGACATATCAAATAGTCGTTGTTTTTTGTGTTAGCCTGATAATTGTCATTGATCTTCCTGTTTTTCAGGCCTGGAAATTTCGACTTGATACCACTCCTCTGCACTATTTATCGGAACCAACTGAAGCATTTGCCGCTGCCGGTTCATCGCCGCTAGTACTATTATTGGTGTTGTTTATTTTTCTATTCTTAGCGTTGTCTTTGATTTTCAGAAAAGTAAATCTCCTTTTCGTTCAGAAATTCAATCCGACTCGTCCCCTTACATCCCTTTTTTCATTTTCCATATTAACTGGCCTTTTAATCATCCCAGTACGAGGTGGCTGGCACGTTGCGCCAATGAACCAGAGTCTGGTTTACTATTCCCATGACCATTTTGCAAATCAGTTGGCAGTCAACGCACCCTGGAATTTTTTCAGCTCAGTAGTACATAATACTGGAAGTACTGATAATCCATACGTGGCAATGAGCCAAACCAAAGCTGATTCTTTGGTAAATTCCCTTTTGCCAGCTGTGGATTCATTTAAGCAACAAGTAGTTACCGACTCAGCTACCAATGTTGTTCTTATTATTTGGGAAAGCTTTACTGCCAAGGTAGCTGCTCCGCTCGGAGGATTATCAGGCATTACCCCTAAATTTAGTCAGCTTGCCAAAGAAGGTATTCTGTTTACGAACCTGTATGCTAGTGGAGATCGTAGTGATAAAGGACTTGTTGCCATATTGAGCGGATACCCCGCGCAGCCAACTACCTCCATAATTAAGTATCCCCGGAAGACAATTTCGCTACCCTCGTTACCGAAGTCGTTTCAGGCAAAAAATTATCATACCTCCTTTTACTATGGCGGAGAAACCGAATTTGCCAATATGAAATCCTATTTATTACAACAGGGTTTTGACAGAATTGTAGACAAGTACAGTTTTGCTCCCAAGCAAATGAATTCTAAATGGGGCGCACACGACCATGTATTGTTCGATCGGCTGTTAAAAGACCTTTCCCACGAAAAACAACCCTTTTTCAGCACCATTTTCACTCTCAGTAGTCATGAACCTTATGAGGTACCAGTTCCGACAGCAGTACCTGGTGCCGATAATGAGCATCAGTTTTTGAACGCGCACCATTATACTGACGAGAGCCTTTACCGGTTTATCACCAATGCTAAGAAAAGCAAATGGTGGGATAACAGCCTCATTATCATTATTGCGGATCATGGCCATCCTTTACCCAGATTAAAAAACAGTCGGATTAGTGAATTTCATATACCTATGCTTTGGCTTGGCGGAGCATTAAAGCAAAGAGGAGTCCGGTATAACGGTGTAGCTTCCCAAACCGATCTGGCGAGTACTGTCCTCGCTCAATTAGGTATCAATTACCAGGATTACCATTTTGGAAATGACATTTTCAACGAGGCCCGAACTCCCTTTGCTTATTTTTCATTTAACAACGGGTTTAGTTTTATCAATTCAAAAGAAAGTTTTGTTTACGACAATGTCGGTAAAATGATTATTGAAAGTAATGGTCATCCAACTACTTCCGAGCTAGAGACGGGTCAGGCTTATCTCCAAAACTCATTTGGTGATTACCTGAAGCGTTAGCGTAACAAATTGTACTTTTGTGAAAAATCCGTCAAAAGGAATACTGACAATGAAGCGAGTAGCATTTTATACATTAGGTTGTAAGTTGAATTATTCAGAGACTTCCTCCATTTCACGCATGTTCGAACAGCGGGGATATGAAAAGGTTGAATTCAACCAGAAACCTGATATTTTCATTATTAACACTTGTTCGGTTACCGATAACGCCGACAAGAAATGCCGCAAGATTGTTCGGGAAGCGCAAGAAATCAATCCTGATGGCTTTGTTGCGATTATTGGCTGTTATGCCCAGTTAAAACCTAAGGAAATTTCTGAAATTCCAGGGGTTGATGCCGTTTTGGGTGCAGCCGAAAAATTTCGGCTTGTAGAATTATTAGATACATTTACCAAAACACCCGCCGGACAAAGCGCTCAGGTATTTGCCTCGCCAATTGAAGATGCCATAGATTACCATACTTCTTTCTCACTTAATGATAGAACCCGAACTTTTTTAAAAGTGCAGGATGGCTGCGATTATCCCTGCGCTTATTGCACCATACCGCTGGCCCGGGGAAAAAGTCGGTCCGATAGTATCGCTAATATAGTAAATGCGGCAAAGGAGATTGCTGCCAACGGAGTGAAAGAAATTGTTCTGACAGGGGTGAATATAGGTGATTTTGGTATACAGAAGGGCAAAAGGCAAACAAATTTCCTGGAATTAATCAGGGAGTTAGATCAGGTCGAGGGGATAGAACGCTTCCGGATTTCTTCCATCGAGCCTAACCTCCTCACCGATGAAATCATTGAATTCGTAGCCCGATCGCGGCGTTTCGTTCCTCATTTTCATATACCATTGCAATCGGGTTCTAATAAAGTACTTAGCCTGATGCGTCGCCGCTATCGGCGTGAGTTGTACCAGGAGCGCGTCCAGAAAATCAAAACATTGCTTCCAGATTGTTGCATTGGAGTAGACGTAATCGTTGGTCATCCGGGCGAAACGCATGAGGAATTTCTGGCTACTTTCGATTTTCTCAACGCGCTCAATATATCTTACCTCCACGTTTTCACTTACTCGGAAAGACCAAATACGGATGCGCTTAAAATACGTCCAGTGGTCTCCAAAAAAGAACGCAACGAAAGATCCAGAATGCTGCACATTCTTTCGGAGAAGAAGAAAAGGGCCTTCTACGAGTCTCAGTTGAGCAAACCCCATACCGTCCTTTTCGAAGAGGACGTGCAGGAGGGAATGATGCTAGGTTTTACCGAAAATTACGTCAGAACTATCGCACGTTATGACCCTTTACTCATTAACGAGACCAAGGAAGTCTTTTTAGCTGAAATTGATGATAAAGGTTTCGTCGAGGTGTATGAAATGGACGAACCGATAGAAGCCTTGCGTTAAAAAAATCGCCCAAAAAAAGGAAAAGCCACAGGTACCTGTGGCTTTTCCTTTTCTAGAACTTTTATTTTATGCTTCTACCAAAAACTCATCGTGCTGACTGATGTCCAACCCAACGCGTTCATCTTCTTCTGAAACACGCAGCGGCAAAATGAGATCTGTTATCTTCATCAAAGCAAATGACATTGCAAATGCAAAGGCAGAAACCATGACCAATGCAATCATATGGTTTATGAACAAAGCAGTTTCGCCATAAGCAAGGCCTTGATCCACGACACCGCTATTCACGCCGCTATTGGCGAAAATTCCGGTCATGATCATTCCAACCATTCCACCAACACCATGGCAGGGAAATACATCCAGCGTGTCATCCAGCGTTGATTTCGTCCGCAAGTGGGCAATGTAGTTACTCGTCATTGCCGCAACTACTCCCACAAATATTGAAACTGGAATAGTAACAAAGCCGGCCGCAGGAGTAATCGCGACCAAGCCAACTACTGCTCCTATACAGAAGCCAAGGGCAGATACTTTCTTACCCCGAGCTACATCAAACAATATCCAGGCGATACCCGCTGCACCTGCCGCAGTATTCGTTGTTGCAAAAGCCGAAACTGCCAAAGCTGAGGCGCTTACTGCCGACCCGGCATTAAATCCAAACCAGCCGAACCATAATAGACCTGTTCCCAACAAGACAAACGGAATATTAGCGGGAGGAAGTACACTGGCTTCGACGTGTGACTTACGGCGCTTGAGGTATATGGCACCTGCCAGAGCAGCCCAACCTGCCGACATGTGAACAACAGTACCTCCAGCGAAATCGAGAACGCCCATATTAAAGAGAAGTCCATCGGGATGCCAGGTCCAGTGAGCCAGCGGGGCATAAACAAATATGCTAAACAACACAATAAAAAGTACATACGAACGGAAATTAACTCGTTCTGCCATAGAACCTGTAACGAGGGCTGGTGTGATTACGGCAAATTTAAGTTGGAAAAACGCAAACAATGCAAGCGGAATGGTAGGTGCCAACGACCAGGGCGCACTCTCAAGTACGCCACTAAACATGAAGAAAGTGGTCGGATTACCAATTATTCCTCCTATTGAATCGCCAAAAGCAAGGCTAAATCCAACAACTACCCATAAAATACTAATAACTCCCATGGCAATGAAACTTTGCAACATAGTAGAAATCACATTTTTATTATTGACCATCCCGCCGTAAAAGTACGCCAGGCCAGGGGTCATGAGTAGAACCATTGCGGAGGCAACAAGCATCCAGGCAATGTCTCCTGAATTGAGACCATCCGTAACAATCGTGGATGGAACGGCAGGCATAAATACTGCCAATAAGCTGATCGCCAATAGGATCAGGAGTGGGACGTAGTTTGGTTTTTGCATGCGGCTTTTTGTTTTTTGTTAGAAATATGAATTATTATGAGTTTTCTGCTGTGCTTTTTTGCCAAAGCCAGCCCTGAAATTTCGGGGCTGGCTTTGGCAAAAAATAGATTTGCTGATTTGGATCTGCTTTAAAATGAATAAATGAAAGCCATTCCCAGCGTCGTTTGGCTATTGTTTGTAAAATTGCCATTCTCGTCCTCAAATTGCTGGGTTTCTCCCGATCCACCCAATTTTGGGTAGCTATCGATTCGAAGTTCAGGCTTTAAAAGTACGTGGCCATCAGCTAAGGTAAAATTACCTGTCAGAGTAAAGGAATTGACTTTGGTTCCAACACCATTGCTGTTAACCAATCCACGCGGACCGTTGGTATTGTTGAAATTTTCATAACGGGCACCAATCCCGAATATATCCGTCAAAGCAACGTTGGCATACACGGCTGCACCACCCCAGGTCTGGGCTTCTGATGGACCACCGCCGCCTTGAAAATCGCCTTTCTGTGACCCATAGGCCGCGTTCAATCCCAACAGAAATTTCTCCGTAATCTGGTAGCTGGTGGTCAGGTCAATAATGCTGTAGAAAGCTTTATCCTGCGGAACCGAAGGTACATCCATAGATGCTTCATTACTTCCCATGTAGTTCAGATAAACACCCCAGTTCTCCACGGGCGAGAAATACAATTGGCTGATAAATCCTTTTTGACGGTTGTTGTCGCCCAATCCATCAACATTGTTTACAAGGCCCAACATCAAGGAGGCACGGTCCGAAAATGCGTAGGTGGCTTTCAGGCCCGTGTGATAGAATGGACCATTGTTAAAAAGATTGGAAAGCGAATAGTTGAAATTTACGGGAGCATCGATTACCTCGTATCCAATGTGAGTACCAAACTGTCCGGCGGTCATTGAAAACTTGTCCGTGAAGTTATAGGTAAAATACGCCTGCTTAATAGCAAGCGCCATACCAGTGTAGTCGGGATTCAGTACGCTTACCAAATTTCCGTAGTTACCCAAGTCAGCGTTAGGGCCAAAGGTAAGATCTACAACAGCCTCCGATTTATCATTAGCATAAGTCATCTTGGTCTGCACCAGCCCGAGTTGAAATTGGCCGGAAGTAATGTCGAAGGCACGGGCATTGGCAACTCCCGTATTGGAGCGAGATTGAGGGCGATTGAAATTGCCGATATAGTATGAATCAAGATAACCAGAGAAAGTGAATGGACTTTTGGTGTCGTCATCAGCCTTAACCTCGGTCGTCTTCTTGACATCTTCGGTCTGAGGCTTTTTTTTATCATCCTCTCCTGGACCGTCACCCTTAGCAAAACCCAAAAATGGGATAATGGCAGATAATACTGTTAAATACACTTTCTTCATAATTTCCTTTTGTTTGGTTGTTTGGAGGAATACTATATCTTCATATGGCAAATATTGACTATTTAAGAATAAGATCAAACCAAATTCGTGATTGATTTATATAATAATTGTAAAATTCATAGAAAAGTATAATATTTCGTTACTATCATAATATTCAACCCGCATTATTATTATATTT
>CAZCOG010000034.1:0-72847 GCA_964500445.1 uncultured Persicitalea sp. | reverse complement strand
TATTAATATAAAGTACCTTTGTTGTAAAAAAAAAGTATATTAGAAAGGTTAATATTTTTTCATAGATGCTAAAAAAAATACTTTTGACGGTACTTTATATTTGTAATCTAGCTGCTTACGCTCAGATTACACTGAAAGGAACCGTTACTCATGCCGGGCAAGCTGTCAAGTTTGCCAGCGTTGCCATTCAGGGGACGAGCTTCGGTACTACTGCCGATTCTACCGGGAAATTTACCCTGACATCTTTACCCGCCGGAAAACATAATGTTTTGATCTCAGCGATGGGCTACAAATCCTATCAGCAAAGCATTGCGTTGAATTCTGGGGACATAAATTACCTCGACATTTCTTTGCAGGAAGCGACTGACCAACTTGATGAGGTAGTAGTGACGGGCACGATGAAGGAAGTTTCTAAACTCGACAGCCCCGTTCCGGTGGACATCATTACGCAGAAGTTTTTGTACAAAAACCCGGTTCCGAGCATATTCGAGGCTCTGACCTACGTCAATGGCGTACGTCCGCAACTGAACTGCAACGTCTGCAACACGGGCGATATCCATATCAATGGTCTGGAAGGGCCTTACACGATGGTGTTACTTGATGGGACACCTATAGTAAGCGGGCTTTCGACAGTGTACGGCCTGGTTGGGATTCCCAACAGTCTTATCGAGCGCGTGGAGGTAGTGAAAGGTCCGGCTTCGACGCTCTACGGTTCTGAGGCAGTCGGCGGACTGATCAATATCATCACCAAGAATGTCAGTAAGGCACCGACTTTTTCGGCGGATATTTTCAGCAGCAACTGGCGCGACCTGAACGTAGACCTAGGTTTTAAATTCAATGCGGGAGACAAAGTATCATCTTTACTGGGCGTGAACTACTTCAACTACCAAAATCCAGTCGACAACAATGGCGATGGTTTTACGGATCTGACTTTGCAGCACCGGATTTCGGTCTTTAACAAGTGGTCGGTGCAGCGTCCGCAGAACCGGGCGGCTTCGCTGGCGGTGCGCTATTTTTACGAAGACCGCTGGGGTGGCCAAATGAACTACACACCCGCCGAGCGCGGCGGCAACCGGGTTTATGGCGAGAGCATATATACCCAACGTTTCGAGGCTGTCGGCTTGTACGAACTTCCGACTACGGAAAAGCTCACATTTCAGTACTCGCTCAACTCCCACGCCCAAAATTCCTACTACGGTACTACGCCGTATATGGCTACTCAGCGCATCGCGTTCGGGCAGTTACTGTGGGACAAGCAGGCGGGCAAGCACAACCTCATGGCCGGATTGCCGTTACGCTATACCTATTATGATGATAACACGACCGGTACATATTCAGAAACGGCAGGCAACCGCCCCGACCGTATTTTTCTGCCCGGAATTTTCTTGCAGGATGAAATAAAGAACGGGAACCATAGTCTGCTGCTCGGCGCGCGTTATGACTATAACTCGCGACACGGCAATATTTTCACTCCCCGGGTAGCTTACAAACTCAGCCTCAATAAAACTGACGCCCTGCGACTTAACATTGGTCGCGGTTACCGCGTAGTCAATCTTTTTACCGAAGAGCACGCCGCGCTTACCGGAGCGCGGGAGGTAATTGTAAGAAATGCGCTCAAGCCCGAACAGAGCTGGAATGCGAACGTGAATTTTGTCAAGAAAATCGTAACCGGAAGCTCATTTGTGGGACTGGACGCGTCATTGTTCTATACCAGATTCAGCAACCGTATTCTGCCTGATTATGATACGAACCCCAACCAGATTATTTATGACAATCTCGATGGCTATGCCGAGTCGAAAGGGATCAGTCTGAATGTGGATGTGAATCTTTATGCTCCGCTGAAAATTGTGGCGGGGGGCACGCTCATGGACAATATGCAGGTACGAAACGGCATTAGAATCCGTCCTATCCTGACCGAGCGCTTTATGGGTACCTGGGCCGTCACCTACGATTTCACCCGCGCCGGGTTGACGGTCGATTATACAGGTAATTTGTATGGTCCCATGCGGTTGCCCCTGCTCAGCGATACCGATCCGCGTGCTGAATATTCACCTGTGTGGTCGTTGCAGAATATTCAGTTTACTAAAAAACTGGGTACTCGCGCCGAACTCTACGGTGGTGTGAAAAACTTACTGAACTTCCGTCCGCCCGCAAACTCAATTGCCCGTCCCAACGATCCGTTCGATAAAAATGTGCAATTTGACGCAGCGGGGCAGGTTGTAGCTACTCCTGACAATCCCTACGGCTTGACTTTCGACCCCAGCTACGTATATGCACCCAATCAAGGAATACGGGGCTTTTTGGGTTTTCGATACCGAATTCAGTAATTGGATTATACCGAAAAAAATGGTAGCGTTATAATTATTTCAAGTGATGGTAGATTTATTGACCTGAAAGTCATTGTATTAAAAATAATGTTTTTTACCTTTGCCGGGTCAATCAACAAAACCTAATAATACTATGGCTTTGGTAAAGAATTATTTGAAGAGCAAAAACATTTGCAAAGTGACGTTCTCCCTGCCCGCCGAGGCAGTTACAGAGACAAAGAAAGTGGCGGTATTGGGCGATTTTAACGGCTGGGATCCTTCGGAGGCTACTCCGCTGAAAAAACAGAAAGATGGATCTTACAAGGCGATCGTCGAATTAGAGCCAGGCCGTGAGTACCAGTTCCGCTATCTGCTGGACGGTGAAAAGTGGGAGAATGATTGGGAAGCTGACAAGTACGTACCTGCCGAAGGTTCTCATGATGAGAATTCGGTAGTTGTTTTGTAATATCAGAAAAGACATTATGAAAAAGCGGCGGAAATCGATTTCTGCCGCTTTTTTTGTGCGAAACGGGCTTTTTGCCTGTGTTTTTGTGTACATTCAAGCCCTGATTTCATGTAAGCCAAGCTTTTTACGCAAAGATGCCCTATCGCCAAACTATTCGAGGCTTTACTTATCAGTTTGAGGATCTCAAAACACTATTGGCCAAAGCCTCCCCACTCCGTTCCGGCGACCAACTAGCGGGCATAGCGGCCCAAAGCTACGAGGAGCGGGTAGCAGCTCAAATCGCCCTGGCTGATCTACCGCTGGGCGTTTTCCTTACCGAGTTCCTGATTCCCTACGAAAGCGACGAAGTCACCCGGCTGATTGTGGATACCCACGATTCCGGTGCCTTTGAACCAATTAAATCGCTGACTGTCGGCGAACTCCGTGACCATTTACTTTCGGAAAAAACAACTACCAAAGCCCTCCGCGAACTTGCCCCCGGCCTTACATCCGAAATGGTGGCGGCAGTCAGTAAACTGATGCGGGTGCAGGATTTGGTAACGGTGTCGGCCAAGTGTGAAAACATTACCAAATTCAGAAGTACCATTGGCATTAAGGGGCGAATTTCTACGCGACTGCAACCCAATCATCCTGCCGACGACTATAAAGGCATTGCCGCCTCCATTATCGATGGCCTTCTCTACGGTAGCGGCGATGCCGTGATCGGCATCAATCCCGCCACCGACCACGTGGCTACGGTCAGTAATTTGCTGGAAATGATTGATGGTATTCGCCAGCGTTTCGATATCCCGACCCAAAGTTGTGTGCTGAGTCACGTAACTACCACGCTGCAACTCATTGAGCAGAAGGTTCCGGTAGATCTTATTTTTCAATCTATTGGTGGCACCGAAGCCCTCAATAAATCCTTCGGGGTAAATCTGGCTTTGCTCAAAGAAGCCCACCAAGCAGGGCTCTCTCTGAAAAGAGGTACGATTGGTGACAACCTGATGTACTTCGAGACCGGGCAGGGGGCGGCTCTGTCGGCCAACGCTCATCACGGCCTGGACCAGCAAACCTGCGAGGCCAGAGCCTACGCCGTGGCGCGGGCATATAGGCCGCTGCTGGTCAACACCGTAGTAGGATTCATCGGCCCGGAATACCTATACGATGGCAAGCAGATCATTCGTGCGGGATTGGAAGATGTATTTTGCGGCAAACTACTGGGCCTGCCAATGGGCATCGACATCTGTTACACCAACCATGCGGAAGCCGATCAGGACGACATGGACACACTGCTCACCCTGATGGGAGTGGCCGGGGCGAATTTTATCATGGGTGTGCCGGGAGGCGATGACGTGATGCTGCATTACCAAAGTACCTCTTTTCACGATGCGCTCTATCTTCGGGATGTGCTCGGATTGCGCCCTGCGCCTGAGTTTGAGGCATGGATGCGGCGTTTGATGGAAAACGAACAGTTGACCATGGAAAATTTTGGGCGGCTGTTACTATAAATACGTTGAAGCTTAGCCTCAAAGTATGCCAATTGGTTGATAACCAGATTTAGCGACAACTTGTCGGGTAGTTATCCCTAAAAGCGGTATAGGTAATCGACCATTGGACCTTCAAAAACTTTTGGGTACTGAACCAGCGGCCTTGCGGCCGTGTTTTGGGAGCGGTAAATATTAGGCGTAACTTTGGCGGATTTTTAGCGTTAGAAGCGCTTGGAACAAGATTCTAGATTTAATTATCATGCAAATCACCCTGATGAAGTCCAAAATACACCGCGTGAAAGTGACGCAGGCCGAGCTGAATTATGTCGGCAGCATCACGATCGATGAGGATTTACTGGACGCCGCGGGAATTATCGAAAACGAACAGGTTCACGTCGTGAACAACAACAATGGCGAACGGCTCGTAACCTACGCCATCAAAGGCGAGCGGGGTTCGGGAATCGTCTGCCTCAATGGCGCTGCCGCCCGCAAGGCCCAGGTCGGTGATGTGGTTATCATTATTGCTTACGGCAGTATGTCCGAAGAAGAATCAAAGACTTTTAAGCCCAAAGTGGTTTTTCCGGGAGAAGGTAATAAGATTGTTTAGGCGTTTAGTTGTGGAGTTGCGTGGGCAATTGCTTGACTGGCAAATAAGTACTTAATAAAAAAGATAAAATATTGCCGGGTCTGTTTTGGGTCATAAACGATTCAAATCCAGATTTTTATTTTAAAGAATAAACATCTCAACTACTAAACTTAAAATGAATAACGCCCTCAAATATGCCATATCGCTCATTCTCGCGGGCGGATTGCTGTGGTTTGTGTTCAAAGACATGGACCTGGCTACGATGTGGGAACGGTTGCAGGCGGCTGACTGGCGTTGGATTGCGCTGTCCTGCGCGCTGTTGCTGATGGCGCACATTACCCGGGCCTGGCGCTGGCAGATGCTGCTGGAGCCGCTCGGTTATCGCCCTAGTCTTTTTGATTCTACTACCTCTGTCCTGACGGGCTACTTCGCCAACTATATCGTACCGCGTATGGGCGAAGTGACACGTTGCGGAACGCTCTTCAAATTAGAGAAAGTACCTGTTAACCTGAGTTTTGGTACGGTGGTAGCCGAGCGGGTGTTCGACGTGCTGACGTTACTGGTAATGATTGCTCTCAATTTTGTACTGGAGTTTGACCGGCTCAGCCAGTTTTTTCTGGAATTTTTTGGGGGCAAAGTCAATAGTAGTAGTACTTCGGCCGGACCGAATCTGCTCCTCATTGTGGCGGGTGGAGCCGTAGTTGTTGCGATTCTGGCTGTCGTCTTTGTGTTACGAAACAAAGATTTGCGCGACAAACTCATGGCAAATGCTATTGTCGCGAAAGTGATCGATTTTTTGAAAGGTATGGCTGAGGGTGTTCTCAGCATCCGCAAATTGCGGAGTCCGGGTTTATTTATTTTTAGTACGCTGCTGATCTGGGTTTTCTATTATCTGGTCTCTTACGTTTTGTTTTTCTGCATTCCCGAAACCGCCGACCTGGGACCGCTGGCTGGATTGACGCTGCTGGTTATCGGAGCCATCGGGATGACGGCGCCCACGCAGGGGGGAATCGGGGCCTATCATTTGCTGGTGGGCAATGTGATGATCCTTTACGGATTGACCCAGGCCGACGGCGTAACCCTGGCGACATTCATTCATGGTACTCAGATGTTGTTCATGCTGGCGATTGGCGCACTTGCCTTTCTGGTAGTTTTGTTAAAAAATAAAAAATCTGACGAGCAGCCGAAATCGCAGCCCGTCGTCGTTGAATCATCCAGAGAATGACCCCGACCGAAACGAAAATACTGCAACTCGACGAGGCGATTACAAAAGTGGCCGACTGGCAACGCGCTGATCAAAAGGTAGTTTTTACCAACGGCTGCTTCGACATCGTGCACCTGGGCCACATCGACTACCTGGAAAAAGCCCGAGCTCTTGGCGACCGCCTGGTACTGGGATTGAATACCGATGCGTCGGTCGGCCGACTCAAAGGCCCGAGCCGCCCTGTGGTAAATGAATACGCCAGAGCCAGGCTGATGGCAGCGTTAGCCTTTGTGGATACTGTCATTTTGTTCGACGAACCCACGCCAAAAGCACTCATTGAAGCCCTGAAACCTGACATTTTGGTCAAGGGCGACGATTACTCCATAGAAAATATCGTTGGTGCAGATTTTGTAATGAGAAATGGAGGAAGCGTGGAAACAGTACCTCTTGTAAAAGGCTACTCGACCACGGGACTAATTGAAAAAATAAAAAGTAGCTATTGAGAATTTGCAACAATAGATATCATCATTCATAACTCATAAATAAAGACATGGCAGGAGCATATTTGATTGGTATATTAGTCATGGGCATCAGCATGTATGTCCAGTGGAAACTAAAAAAGAAATTTGAAGAGTATTCACAAATCGGCCTGAGCAATGGCCTGAGCGGCAAGGAAATCGCCGAAAAAATGCTGCGTGAAAACGGCATTTTCGATGTACGCGTAGTGTCGGTGGAGGGCCGTCTGACGGACCACTATAATCCGCAGGACAAAACCGTCAACCTGAGTCCCGATGTGTATCACGGCCGGAGTGTGTCAGCGGCGGCGGTAGCCTCCCACGAATGTGGACACGCCGTGCAGCATGCCACGGCTTACACTTGGCTGCAATTGCGGTCGAAACTGGTACCCGTATTGACCGTATCGTCGCGCTATATGCAGTGGGTAATTCTGGCGGGAATTCTGATGATTAACACTTCGATTATCCCGCTGGCGATTGGTGTAGGTTTATTCGCCCTCACAACGCTGTTCAGTTTCATCACGCTGCCCGTGGAGTATGACGCCAGCAACCGGGCACTGGCCTGGATCGATCGTAACGGCATTGTGACACCCCGTGAGCACGAAATGGCTGCCGACGCCCTCAAATGGGCTGCGCGGACGTACCTGGTAGCTGCGCTGGGTTCTTTGGCAACGCTG
Organism: uncultured Persicitalea sp.; assembly: GCA_964500445.1. Lineage (GTDB taxonomy): Bacteria > Bacteroidota > Bacteroidia > Cytophagales > Spirosomataceae > Persicitalea. The sequence continues at coordinate 65,624 of CAZCOG010000034.1, read as the reverse complement.
CTGTACTACGTGAGTCTGCTAATGGGACGCAGAGATTAGTGCCGAATATTCGGCAGATTTATACAGCGTGGTTCTCTTGAAAGAGGACCACGCTTTTTTGTTACAAGGTACTTTGGATTCGCTGCACCAGTAAATTATTCAGCCGCCGGGCTAACTCTTTATCTGTATGAAATTCTGACCATTCTGCTTCGGTCATCATTCCCAGAGCCAGGCCGATCAGTTGATGGCGTAAGGTCAAGTCTTTTTGGAAGGCCGTCTCAACATAACTTTTCCGGGCTTCTAGGCTCACCCCCGAAAGATTTACTTTCCTTTTTTGAAGATGTCCCTGAAAAATTGCCGCAATTCTATCGTGCTGAAATTTTAATATAGGCCGTAGTACGGTATTTTGAAATTCTTCCTCTGGATTTTGGGCAGGCGAAGTAGAAACAACGGGCCGCAGCGCCAGCAACAATTCATCTTTTTGATCCATAGATTTATTTTTCGATGACGTGGCCGACAAACTGCGCCGTATTGTCAAGGATGCGTCCACCGCGCCGGAAGCCCAGCGCACAAGGTTCGCCCGCGTAGAAAACGCCCGCCTGGTAGCGAAAGCCCTCGACATCGCTTACGAAATCGACATGTTCCTGATAAACACAGCGTTGGTTTCCGTATTCTCCTTCGACTTTTTCCAAGATACTACCCCCTTTTTCCAGAATAGCCACATTGGCTCCCTCGCGTCCGAAAAGTACCTTGCTCACTGATTGTTTGTGCGGCAGGACGTAACGCTCCGTTTGCAGAAGCAACGGATGATAGGGATACATATCCCAGAGAACTTTCAGGATGTATTTCGACTGGAAAATTAGGGTATAGGCCGGATTGAGAACTACTGCTCTCCGGTTGACAACCAGATCGGTAAGAATGGAAGTCAACTCCGGCTCTTCTTCGCCGATTGCCTCCCAGGGCACGAGTTTAAACCAAAAATCGAATCGAACGAAACTACCATCGGCGGAGTCCTGCTTGAAAATTCCTTCCGAAGCTGAAAATTCGACCTCGTCCATATAGCAGAAATCCGTGTCGAAACCAGCTTCCTGAGCCGCCTCGGTAAGTAGGGCTACATTCGTATCATCTTCGGGATAGTCGCGGAGCGTAGTCAGCAACAGGCTGGGAGTAAGGTCGCCATTGGCATTGCGCAGGTACTTAAACTGGCTCACCAGCGTTTCGTAAAGCGTGTTGAACTGGCGGCTATCGTCGAGCCCATTGGCCCGTAGTTGGGCCCATTGTACCACTGCGGTTTCGGGCAGACAAGTCGCCGTATCGGCATTAAACTCAATGAGTTTGATCGGTTGATCGTCGAGCCCTCCGGCCAGATCGAAACGGCCGTAAAGGTGCATCTGACGGTCGTCTTCCCAAGAGCGTTTGACCAGTTCGTGCAACGACGCCGGGATACCCATTTCGGCCAAAAGGTGATGGTCGATGGCGTATTGTCCTGCCTCTACCAACATTTCGTAAAGCGACTGTGCTGCTTCGTGTAAGGCATTGGCTTGGGCCTCCGAAACTACTACCGCCTGTTGAACCAGGTAGGGTAGGGTATCTTCGCCCAGCATCCAGTCCCAGCCCACTTCGTGGAGGGCTTTTTCGGGATGCCGGGGCATATCTTTTAGAGTAATCATTTTTGGAAGGAGAAAGGGAGGAGAGAAGGAAAACAGAAAAGTGTGAAAGGAGGGAAGAGTACGGGATGGATGAAAGGAAAAAAGGTACTCGTCAAATTCCTTTCGCTCCATCCTCCTTTTCTCCTTAATCACCCGCCACTTCTGCTGCCTGATCTGCCAAAGAATCCGCTTCTTCCGCCCGAAGGACGGGCTGTCACGGTACGGGAAGCACGCATAGCCGAGCGGGTCGACTGGGCTTTCTGGTAGGTACGCGGATCGCTGTAATACTGGCCTGCACTATTATTGCTTCGGTATCGGTTGATATAGCTGTTGTCGCGGTTCCGTCCTAGCAGATAGCCCATACCACCATAGAGCAACACGCTCGACAAGCCGCTGTGTCGGTAGTAATTTCGCTCCCCTTGCTTAGTACTGGTACTGTCGCCTCGCGTTTTTATGTCTTCGTCAATCAATTGTTTGGCGGCATCGGGGTTCAGGGTGCGGGTAGTACCGTCGAGGTAAGTTACTATGGCTTCCGACTTGTCATACTCTACGGTTTCTTCGTCGGTGATTTTGAATTCGCCGGGACTTACTTCCTTGATATAGGAACGAATTCCCTTCGTGTAGGTAGTTTCGTCGTAACTGTAGGCGGCTTCGTTATCTTGTCCACCCTCACAGCCAGGAAGTACTGTGCTACTGGCGAGCAATGCCAGCGCCAGTGTACTGCTGATAGTAATATCTTTGGCTCGCCGGATGAAGGAGCCGTTTCGCTGGGGAGTCATGGGCAAAAGGATTTAGGTAAGAGAAGTACTTTTTAGATGCGTCTTTTGAAGGAACTGCGACGAAAGTAGGAAAGATTTTGCAGCTTCGAATAAAAAGTGTAAATACGGTTCTTAGGACTGATCTAAGGCCCAAATTGTTTACATATAAGTTTAAAATTTCTCATGCGCTACGCTACTTTACTCTTACTGCTTATGCTTGCCCTCAGTGCCAGGTGCCAGAGGAAGGAAGTACCCCCGTCCAGCCAGGTAGCCGCTCTGGCTCCGAATCCAGCTTCTTTACAAAAAGAGTATATTTTCACCGATAAGCCTATCTGGCAGGATGAATTTGATTACAGCGGCAAGCCCGACCCCGCCAAGTGGGGCTATGACCTGGGCGGCAGTGGCTGGGGCAACAATGAACTGCAAAACTATACTGATAACCTGGCCAATGCTCAGGTCAGGGACGGACACCTCATCATCACCGCCATCAAAGAATCCTCCGGTGAGCGCCAATATTCCTCCGCGCGACTGCTTTCCAAAGGCAAGGAAGATTTTCTTTATGGCAAAATCGAGGTAAGAGCCAAGCTTCCCACCGGCGTAGGTACCTGGCCGGCTATCTGGACGCTGGCCACCGAGAGCAACTACGGTACCCAATACTGGCCCGACAACGGCGAAATGGACATCATGGAACACGTCGGCTTTGACCAAAATCGGGTTCACGCCAACATCCATACAAAGTCGTTCAATCATTCCATCGGTACTAATAAAGGGGACGAAATCATGGTACCTACGGCTTCCACCGAATTCCATGTTTACTCCTGTGAATGGAAGCCCGACCTCATTACTTTTGCCGTGGATGGCAAGGAGTATTTCCGTTTTCAGAAAGATGCATCGTTTGGCTGGAAGGAATGGCCTTTTGATCGCAAGCAGTTTATACTACTCAATATGGCCATCGGCGGAAACTGGGGAGGACAGAAAGGAGTGGACAACAGCATATTCCCGCAAAGTATGGAGGTCGATTATGTGCGGGTCTACGGAATAGAAGAAAAGAGAAGTAAGTCGGCTTTCACAAAATGATAATATGAAGCGTATTTGAACGAGCGATGCTCACTTACTAATCTTCGCTGTTACTTATAATTATCAATCTCAAACCTTATTGCTCATGAACCTGGAACAGAACAAAGCCATTTGCTACGTCGAATTTCCGGCGAAAGACCTGCCGGCCATCAAAGCTTTTTATAGTAAAGCCTTCGGATGGTCATTCGAGGATTGGGGGCCGGAGTATATTAGTTTTTCGGATGGCCAGATGGCGGGCGGATTCTATCAGGCCGATGGCCCGGCCGCTTCACAGCCGCTGGTAGTTATGTGGGCCGATGATCTGGAAGCAATGGCAATTGAAGTAGAAAATGCCGGCGGCGAGATTATTAAGCCTATTTTCTCCTTTCCCGGTGGACGAAGGTTTCATTTTACCGACCCGAATGGCAATGAACTTTCGGTTTGTTCGAGGTAAAAATAAAGCAAGGTTGTTGTCCCGCCTTAGGTAGTAGAATGGTTGAAATAGGTTTAGACACAAAATAGCCGCCCGGAATTTCCGGGCGGCTATTCAATTTACTCAACGTTATGAAAAACTTCTAACTTAGGACACCTTGGGCATCCAAAAGTCACGCAATGTTAACGATTTTTTAATATAGTATGGTATGCAAAAATTCAGCCATTACGATTGGGATCTGATTACAGACTGTGTTCCATGAAGTTAAGAAAGTAACTAGTACGTGTGTCAGTATTGATAATTTGTTCCGAGCTCACGAAAGAATCTCCGAGTCTGTAAGAGCTATCGTTCCATCAGGCCGTCACGCATCACGAGCCGTCGGTCGGCCATTTCGGCCAGGTGTTCATTGTGCGTAACGATAACGAACGTCTGGTTGAGTTCATCGCGGAGGGTGAAGAAAAGACGGTGCAAATCTTCCGCATTATGCGAATCCAGGTTGCCACTGGGTTCGTCGGCCAGCACTACGGCGGGGCGGTTGAGCAGAGCCCGCGCCACCGCAACGCGCTGCTGCTCCCCGCCTGACAACTGGGAAGGCAGATGATCGAGGCGGTCGGCCAGGCCCAGTAATTCCAGCAATTCGATGCCACGTTCCCGCAGACTTTTCTCACTGAGCTGGTTACCGATGAAGCCCGGCATGCACACATTTTCCAGGGCCGAAAACTCGGCCAGCAGATTATGGAATTGAAACACAAAACCAATGCGCTCATTGCGGAATTGCGCCAGCGCTTTATTGCCCAGTTTCGACACCTCGGTATCTTGGATTATTACTTTGCCTTTGTCGGGCCGGTCGAGCGTGCCGATGATATGCAGCAGGGTACTTTTGCCCGCCCCCGATGCGCCGACAATGGCGACGATTTCGCCGGGTTCAATTTGCAGATCGATACCTTTGAGAACTTGCAGAGAACCGTAACTGCGCTCGATGCCTGAAGCGGTGAGTAAGGCCATTTATTTTTGTGGAGAGTAAAGAGTGTTCAACCGGATTTTTACAAATACCCTGTAAAACTATCCTTGTTTTGAATTATTCGCTAATTTGCCGTGAAACTACCAAATTACGGCAACTTTGGGGCACTCGGTCATCTGGGGTACACCTAATTATTTCAGAAAGCAGGTGAAAAACAGCTAATTAAACTTGCCCTCCTTCAATTATTAACTGTGCATTATCAACTATCCATTACATAAATGAACATTCACGAATATCAAGGCAAAAGCATTCTCAAAAAATACGGCGTCCGCATTCAGGAAGGCATCGTGGCCGATACGCCCGACAAGGCCGTGGAAGTGGCCCGCAATCTAAGCGAACAGACGGGTACGAAATGGTACGTTGTCAAATCTCAGATTCATGCCGGAGGACGCGGTAAAGGTAAAGTCGTAGGAGGCGAACAGCGCGGCGTAGCGCTGGCCAAATCGGTCGAGGATGTGCGGACGATTTCCAAGAATCTGCTGGGGAAAGTACTTGTAACGCACCAAACCGGCGAGGAAGGCAAGCAGGTCAACAAGGTACTTATTGCTGAGGACGTTTATTATCCCGGTCCCACGGAGCCTAAGGAGTTTTACCTGTCCATTCTGCTTGATCGTGCCAAGAACTGCAACGTCATTATGGCAAGTACCGAAGGCGGGGTTGATATCGAGGACGTGGCGGAGAATACGCCCGAAAAAATCACCAAGGAATGGATTGATCCCAGCGTGGGTTTGCAAGGATTTCAGGCCCGCAAAGTGGCCTTTTCACTGGGACTTGAAGGCGAAGCTTTCAAAGAAATGGTGAAATTTATCACCGCGCTTTATCGTGCCTATAACGAAAGCGACGCATCGATGTTTGAGATCAATCCGGTGCTGAAAACCTCCGATAACAAAATTCTGGCCGTAGACGCCAAAGTGAACCTGGACGACAACGCCCTTTTCCGTCATCCTGAACTGGCCGAAATGCGCGACATCAGCGAGGAAGATCCGCTGGAAGTGGAAGCCGGAGCCAACAATCTTAACTACGTGAAGCTCGACGGCAACGTAGGCTGCATGGTGAATGGTGCAGGGCTGGCTATGGCCACGATGGACATTATTAAGCTCTCGGGTGGCGAACCCGCCAACTTCCTCGACGTAGGAGGTGGAGCGAACGCCAAAACGGTCGAGGCGGGTTTCCGCATCATCCTGAAAGACCCGAATGTGAAGGCCATTCTGATTAATATTTTCGGCGGCATCGTCCGTTGCGACCGCGTGGCGGCGGGCGTCGTGGAGGCTTACAAGGCTATCGGCGAAATTCCGGTCCCGATCATCGTCCGTCTGCAAGGTACCAACGCCGAAGAGGGCGCGCGGATCATCAACGAGTCTGGCCTGAAAGTGTACTCGGCTATTGAGTTCAAGGAAGCAGCCGAGCGCGTCGAGGAAGTACTTGCAGCAATGGAAGCTTAAATAGTTAATAATTGAGGATGAAAAACGGCGACCCGATGGGTCGCCATTTTTTTTGGATAGTTTAACAGGCTTGCTGTAAGTAGAATCCAAAAGAGTCTTTCTCAGGTACTTCCAAAAACAATTTTCTGCTTTTATAAAAGTATACCGCCGCAATTACACTGCAACCATCGCTTCCTTATAGTATTTATTCCGGTACTCGATAGGCGTCAAGCCTGTGATTTTCCTGAATAATTCCCGGAAGGCCTTGGTGTCCGTATAGCCCACATCGAACATGACTTCGCCGATATTCTTACGGCTGGTCTCGAAGCTACGCTTGGCAGCCTCTATCTTCACACGCTGAATGTAGTCTACCACCGAATGATGGGTGGCTTTGCGAAACCGCCGTTCGAAAGTCCGGCGCCCTACGGCCACCAAATCCGCCAGATCATCTACGGAGATTTTCTCACTGTAATTCTCCTCGATAAATTCCTGAGCTTTCAACACTTCCTTGTCATTGTGATCTTTCTGTCCTTTGAAAAGCATGAAGGCAGACTGACTATCGCGGTCGATGTCGATAGCGAAGTACTTGGAAGCCAGAATGGCCATGTCGCGGTCGGTATATTTCTCGACTAAGTACAGCAGCAGATTCCAGTACGAATTGGCCCCACCGCTCGAATACAGGCGGTGCTCTTCGGTAATGATACTACCATCCACCAGCTCGACGCCGGGAAACAATTCCCGGAACTCGCCGGCGAAGGCCCAGTGCGTAGAGCAGCGCTTGCCATTCAGCAGCCCCGTGGAGGCGAGCAGGAAAGCGCCAACGCACAGGGAAGCAACCTCCGCGCCATTAGCATACTGCTGCAGGATCCAGGGAACGAAGCCTTCGTTCAGTCGGATACTGCTATTCATATCACCAAACAAAGCCGGAATGATAATCAAATCCGTCTTTTGCACTTCGTGCAGCAACTGGTCGGTATGCACTGAGAACATACCACTCTGGTACTTCACTTCACGGGTCATGCCCACTAGCTGCACCCGGAAAAGCGGCGGCTTACCACTGGCTTGCAGGAACTGGTTTACGGCTGTAAACAGATAGCGCGGGTCAGCCACCGCTTCCAGCACGGCGGATTCAGGGACGAGGATGGAAACCGATTTCATTGATTGATAGGGGCAAAAGAATGAAAATATTGTTTCGGGTAGTTGAGAGAGAACTTTTCGTAAAAGTACCTAAATAAGCTGTCGTGATCAACCCGGTAAAGTGTCGTTTTTGCACCGCATTGAAGTGGTACATATGATAGACATTTGCAAAGTAGTCTTCAAACGAAAACAAAGGACCATGACCAAAATCATCTCGTATCTGACTTTTAACGGCAACTGTCGCGAAGCCATGACTTTCTACCAGTCCTGCTTGGGCGGCGAACTGAATCTCATGACCATTGGTGATTCTCCGATGGCTGACCGGATACCGACGGAAATGAAAAACCACATTCTGCATGCCAGTCTGAGGCGGGGTAGTTTGACGCTCATGGCCTCCGACATGGTGAGCGATGAGGGATTGAACCGGGGCAACGGTATTGCGATGATGCTCGACTGCGAAAGTGAGGCAGAACTACGGAGCTGCTACGACCGGCTGGCAACGGGCGGACAATCCCTGCACCCCATTGAGAATACGTTCTGGGGGGCATTGTTCGGCGACCTGTCTGATCAGTATGGCAATCAGTGGCTGCTGCATTTCGCCGAAAGTTCGCAAATGTAAAATCCGCTTATTCCTTATCCCGAAACTATGAAAAACAATCAGACAAAATCCGGACAGAAAATTACCCCCTTCCTGACTTTCAACGACCAGGCCGAAGAAGCGATGAACCTTTACGTATCCGTTTTTAAGAAAGCCAAAATATTGAATGTCCGACGCTTTGGCCGTGAAGCGCCCGAGTCCCGAGGAAAACTGATGACGGCTACCATTCAGATTGAAGGTCAGTGCTTTATGTTGCTCAATGGCGGACCACACTTTACTTTTTCGCCGGGTATTTCGCTCTTCGTGCATTGCGAAACGCAGGCCGAGGTAGATGAGCTATGGGATAAACTTTCCGAAGGTGGCGAGAAAGGCCAGTGCGGCTGGCTGAAAGACAAGTTTGGCGTGTCGTGGCAGATCATTCCCAGAGCTTTGGGTGAATTGCTGAGTGATCCCGATCCTCAGAAGTCGAAACGAGTGATGGAATCGATGCTGAAAATGAAAAAGATAGAAATTGATACGCTGGTAGCAGCCTCTGAGTCGGGCGATCATTTTCTTTCGGCACTAGCTGCACCCGCCAGACGCGCGCTGGAGAACGAAGGAATATCAACTCTGGAACAACTTGCAGCTTTTAGTGAAACGGAGGTATTGAAACTTCACGGCATGGGACAAAGTACTATTCCGAAGCTCCGGGCTGTTTTGGAAGATAAAGGCCTGTCATTCAGAATCTGATTATGGAAAAAGATATCAATGATCCCAAAAGTGTCACGGAACTGATACAAAAACTACCTCCTGAATTCGGCGAACTGGTGGAGGCGGTCAGAAAAATTATTCTGAATACAAATCAAGCCATTGGTGAGCAAATAAAATGGAATTCTCCCAGCTTTTTCTACACCGGAGAAATGAAACCTTTCAATCCAAAAGAATACAAACGGGATATGGCGGTAATGCACCTTCGCCAAAATAAGGTACTACTGGTTTTGCCGACGGGTGCCATAATAAAAAAGCATACCGGAATCCTGGAAGGCAACTATACGGATGGACGGCGATTGATAACGATAAATAATTTGAATGATGCGAAAAATAAAGCATCAGATTTACGGGAAGCACTAACAGAATGGATAGGTTTAATTGAGTAATCAAAATGAAAAAAGACAAAATTATTTTCTGGATTTCGACAATCATTATCTTCCTGTTCGAAGGAGTAATGCCCGCCTTAACTTCACAAACCGAACTGGCCAAAGAGGGGATTCGCCACCTGGGTTATCCCGAATACTTCGGTACTGCTCTGGTAGTTTTCAAGGTGTTGGGTTCGCTGGCTTTGGTCATCCCGCAGGTGCGGGGACGTATAAAAGAATGGGTGTATGCAGGCTTTGCCTTCGACTTTGTTTTCGCTGCCATCAGTCATATTATCGTTGACGGGCCCGATCCTCAGTCGTTCTTTCCCCTCTTCATTCTTGCAATACTGGCAGTTTCCTACCACTATTACCATAAATTGAATTCAACCTCCATTGCACTGATATGAACAGCACTCACAAACCAAAAGACATTGACGAGTACATCGCCGGATTTCCGAAAGTGACGCAGCAGATTTTGGAAGAAATCCGCGAGACAATCAGGAAAGTTGTCCCGGAAGCAACGGAAAAAATCAGCTACGCCATACCGACTTTCGCACTGAACGGCAAAAGCCTGGTGTATTTTGCGGCTTTCAAAAACCATATCGGATTTTATCCGGCTCCGGTAGGATCGGAAACTTTTAAAGAAGAGCTTTCAGCCTATAAAACGGGAAAAGGTTCGGTACAATTTCCGCTGGACGAGCCATTGCCGCTGGATTTAATTCGCCGAATCGTGAAATTTCGAATGCACCAGAATTCGCAAAAAAATACTTAACCTTTAAATGATAAAATCATGAAACGCAGCACATTCAAAACCACAATCGAAGCACCACGCGAAAAGGTATGGGAGGTACTTTGGGGCGAAACTACCTACCCCGCCTGGACGGCCGTTTTCAGCGAAGGCTCCCGGGCTGAAACTGACTGGCAGGAAGGCAGCAAAGTACTGTTTCTGTCCCCGGAAGGAGATGGGATGCTAAGCAAGATTTCCGTCAGTCGCTCTCCCGAATTCATGTCCTTTGAACACTTGGGATTTGTGAGCGATGGCGAAGAAGATACGGAAAGCGACGCCGCAAAGGAGTGGGCAGGGGCCAAAGAGAATTATACACTAAAAACCGTGGATGGAAAGACCGAACTGGTCGTAGAAATGGATATTGCGGAAGACCACTTGGACGACTTTCTGGAAACCTGGCCGAAAGCATTGGAAAAAGTGAAAGAGCTGGCCGAAGAAGGCGGGCAGTAAACAGGGGAAGAACAATATGATTTGAAAATTCAAAAAGAATGAGAAAGTTAAAATTGCAGGTACAGCTGTCCGTGGACGGCTACGTGGCCGGACCGAACGGCGAAATGGATTGGACGGTTTGGGAATGGGATAAGGACCTCGAATCGTACGTCAACGCGCTTACTGATAGCTCTGACACCATTCTGCTAGGCAGAAAAATGACAGAAGGTTTTGTGAACTACTGGACTGATGTGGTAAAAAATCAGCCCGAAAGCCAGGAATTTCCCTTTGCCCAAAAAATGGTGGATAAACCCAAAGTGGTTTTTACGAAAACCCTGGAAAAATCATCCTGGGAAAATACAACCCTGGCAAAAGGGGATATCGTCGACGAAGTCGACCTGCTTAAAAATCAGGACGGCAATGACATCATCGTATACGGAGGAGCCGGTTTTGTTTCGTCACTCATTAAAGAAGGGCTGATCGACGAGTACCACTTGTTTGTCAATCCGGCCGCTTTGGGCAACGGCATGCGTATCTTTGGTGATTTAGGTAAAAGTCTAAACCTGACGTTGGTAAGAGTTCAATCGTTCGATTGCGGCATTGTAGTACTTTGCTACAAACCTCAATAAGCTCGACTACACCAATGATGATTGCATTGACCGAACTTTTGTAAAATCTGGCTAACGGTGTTGACAAGGCTAGATGGTAGAAAATTTATATTGTAAATTACGGGCTTCTAGCGCTTTCTATGAGATAGAAAAAAACTCGTTTGAACGTTTTGGAACAATCCGAAGAGAACCTGCCACAGCTCCGCAACTACACCCCTGCCCGCGTAGCGATAGGGCGAACGGGCCATAGTCTGCCCACAGCACGGCTGCTGGATTTTAACCTCGACCACGCCCGTGCCCGCGATGCGGTCTATTCGCATTTTGATTGGGCGAATCTGGAGAGCCAACTGACCAAGTTGGGCGTGTCATCGGTGCGGTTGCAGAGTCAGGCGGCAGATCGACGCGAATACCTGCTCCGTCCCGATTACGGTCGTAAGCTAAACCAGGATTCCCGCCTGGCCATTCAAAAGCTCGATCAACCGGAGAACCATCTCTGCATCGTTATCGCCGATGGGCTTTCCGCTGTGGCGGTGAACACCCATGCGGGAGAAGTCGTGAAACTACTGTTGGCCAAAATCCATGCGGCCCGCTGGCAACTTGCTACGGTAGCGTTGGTGGAACAGGGCCGCGTGGCTATCGCCGACGAAATAGGAGAGGGGTTACGCTCCGAGATTTCGCTCATCCTGATCGGTGAGCGTCCGGGCTTAACGTCGCCCCACAGCCTGGGAGCCTACCTGACGCATCGCCCAGGCCCCGGACTGACCGACGAGCGTCGCAACTGCGTCTCAAACATTCGGCCCGATGGCTTTGGTTATGAATTGGCCGCCGAAAAAATATTCTACTTATTGCAGGAAATGAAACGCCAGCAACTCAGTGGCGTGGGATTGAAGGATTTGTTTGGAGCCAGAAAAGAAATGAAAGGTTGAGGGGGAAAGTACCAGGGCGCCAGCGTTTTCTTTCTTGCCTATCCTCTTCCTTAAATCACCTCAACTTTGGCAACTCTGCCTGCATGGGGAACAGCAGTACTACTTTTTTTCCCGATGTCCTTTCCAAAATGGGTGTCAGCATTTTGCGGGCATTTTCTCTCGTTTGTTCCAGAATCCCCATGTCAAGGGCCGACTGACGAATCTGCCGTTCTGCCTGCTTGTAGCCTTCCTGTACGAGCTGAGCCTCCTCCATGAAGGCATATTCGGTATTATACACCTTGGAGCGGTCGTGGTCTATTTTGAAAAAGCAGAGCTCCGGCTCGGGCAGATGTATTACGAGCGTGTCTTGTCCGGCTTCAATATCGGCAATGTCCATTTGGGTGAGATCCACGCAGCCGACGGCCTCACCCTGTACAATGAGTACCGCTTTGGCATCGGGTAGCCAAAGCTTTGTGATTTGCTGCTCCACGATATCCTTGAAATTGTAGCGCACCAGTTCCAGCTTACCGAGCGAGGTGATTTCCTGCAAAACCACCGTCTGGGTATTTTCGAGTTTATTTTTCTGTGAAAACCAGTTGGGTAGCCAATCTCCCGTTCGCCAGTTCTCCCAAAGTGAAATGACTCCGGCAATGAGCAGAAAAATGACAAATAGCTGAATAAGGAGGCGTATGAAGCGCATTTATTGAATATATAGTTGTGAGTGAAAATCAGATAACGAATGGCGTACCAGGTACCCCTAACTACTAACGATTTTCCAACTCCTATTGGTGGGCTTTGCAAATATTGTTAAATTTGTCGTCCAAGATTGGACTATGCAGCAAATTTTCCGATACGGCATCCCGACTCAGGCGACTTGACGATCACTCCCGTGAGTGATTTTTTATTCTCCCTTGAACGGTCGGCGCGCCGTTCTTTTTTGTTATAACACCCTGAGAACAACTATTTTTTTGTACAAAATTAAAACGTATATCTGACACATGGCAAAGGTATCATACTACACCGAAGAGGGCCTGAATCGCTTGAAGGCTGAGCTGAACGAAATGAAGACCAAGGGCCGCACTCACATCGCCCATCAAATCGCCGAAGCCCGTGACAAGGGCGACCTGAGCGAAAACGCGGAGTACGACGCTGCTAAAGATGCTCAGGGACTGCACGAAATGAAAATCGCAAAATTAGAAGAGATTCTGTCCACCGCCCGCATCCTCGACGAATCTTCCATCGACACGTCGATGGTGGCGGTGTTGTCCACCGTTAAAATAAAAAATAAGAAAAACGGTGCCGAGATGAGCTATACGCTGGTTTCAGAAGAAGAAGCCGACCTGAAAGCCGGCAAAATATCCGTCGGGTCGCCCATCGGTAAAGGTCTACTGGGCAAAAAGGTGGGCGAAGTAGTCGAAATAAAGATTCCGGCGGGTACGGTGGAGTTCGAAGTAGTGGATATAAGCCGTGGATAAGAGGCTATTTAGAATGGTAATAAGTAACCAAAAAACATGTTATCGATTATTAACCAAGCTATTTTGCTTCCTTCTTTTGCCGTAAAAAAGAGTAACTAGATCTTTACTTTTCGGTCTGAACTATACAGATTCTAATTCAAGGCCTCCCGGAGCAGGACGTTTGTCCTGCTCCGGGAGGCTTTTTTTTGCTGCTACAAGATCGCGCCAGACACGGATAATTCAGAGTTTTATTGTTCAAAAATTAAAAAATAAACACAAAAATATTTAAAGAACTAAGGGTGAATGGAATGGCTTATCGTCAGGTTAAAAGGTACTTGATAAAGTGCAGGTTTCAAGTTAAATGATACAAAATTTTTATAGGAATATTTGACGAACTAACCTGTCGCTGTGCCGAAATATCCGCATTCTAATATGACTTTTCTTGGTTAATGAATAATTTATCGATTATTTTTTGAGCAGGAAACAAGTATGGATATCTCAATAAGGGCTTATTGCTATTACCTTTTTAAAAACCAGTCACATTTCACCTCAACTAGTCTATGCAAAAAAAACTACCCCAATGCTTATGCGCATTGTCCAGGCACGTATTCGTCGGTGCTTTGGTGCAGCTATGCTTCGTAGGTCTGCTGAGCGCAGCTGAAAGCGAAAATCCAAAGAAAACAAAGATCGGGAATCACAGGGAGCTGACTGCCATAGTAACTGTTTCAGGGACGGTTAAAGACGAAAGCGGCTCGGGCATTCCGGGCGTGAACGTAGTGGAAAAAGGCACTATGAATGGCATCTCGACCGACGCCAAAGGACAGTACAAGCTTGCAGTTTCCGATGAAAAGTCGGTGTTGGTTTTTAGCTATATCGGCTATAAGACACAGGAGGTACTGGTTGGTACACAAAAAACGATCAATGTGAGCCTAGTATCCGAAAATCAGGCCCTCGAAGAAGTTGTGGTGGTTGGGTACGGTACCCAGCGTAAGGAAAGCGTGGTGGGCGCCATTACACAGGTGGACAACAAGCAACTACTGCGCTCAGGTACCTCTAACATTACGAATGCTATCGCGGGTAAACTATCCGGGGTGCTCACCATGCAGGACAGCGGTGAACCCGGTAACGATCACTCCGAGATCATTATCCGGGGCTTGTCCAGCTGGAACGGATCACAACCTCTCATTATGGTGGACGGCGTCGAACGGGATTTCAAGGATATGGACCCCAACGAAATCGCCACTATTTCGGTACTTAAAGATGCGTCGGCTACGGCGGTATTCGGGGCCAAGGGAGCAAACGGCGTAGTATTGGTCACAACCAAAAGAGGTACTTTAGGCAAGCCCAAGCTGGATTTTACCGCTTCGTACGGTATGTCGCGGGCCACCCGGATTCCCGCGCATATCAGTTCGTTTCAAACGATGAGCATGTACAATCAGGCGCTGATGAATGGCCAGCAGTTTACGGAGCTGATTCCGCAATATGCTCTGAACGAATACCAGAATCCTTCGACACCGCTAAATGCGCTGCGCTACCCAAATGTCAACTGGTTCGACACGATGATCAAGCCCTTCGCAGCCAATGCCAACGCCAACTTCAACGTGTCGGGCGGCACTGAATTCATCAAATACTTCGCCTCGGTAGGCTACACCCACCAGGGTGATTTCTTCAAAGCCTATCACGATGGCTACGACGATACTCGCTTCTGGTACGACCGCTTCAACTATAGGACCAACATCGACTTCAACCTTACTCAAAGTACCATACTTTCACTAAACGTGGGCGGTGAAACGGGCGTGAAGAATCAGCCCAGTGGTACTCCCTGGCGTAATTTGTATTCCACCGGCCCATCGCGTTATCCGGCTTATTTCCCCGAGTGGGTACTGCAGCAAGTACCAGATCCCGACTATCCCGATGATCAGGGTCGGCGGCTGGCGATGAACTTCGGTGAATACACGGGAAATCCCTACACCTCTTTTAATCAGGGTTCTTTCAACCGCTATCTGGATTCCAAGCTTTTCTCTGACTTAATTCTGAACCAAAAACTGGACTTTATCACCGAAGGACTTTCCGTCAAAGGTAAGGTGTCAATGAGTACGTATTACCGAAACCGCTCCCTGACAGCCTCGTACACTTTCCCTGATTATCAGTTGAATTATGACAAGATTGGCACCGAGGAGAATCCCTGGTTCCGGAACGGACAGGGCAACGAGATCTTCAAGCAAGGGCCACTGGACATCAATGTGGGTAGTCTGGAAAACGATTATTACAAGGATATGTATTACGAGCTTTCCATGAGCTATGCCCGTACCTTTGGAAAGCACAGTGTGTCTGGTCTGGCCCTGGCCAACCGCCAGCAGAGAAACAGAGACACGCAATTTCCCTATTACAACCAAGCGCTTGTAGGCCGGGCCACTTACGACTTCGCCAATAAATACCTGTTGGAAGTAAACTTGGGACTTACGGGCTCTGAGCGTTTTGCTCCCGGAAATCGCTATGGCTTTTTCCCATCGGGTGCTATTGGCTATATGATTTCGGAGGAAAATTTCATAAAAGACAACCTGCCCTGGATTAGTAAGTTGAAGGTTCGCTATTCCGACGGCATAGTGGGCAGCGACATTGCGGACAACCGCTGGCTGTACCTGAGTAATTATTATAAGGACAACCGGCAATATATCCACGAGGATCTGGGAGCCAACTCGACCGCCCAGTGGGAAGAAGCCCGGAAACGGGACATCGGCCTGGAACTGGGACTTTGGAACGACAGCTTTACGTTCAGCGTCGATGTGTTCGACGAACAGCGTGACAAAATGCTATTGGTTCCTCGCACCGTCACAATGCTGGTGGGCAATTCTTTCAAAGAACTCAATCTGGGTAAACTCAAGAAACACGGGATAGAATTTGAAACCGAGTACCGGAAAAACACGGCGTCAGGTATCAACTATTTTGTCCGGGGAATTTTTGGGTACAACGAAAACCGCATCCTCTTTAAGGACGACCTTCCCTTTGCTTCCGACTACCAGAAAAACCAGAACAAGCCCCTGGGAGCGCAACTTAGCGGAGTCGAGCTCACCGGCACTGGCTACTATACTTCCGTGGACGATATTCACAACAACGTGTCGGCCATTGACGTGAGCCGTCTCAACGTGGGCGATTACAAGTACCTGGATTTCGACGGAGACGGCAAGATTACGAATCTCGATAAGTACCCCATTCGTGGCTCCGATTACGCGCCGCTCACGTATTCGTTTGGTTCGGGCTTTTCGTACAAAAAGTTTGACTTCAACTTTCTGTTCACGGGCAACGTCGGCAAATTCGTGGAATTTAACCAGCCTTACGAAGTCGAGTTTATCAAAGGTGACTGGCGGGTACACGCCTCGCAGCTAGACTACTGGACGCCTACCAACGGCGCGGCCAACCACGCTACGCTCCACTACTCGGCGGGCGGCAGCACCGAGAACCTGTTCTGGGGCGGCGGCGAGGCCGACCGCGGTTTCGACATCATGGTTGAGAACCGTTTCTGGCGCAATGCTGATTACCTGCGGTTGAAGGAGGTTTACGCCGCTTACACCTTCAATTCCAAAACGCTGAAAAGAGTGCTGGGAACCAACAGTCTGCTTTTCTTTGTGACTGCTAACAACCTCTGGACCAAAACCAAGCTGATCGAGGGCGACCCCGAGCGCAAGGACTTCAATCAGGGTTTTTATCCCCAAATGACTCAGATCAAATTTGCCGTTCGGGCCTTATTCTAAAATACAATCTTTATGAAAATCAAAAAGTTAGGGGCATTGTTCTTTGCCTCCATCCTGGTGCCGGTCATGATGGCATCGTGCCAAGAGGACTTTCTGGACCAATCGCCGGAATCAGGTCTTGATACCGAGGAAGTATTCGGTAAGTACGACAACTTCAGACGGTTTTTCGACAGCATTTACGAAGGTACCAAGCTGGATGGGACGACCTGGCGTGACTATAATATCAAGACCGCCTTTTCGCTCTATTTTAATTTCTGGGATCAAAAATATACCCTGGAATCGCTCACGGATATGAGTGATATGGGGCGGTCCATGGATGCGCAAGTGATCAAAGCGGGCTCAATTACGGCGGTCATCAACAAAATGACCTACGATCAGGCCCGACGGCCCGTGCTCGGTTCCATGTTCCAGATTATCAGAATCTGCAATATGTCGCTGGCCAACATCGATAAGTTGAAAGGTGTCAATGTACAGGATGTAGACGATTTCAAGGGACAAGCGCACTTTATCCGTGCCTTCGCCCACTTCACGCTGTTCCGGCTGTGGGGCCCCATGCCGTACCTAACCAAGGTGATCGGCCCCGACGATCAGTGGGACATTCCCCGGCTGTCCAAGCACGAAACCCTGCTGCGCATTGCCGCTGATCTGGATTCGGCGGCGACATTCTTTGAGAAGGCCGACCTGATGCGCCGTGATCCCGGCCCCGGAGTGGCGGGTCACTTGAATAGCCCCAACCAGTTTCGGCCCGGCGGTGTGGCTGCCAAAGCTATGAAAGGCCGCGCCCTGTTGTATGCCGCTAGCCCACTCAACAATGAACAGGGGGCCAAAGACTGGGAAGCAGCGGCGGTGGCTAACTGGGAGGCTATCCAAATCGCCGAGCGCTTTGGCCATGATCTGTTGCCCCTGGTTGACTATAAGAAGAACTACATCGGTACGACCTATTCCAACGAGCAGTTGTGGGCCTGGTACGCGGGCACCAAAACCTACAATACCGGCGACCTGGCGGCTTTGAACAACGGGATATTTGGCGCGTCCAAAACCAGTTTCTCTGGAGAATCGCCCACGCAGAATACGGTCGATAAGTTTGAAACCAAATGGGGCGAACCCCTAAACACCGCCGCTGACCGCCAGGCTGCTACCGCGGCCGGCCATTACAACGAGCAGGATCCGTACGCCAACCGTGACCCTCGCTTTTACATTGACATCATCTACAACACGGCCCCGATACCAGGTTATGGGAAAGCCCAAATCTACTACGAAACTGTAAACGGCGCGGCTAACTACGGCCAGTTGCTGGATCAGACCTATTCCGGAATCACTAAAACAGGCTATTACCTGCGCAAAACCTGGGGCGAGCAGAGCGTAAACAACAAAACCACGCCCCAATACACGGATCCGATTATTCGACTGGGCGAGCTGTATCTGAACTACGCCGAGGCTGCCAACGAAGCATATGGCCCCAATGGCATGGCACCCGGTGCGGGCATGACTGCCCTTCAGGCACTTAATAAAATCAGAAGCCGGGCGTCAATGCCCGAGGTGCTGGCCGCCTACACGACTTCCAAAGATGCGCTTAGGGCACGGATCAAAAATGAGCGTACTATTGAGCTGTGCTTCGAGGGGGGGCATTACTACCACGACATTCGCCGCTGGAAGGACGCACCCGAAGTGATGACAAGTACGCTCATGGGTGTTGACATTGAGAAAGTTCCGGTCAGTACCACCTATCCCACAGGGTTTAAGTATATCCGCCAGGCTTTGCCCGCGACTCGTCAGGTCAAATGGAAAGAGGCCATGTACTACCTGCCTTTCAACACCGATGACACCTACAAGATGAGCAAATTCACACCAAACGTAGTTTGGTAGTCCCAACTCTCTAAACAAACCGACATGCGATCAACTCTAACTTACCCCCTGCGTTGTTTGGCGGTCTTGCTGGTACTTTGCCTATGGACCTATGCCCCAACGAACGCCCAGAATAAAACCCCAAAAGCCAAGCCGGTTAGCGTCAGCCTACAGGTGACTGACGAACAGGGCAATCCTATTCCCAATGCCGCAATTGTAGTAGGCGAAGGCAACATCCACGCTGAAACGAATGAATTGGGGATTTTTACCTTCCAGTCTATGCCCGAGAACTTTGTGACCGTGAGTTCCTATGGTTACACCAAATCGGTAGCTTTGGTTAGTGCTTTGGTGAATAACAACGTTGTGGAGCTCAAAAAATCCAAGCTCTTCAACAACGCGGAGGACGAAGTGCCGCTGCCGTTTATGAATTTCAAGCGGCGCAAACTTTCGGGAGCGTACAGCGTTCTCAGAACTTCCGATTTGGAAAAATACCCGACCAACGACCTTCGGAATGCCTTTACCGGGTTAGTGCCTGGCCTTGAAGTCATTGAGCGCGATGGCTCCACCGGTCTGAATGCGGAGGAAGAACTGGGGAATTTCCGGGTAACTGAGAAGATTGGTATCGCGACCCGAGGCCGCAGCCCGATTTTCATTATCGACGACGTTCCTACCGATATCACTGAAATGCCCCTCGACCCCCAGGAAATCGAGTCAGTCACTATTATCAAAGACATCGTCGGCAAAGCTATGCTTGGCCCTCGGGGTGCCGACGGTATTATTTACATCAAAACCAAGCGCGGCAAAGCCAACGAGCGGGTGTTGACCGTCAATGCGGAACAGGGCGTGAGCCAGGTGGACCGCTTTCCCGGCTGGGCCTCCGGGGCCGATTACGCCCGGCTCAATAACCAGGCCCGTACCAACAGTGGATTGACACCTTTGTACGATGATACAGCCATTAGCGAGTATGCTAAGAATGACCCGTACAGCTTCAAGTATCCCAGCGTGGATTTCCGCCAGTTGATGCTAAAAGATTCCAAATCCTTCCGCCGGGTTAACCTTTCCTCCACAGGTGGTAACGAAACCGTGCAGTACGGTGCGTACCTGGGCTACAACGGGGAGGGCGATATATTTAATCTGGGTAAAATTTCGGATTACAACCGGATCAACGTTCGTTCCAACATTGACGTCAAAATCAACGATTTAATCAAAGTAAAAGTCGATTTCTTCGGTGGATTGAACATTCGTCGTTCACCCAACTACGGGTATAATGTCAACTTCACCAGTGACGATGGTAATACCAACACCGCCCTGGATTTGGTAGAGTTCAACTCGGCCATCGGCGACATTACTGACACGCCGCCCATCGCTTTCTCGATTTACGCCGCCAACGGCGATGACCTCAAGGCACCCTGGTACGCAGTGAGCCCCAATACGGCCTTTCGCAACAATCCCATCGGTAACCTGGTGCACAATGGTTATTACAACGAAACCGGGCGCACGGGTGCTTCCAATCTGACTTTCGATTACGATTTGAAGGAAGTTCTGCCGGGTTTGAAATCCAAAACCTTCGTGGGCTTCAACATTTTCAATAGTGTGCGCATCGGTAAGGCGGAAGACTACCTCGCTTACATCGTGACGCCGGGCAAAACGGCGTCCGGGGCCGACACCGTGAGCCTATCCAAGGTCCACGACGGTACCGACCTGGCCGAGCAAGCCAAACTCCACGACTACTATTCGCAGCGCTTCGTAGTCTATGAGAACCTCAGCTACGAAAAACAGTGGGGCAATCACGATGTGCAAGTAGGCGTGACTTATTATTTGGGTAAGGTGTCTAAGAACGGCGTTGAAGAACCGCAACGGCAGCAAAATGCCGTGATGACGGGTGTTTATTCGCTGAAAGACAAGTACTTTGTACAGGGCGTACTGAACTACGCGGGGAGTTCCAGCTTTGGCAAAGGCAAGCGCTACGCCATGTTTCCCTCGGCCGGATTGGGTTGGGTACTTTCGGAAGAAAGTTTCCTGTCAGATGTCAAAGCCATCAACTACCTGAAATTGCGGGCTGAGGCCGGTATTCTGGGATATGAAAGCTTCCTGACACCATTCCTGTACCTGGATCGCTGGGGCGTCAACTCCTCGGGTACCGCTTTCGGTCCCTATTCCACCAACCAATGGTTTGGTACCAACACCGATAACGCCGTGTATCGCACCACCGCCAACCGCATTGGTAATCCTGATTTGACTTGGGAAAAGCGCAAAGAATTCAGCATTGGCCTGGATGCCTTGCTGTTCAATCGCAAGATTTCGGTTGAAGCCAACTATTACAATAACCTCCGCGATGGGATGGTGAGCCAATTGTTCAATACGGTTCCCTACACGGCAGGAATATCCAACGCCCGGCCCTGGTTCAACTACAATAAGATCAGGTACTTTGGCCTGGAAACGGCGCTTCAGTATTCGGATAAAATCGGAGATTTGCGCTTTTCGGTCGGAGGTAACGCCACGTTTCAGAATAGCAAAATCCTGAAATATGATCAGCCCAACTACCGTTTCGACTACCAATCGCGCATTGGCCAGCCGATCGATGCCTACTACGGCCAAACCTTTATTGGTAAGTTCGCCAGTGACGCCGAGACAAAGGTTGTTCCCCAAATCTACGATGAAACGCTGCAACAGGGTGACCTCAAGTACGAAGATAAGAACGGCGATGGGGTGATAGATGATAATGACCAAAGCCAAATCGGCCACACTACTCCCCGCTTGTTCTACGGACTTAACCTGCGAGTGGGCTACCGCAACTTTGACCTGACGGTTATCGGTACTGGTCGGGCTGGTTATGATATCCCCCTGACCAACAAGTACTTCTGGAATGGCTGGGGCGATAACAACTACTCTAATTTTACCCGCGATAACATGGGAGAGGATTCACCGCGCCTAACCTACTATAAGGTGAACAACAACTTCGTGGCCTCAGATTTCTGGTTGCGCAGCGGTAATTTCTTCAAAATCCAAAACGTAGAACTGGCCTATAACCTTCCGCTGAGTGTGGGCAACCTGTTGGCTCTTCGCGGATTACGGTTGTACGTGCGCGGGTCCAATCTGCTAACACTTTCTAAAATTAAGGACGTCGATCCCGAGTCCATTAATTCAGGTGTTACCGTCAATCCTTTGTTCAGAACTGTCTCCGCCGGACTCAAACTTACTTTTTAACGCTACTCGCTATGAAATTGAAATATACGGGTGCAGTAAGCACCGCTTTAATTTTCCTGATCGGGACGCTGCTGGCCTCCTGCGTAGATTACCTTGACCCTTACCCCAACGGCAACCGGGACTCGGAGGACCTTTGGGAATATCAGGACATGGTGCAGGGCCTGGTAGGGCAATGCTACGACTTTATGCCCCGCAACTACAACGATAATGAAGGCGTTTATCTGGACGGAGCTTCCGACGACGTAGTTATTACCAGTACCACGAACAGTATGACCCGCCTGGCGGTGGGTTCTTTGCCTACCAGTCTCGATCCCTTCCGTACCTACTGGGATCGCGACTATCGGGCTATCAATTCTGTCAACCGGTTCTTGAAAGATCGCCGGGGCTATAACACGCGCTTTCTGGTAGATCCGCACCTGGATAGTTTGGTGAAGAATCGTTTGCAGGGTGAGGCTTTTGCTTTGCGGGCATGGTTTCAGTGGGATTTGCTGCAGAAGTTCGGTGGCAAAGGCATGGACGGACAGCTGCTGGGTTATCCCATTGTGCTGGAACCCGTCGACATCGGGAAGGAAGTCAACTTTGCCCGCAGTACTTATGACGACTGCGTGAAGCAAATCCTGGCCGATTGCGACTCTGCTTACAAGTACCTGCCCATCGCCCACCGGGATTTTCTGGTGCCTAACATCAATGATCGGGCCTACGCCGGGGCGAGGTACTGGGGGCGGTTCGATGGCATCACTACTCGGGCTATCAAGTCGCTGGTATACCTTACCTGGGCAAGCCCGCGTTTCAATCCCGGCAATGACGTTAGCCGCTGGGACATGGCCGCCAAGTATGCCAAGGAAGTGATGGACTTCAAGACAACAACCGACGCGGTGAACAAGGGCTTCACCAAAACCAAGGCAGTCAACTGGTTCGATCCCAATTTTCCGGGTATCGTATTTAGCTCCCGCTACCAAAACAACAATGATGCGCTGGAGAGGATGTTCTATCCGGGTGGTTTTCAGGGGAATGGCTCAGTGGGAGTTACCCAGGAGCTGGTGGATGCCTTCCCGATGAAGAATGGTTACCCAATCACAGACCCCAAGAGCGGCTATGATCCCACCAAACCTTACGAAAACCGTGATCCCAGGTTTTACAGTACGGTATTTTATAACAATGCCAAGGCGGTGAAGATCAATACATCCAACGTGATGTACACTTTTGAAAACTGGCTGAACGGTAAAGATGCCGCCGGCCCACCGGTAAATAGCCGGACCAATTACCATATCAAAAAGATGGTGTTTATGGGGCTTAATTTTTCCGATAACGCCATCAACCGGCAGCCCCACGCCAAGTTTTTTATCCGCTGGTCGCACATGGTGCTGGCATTTGCCGAAGCGGCCAATCAGGTTGAAGGCCCAAATGGCAGCAAATATGGCCTATCGGCCAAGGAAGCAGTCGGGTACCTGCGTTCCCGCGATAATTCGGAGGGCAAAGGTTTTACTACCGATCCCTACCTGACGGAAGTGGCCAACGCCGGCAAGGCAGCCTTTACCGAATTTATCCATAATGAAAGAAGACTGGAGCTTTGTTTTGAGGGCCAGCGCTTCTATGACCTGCGCCGCTGGTCTACGAGCCTGGAACCGCTCAATAAGCCTGTTCATATGGCGAGAATCGTTAAGAATGGCGACAACAGCTTTACGTACGATCTGAACGTTCCGGTCGAAACGCGTTCTTTCCAATCGGCTTATCTGCCCATTCCCTACGATGAAGTCCTGCGGATGAGCAACCTGGTACAAAACGAAGGCTGGGACGCCTGGAGGTAGTCGATCTAACTTTTAATCAAGAAATTATCTTAATTCGATATGAAAAAGAAAATAATACTTTCCTTATTGATTCTGGGGACGCTCAGTTCTTGTTACAAGGATTATATTGAAGATTTTGACTACACGTCCATCTACTTCCCATACCAGACCAACGTCAGAACCTTTGTGGTAGGTGAGGGTATGACGATCGAGGTAGGGGCGGCCCTTGCCGGAGTGCGCGACAATACCCGCGACCGGCTGGTCAACTTTACCATGGACAGTAAGCTGATTACCAGCGACATCCTGGAAGCCATGAAAAACGGCACGAACCACGTGAAGGCTGGAGTCGCGGCGGTGAAAGAATTGGTAATGTTGCCTAGCAACTATTTTACTATTTCCAATACTAATCAGATGATTATTAAAAAGGGTACTTACTCGGGAACCGTGATCATCAAAGCCGATTCGGCGGCGTTTTTAAACGATCCTGCTACTCTGAACGCTACCTATGTGCTGCCCTTTTATATCAACTCTGCCGATGCCGACTCCATAGCGTCACAAAAACGATACGCAGTTATTGGCTTGAAATACGAAAATATGCTTTTCGGCAACTACTGGCACGGTGGGGTGACCACCGTGAAAGATTCGACGGGCAAAGTGGTGAAGACGACAAACTACTATACGACTATTCCCTCGCCGGAAGTCAAAGTTATGAACCTGAAAACGGTGGCACCCAATGCTTTGGAAACGAACTTGATCAGTGATCAGAAGGGCTCATTCAGAATTACACTGAACGGTAATGACGTCACTATCAGCCAAGCGCAGGGTTCCAAAGTGAAAGTACTTCCCGATGGTCCGAGTACTTTCAATCGGCCTAAGCTATTGCAGGACCGGAAGCTGTTTCTGAAATATAAATACGCAAACGCCGACGGTACTACTTCCTACGCTACGGATACGCTGACTTTCCGCAACCGAATCCGCGACGGTGTCAACGAATGGCAGGACGAGAATCCTTCTCACTACTAAGTGGCAAATGATGAATTATGAGTGATGAATGATAACTACCCCTGGTTCACCATTCTCACTCATCACTCATAATTTATCATTTTATCTTAAAATGCTTGTCATCGATTCCCTTGTTGAGTTTGATGGACTGAGTTTCGGAACTCATCTCGAACTGGCCGAATTTCCGGCTGCTGGTAAAAGGAAATTTGATTCCATTAACGGCTTTATAATCACCGTAGGTGAACTCTGCCTGCATCTTGCCGCGGGGCGACTCGGTGGTAGCGGTGCGCTTTACTTTTAAGCCCGACTCTTTGTCGAAGTAGTCGTGCCAGGTGTTTGCGTTGCCTGTGAACTCTACATCGTAGGCATCTTTGCCATCCACCTTCTCGGTACCGACCAGTTTCTTCTCCACTTTCAGCGAATCGTAGTAAAGTTCAGGAAAGGGATGATTCAAAATGAATTCCTGAAAAGCTTCCTGCCCCTGCTTGGTCGTGGTTTGCCCACGCATCGAGCGCGAAAGGGTAGTTCCGTCGTAAGTAGTACCGCCTGCCTCGTTGCCCATCACGTAGGAAGTCTGCTTGAATTTGTTGGGCATTTTCAGCTTTGTTTCCGTTTCCATCGTCCGGCCCTGGATATCCGTGGTCGCGGTAATGGTCATGTCCTGCATTGAGCGGAGTTTTTCCTGACCACCTACGGCAGTCAGGTACTTGTCGATCACAGCGTCGGCCGTCGTAAGCTCCTGAGCGATAGAATTCAGGCTGACTGCCAGGCCAAGGAGTAGCCCCAAAATTGCTTTTTGTTTCATAATTTGTTTCAGTTAATTTTTTGAAACAAATGTAATGGAAACCAAGCATTTGTAAGATCTTTAACCCCTGCTGATTGAAGATTTTTTCGGCAGCATCCACCGCCAAAAATCAAAGGTATTTTATCCTTAAGAGCACGCGCCTGACTATATCCTGAAATAGCTGGTAGTGCGAACATAGGTCGCACTTGCTTATTGGGCTAAAACATCAGCAAGTACACGCCGGCGCCGGCCAGATAGCCGATCAAAGCCAGGAAAGCGATTTTTTTTAGGTACCAGATAAAATCCAGTTTCTCGATTCCCATCACCGCGACACCCGCTGCCGAACCGATCACCAGCATGCTGCCGCCTGTGCCAGCACAGTAGGCCATAAATTCCCACAACTTATGATCGGTAGGGTAGGTGCTGAGGTCGTACATCCCCATGGCTGCGGCTACTACCGGCACATTGTCGACGATAGCCGAAACCGCACCGATTACAACCACAATCACGTCCAGGTTTCCAACCAAGGCATCCAGCCTTGCGGCCAGGTCGCTCAGCACATTTGTGGCTTCCAGGACGCCCACGGCTGCCAGAATACCCAGAAAGAACAGGATACTGGGGGCATCGATTTTACTGAGAGCATACGCCGGGGTATAGGGTAGTCTATCCTCCTCGTCTTTATCTTTATGCAGGATTTCGGACAGTACCCACAATGCTCCTAACGATAGAAGCATTCCCATGTAAGGGGGCAAATGGGTGACGGTCTTGAAGACGGGCACAAACAACAGACCGATGACGCCTGCGTAAAGCATCAGCCGTCCCTGGCTGCGGGATACGCCATTTTCGGCGTCAAAGATCGGCGAGGAAACACTGCCCGGCTCGATGGGCACGGCTTTCAAACTACCCTTCATCGCAAAAGTCATGTATAAAAGCGGGACCGCCAGCGAAACCATACTGGGGACAATAAGGTTTGTGATAATGGCAAAGGTACTTACCTGCCCGCCGATCCAGAGCATGGTGGTGGAAACATCACCGATTGGCGACCAGGCACCTCCTGAGTTGGCGGCAATGATAATCATACCGGCCATGAGCTTGCGTTGCTCGCCTTCGGGCATTATTTTGCGAAGCAGCGATACCATCACGATGGATGTCGTCAGGTTGTCGAGCAGAGCGGAAAGGAAAAAGGTCAGGATGCAGATGATCCAGAGCAGCGACACGGGATTGCGCGTCTTGATTCGCTCGGTGATGATCGCAAAGCCCTCATGGGCATCGATCAGCTCCACGATGGTCATTGCGCCAAGCAGAAAGAATAAAATTTCGGAAATTTCGCCCAGGTGCGCCGACAATTCTTCCACAACAAACTCCGTTTCGGAGCTGTAGAGGACATAAGCCGTCCAACACAGAACTCCTGTGATGAGAGCCGAGGCAGTTTTGTTGATTTGGATGGTTTCTTCGAGAGCGATCGCCAGATAACCGACGACAAAGATGATGATAATGGTGGTAAGCATTTAGATTTTAGATTCTGTTTTACGTTACAATTGGGTAGTAGCGTGGTTCGCCGGACTTATAAATAGTTAAACATTAAACTTTTTCACTGTTGACATCTGGTTTCAAAGGTTTCGTGGTTCGGGTGCCCTCCTTGTGGGTGACGGGGATGGCGTTTTATCCTTTTGTTTTTGTGAAAAATAAAAGGCCGGAGGAAAAGCTCCTTCACCATGAATGCATTCACCTGCGGCAGCAACTCGAAATGGGGTTTTTGCTTTTTTACATCTGGTACTTCGTGGAATATTTTATCAGATATCTGCATTACCAGGATCACTACCGGGCTTACCGAAACATTTCTTTTGAGCGGGAGGCCTTTCGTCATGAATCAACTCCTGCGTATCTGCGGGAGCGACGATTCTGGGCTTTTCGGTATTTCCTCTAATTCTTCATCCATATCCTCTTCTTCTGGCGGACCTGTATAGGTCATTACGGCCAGCATCATCGTGATGGCGGTGAGAATCACTGTGATCATCAAAATACCTTTGCGAAAGCCCACGACCAAGTACTGCTCTGGGATACTCAGAAAGAGCAGGACGGTAATCAGGCCGCGCGGGGCGATGTACAGTAATGGACTCAGGTTTCCCCTGAATGTCGATTTCAGGGTCAGGAAACGGGTACCAAGAATGGCCAGCAAAATAAGGGCGCTCACAATCCAGGCATCCAGATCGGCGAAGTCGCTGAGGTCGGCTGAGTAGCCAAAAATCAGGAAGAAAAAAGTCCGGACGACAAAGGCGCTTTCGGCGGTCAGTTGCTTGAATTGCTCCAACTCAGCTTCAAAAAGGTCGTTTTTTAGATAACTATTCAGCTTACCGCGCACAAACAACTCGGTGTTATTCAGGAATAAGCCGAAAATCAAAATTGCCAGCAGGGATGAAAGGTGGTAAAACTTGCCAACGGCATAAATGATAAACAGCACCGAAATAATCGGCAGGTACTTGACATGGTGACTGATGCGGGCAATGAGGTAGAGCAGTACAAAGCAGGAGATGACCGAGATGATCACGATCAGAATGGTACTTTGCAGAAAGTGCCCTGCCGACTCCCAGCCCGAGTTGGTTGGCAGCACCAGAATATTGAAGAGCATCAGCCCCAGAATATCCGATAGCGACGATTCGTATACCATGTACTCACGCCTTCGTTTTTCGAGCCCGCTCACGCTGGGAATAGCCACCGCACTACTGATGATGGCAAAAGGCGTGGCCGTTACCATCGCATTATAAAAGCTTTCCCCCAGCAGCAGGTAAAAAATTCCCGCGATGACGAGCATACTAAGTACCAGCCCAAGAAGAGCGGAAAGGAGCGTGCGACCAATGAGTTTATGTTTTCCGCCGCTAAGTTCGAGGTCCAGGCCGCCTTCCAGCACAATCAGAATCAGGCCAATCGTACCAAGTGTGGGTAGCAGTACGTCCACGCCGGGAATTTTGACGTTGAAATATTCGGTAACCTGTCGGCCGATTACTCCAGTAGCCAGCAGCAGCACTACCGAAGGCAGCTTGGTGCGCGTGCTGATAAGGTCGAATGCGTACGACAACAGCACGGTGCAACTGAGGATTATAATTAATATCGAAATATCCATAAATACGGATAGTGGGTTACGTTCAAGGTTGCAATGATACGAAAAATGCCCTTGAAAACGGGGCATTGGGCCTTAATTCGACGCGCGGTTTACCACCCCATAGGTGGACAGTAAATTGCCGCCCGGTTGTTGAAGCGAAATCCCAGCAGGATTTCGTGGCTGCCCGAGGAGACAGAACTGATGGTTGAAAGCGGATACTCATACGCGTAGCTAAGCGTAAAATTGGGCGACAAAGCCATGCCCAGCAAAGCGCCGAAGCTGTCACCTACCCGATATTGTACCCCGCCCCAAAGGCGGTCGGCGTATTGGAGCCGTAGCTGAGCGTCGGCGGAAATCGGAGCCTTACCGACGCTCTTGACCCAGACCTGGAGGATAAGTGCCCATTCTTCGGCGACGTTCAGGCGATAAGCCGCCGTAAAGTAGTAGTGGGGAAGTAGCTTGCCGGCGACTTCGCTTCCACCGGGAGTGGCGTAGGCCAGTGAAACAGCCATCGGCGAAAGTACCGAAGCCCCACCCCAGAAATTGCCTTTCCGCGCCAATATGCCCGCCGAAAAGTAAGGTTTAAGTACCGAAACCCGGCCATCGGGCAGGATGGGGTCGGCAGGTGTGGCGGTCTGGATACGATCAAAACGGAAGTTGTACTGTAGTAGCCCCGCCCCAAAGCCCGCCGACAGTTGCCAGTCACTGGCCAGACTCACGTGGGCTGCGCCCGTCAACTGGGCGATATTGCGCTCAGTCGGCCCGGTGCGGTCGGCGAGTAGCAAGGCACCAGCTCCGAAGCGCCAGGTACCTGTGGGCGGGGTGGGAGGTAAGCCATTGCGGTTGGCGTAGCGCGGTGTGTGGGTAGTTCGGGGTACTTTATCGCCGTAACCAATGGGGGTGTGAGCCGTGAGGTAAGCGGTGTTGGGGGCGTCGTCCAGCCCCATCCACTGGCGACGGTAGCTGAGGCGGACATCGGCAAAATCATAGGCTCCCGAAAGGGCAGGATTGACTACGAAGGGATTAAGCGTGTAAAGGCTGCCTTGCGGCAATTGCTGGGCCTTCACCTGTCCAAACATCCACAACCCACATCCCCAAAGCAGCCAGGCCCTGACTTTCATCCAATCGTGTTTTTTCAGTAAAGGTAATGAATGGGTACCGAAGCAAAAACCAGACCGAATTTGAGGTTATTAATCAGGGCAACGTGGCGAACGGAAAGTAAATATTAATATTCGTAAGAAAGCTTTCTGCTGTTTCCATCCAGTTCGATCTCGATTTCAAGCCGGGACGCACCGATTGGGGAGGGCCCAACCATTCGGGCACTGATCCGGGGCTGATTGCCGGAGTAAGGCGCAACGACGGTCAGGTAGCGGACACCAGTTTCATCTGCGCCCTTGTGCAATCGGTATCCAAAGGCAGGTCGGGGTTCTTTTTTTGTATAAATAAAGGAAACCTGACCTTCCTCTTCCTGCAAAGTCAAACCCGGCTGCGGCATGGTCTGGACCAAAACATTCCAGCCTTCGCCGAAATCGCTGCGCACGACATATTTTTCCTGATCAAAAACCGCTTGCCCCGGTGCCAGCTGGAAATGCACATCGATGTCACCCGCCGCGGTACCAATGGCTTCATCCACGATTACAAAGTACTTTTTATCCACAAACAATACCGCCCGGCGGTGGAGCAAATCCGGGTAGCTCTGATTCTCCACTACCAGAATATCCAGGTCTTTACTTGGCTTCCAGAGCCGAAGTTTCGGGGCGTAGGCTGAGTTTTCTCCGTTCAGGGTTAGTGTTTGGTGTACTTTGGTCTGCCGAAACCACGCCCGACCTTCCGGATCGCCACTATAAATGTAGCTACCTGCGTCGGGCATGAGGTGGCGGCCGGCCGCGTACAATTCAAAAGTACCATTGTCGGGCTGACAATGCCCGCCGCCATCGGGACCGCATTTCAGCACCATACTCACGGCATCCTTGTCCCAACTACTTCGCATAGCGTATAGCCCGCTTTCCGGGAAGGCAAAAGCCGTGGCGTCCTGCATGGTACCTTCCTTGCCTTCGGTAGCGACGTAGAGAAAATCCGGCCGATCGAACAGCTTTGCCCATTCTTTGAGTTGACCATAATACTGACCGGGTTGACCCGACCACGAATCACCGAATTGCGGAGTCGAGCCATCCGGGAAAGCCAGCTTCATGGGTACCTCACACATTTTTTCAATCCGCTGAATGTAAGATTCCGGGAAAGCATCCTGCCGCCCGTTCAGGTGAGCCAGTTCGTAGGTACGCATGAACCAGCCAATACAGCCCATGTGGTAGCCAAAGGCCAGTTCTCGCTGGTGCCCGTCGTCATACACCTGATTTGTGATTTCTTTATTCAACCGCGCAATGGCTTCACTGCGCCATTTTTCTGAATCCTGAAATTCTGGAAAAGTCATCGCAATGAAAGCCATACCCTCGGCTTCCATTAGGGCCCAGTTGCTGCCTTTCCGGTACTCGGTCATCAGGTAGGTAGCGTGGTCGTGGCAGCTGTTGAGAAAAGCTACTAGTACTTCAGGCGTGAAAGCGGGTGAATCGATAAAGTACTGGAATTGGCCCGTCCAACGGTAGCCCCGGATGCCCGCTTCGATGGAACGCCAGGCGTAGGCGTGGTCGACATCGCGCGGATTCTTCCGGGTCCAATCTACCATTTGGTCGGCCCAGGCCTGGGCGTACTTTTCGTCACCCGTTTGGCGGTAGACTTTCCCCATCGCATCCCAAAATGTCATGCGATTCAACTGCCAGATCCATTCTTTATCGGGATAGGGGTTGGTCGCCCAGTTGATGTCGTCACCGCAAAAGTGGGATGGATAGGCAGGTTGGCCCACAAATATGTGTTTGAGCGCGTCGTCGGCGACCAGGATGTCTTTTTCGGAGGCGACCTGACTGCTCCTGACGGCAGCCTTGCGTGCTATGGGATGCTTGACATGAGCCCGGTCGCGGTAGTAGGTGAGTAGCTCAGCCACAGCCTGGGCAGAGTTCCTTTCCGCTAAGACTTTGATTTTTTCTAAACCTGGGGCATTCAGATTTAAGCGCGATAAAAGCAGAGAAAATTCAGCTCGATTTTGAGTCTTTGGCTGAGATAGGTTAGCGAAGGAGCCTTGCGAGAATACACTGGTTAGAAGTAATACTGCGGCCAAAAGCGCATGGTACCTTCCTACTCTAAAAGTTTGAAAAAGTATCATGAATTACGCGACATATCTGTATACTATAGGGCATCCTTCCAGATCGAACGATGGCTTACTGATCGGCCAGATATATTCTGTTGAATTAATTTAACCAACAGTATTTGAAGTACTCTTCTGACTTAATATTTTTACGAAGCCATTAACACTTTTTTTACATTATATTCAGAAACAGAATGGCTTCCTGGTTCCTGGTGCAACAATCCCCTTGCTCCAGCAAAATAAGATTATTTTAAAAGCTTTCATGGAAGGAAATCTTTACGATTGCAATGAAAAAGATTATCAATACTTGCCTTCTTTATTGTTTTTCGATATGTGCGTGTTCTTCTGTTTGCCTGGGACAGGTAACAGGCTTCATTTGCAACGCACAGTCTGAAACGGGGATTGCAGCAAAGCCAACTTTCCCGTCGCTAGAAAGTGCCCGGGCAAGGTTAGCGTCAGAGGATACGGTTACCTATACAATCCCGGTCATTGTTATGATTTTTCATCTGGGGGAGCCTGTAGGAACCGGCTCCAACACCTCGGATGAGGATACTCGGTACTATATTGATGTCATAAACCAACGATTTGCCGGAGTAGGCGTTGATGGATACCAGGGACAGGATTCTAAAATACGATTTGTTCTCGCCCAGCGTACGCCTGCATGTACTCCTACAAATGGTATTATACGTATTGATGCCAGTGGTGTTCCTGGGTTCCAGCAATACGGATACGGAAATAATCTACAAACCACTTTGCAACTCGAAGAACTTGTCCCGGAATTATACAGGGGAGGAGGAGTTGTCTTTATCAAGACGTTTCACAAAGTTTCGGGAGGCGCATTTGCTTCATTTGACGGTGGTCCCATTTTCCTGACCGCCCCCACTAAAAATGATATTAATCCTTACAATTATGTGCCTACGCACGAAATGGGCCATGTGCTGAATTTATACCATCTGTATTCGGGCTCATATCCTACATCGAACGGGCCCTATGATTATACCTGCCCTGCCAATTCCTATAATGACGAAGTGGAAGACACGCCCCCAACCCGGCTGTATGATCCTTACTACGCCTGTAGTCCAGGTGCTGAATCTGAAATTAATATTTGTACAGGTTTGCCTTTCGGTGAAGCACTCCGTAATCTTATGAATTATGGATGCAATCAAGATCGCTTTACACCTGGTCAGATTGCCCGGATGCGATATTTTTTATCAACGCAGTTGCAGGGTTTAGCCAACTCAGACCTAAGACTTCCAGATAGCCCCAATGGTGAAGTCAAGGCTATGGAATGTTCCCTAACCCGGCAGAATCCCTCAATCGACCAGTATGACGGACCTGGTATCAATGAGTTCCAGTTCAATGATATCAAGAACCATTCTTTCAATTATCGGGCAGACCGGTACTGGAACTACACGTGTGGAATAAGTACCCACGTGACCAGTGGGGAATCGTACTCATTGACCATTTACGGTAGTAAGAGTTCATTCGGCCGGGTGTATATCGACTTCGACAATAGTGGATCATTCGATGAGTCCAGCGAACGGGTGGTGGATTTCCAAACGGACAATACTGCTTCTTACTTTAATGAAACCCGTACTATCACTATTCCTGAAACTGCCGTTTTAAATAAAAAATTAAGAATGCGTGTGATCGTTGACTCAGGAACAACGCCCCCTACCGCGTGCTTCCTTCCCGGTGATGCATCCATTGGATCTGGTGAAGTTGAGGACTATGGGATAGTAATTGAGGAACCGAGCTGCATAACCCTCAAAGAAGGTTTATGGACCGATGCAGAGGTTTGGTCATGTGGGCGACAGCCGAACACCATGGATTTGGTACGGTTGAAACACAACATTACTATACCGCCCGATTTCCAATCCCACGCAAAGCACATTTCTTTTGAATTGGCTGTGCAGTTGATTTATTCACAAGGTTCTAGCTTGAAGCTGGGAGAATAGTATCGTTGTTTCAGTTTTTTGAGGTTGGTCAAAGATGCAGGTGCTTGGCCCCAAAATGGATTGACCTTTTTAAGCTGGAATTGTCCGGTTTCCCCACCAAATTACGCCAATCGAGGTAACAAACATCAGCAAACTGTAAATAGCCGCCGGAATGGACATGGTGGCATTGTTCAGTAATGTGGTTGCGATGGCAATTCCTAGCGTCCCGTTTTGGATACCGGACTCAATGGCAATTGTCAGGCTCTGCTTTAAGCTATGATTGGTCAGGCGTGAAGTGCCGTAACCGACCGCCATCGTGAGCAAATTGAGGAGCAAAGCTGCGGGGCCAATCAGTTGGAAAAAGCCGACCAGGTTATCTTTCTCCTTAAATAAAGCCCCCGCAATGATGATGAAAAGGAAAACCGCCGAAAGGATTTTTACCGGACGGTCGAGCTTTTGGGCCAAGGTGGGATTACGCTTCCGGATCACCATGCCAATCGCTACCGGAATGAGCGTGATGACCAGTACCGAAATGATCGTCTTGAAAACCGGCAAAGGCTGCTGCTCCCCGCCGGGAATAAACTGGACGATGGCATAGTTGACCAGAAAGGGAATCGTGAGTACGGTAATCAGGCTGGACACGACCGTCAGGGAAATGGACAAGGCGGTATCACCCCGGGAAAGATGAGAAATCAGGTTAGAGGTGGGACCACCCGGACAGGCTGACAGAATAATAAGACCTACCGCCAGCTCCGCCTTGATCCCCAGCAGCGCCACCACCGCAAATGCCGCCAATGGTAGCAAGACAATCTGGTTGATGATCCCGACGGTAATGGCCTTGGGATACAGCAGAATACGCTTGAAATCGTCCACAACCAGCGACAGCCCCATCCCCAGCATAATGATGGCCAGGGCCAAAGGCAGAAAAATTTCAGTGAGCACGTTCGACTGCATGGTAATGAAGGGAAATTACATGAATCAATCCAATTTTTCCGCCTTCGCCGGAATTTTGTTAGTCAGTTTATTGACGCCATCCTTGCCTTTTTCTAATACGAAAGCATCGTACAGTTCGCCCGTAGCGGTGAATGCCTGGTAAATCAATTGCTTGCCTTCCAGTGAAATGAGTTGAAAAAGCTGGGTATTGCTCGCACGACGATCCATCCAGGGATCATCGGAAATATCATACATTTTCGGCCCGGAAACCGATACGACATATACCGTGGCCGAAGAACTTTTCCGGCTGTTGGTCGAAAGCGGCGCGTTGTCTACGCTGCCGCGTCCGTAGGCGTGATCGTGGCCCTGTAGTACCAGATCGACGCGATGCTTGTCGATAATGGGCTTGAACCGCTCTCGAAGTTTGGGGTTGTCACGGTTGGGTTTGGTAGAATAAAAGGGGTAGTGCAAAGTCACGACGGTCCAGGGGCGCGGATCATTGGTCAGGATGGAATCCAGCCAGGCGGCTTGCCGCGTGGCAAAATGCTCCGACTCGTCGATCTGCTCGGCGTCGAGGGATATTACTTTCAAATCCTGGTAGTTGATCTGGTAGCAGGTTTCATCCAAACCCGCTGGTCCGTTGGCGGGGAGGTTAAACTGCTTTTTCCATTGCGGCGCCAGAATCACGCCCTTGGCGTATTCGTGGTTGCCGGGCGTCATCAAACTGGGGACGGTAGCGTGAATGAACGACCCGGCATAGAACCACTCGCCCCACTCGATATCTTCGCTGGAGCGATTGATCAAATCTCCCGCGTGGAGCATGAAATCCACCTGCGGCATTTTCTTGTAGGCTTCCCGCACCACCCGCGACCAGAGCGACTTCACATCATTCTGCGCATCGCCAAAGTACAGGAACGATAGCGCTTTGCCCTTTGCGGGCATCTTGAACTGGTGCCACTCGCTCCAATGCTCGCCGAAGCCTACACGGTACACATAAGCCTGCCCAGGTTGTAATCCCGTCAACTTGGCGCCGTGGTAGTTGGCCTCGATCGTCACCTCGCCATTTTTGACCGAAAGGAATTCGGTACTTGCCTGAATTTTCTCAACACTTTTCAGGAATTCCGGCCCGTCGGTTGCCACGGCCCATTGCACTTCACCCAGCGGTTGCGTAGGGTCGGTGCGCCAGTTGACCGCCACGGAAGTCTCCGGCGTTTCGGTCACATTCATGATTACCCGGTCGGGTGTGGCGGTGGGGAACAATAGCCGCTGGTCGATTTTGGCATCGAGGGCCATTCGCTCCGCCAACGCCGCCGCGCGGGGCGACGGCGACTGAGCGAATGTGAGTGAGTTGTGAAAAAGAGCTAAAAAGAGGAGGGAAAGGGGACGGTACGACAAGTTGGGTAGTAGTTTAGCTGTTTGGACGTGTAGTTGTTCAGGTGTATAGGTCAGAAGCTTTCGTGTATTACTTTTTTTTCTTAAAGTACCCCCGAAGGATCGCTCACAAACACACGGGTACTTACCGTGTAGCTGCCACCATTGGGCGATTGGTACTTTAAATCCACGTAAAAGGCCTTAAAGCCGGTTTTGGGTAGAGGCACGGTAGTCGAGATACTTTTCTTATGATCGACCCCCAGGCTGCGGCTGGTGAAGGTCTCGTTCCTGAAATCGCGATCTTCCGAATCCGCCGACCAGACAATGGCGTCCAATAATTGGTCAGGCGTAGCTTGCACGTCGAGCGCGATGCTGTTTTTGCTTTTGGAAAATTTCCAGCTGCACTCGGGATAGGGTTTGTTCTGTAAAGTATTTCCAAAAAAAGCGCTCAAGCTTTCGAGTGCCTGCTTGCCGCCACCCAGGTCGTGGCCGGCATTGGGCGTATAATGAATCAGGTTTTTGCCGGGAATACTGTCGTAGTAGTTTTTGACGGCATCCACGGGCCAATAGGGATCATTGGTTCCGATAAAAATCATCTTCGGCATGGTGAGCGCCAGGCGGTAGGCGTACGGATCGATCATGGTGTTGAGCGCCCGGCCGCTTTCGCTTTCCATACTTTGCGGAATGCCCAGATCGACATAATCCTGAATCTCGACGCTGTAATCGCCCCATGCCGTCAGGTGGTACTTAATGTTGACGGGCATGTTGAGCATATCGATTACCATAGGCCCGATGGCCGCCACACGCTTATCCTGTGATCCGGTGAGCCAGGTTGTCCAGCCACGTTTGGAAGCGCCGGATACTACGAAGCGGTTGACGGGCTTTTTTACATTGTTTTTGGCAAAATCCTGAACGGCGTCCATGGCGCGTACCGCGCTCTTGACCATCGGAAAGAGCAAAGGCCAGGAGTAATCACCGTCTTTCTGGAATTGGTGCAGGGTATAGGAAATGATTTCATCTTCTTTTCGACCGTCAAAGAGCGGTTGATTGGGAGTCTGCCACAGGACGGCCGTGATCGCGTTGTTCTGCATGGCGATTTTGCCAAAACTGATGATCGTTCCGTCATCGTTCTTCTTCCAATTGGGCACTTCATTGTTATTGGAACCACCCGTGATGAACAGCAGTGCGCCGTCGTGCGTGACCTTTTCCGGTACCAGCACCGTCAACTGATGCCGCCAGGTATACTGATGCCACTTCTGTGAGGTCAAGTACAGATTATAGCCTTTTACCGAGGCGATCTGAAACGAATCCCGCACCGACCAGGTGTAGGATTGATCACCGTTCTTAAGGTAGGCATCAAGAGCGGTGGATGGAGTAATGTTCTCCTGCGCCAGGCAGGGAAGACTGAAGATGAACAGTAGTGCGGTGGTGATTCTTTTCATAAATACAATTTTCTCTATTACTGAATAAAAGCCGAAAGCCGATTGCTGGCAGCCAAAAGCTACTTTGGCTTCGGACTATCGGCCACCAACTGCAAGGCCTTGTCCATATAGATTTCTCCCGTCATTTCGCCCAGGCTGGTGCGGCTCACGTAGTTGTATCTTTCAAAACTATTGAAATCCACTTTCGTGAGCATGTAGCCAAAGGCATCGTTGGTCAGTCCAAACAGGAAAGCGTGCTTGGTCGGCATTTTACGCTTTACGTAATAACCAATGTTAGGCAGCGCCTCGCCTGGAATGGTTAGAATCTGCGCCGGGCCAATGTTGATAAGGTTCAGTTGGGTACTAACCGTGTCCGGCTTATCAAAACGATAATTCAGAGAAGACTTTTGAAGTATAAATTTCATCATGTCCGACTCGATGGGAAATTCGATGCGACGGGAAGTACAGTATAGATCAGGGTTCTGGAGCGTATGCGCAGAACCAACGATGCGCAGAGCTTCATCCGCCAGCAATTCGCCGATGCGGTGACACTCCTCCCAGGTATTGGCTTCTTTGCCGTCTTCGAGACGTACATCGGCAGTGACCATGCCCCCCTGGGCACCATTGATAAACAAGGCTATGCCGCCTGCCCGGGCTTCGATGCGGTCGTAAAGCGGGCCACACAGATCGGGACTAAGTATTCCCTGACCTGAACCAAGTACCTCGGGATGCACGGCGTAGTTCACCAGAGTGGCTACGGTTTTGCCGCTACGGGTACTTGTCGCCTGAATCACCCCGCAACGCGGATCATAGAGTCGGGGCGCGTAATAATTGTAGGCAATTTTTCCTTTGGCTTCGCCCGTCGTTACTTTCAGGGTGGCGGGTTCGAGTTTTTCGACGGCTTCATTGATGGCCGACGCGACCTGCTTCACGCACCAGTCAAGGTACTTCAAATCGGCGATGGACTCGCCTTTCTCATTGGGAAAACCGTAGGCATCGGGGGCGGAGTGCGTGTGCGTCGCCGCGATCAGAATATTTTCGGGCTTGATTCCCTTCGCCAGGGCCCGCGATTTATCGCCCAGGACCGAAGGCCAGCCAAGGTTATCGATACTCACGAAAGCGACTCTTGTACCACCTTTTTCCAACACCATCGCCCGCACGAAAAGATCGCCTTTTTTCTCGACCGTTTTTTTGGGCGTACCGATACCGCCGGAGACGGGCAGCAACGGATCGGGCGTAATGATGCGCTTGGCCGCGCCCGCGCGCAAAATTTGGGCGCCGGCGAACTGAAACCCGAATAGAGTAAGGGCAAGAAGTAAGAATATTTTCTTTGACATGGATATGCTCGGCCGCTGTGGTGATAAGATGGTATAAAAACGGGTGGAGAAACGCCCCCACCCGTTTAATCACTAACCTATCGAATTACCAGGGTTTCCCGGTTCCTTGAATGATCCATGGTTTGGACCACGCGCTATTCTTGTTATCAGCCTGGGAGAAGTTAGTCACTTCCAGCTTGTCCACTGCCGCGCTGGCGTTGGCGCTGTTGATGTTCAACTCGTCCTGCATGTAGTAAAAGCGTACGGGCAGCGCCTGACGCTTGGCAGCTGGCCCGGCTTTGAGCGCCGGAAGTCCGGTGCGCCGGAAATCGAACCAGGCTTCGGTGGCCGCCGTCCAGCTGGCGATCCATTTTTGTTCCATGATCTGCGCCAGGGTACCCTTGTAGGCAACCTCCGGCTGGGCAATGTATTCGGCGTACTTACCCCCGACACCC
This sequence comes from uncultured Persicitalea sp., assembly GCA_964500445.1. Taxonomy (GTDB): domain Bacteria; phylum Bacteroidota; class Bacteroidia; order Cytophagales; family Spirosomataceae; genus Persicitalea. The sequence goes on along the minus strand of CAZCOG010000034.1, from coordinate 26,165 downwards.
CAGGTATTGAGGGAGTTCTGGATGCCCGCTTCGTACTGCGCTTTGGCGTCGCCAGCGGCCCAGCCTTTCAGGGCGGCCTCGGCCAGGATAAAATGTACCTCGGCGGCAGAGATCAGCCGTGCTTTCAGCAATGGTCCTTTGGCTTGTTTGTAGATGTCGTTCAGGAACGATACGTGCGGGTTGAACGAAGTCTGACCGGGGGTAGGATTCAGGTTATAGGCCGAAGGCAGGGCCGAAAAACTGGTCGGAAGTCCTACGTACTCCGGATCGGTGTCTACCACCGTGTTTCCCACTTTATCGGGCGAAAGCATCCGCTTGCCGTTCACGATTTTGTCGGTTCCGGCGGGCAGGCTGGCATCTACTACCAGAGGTACTTCTACTTTATTCGCCCAAATACCCAACCGGGGATCTTTTTTTGCCTGCAACGACTCGACCAAAGTAGCGGCCATCTTGATGCGGCGGTAGTTGCTGCCGCTGGCGTCGAAGACGGTGTTGGCAGGCCAGGAAGTACCATCGCTTGTACCGGGGAAGGCCATCGTGGCATCCTCGCTATTTTTGGCAATGATGGGGTACTTGGCCGCATCTGAGACAATTTTCTCGATGCCGGCTTTGGCCACATCGGATTTCTTGGCCGAGATGCGCATGAAGTAGCGTAAGGCCAGCGAATTGGCAAATTTCTGCCAGGCAGCGGGATTGCCGCCGTAGTATACGTCCACGTTGTCCACAATGCCTGAATACTCACCCTTGGGCTTGGAGAGCAGCGTATTTGCTTTTTCCAGATCGGCCAGAATGCCCGTGTAAATGGCTTCCTGACTATCAAAAGCCGGTAAAATATTCTCGGTTCCGCCCGCTTCCCCTTTCAGGGCGCTGGTGTAGGGAGCGTCGCCCCAGAGGTCGGTGATAAGGCCGAACATGAAGGCCCGCATGACCAGTGCTACGCCCTGGTGAAACTCGAAATTGGTTTCCACGGCCCGCTGGTACAGCAGATCGTTATTACGCAGAATATCGTAGTAGCCGCTCCAGCTCTGGTTCGACCAGTCGTAGTCGTTATGTCCGCCCGACCAGGCGTCCTTTTGAGTGTGCTGCACTACGCCGGCGATATCCTGGTACCCCAGGTTCAGGTAGGACTTAGCCGCTTCGGTAAGTACCGTGGGCATAATCAGGTTGGGGTTTACCTGGCCGGATTCTACCCCGTTCGGGTTTTCGTTGAGTTCCGTGAGGTCCTTGCACGAAAAGAACGAAGTAAGCAGTACCAGAAAAACGAGGTATTTTTTGTTAGGTGTTTTCATGATTGAAAGGATTTTGGATTCTGGATGCTAGATTCTGGATGCTTAATCCTGAGTTTTTTTTCAGAATAAATAGTCCGGTATCTACTATCCAGAATCTGGTATCTCATTTAAAATGTCAAATTAAGCTTCACACCCACGGGCATTACCCAGGGAATTACGTTGTAGCGCTCGATCCCCTGCTTGAACTGGGTACCGGCCTGCGCGCCCGATTCCTGCTGGAAAGCCATCTCAGGATCTACGCCGATTTTGGCTTTAGTCCACAGGATAATGTTGCGGCTGTACACGGCGACACTGGCGTTCTGCATTTTGAGCTTTTTAGTCAGCGCGCCGGGTAAATTGTAGGCCAGCGAAATCTCACGCATTTTTACAAAGGAAGCATCGAAGGTAGCGGCCCGCGTAAAGTCCCAGGGGTAGTTGTCGCCGTAGGGAATGTACTTGGTGCCGGGGCCGCCGAGGTTTTCGGTGTAGCCCACAATGTCGCCTTCGGCGTTGTACTGGGCAATAACGCCCGGATTGAAAACCGCGTAGGGATAGGTATTGCCGCCATATTCGAAAGGATAGCCGCCGTACTCAGCGGTTGGTCCGCCTACTATGTTGAACTTATTGCCGTTGACTTTAATCAACTCGTCGGCATTGGCTTTCAAATAACTAGCCAGCGCATCGCCGCTCAGCCCGTTGGGGTTGATGAGGTTGTCGAGAAAGCGCTGCGTTTTCAGATCCGACTCTCCGTAACGGTAAGTTTGCGAAACGAAATCGCCGCCGTGGCGCCAGTCGAAGGACATGTTCAGCGTAAAGGCTTTATAGGCTAATGCTACTTGACCACCCATGATGAATTTGGGGTTGAAATTGCCGATTTTGCTCCGGGTATTGCTGGCTTTGATACTTTGCCAGGACCCGTCATTATCCAGAATCGGATAACCAAAGTAGGGGGAAGTTTTGTCAGTTACCGTTACCAGTTCCGAATCATAAATATCACCGATTTTCTCGCCTACGTACGTCCAGGCACCGCCTTTGGCATCGGTCCAGAGGGTATAGAATTCCAGGCCGTCCGACAATTCTTTAATGGTGGTAGTATTGCGGGAGATATTGGTATTGATGTCGAGCCGCCAGCCGTTCTTGTCGATGGGGGTACCTCCTACGGCTATCTCAATCCCTTTGCTGACCAGCAAGCCGGCGTTGATATTTTTGGTCGTAAAGCCGCTGGAAGGGGGTAGTTTTGTGGGGATAATCTGGTTGCGGTTCTCCACCATGTAATAGGTACCCGATACGCGCAGCCTGTTGCGGAACATCGCCAGGTCGACACCCGCTTCGTACGAAGTAGCAATTTCGGGTTTCAGGTCAGGCAACAGAATATTGCCCGACTTGGTCAACCGCGTGATGTCGCCCCAGGCTTCGGCGTTGCCCAGGGTATTCAGCAGCGAATAGGGGTTGGTGTCGTTACCTACCTGCGCTACCCCACCGCGAATTTTCAGGAGATTTACTGTATTGGAGAATGGGATCATTTCATTCAGCAACACACTCAATGAAGCCGAAGGATAGAAGTAAGAGCGATTTGCCTTAGGCAGCGTGCTCGACCAGTCGTTGCGGGCCGTTACATCAAGGTACACCATATCCTTATAGCCGAAGTTGGCCAGTCCGTACACACTGTACACAGCGCGCTGGGTTTTATAGCTGCTGTATTGAATGTTGGCTTGGGAGATATTCTGCAACGTAAACAGACCCGGAATCACCAAACCCGACTTGGTTTTGCTGGCATTACTCACGTCCGATGTTTTCTGGTAGCGGCTATTACCCCCGGCGGATACCGATAGGTGGAAATCGCCCAGTGGCTTGGTATAGGTAGCCAGGAAGTCGGCGTTGCGTTCGAAGCGTTGCAGGTCGATGATACCGTAAGCACCCCGGGGCTCACCGGTGTAGCTGTTGCCGATTTTGGTTTCGCGCTGTTCGGAATAAGTGTCCAGAGAAATACGTCCCATCAGGCTAAGTTCGGGGGTAATCTGGTAGTCGGCCTTCATGTTGCCAAATACCCGGTCGCGCACAAAGCTGTTATTGACTTCGTAGGCCAGGAAATAGGGGTTGTTGTAATTGCCAATCGACTGTGTTTTCTGCTGTAGGCCTTCCTGGCCCGGCACCCAGTAGTTTTTCAGGTCCAGGATGTCGATATGCGGCGACACCGCGTAGGCCCACTGCATGGGGTTAGTACCCCGGTTTCCGGCCGGGCGGTTGTTGGAGTTGTTGCGGCTTACATCTACCATCGTGCTCAGCTGCAGTTTTTCACTCAGCTTCAAGGTAGAATTCAACGCCAGCGAATTCTTGAAAAGGTCGGAGTTGGGAATAATCCCCTTGTTTTGCAGATTGGAATAGGATAAGCGGTAGGTCACCCGGTCGCTGCTGTTGGCAATCGATACGCCGTTGGTAGTCGTGATGCCCGTTTGCACAAAGTTGCGCACGTTGTTGGGGTGGGATACCAGTTCCGTCGGAATGGGCTTGCCGCTGGCATCTTTCGGGCTATTCCACTGAATGGCTTTATATCCTCTGTCCAGCTCGGGACCTGAGCCTCCCGCTGAGCCTTCATCGATTTGAAGTACCCCGCCAGGATAGGGGTTGTTATCGGGCGTGAAAGGCAACACGCCGGTCGCGAATCTTGAATGGAAATCAAGGAATTTATAGGGTTTTTCAAAAACTGTGTTGGATGAAATGTTAACCGTCATCTTCTTGGCATTGGAGCCATTCTTGGTCGTTATGAGTACCACCCCATTGCCTGCCCGTGAGCCATAAAGTGCCGCTGCGCTGGGACCTTTCAGAATCGAGACGCTTTCCACGTCATCAGGATTTAAATCCGAAATGGCGTTGCCATAGTCCACCCGGTTGTCGCTACCGATTTGGCTCACGTTGTTGAGCGTGTTGGTAATGGGTACTCCGTCGATCACGAACAAAGGCTGATTGTCGTTGCTGAGCGAGGTCGCGCCCCGGATCACCATGCTGACCGACGACCCCGCGCCACCCGTGCTGCTGATCGTTACGCCCGGTACTTTGCCGGCCAGGCCGTTGAGGACGTTTTCCTGCGCCACCCGGCTCAGGTCCTTGCCGTCCACTTTGCCCACCGAGTAGCCCAGTGAACGCTCGTCGCGCTTGATGCCCAGGGCTGTCACGACCACTTCCTGCAAATTTTCGGCGCTTTCAGCCAGGGCGATATTTAGTACACTCCTGTTGCCGACGGGTACTTCCTGAGATACATAGCCAATGAAAGAAAAGACCAGCGTAGCTCCGTTGTCAGGCACCGATAATGAAAAATTACCCGAGGCATCTGTGGAAGTACCCACCTGGGTACCTTTCAATACAATGTTGACTCCGGCGAGCGTGGAGCCATCGGCCTGTGAGGTGACCGTCCCCTGGATGGTTCGGGCAGGAAGCGGGGCTGCCGCCAGGGCTACCGACACGCTCAGCGCCAGTAGCAGGGCGGTCGCAAACCCGGCCCTTAAATAAAGAAGTAATCCTGTTTTCATAGCATTCGATTGGTTTGAGTGTGAAAAATTATTCTTGGTCCTTGGTAAGCAATCCGTAAAAGTATTTTTCCAGCAAAAGAGAGTACTCAGCGGTCATCTCCTGTTGCCCGATGTTGGCGAGGAGTTCGTTCAATTCCTCTTCCGACAGAGCATTTCTGACTAGCTTTTCAATCAGGTGAATAGCTCTATCATGCGGCGGCATCCGTTCTAATTTGCTGGTTTACACATAATACTAGCCAGCCGATCAATCGGACTATTGGGTCAATATTTTCTTTATGTTAATTTATGGCAAGCTGATACGATGCCAGGGTGGAGCCGGGGTAGGGGGACGCTGACTGATTCCGACGAATGAGCTTCATCGGAATCAGGAATTATGCCCGAAAGGACTAAAAATAAGCGGTTATTTTCTCAAAAAATCAAAGTCGCACTTGACCCATGAACGATATTCGGGTACTTGGCAAAGTAGTCTGCGTTCAGGCAAATGCTACCGAAAACTGATCACGCAGAATCTGACGGGCTTTGACCAGTTGATTTTTTACGGTGTTTTTGGATATGTGCATCAGCTCGGCGATTTCCTGATACGACTTTTCTTCGTAGACATTGAGCAAAAGTACCTGCTTCCGCTTCTCGGACAGGTTGCCGACTACCTCGTCCAGAAGCTGGAACTGCTCGTTTTTGTCTTCCAGTTCTTCGGGTAGTTGGTGAGCCATTTGCTGTAGATACCGCTCCCGCAATCTGCGGTCTTTCTCCATTCTCTTGAAATGATCGAAGGCGTAGTTTCGCAGACAGGTAAATAAATAGGAGTTGAAATTCAGATCGGGATTGATCTGCTCTTTCCTTTCCCATATTTTCAGAAACACCTCGTGAAGTACATTCTCGGCTTCTGCCTCATCTTTGAGAAGCGTAATACAAAATCGTAGCGCGGGCTTCCGGTAATACTGATAAAGGGTGCCGAAAGCACTTCGGTTGCCGTCGATAATCTTCTGGAGAAGGAGGGCGTCGGGCTGATTCATGTCAAGGGAGGTTTTATTGACGATAGGTTTAAGGGACAGCGGGATAGAACACTCGTTTATCCAAGCCATTTTATGTTTAGGAACCTAAATTTACCAGTTTCCAAAACAAGGAACGTCGCATTTTGCGTTAATCTATCCTCATTTTACGCAAATCGCCGATTTCATAATCTCAGCGTAATCTGCGGCCCGTCTATATTGCCATTTTGTTAATTTTCTGATAGCCCAAACTGCTCGGTTAAGCGTAATAAAACCGGAAATTGAGCCATCGCTTTATGCATAACAAAACACTCCTTCTATTTATACTCCTGGTCACGGCGGGCTTCGGCTCGCACGGGCAAGCCTCCCTGACGGCTACTCCCAAAATTTCCGAAGTACTGATTTTTACCCCGCAGGAAGACCATACCCATGGCAGTAGTCTGGTGGAACTACCCAACGGCGACCAACTCGCGGCCTGGTTTCAGGGCAGTGGCGAAAGATCTGCCGATGACGTGCGGATCATGGGGGCGCGGCTGAAAAAAGGGTCCAAGCAATGGTCGTCGCCTTTCCTGATGGCTGACACGCCGCACATCCCGGACTGCAACCCGGTACTTTTTCTAAATCACGATAAAAAGCTGTTTCTGGTGTGGATTGCGGTGCAGGCCAACCGCTGGGAACACTCGATCCTGCGGCTTCGTACTTCTACCGAATATAATAAGGACGGAGCGCCCGTCTGGAATTGGCAGGACAACATCCTGCTCAAACCCGACGGTTCGTTTGCCACGGAAGTAGCAGCTAAGCTAAAAGCCATGCCGGAACTACCGCGCGGCTGGTCGGAGTACGCCCCGCGCTACGATGCGATGATTGCCGAAGCGGCTACCGACCCCGCCAAACGCAGCACGGGCTGGATGACCCGCATCAAGCCGCTTTTGCTGGAAGACCGCAAAATCGTCCTGCCGCTGTACTCCGATGGCTTTAACTTTTCGCTTATGGCTATCTCGAATGACGACGGAACTACCTGGCTACCGAGCCTACCGCTGGTGGGACGCGGGCCGATTCAGCCCGCTTTGGTCCAAAAGAAAAATGGGCACCTGGTCGCTTACCTCCGTGACAGTGGCGACTGGCCCACGCGGGTGCAGGTAAGCGAGTCGGAGGATGGCGGACAAAGCTGGTCGGCAGCTACCAAAACAGAGATCCCCAACACGGCGAGCGTGGCCGTGCTGACTCTGAACGACGGCAGCTGGGCCTTCGTGGGCAACGACATCGTGGATGGCCGCTATCGGCTGGCGTTATTTCTATCCGACGACGAAGGCCAATCGTGGAAGTGGAAAACGTACCTGGAAAACGAACCGAAAGACCAGGGTAGTTTTTCCTATCCCTGCCTGACGCAGGGCGCGGACGGGCTGCTGCGGATCACGTATTCGTATAGCCTGGACGGGAAAAAGGAGGCGATCAAGTACGTAGTGGCCGACCCGAAGGAAATCAAGCGAAAATAGAAAAAAACACGCAACTATTTATAACCTGGGCAGGGCCCGTTGCCGAATACCACTAGCACTGATTACGGTTAAATATTTCTCAAATGGGTAGTTTGCGGCAATTAGTTCAAGAAGAATATTTGCGGGTTCGGTTGGTAAAATTCCGACCAATCGGAAATAGACAACGCCCAGCGCAGAATAACCATATTTAAATATCAGTTCACCGAAATCACTATCAAAGGTGAGGATAATACGGTTTTGGGAAAGCGCTATTTCAACAACATTTACATCCAACACGCTGGGCCAGTCTATCCCGACATGTTTTATATCTAATCCGGAGGCAAGAAGTAATTTATATGAAGCCAAAGGAAAATTTTCGTCAGCCAGCCACTTCATGAGGCTTGTTTGAACGATGCAGGAGGGTTGTAGAGCACTCCATCTTTGGCAATTTCAAGTAAATAAGCATAAACTGCCAGTATCGATTCGTGGGTAAGGCGAGGATAATTTTCCAAAATCGTTTGCACGCTCCACCCATCGGCGAGTCGCTCCAAGATAAACTCGACCGAAAGTCGGGTGCCTTTTATTACCGGTTTGCCACCAATTATTCCGGGGTCAGAATGAATGTGATCTTGCCAATTCATAGGTTCATTTTTTACAAATATAGCTTTTTACAATTTTATCAATACCAGTTACCATGCGAAAAACTCTTCTAAAACTACTAGTATGTCTGACAGCAATCTTCTTGCTAATCCATGAATCCTTCGCCCAGCGCACCTACCAGGACAAGCCTTTTCAGCAGGATTATAGCGTGAAGTACTACCTTGATTCTCCCAGTATTGAACTTCAAAAAGTGCGCGCTGACCGCAATGGCGTGATCAAGATTTTGTCTTCGGGAGGTTTGCTGCAGCCCCACGGCGGACAATTTCTGTATCCCGGTACTATTGTGCCGGACGGTCGATACCGCTTTATCAGAGATAAACAGCTAAGTGATCTGGACTCATACCAAAATCAATTTGTGTTCCTGAGCAACAAAGCCGTTCTGAGCGATGCCTGGGCGGGAAGCCTGTATGATGAGCACGGAATGGCCGATGCCAGACACTTTGCGGGAGGGGAAGATTTTGCCTTTCTCGTTTCGGATGGGCAGAAACTGGTTTTTCGGGTAAATAACAAGAAAGTATGGCAGGAAAATGTGGCGGATGTGCTCGACATAAAGTACCAGCCCCAGAAAATGCGGTTTTGGGTATTGACAAAGTTGGGGCTACATACTTTTACGCCCGCTACCCTGGAATTGACCGAGGTGCTGAGTGGAAAGAAATTTACCGCTTTTGACGTCGACGATAATTCCAAAGTTGTAGTGGGTACTTCGGAAGGTTATCAGGAATGGAATCTTGCGACGAAGAATGCCGTATTGAAAAACAAACTACCTGCCACGGATATCACGGCGGTGAAGGTCATTGGTGACAAGACCTGGTTTGGTACTTCGCAGGGAGCCTTTGCCGTCGATGATCAGGGCAAAATTGACTACTACTACGGCGAACGCTGGCTGCCGGGTAACGAGGTAGTCGACATCGCCGAAGGCCCGGAAAATTCGGTCTTGATCCTGACAAAATCGGGTTTGGCCGAGATAAAATTTAAACCTATGAGATTGCGCGATAAGGCAATGTACTACGAAAAGCAGGTCAGGACGCGGCACATCCGAAATGGCTTCAATGCCACGCTTAGCCGGATGGAAAAAGGTAATCTTGCCACGGGTTATCTGGCTGACTCAGACAACGACGGGCTTTGGACGTCTATGTACCTCGGCGGCGAAATTTTCCGATACAAGGTCACCAAAGACCCCGAAGCACTGCAAAACTGCCGCGAGTCGCTGGACGCTATGGAGCGGCTTTACACCATCAACCCGATAGCGGGTTTTCCGTCGCGCTCCTTCGAGCGGCGGGGGTACATCGATCAACTATCCGACCCGGATCGCTGGCAGCATTCCGATAACCCCGAGTGGGACTGGAAGGCAACTACGAGCAGCGACGAGGCCATTGGCCATATTTTTGCCTTCGGCGCGATGGCCGAGCTGATCGATGATCCTGACCTGAAGCAGCGCTCCATCGCGCTCATCGATACCCTCATGGGTCACATCCTCGACCATGACCTGTACTTAATCGACTATGATGGCAAGCCTACCCAGTGGGGCAAGTGGAACCCGGCTTACGTCAATGGCTTTCCGACTAATATCGGCGATCGGAAGCTGAATTCGTCCAACATTACGGCCATGCTGCAAACGGCTTACCATTTTACCAAAAAAGAAAAATACAAGGAGAAGGCTATGGAATTGCTGCAAAAGCATGGCTATCTGGAAAATCTGATGCGCCCGATGAGCAAAATCGGAAAAGCCACCGACGAAGCAGGCGCCCTTGCCCAGAACCTGTCGGAAGGCTGGAACCACTCCGACGACGAGATGTACTTCGTGGGCTACTGGGGCTTGTACCGTTACGCCTTCAACGATACTTTGCGGGCCAAGTACAAAGAAGCCATTATCGATCACTGGCAGGCCGAGCGCCCCGAGAAGGAAGGTGCCTGGAATATTTTCACGGCCCTGACGGGAACACCCAACTTCGACCTGCCGGAAGCTGTCTGGTACTTGAAAGAATACCCGCTCGACCTGATCAACTGGGATGTAGAGAACAGCCACCGTCAGGATATAACATTGATCGAACCTAATTTCCGAGGCCAAACTACCGCCGAAGTACTTCCGCCCGATGAGCGCCCCATCCGGCGGCACAATGCCAATACTTTTCAGCTGGATAGTAAAAGCAAAAACAACGGCTCTTCCGAAAACAGCGCGGGTGACATCTGGCTATTGCCTTACTGGATGGGTAGGTGGGTGGGCGTGATCAGCGCGCCGGTGGAGTAAGAATCACCGCCCGAACCTTTCCTGCATTTTTGCCGGAATCTGCCGATACAGGCAATCGACAATCGATTCCAGCTCAGCGGGTGGAGCATTATGGTCGAAAGTAGGTGAGGTGAAAGTACTGTCGGAAGTAGTGATGGTCAGGGAAGCTGCCAGGGCGCCGTCAAACTGGTGCTTTTTGCTCAGAACGGGTACTTTGTCCAGCTTTCCGAGCGGTAAATCCTGGATTTGCTTCCGCAATTCGTTCCAAACCTTTGCGTCGGTTGTCAGCGTTTCCTGATCGTCGTTTACCCGCACTATGGTTTTTTCGGCATCGACTTCGATGCTACGCTGCGTGCCGCGCGTAAATTCTTCCAGACGGATACTTTTGATTGCCTCGGGCGAACAGCTGAGAGGAACTACCTGAAACAAAAGCAATATAAAGAGCGCAAACAGTGGCATACCTATTCAAGTTGACTACGACCTGGAACGATTACTCTTTCCTGAAAGTATAGAGAAGAAAAAGTGACTCTGACTTTATTTAGCCAAGGGCCAGCTTTTCCAGAACTTTCACCAGGCCTTCGGTTTGCTCCATGGAGGTCGCCGGGAAGTTCGCGATCCTGACCTGCGAAGCCTTGAATTCGCCATAGCCGCTGCCGATGACGATTCCTTTCTCTTTGACTTTGCTGATCACCGAGGAGGGATCCATTTTCGTATGGGCAACTACCACTGTCTGCGATTGCCAGCGCGGTTCCTTTACCGACACTCCGAAGTTTTCGTGCTTTTTGACAAAGTTGTAAAGCAACCTGGCTTTGTTCTCGGTTTCCTTACGGATTTTTTCGACGCCAATACGATTAAAATCTTCCGCTATTTTTCCTAAAATATAGATGGCCAGCACGTTGGGCGTGGCGGGAGTTTCGTGTTTTTGGGCAAATTTCCAAAGGGTGGGCAGATCGTGGTGCGCACCGATGGTAAGGTTGTCGTACTGTTTCAGGCGCTCGGCCTTGGCCAGGCACTTTTCGTTGACAATCCAGACGCCCAGTCCGGCGGGCATACCGAAGGCTTTCTGGACGGAAAAAAAGGCGGTGTCCACCAGTCCGTAATCCAGCGCCGGGTAGGGCGCGGACGACACCATGTCTACCGCTAGTAGCTTGTCGGGGTACTTGGTTTTAAGTTTATGAATATCCGCTACGGGCATCTGCACGCCCGAACTGGTCTCGTTGTGGGTCGTGCAGATAATCTCGGCGTACTCGGGCACGGTGATTTCGGCGGCGTCGAAGCCTTCGCCCATCGGCTTTTCGTAGCTGTGGGTGTACTTACGCAGGGCGTTGCCGTAGTCACGGAATTTCTGTGAAAAGGAGCCGTTCACCAAATGAAAACTCTCATGTTCCACGCAGTTCAGCAAAATCCGCTCCCAGGCCTCCGAAGCCGCTCCCAAAAACAGGATCTGATGCGTCTCGGGCACGGAAAGTAATATCCGCAGCTGCTCGACCGTGAATTTGTGCAAATCGCGGTACTGCTGGCTGCGGTGCGAGATTGATCCCAACTGGCGGTCTACGAAGCTTTTCAGGTGCTTCTCGAAAGTAGGGTAGAGGGCCGCGGGGCCGGGGGTAAAGTAGGTTAGGGGCATATTTGATAAGTGGCAAAGTTCCAAAGTGGCAAAGTCAAGATGTGCCGCAGTAAAGAGTAAGCATAACGGAAGAAATGATTGCCACTCAGGAACTTAGGAACTCAGGAACTTTGCCACTCCTTTAATAAAGCATCCTGAACCGAATTGTCCCCTCGACTGCCCGGAGTTCGCGGACAAACTCTTCGGAGTAGTTTTTGGAGATGTCGGCGATGACGTAGCCGATGGTCTCGTTGGTTTTCAGATATTGGCCCGTAATGTTGATGTCGTGCTTGGCAAAAATGCTGTTCAGCTTGGCCAAAACCCCCGGTACGTTGGCGTGGACGTGCAGCAGGCGGTGCGAATCGCCCAGTTTGGGGAGCTGTACCTCCGGAAAATTATAGCTGCCGTAGCTACTGCCGTTATTGATATATTCCAATAGTTTACTCGGTACATAATGCCCGATATTTTCCTGCGCTTCCTCGGTGCTGCCGCCAATGTGGGGGGTCAGAATCACATTGTCCAGCCCAACCAATTCGCTTTCAAAGGCATCATTATTGGTTTTGGGTTCTTCGGGGAACACGTCTACGGCGGCGCCGGCGACTTTTCCGCTCTTGATAGCCGCCGCCAGGGCGTCGATTTCCACGACGTGACCGCGCGACAAATTCATGAAAATCACGCCATCCTTCATCTGATCGAACTGCTCTTTGCCTACGATGTACGTATTCTCTTTGCGACCATCCACGTGCAGGCTGATGACGTCGGCGATACCAAATAATTCCGCCAGGGAGTTGACCTTCCGGGCATTACCGATGGCCAGCCGATCGACTACGTCGTAGAAATAGACCTCCATCCCCAGCGCCTCGGCTACTACCGACAACTGCGAGCCAATGTTACCGTAGCCGACCAGCCCGAGTTTTTTGCCCCGTATTTCGTAACTACCACTGGCCGATTTGTCCCAGACTCCCTGGTGCATGGAATTGCTCTTGGGAACGATATTACGGATCAGCATGATCATTTCACCGATGGCCAGCTCAACTACCGAACGGGTATTGGAATAAGGCGCGTTGAACACCGCCACGCCGCGTTCGGTGGCGGTTTCCAGGTCGATCTGGTTGGTGCCGATGCAGAAAGCGCCGATGGCCATCAGGCGGTTGGCACTTTCAAGTACTTTCTTGGTCAGCTGCGTTTTGGACCGGATGCCGATAATCGACACGTCGCGGATGCGCTCGCAAAGCTCGTCCTCATCCAGGGCACCTTTCAGAAACTCTACGTTGAAGCCTTCTTCCTCAAACGCTTTTACCGCTGCCGGATGGACGTTTTCGAGCAAAAGTACCTTGATGCGGCTCTTGGGATACGACTGGCTGCGACTCAGCTTGTTATCGTACAGAAACTCGTCCAGCGATCCCGACACGTGATCGGCTTTTTCGACGACCCGCGGACGATTGACGTTTTCGGTAAAGGCGTAAAACCGATTGGCCAGCCCGGACTCACGGAGTTCGTAGTCGGTATACCCATCGCCGATCACGTACACATCGCCGATCAGGTTGAGGGTGCGCAAGAGCTTTATCTTGCCGCCATCGCTGGCCAGCACGTTATTTTCGTCCACGCCGACGATATTCCCCTCCTCATCGAACACAAATTCGTTGGCAAAGACGTGCTCGGCCCGGACGCCCAGTTCCGTGACGATAGGGACTATAAATTCTTTGAAACCACTGCTGACCACGTAAATGTGATCGGCATTGTCGGTGATGAACGCCTTATTGCGCAGGAAGGATTCCGAAACTTTGGTGCGCAGATAGTCGATCAGGAGCTCGATGTGCGAGCGGTTGGCAGACAGCAGGGCAATCCGGCGGCGCAAACCATCGGAAAAAGACATTTCGCCGTTCATGCCCATGTCCGTCAGATCACGGATTTGTTGGACGATGGCTTCGCGGTCGTCGTGCCCGGCCAGGGCAATTTGCGCCAGTTCATCAAGTCCTTCTACTTTCGTAAAAGTGCTGTCAAAATCAATGACAATGTGGGTGGGGTTCAAAGTTTGGGTCAACATGGGGAGGTTTTTGGGCGAAAAGGGTCGCCCTTTTTAAGGATAACTACTACGAAGGTCGCAAAATTACAAAACAGCCGGGGATTCCTCCACCAAAAATTCTAAGGCCCTCCTTTCTGACCAGTACAGGCCATCTTTTATTTCCCGGTCCCGAAACCCGCAATGCCCGCCCGCTTCGGGTAGTTCCAGCCACACGTTCGGCATTTTTGAAATTATTTCCTGCGGCAGACTCTCTGGCGGGACGAGGGGATCATTCAAAGCATTGACAATGAGCGTGAGAATCGTAATCTTTTCCACAAAAAATTTGGCACTATTTTGCCGGTAGTAGTCGTCGGCACCCTCGAATCCGTGCAACGCGGCGGTGTAGATATGATCGAAATCGTAGAAAGTTTTGACTTTGGCGTAGTCTCCGGCGTTGATTCCTTCGGGAAAGACTTCCGCTTTGGCGTGTACTTTCGGTTTTAAAGAACCCAGAAAACGTCTTAAGTACAAGCGATTTTCCGGCTTCTCGATGGCGCGGCTGCAAGCCAGAAGGTCCATGGGCACGCTAAACACGACGGCTTTCTTTATTTCGGGATAGATCGCCTTTCCTTTTTCTCCCAGGTACTTCAACGTCAGGTTCCCGCCCAGGCTGAATCCCATCAAATGGATCGTCTGGTAGCCTTTCGACAAAGCGTGCCGGATGATGATTTCCAGATCATCCGTGGCCCCGCTATGGTAAAATCGCAGTTGTTTGTTCATTTCGCCGCCACAGGAGCGGTAGTTCCAGGCCAGGCAGTCGTAGCCCTGTCGGGTCAGCGCCCGCACCATGCCCAGGATATACTGCCGCTGACTGTCGCCTTCCAGGCCGTGCGAAAGAATGACCAGTGCCTTTGCTTCCGGTTGCCCGGTTCTCGACCAATCCAGATTCAGGAAATCTTCATCGGGTGTTACGATCTGCTCGCGGACGTAGCGGACATCCCTAATCTTCCGGAACAAAGACGGGAAGACCGTTTGCAAATGTCCGTTAGGCAGCCAAACAGGGGCGGTATGGTCCGGGTTATGCAGCAGGGGCATTTGATTTTGTGATTTTTTTGCAAAAATACGCTTTCGCATTCCAACCAAAAACCCGTTTAGGAAATCTCTGATAGCAACAAGCGATTTTAACCCATGAAAAAATCAGTAATACTTCTCGCACTGACCCTGCTGCTATCGTGCAGCGATAAAGACCTGGCCTTATTTGAAAACGGACTACCAGGCAAGTGGCAACTCACGGTCTATTGCGTCAGTCCGGGCGACAGTAGTTGTCCCGAAAAAACCGCCACCGCCGCCACGACGCAGGTACTTGATTTCAGGCCCGATGGCACGTTCCTGGAAAACCGCCCGCAACCCGGCCAGTCGCAGGCGCCCATTTACAGTTCCGGTGAATACCGGCTGGAAGCCCCGGATGTCATTTATTTTAAGTTCGACCAGGCGAATTTCGGATTCAATGGAGTGATTTCGCCACCAGTAGCTGAAAAGGAGGTGAAGTGGCATTATTCGCTTACCGGGAACTTACTAGTTCTGAACCCTCCCTGCAAGGAACGCTGCGCTTATACCTATAAAAAAATATAAAAACCAAGCGCACGGGTCGGACCCGCGCACGGGCTGTCGCACTAGTGTAGGCTGTCAGTCTGAGCGGAGCCAATTCGCTGGTTTGCCTACCCTTACCGCCATGGCGGGGCTACCGAGGTTGTCAGTCTGAGCGTACCGGGCTGGCGCTCTACCGGGCTGGCGCACCAGCCGAAGGGCTGTCAGTCTGAGCGGAGCCGAAGACGGTCATTTCCCGTCCCGCTTCATTTCGGACTGCCGCATGGGCATGGCATCGATGAGGGAAAAGAATTTCTCGGTGGTCACGGGCCTGGTTTCGGAAAGTTTGGTGCCGCCATCCTTACCGATCAGCCATACGCCGAATTCTGCCAAATCGTGGTTGAAATGGCGGGCAACGTAGTTTCGGTCCTCGGCGCTGAGGGTTTTGCCGATGCATTCGATCACGACCAGATCACGATCCCTGACGCCTTTGGTTTTCTCCGCCAGGATCTGTTTTTGTTTTTGAAAATCTTTGGAATCAGCCTCCGGTACATAAATCACGATCACGCGATTTTTCCAGGTCAGGCTTTGCAACTTCTCCCAGAGGGGCGTTCCGGCGAAGGAGGAAACAAGGAAGGCCGAAGAGAATAGTATAGAAGCGAGTATTGTGTTCATTCTGAGTTTTTTCTTATAAAACCAATGCGGATAAAACTGTTCAACGCTTTGTTTTTGTGTTAAAGTATTTTTCAAAATACTAATGAACCATGAAAAAGTTATTTGCAGTGCTGATTTTGATAGCTGCACTTGGCTGTCATAAAGATAAGGTGGATGCTGACTGCGTCGAACAAGAGCGTGATACTCGTGGGTGTTATCAGGTATATGACCCGGTCTGCGGTTGTAATGGTAAAACCTACGGCAATGACTGCGAGGCCGAAGCAAACGGAATATATAAATATACCAAGGGCGAGTGCAGATGAGGATAGTCTGTGATAGTATCATTTGATACTATCACATAAACTCATTTTACGAAATCAATGACCGCAATTTCTGAAAAACCAGGGACAGCAAAGGGTATTTGGTGCCATCAGTGATTCCTGGCTCGGTAATCGACAAAAAAATCATAAAGCCCGTTCCCAACCAGCAGCAGCCCGCATAGAAATACGGCGATGAGCAAAGGGTAGGGGCCGCTTACTTTTCCAATCGAAAGGACTGCCATGTCCCTCTCCGCATCATAGTTGACCAGGATACTATCGGCCCGGGCCGTTTGCCGGAAATACCTGTTTGATGCAGGCAGAGAATAGGTTTTTCCGCGATGCCGGACGTAAATTTTGTTCGGAGATCTCACCGTTCCCCAGCCTTTTTCCCGGCGGACAATCGGCATTTTTACCACGGAACTGTGTTCCTGTACGTAGGCTTGTTCTTCCCCGTTTTCGTAAATTTTGTAGGCACATATAATCACCAGCAGGCCCGAAGCTACCATGACTAGCAGTCTTATCCAGAGGAATCTAAGCATAACTTTCTGTTAGTAAGAATCTTGAAATTATTGCAAGCCTGATTTTCTTCCCAAATCAAAAATAGAAAATTTTATAAGCCTAATTTTGCGCCTTCGTACCTAAAATGAACACTAACTCTTGAAAACTGCCCCCACGCTCACACCCAAACAACTTGGCTTCCACTTTCCACCCGAATGGCATCCCCACCGGGCTACCTGGCTCACGTTTCCGCACAACGACGCGTCGTGGCAGGGCGATAAGCTGGCCCGGATGCGCCCGCAGTACCTGGCGTTTATCAAGGCCATCAGTCAGGGTGAAAAGGTAGGCATGATAGCCAACGATGAAGCCCTCAAAAGCTTTATCACGCAGGAATTGGCCGCCATCGGGGTAGATTTGGAGCAAATAGAATTCGTGGTCAAGCCGACCAACGACGCCTGGTGCCGCGACCACGGCCCGGCTTTTCTGCTCAATCCCGAAACCGGACAGCGGCTGGTCGTAGACTGGGGCCACAACGCCTGGGGCGGCAAGTACCCACCCTACGACGACGATAATCTCACTCCGCTGGCCGTAGCCGAGCATCTGGGTCTGCTCACCGTGCAGCCGGGTATTATTATGGAAGGCGGCTCAGTGGAGTTCAACGGCGCGGGTAGTTTGCTGACGAGCCGGTCATGCCTGCTGAATCCCAACCGCAATCCTGATTTAAACCAAGGCCAAATCGAGGAGTACCTCTGCAACTACTATGGCGTAGAGCAAATCCTGTGGGTGGAGGACGGCATCGTGGGCGACGATACCGACGGGCATATCGACGATACCACTCGCTTCGTGAATGAAAATACGGTCGTGGCCTGCGTGGAAAGTGACCCGAATGACGAAAATTATGCCGTGCTGCAGACGAACCTGAAACTACTCAAAAACATGCGGCTTCTGAGCGGCAAACCGCTCAATGTCATTGAACTACCTATGCCCAAAGCCGTAATGATCGGCGATTTCCGGACCCCGGGTTCCTACGCCAATTTCCTGATCTGCAACGCCGGCGTCATCGTCCCGGTGTTCGAGAACCCGCACGACCAGATCGCCCTGGATATTCTGCAAAAGGCTTTTCCTGACCGCAAAATCATTCCACTCCCGGCCACCGAAATCATCTGGGGACAGGGTAGTTTTCACTGTCTGAGCCAGCAGGAGCCTGTTTCCGTTCAGGGTTCTTAGTTCGTGGTTTGGCGTACTTTGGTGATTGGGCTGTTACAATTCTATCATTTTCTCGCCAATGCTCTCTCAAATTACCCGAACCTACTCTTACCCAATGACTTTTTTGAAATGCATGGCATTCGGACACGAAGAACGCTGAACCAAGAACCAAGAACTTTGTACAAAAGATAATGCCTCCCAAACTACCCCAACTTCTCATCTTCTTCACACTTTTAATTTCTTCCTGCACCCGGCAGACGCTGACCAGTATGCAAATCATGCGCCTGGAAGCGGTCGATTTGGAAGAAACGCTCACCCGGCGCGATGAACTGATGATGGCCTATTCGCTGACTTCCTTCGACGCCGCCGGGAAGGCCGTGGCGGTGAGCAATGGTAGTTGGGGGATCGTGGAGGCAAAGACCGGACAGGTGTTTTCCGAGAAAGATTTTCAATCCATTCAACTGCCGCTGCCCAAAAATGGCAAAATCGTGGCGACACTGGCGCTGGTGGAAGTGGACGACTACGCCAAGGCGCAAAAGACGCTGGCCACGATCCGCAAGTACCACGATTTTATCAAGATTCCGGCCGCACTGGCCGAACTGGCCGACGTCGCGCTGACGCCCCTGAAGTACCTTTCGCTGGGACTCTCGGCGGCGGGGGTAGGGTTTCAGCTCGCCGACCGCCTCGACGCCGACGATATCCTCGGCCAGAACAGTACCGAACTGTTATATCAGAAAGCCGTAGCCAATCCCTCGCTTAAAGTACCCCTTACCTTTAAGGATTCGCACCTGAAAAGCAGCTTTCACTATGAACTTTTCTACGAACTGCGTAGTCAAACGGTTCGGATGAAGCACCTAAGCCCACCCAAATCCTGACCGGAATCTTTCATCTGGCAACGAAAGCCCGTAACTTTGGCGTTTGGACAATATTTGAACTGCCGGACGGTTTACTAGTACATTGCACTAGCAGCGCCGGAATACCTAGGTTTCTACAAAAAATGATTAAAAATATCTGGTCGGTCGCAGGAGTTTTTGCCGTGATGGCTGCCTGTAAAACGACCACTCCACCCATACAGCAGACTAAGCCTGCCGCTCCCAAAGAACCCGTACTGGTCGAAATCGGCGATGAATCGTTTAGTCCCGATGCTTTCTTTCAGTCTTTTACCAAAAACCGCTTTTCGGCGGATTCGGCCAAATCGCTGAGCGCGGCGGAGTACTTCGAGGTGTATACCAACACCAAGCTGAAATTGCTGGGCGCCGAAGCGCAGGGCCGCGATACGACCAGCGACTTTAAGGAAGAAATCGCCTCGTACCGTGAGCAATTGGCGGCACCCTACCTCCGTGACGATGAACTCGTGGCCGATCTTACGCAGGAAGCCTACAACCGCCTGAAGCAGGAGGTCAGAGCGGCGCATATCCTGGTGGCCGTACCGGAAGAAGCCTCGCCCGCCGACACGCTGTCGGCTTACCGGGCGGCGGTGGCTATGCGGGGACGGCTGCTGGAAGGCTCGGATTTTGGCGATATGGCCGCCCAATTTTCCAAAGACCTTACGGCGAAGGATAACAAAGGTGATCTGGGGTACTTTACGGCCTTCCAGATGGTGTATCCCTTCGAAAATGCGGCTTACCTCACGCCGATCGGTCAGATCTCCGAGCCTGTACGCACGAAGTTCGGATACGAAATCATTAAAGTACTCGACCGCCGCCCCGCCCGCCCCAAACTACGCGTGGCGCTCGTCATGATTCAGCAAAAGCCGGATTTTTCGCCCGAAAAGAAGAAAGCGGCCCAACAGCGGATCAAAGAAGCGTATAATCGATTGGAAAAAGGCGAGGCCTGGGAAAAAATCGTGCAGGTCTATTCCGACGACTTTCAGTCGCGGCAGGCGGGCGGACTGCTGCCCCTGTTTGGGGTGGGCGAAGCGATGCCCGAATTTGAGAAAGCCGCTTACGGTTTGGATAAAACAGGAGACTATTCCCAACCCGTCGAGACTCCCTACGGCTGGCATATCATCCGGCTGGTCGAGAAGCGCCCGCTGGAATCTTATGAGGTCATGGAGACCTCGCTGAAACAAAAAGTATTGACCGATAGCCGGGGCGAATTGGTCAGGAAAGCCTTTACCGACCGTCTGCGCGGCGAATACGAAATCAGCGAGAATCCCGACGCCTGGAGCGAAATGCTTGAGTTGGCCGACAGTACCCTGCTGGCCGGAAAGTGGAAACTACCCGAAACCTTTTCGGCGGCGGTAGAAAACCCCATGCTTTTCACCATCGAGAAAGCGGCCGCGACGAGCAACGATTTCCTGGAATACACTAAAAACCGCCTGAAGCCTCGCCCGCCAGGCTCCGATCCCAAAATTGTTTTGCGGACGTATTACAACGATTTTCTTAACAAACGACTCCTGGAATACGAGCGCGACAATCTGGAAAATAAATATCCTGAATTCAAAGCGCTTATGAAGGATATCCGCGAAGGCGTGTTACTGTCGCAGGTCATGGAAGAGCAGGTCTGGCAGCGTTCGCTCGACGATTCACTGGGGCAGGTCAGGCTTTACGAACAGAATATCGACCAGTACAAGTACCCCGCGCGGGCTTTGGCGACCGTGGTGGAGGCACAGGATACGGCGACGCTGAATCAGGTAACCAGGACTTTGGCGGAATCGCCTTATCCTTTGCGGCTGAAAAGTGAGGAAATAGTATTTGAAGAAAATAAAACGGAACTTTTGGCGGCGCAGTTGAACACGCTGTACCTGCTGGCGGCCACCATGAAGAAGAACGCTGATTTTGTGGTGGAAGTCGCCGGGACGCGGACCGCCGAAGAAGCCGACACGGTATCGGCGGCGCGGATTGGCCGGGTGGTGCGCTACCTCAACGGGCAGGGCATCCCCATTACCCGGATTATGGAGAAAGATTACGGCTCTTTTCGGCCCGTGCCGGACCCTAATCGTAATCGGCGCGTAAGTTTTCAGTTTTTCAGTCGTTCAAAGAAAGACCTGGAACGGGCCATGAACCTCGATGCCCCCGGCAGCGTTAAAATCAGCAGCGGGTACTTTGCTCAGGATCATCCTTATTTCAGGAATGCCGACTGGCAGGTCGGAAAGCAGACCGTCGAACTGCCAGGACGCAGGGTTGCGGCGATCGAAGTGGAGAAAATCGAAGAACCGCGCACCAAAACATTTGCCGAAGCGCGGGGCTCGGTCATCAATGCCTACCAGCGGATTCTGGAAAAACAATGGCTGGATTCGCTGAAACAAAAGTACCCCATGAAGGTGAACAAAGCAGAATTGGATAAGTTGACGAGGTAATTGGCTATCAGCTGACGGCTCAAAATAAATTCTTTTTCTTTGCTGGTACGCCAGCCCGGGCGCGGGTCCGACCGGTGGTGCGCCAGCCCGAACGCGGGTCCGACCGGTACTTTGCCACTCTGCGACTTTGGAACTTTGAAACTCAAAAATAAACCATGAAAATAAAAACAACCTTTTTCCGCGGTGCCTTTCTCATCGCATTCGGCTTGATATCGACGCTGAGTTTCGGGCAGGGGCAGACGGGCGTCAGTGTGGACAAGATCATCGCCCGCGTGGACAACTACTACATCCTGCGCTCCGAGCTGGAAGAGATTTTCCAAAGCTACAAAGCCGAAGGGCAGCGCTCGCCCGAACGCTGTCAGTTGCTGGAATCGCTCATTATCAATAAAATGCTCCTGGCCAAAGCCGAGATCGACTCCGTGACGGTGGAGGAAGGCCGCGTGGATGAGCAACTCGACGGGCGGATGAGCTACATGATTCAGCGCTTCGGCTCCGAGAAAAACCTGATGGAAGCCTACGGCAAGAGCGTGAACGAACTCAAAACTGAGCTGCGTCAGCAGGTCAAAGACCAGACGATTGTCGAAACGATGCAGCAAAAGATCGCCGGCGATGTCAAAATCACGCCCAACGAAGTCCGCAGGTTCTTTAACGCCATCCCCAAAGATTCCCTGCCTTACATCCCGGCAGAAGTAGAAGTGGGGCAGATCGTGCGCGTGGCCAGCGTGACGCAGGAGCAGAAAGACAAGCTGCGCAATCAACTGCTGGAAATCAAGAAAAAAGCCGAATCGGGCGAAGATTTCGCGATGCTGGCCCAGATTTACTCCGAAGACCTTGGTTCGGCCAAGAACGGCGGCGACCTGGGTTTTGCCAAGCGCGGGGCCATGGTACCCGAGTTCGAGGCCGCGGCTTTGGCCATGAAGCCCAACGAAATTTCCAATATCGTGGAAAGCCAGTTCGGGTTTCACCTTATCCAACTTCTCGAAACGCGCGGGGCCGAGTACCATGCCCGCCACATTCTGCTGCGGCCCGACTACAACCGCGGCACCGACGTCACCGAAGCGACCCGCTACCTCGATAGCCTGAACGTGCTGATAAAAATTGATACGCTGACTTTTGCGGAAGCCGCCAAGAACGATTCGGAAGATAAAATGACCGCCGACGCGGGCGGGCTCATTATGGATCCGCAGACGGGCCTGACGCGCATTCCGCTGGATGCCTCGATGGACCCGGCGCTGTACTTTGCACTCGACAGCATGAAAGTGGGCCAGATCAGCGCACCCATCCCTTACCGTACCGAAGACGGTCGTTCGGCCATGCGGATTCTCTATTATAAAAGCAAATCGGAGGGGCACACCGCTAACTTGCGGGACGACTACGAAAAAT
The DNA here is from genome assembly GCA_964500445.1 of uncultured Persicitalea sp. Taxonomy (GTDB): domain Bacteria; phylum Bacteroidota; class Bacteroidia; order Cytophagales; family Spirosomataceae; genus Persicitalea. The sequence goes on along the minus strand of CAZCOG010000034.1, from coordinate 3,459 downwards.
TGGCCCAGATTGTGCTGAGTAACAAAAAAAACAATGCGCTCGAAGAGTGGTTCAAGAAAGCAGCGGGCGATGTTTTTATCAGCGTGGATGATGAATTCCAAAACTGTAGTATATTCGGGCTTTCCCCCAGGGAGAATCAGTAGTTTTTAATTTTGAATGATAGAATTAGTGAATGTCGGAATATTTCAAAGCATCTGGCGAAACCCACTCTCAATAGCACGGCAGCGGCTGACCGCCGGCAATCCGGTTTCAACTTTCAACTTTCAACTTTCAACTTTCAACTAAATTGAAATACAACTCCGACGTCGAGGCCGCTGAGGCGATGACGCAAGCTTACCAGCAACTCCGCACCGAAATCGGGCAGGTCATTGTGGGACAAGATAACGTTGTCAAACTGTTACTTACCGCCATTTTTTGTCAGGGCCACTGCCTTTTGGTGGGCGTACCCGGCCTGGCCAAAACGCTGTTGATCCAGACTATTGCTTCCTCGATGGACCTGAGCTTCAACCGCATTCAGTTCACGCCCGATTTGATGCCTTCGGACATCGTGGGTTCCGAAACGCTGGACCAGCAGCGGAATTTCAAATTCCTGCGAGGTCCCGTTTTTGCCAATATCATCCTGGCCGACGAAATCAACCGGACGCCTCCCAAGACGCAGTCGGCGCTGCTGGAGGCGATGCAGGAATATTCCGTGACCGTGGCCGGACAACGCCACGACCTCTCGCGGCCTTTCTTCGTGCTGGCTACTCAAAACCCCATCGAGCAGGAAGGTACTTATCCGCTGCCGGAAGCGCAGCTCGACCGCTTTATGTTCATGATATCGCTAGACTACCCGTCGTACGCCGAAGAGGTGAGCATCGTGAAAGCCACGACCACCGACGAGCGGCATGCCGTGCGGGAAATCCTTAGCGGCCAGGACATTCAGGAATTCCAGCATCTGGTGCGCCGCGTGCCCGTCACCGACAATGTGATCGAGTACGCCGTAAAACTGGTCCAGAAAACCCGGCCCAACACCGAACTGGCCGCCAACGATACCGCCAACTACCTCGAATGGGGGGCGGGGCCCCGGGCTTCGCAGGCGCTCATTCTGGCCGCTAAATGCAACGCGCTGCTGTCGGGTAAGTACTCGCCCGACATCGAAGACGTGCGGGCCGTCGCGCTGCCCGTGCTGCGTCACCGCATCGTCCGCAACTTCAAAGCCGAAGCCGAGGGAATTTCGGTGGATAACCTGATCGGGCGATTAGTGTAGTTGTTGGTTTAAAAGTTGAAGGGTTTAAGTGTTGAAGGGGAACGCCCCCCCGGCGTTTAATCGTGTATGGGGCCGCCCTCGCGGGTGTTGAATCGCTGAACGGTTGACTCGTACACGGAACCGCTCGCGGTTGTCTAAGTGTTCAGTATTCGTACCTGGGCACGATTCTATGGAATGGTATGACAAGATTTGCGCTCGCCCTTTGAGGAAATCAGCGCAAATCTTTTCTTTTTACGGCAATAGCCACAATCAAGTTATTGGTAAACGGGAATAGATTGATACTGAATTCAAAACGACTCATCGCCCAGAGAGCGTTCCCCTTCACCGATTAACCTTTTAACCCCTAAACCACTAAACTCAAACATTTAAACCTTTCAACCCTAAAACCAAAAGATGTCTATCCTAGGAAAAAACTATATCGGCTTCTCGCAATCGGCCGAAAATTCTAAAACCTTTCAATCTTACGTTCCGGTAAGCGATTCGCACCTGCCCGAAGAATTCCACCCCGCCACGCCGGAGGAAGTCGAGCGGACCATGCAGCTGGCCGAACAGGCTTTTGACGAATACGCCGCGCTGCCCGCCGCCCAACGCGCCGATTTTCTGGTCGCGATCACCGAAGAAATCATGGCGATGGGAGACGAACTGCTGGAACGCGCCCACCAGGAAACCGGTCTGCCCATGGGACGTCTGCAGGGCGAACGCGGCCGCACCGTCGGGCAGCTCACGCAGTTTGCCGACCTCATCCGCGAAGGCTCCTGGGTGGAGGCTAGGGTAGATACCGCCCAGCCCGACCGTCAGCCCGCGCCCAAGCCGGACCTGCGCAAGATGCTGGTGCCCATTGGGCCCATCGTGGTGTTTGGGTCGAGCAATTTTCCCTTTGCCTACTCGATTGCGGGCGTGGATACCGGTCCGGCGCTGGCCGCCGGAAACCCGGTTATTCTCAAAGCGCACCCGGCTCATCCCGGCGTCAGCGATCTCACGGCGCAGGCCATTGTGAAGGCCGCCAAGCGCACCGGCATGCCCGATGGGGTGTTTTCCATGCTCTACGACGACGGCTACGAGGTAGGTACGGCCCTCGTGCAGCACCCGCATACCAAAGCCGTGGGCTTCACCGGTTCGTTGAAAGGTGGCATGGCGCTGTACAAAATGGCGCAGGAGCGCGACGAGCCGATTCCCGTTTTTGCCGAGATGGGCAGCGTGAATCCGGTCGTGATCCTGCCCGATACGCTGGCGGCCAAGACCGACATGCTGGCCAAAACGCTGGCCGGATCGGTGACGCTGGGGGCCGGACAGTTCTGCACCAACCCGGGGCTGGTATTCACGGTGGAGTCACCCGCGTTGAAAAATTTTGAGGAAAAGTACGCCGAAGCAATCGGTAAGGTCAGCTCGATGACCATGCTGACCGAAGGCATCCGCAAGAACTACTTCAAACTGCGCGACGCCGCCCTGGCCGAATCGGACGTGGAAACGCTGGTACTTTCCGATGAAAAAGTGGAAGGCGAAAACCAGTCGCAGGCGGCTATCGCCCGGGTGAGCGGCAAAGTATTCATGGATAACCCTAATCTGCACGAGGAAGTCTTTGGGCCGTTTTCGCTGCTGGTGGTGTGTAAAGACACCGACGAACTGCAGGCTGCGCTCAAACACATTCCCGGTCAGCTTACCGCTTCCCTGATGGCCGACGCCGACGAAGCGGCCAGGTACCCGCAACTGCTGCGCCTGCTTTCCCGACGCGCCGGACGATTCATCATGAACGGCGTCCCGACGGGCGTGGAAGTCTGCCCCGCGCAGCACCACGGCGGACCGTTCCCCTCCACCACCGACTCACGTTTCACCTCCGTAGGACGCGATGCCATCCTGCGCTTCGTGCGTCCGCAATCGTTTCAGGACTGGCCGGACAGCCTCTTGCCCGACGAGCTGAAAAACGCCAATCCGCGGGGAATCTGGCGGCTGGTAAATGGTGAACTGACGAAGGAGACGGTTTGAGTCGACTAAGTACTTTCTGAAAACAAGCCCCTGATTTTTTAATCCGGGGCTTTTTATTTTTAAAAATGCATCTGCCAGGCACATTGGGGACTTTTGGGTTTCTTTTTTGGCTTTTTTTAAGAATAACACACTGACCTGCGCCATGAGAAAATCAGGTAACTTTCTTTTATTACAGAATTTACATAAAAAATAAAAGAAATAGTTGGGGTACCGGTAAAATAAAAGAT